>UQIL01000022.1 GCA_900541025.1 uncultured Collinsella sp. | reverse complement strand
CCCCGCGGCTGACACGATAGACGCGCGCGGCAAACTCCGGGAGCCACGCCTGTTCGCGCATCAGCGCGCATATACCATCCAACAGCTCGTCCACACCTTGGTCCTTGAGCGCCGAGCCGGCAAAGCAGGGAAAGAGCTTGCGCTCAGCAACCATGCGCGACAGCGTCGCGGAGGAAAGCTCACCCGCCTCAAGAAACTCCTCGAGCGCCGCCTCGTCTAACGCAGCAGCATCCTCCTGAACGGTGCCGCCCGCCAGCAGTTCGTTGGCATCCAGGCAGCCCTCGGAAAGACGCTGCCCGAGCTGTGCCAGCAAAACATCGCGGCCGGGATTCTCCAAATCGATCTTGTTGATGAAGATGAACGTCGGGATGTCATAGCGCGCAAGCAGGCGCCACAGGGTTTCGGTGTGCCCCTGTACGCCATCGTTGGCGCCTACCACCAGAATCGCGTAGTCCAGGGCACGCAGCGTGCGCTCCGCCTCGGCAGAAAAATCGACATGGCCGGGAGCGTCCACGAGCATAACGTGGGTGTCACCATGGTCGAGCACAGCCTGCGACGAGAAGATCGTGATACCGCGCTCACGCTCCATCTCGTTCGTATCCAGATGCGAGTCGCCATCGTCAACGCGGCCGCGCTTGCGAATGCGGCCCGCGTTAAACAGCATGGCCTCGGCCAGCGTGGTCTTGCCGGCATCGACATGCGCCAAGATTCCAACGACCGCTTGCTTCGACATGGCTCTCCTCTTATTGCAAGCCCATCGCACGCGGCAACGGGCACCCTCGTTCCACACTGGATGATACAATTTACGGGCCGGCGGGCGAAGCGGGCCCTATCCCCCGACCGAGCTCATCGCCCCGCGTTGCCGCGCGGCGATTTTCGTAGGTTCGCGCCTTGCGAAAGCCGGCTTTCAAAACAGCACAGCGAACGAAAATGACCCCGCCCAGGGCCATTTTCGTTCGTGCGAATTGTTGACACGTGCCCCTACTCTTACGCCTCACGCAGCCAGTCGAACGCAACACGCGGCGTGCCGTCCGACACATACACGACGCCGGCACGCTCGAACCCCGCCTTAATACTCGCGCCCTGCATGGGCAGGTTGTCCTGATGCGTGTCGATGCGCAGGTGATCGGCACGCTCCTTGGCAAAGGCAAACATCGCAGCCGCGATACCGTGCACGGTGCCATCGGACGCCACACGGTGCAGCACGGCGTACGGAGTGTCGCCGCGCCATTGACCATCCTCAATTACGTCATAGCACTCGTCCGGGCCCGGCAAAAAGGCAAACGTCGCCACCACGCGGCCATCGACTTCGCACACATAGCTGCCACCGGCGGCGATATCGGCAGCCAGTTGCTCGGCAGAAGGCGTGCCCTCGGGCCACTGTGTGGCGTTGCCATGCGCGCGCATAAAGGCGCGGGCCGCGTCATAGATAGCCATGACAGCGGGAATGTCGGTATCGAGGGTTTTTCTGATCATCACGCGGCGACCTCACGTTTATTGGTATCACTTTGATTGAGCAATGATACCAACGTTTGGAGAGGGGCGCGATGCAGATGGGGAGCAAAAAGCGAGCCGCCTGGTCAAAAGCAAAAAGCGAGTTTTTGAGCACTGCCACCGGCGGCGATATGAGCGACCTGTTTGCACGCGAGGACGAGCGCCGCGACGCCCTGGACGCCGAGCGCGATGAGGCCTGGCGCTACAAGTCGTGCGAGCGCAAAAACCGTTACGACACGCGCGCCGAGGCCGAGGCCGTTATGGCCGACTGCGAAAACCGCGGGCGGCGCGGTTTGGCCTGCTACAAATGCGAATACTGCGGTGGATGGCACCTGACGTCGCACCCTTGGAAATAGGCGCCGCATCGGCACGGCATTGACGGAGCGCCAGCCATCGCACGCAAGCTACGGGCGCGGCGGCACCAAAACATCGTAACGAACGGCCTTGCCCGCAAGTTGATAGCTCGGCTTAACGCCGGCAAGCAGTGGCCCCTTCACCGGTCGCTTGATAACGACCTTGCGCGGGTGCACCGCAAGCGCAGCTTCGACCAACGTCTCCTCATCGGCGCACGGCTGTTCCAGATGATGCAAGAGTTGGAACTTCTTTTTAACCGCCGCGCTCTTGGTGCGTCCGGGAAACATGGGGTCCAGATACACCACGTCAGGAGCGGTGAGCTCGCCCTGCCCGATCAGCTCAGCTGTATGGCGAAGGCCGGCAATGCTATCCTCGCCCGCATGTAAGCGCATGCGCGACACGGCAGCCACAAGCGCCGGATCATCTGCCGCGCGATCCAGGGCATCCTTGAGGAGCGCCGCGATCACGCAATCCTGCTCATACAGATCGACGGTAAAGCCCGCGGCCGCCAGCAGCAGCGAATCCTCGCCAAAGCCTGCCGTGGCGTCAATCGCCCATGGGCTCTCGATGCCTTTTGCGCGCGCAGCCTTTACCAGCAGTTCTTGCTGCAGACGGCCCTGCTTGAGCCGTGGAAGCATGCGGCCAAAATCGGCACGCAGCTCCATCGTGCCGTCGGTGAGCGTGAGGCCCTCGGGCTTCCCGGTCAGCTCAAGCCCCGCGGCCCGAGCAACAGAAAAGGGATCGACGACGCCCATGGGTACTCCTTAACAAGCAAAACGAATACGTGAGCGCCGTTTATGCCGGCACCCAACCGTCCGCTATTGTCCCACATGCGACATGGCCCACAGCATCCCAATGCAAAGCACCGCCATCAATCCCGTGCACACGGCAGCGATCACAGAATCACTCATGCGCCTTCCCAACGATCGCGGCTCACGCACTTGCCCTGCTCCGTACATCATGGCTCCTCCTTGAGACCAACTCCTTGTTACGGCCTCATCATCTCAGCGCCGCACATGAGCTGCCATCGATTTGGCTTACGTCCAGCTTTCCCTTTTGAAAGGTTGGGTTGGGCCGCGCGGGCTCAAAGCGCTTTCAGGCGCATGCATCGCCGCGTTGAACTACAATGTGCTTCACCATATGTGCAGCACATTGGGTGCGCCAAGTTGGCGTACTCGTATCGAAAGGACCAGCCATGAGCTTCACTCGCAAGACTCTCAAAATCCTTGCTCTCATCTACTTTGTTTTGGGTATCGCCAGCCTCGTCACCGCCGGCGTCGGTATCGCCACGGGCGGTCTCGATTCCACGTACGGTTCGTACGCCACGCTCGCAGCGGTCGTGCTTATCGCCAAGGGTCTCGTCGACCTTGCCGCAGGCGTCGCCGGTATCAAGGGCGCCAACAAGCCTTCGCAGGTGGACGGCGCGTTTAAGCTCGGTATTGTTGCCGCGGTCGCCACGCTTGCCCAAGCGGTGCTCACGCTTCCCGAGTTTGGCGGCGACGCCATCAACTTTGGCGCCTTTGTCATCGTGGTGTACGACCTGTTCTTTGTTCAGCAGGCACACGCCGTTAAGGCCGAGAACAAGGACCGCCTATAAGCGCTCGCTTCTCATAACCTCTGCAGCCAAGCAACTAAAAAGGGCCGATCGCGCATCTCCGCGGTCGGCCCTTTACGTTTGCCCAGATAAAACCTACCAAAATAAACCTGTCCCTTTTTGGCAGGTTGTTAGCTGTGGCGGTACTCGGCGATGATGAAGTCGATGTCAGTCTGAAGGGTATCGAGGTTTGCCAGGCGCTCTTTGTCGGCGGGGCGCGTGCGGTAGTAGTACGGCGTCATCTGGAACACCGCCTCGATGTCCGCTTGGGTCTGAAGCGTAATATTCGCAGACACCCGCTGCGTTCCGACCAACTCGAGCTCGGTGGTCTGCGGCAGCTTCTCGTCATTAAGATATGGCGTGTCGTAGAGCACCTCCTTGAGCCCAAACAAATGACGGGCACCCGGCACCACGGTATAGAGTGAGCCCTCTGGCGCCAGCACGCGGGCAAACTCACGCTCGTTAAAGGGAGCGAAGAGCTCGGTCACCATATCGAAGGCGCCGTCCGCCACGGGGATGTCCTTCATGTTGGCCACGAAATAGGTCGCATCGCCGCGCTTGGCGGCCAGGCGCACCATCTCTTTGCCCAAGTCGAACCCGTAAGCGCCCACGCCCGGCACCGCGCCCATGGCACTCGTGTAATAGCCCTCGCCACAGCAAATATCGAGCAACGTCATGGGGCCGTTCGTAGGCGCAGCGCGCCCAGACACCTGCTTGCGCACCAGCTCGACCATCGCATCGCGCAACGGCGCGTAGTATCCACGGTTCAAAAAGTCACGACGGCTGCGCGCCTGCGACTTGGGATCGCCCATGGAGTCGCCGCTCTTGGACGAGCGCAATAGATATAGATAGCCCTCGCGCGCACGGTCAAACCGGTGCCCACCCGCGCATGCAGCACCGCGTTCGTCATCCACCAGCGGCTCATGGCAAACGGGACACAACAACATGGCAACTCCTTAGCGCGAACAACACAACGCCCACCATTGTCGCACGCCTTCCCCACCTAGTCATTGGGGACGTTCTTGAATGACTAGTTAGAAGAGATAAGGAGTGTCCCCAGCTGCCGACAGAAAAGGAACGTCCCTAAGTGCCGACTGGTTGCATTAGGAGTATCATCGTCTGCGCAAATAAGCACGAAAGAGCATGTTAGAGATTGAGAGCGTATGGCTGATACCGCATCTAAGCACATTGACATGACAACCGGCTCGCTGTGGCGCAATATTCCCCTGTTCGCCTTCCCCGTGGCCGCCACGAGCATCTTGGAGCAGCTATCGAACCTCATCGCCACGGTCATCATCGGTAACTTCTCGGGTGACCAGGGAACCCTCGCCATGGCGGCGGTCGGCTCCAATGTTCCGCTTACCAGTCTTATGCTCAACCTGTTTATTGGCATATCGCTTGGCTCCAACGTGGTCATCGCCAACGCTATCGGCCGCAACGATCAGAACATGGTCAAACGCGCCGTCCATACCTCGATTTTAATGGCGCTCGTGGGCTTTGTCGTCATCGCTCTGGGCGAGATCTTTGCCGAGCCCATGCTCGCCGCGCTCAACGTTCCCGCCGAAACCATGCCGCTCGCTTCGCTCTACCTACGCGTCTTTTTGCTGAGCATGCCCTCGATTTTGCTCTACAACTTTGAGGCCGCGATCTTCCGCTCCGTCGGAATCACCCGCATGCCGCTGCAGGCGCTTGCCGTGTCCACCGTCCTCAACATTGGCCTGGACCTCATCTTTGTCCCCATACTCCACTGGGGCGTCGCGGGCGTCGCCATCGCCACCGCCATCGCCTACACCGTCAGCGCCGCTACGCTCTTTGTCCGCCTGCTCAAGACCGACTCCGTCGTCCGTGTCACCCCGCGCGACTTGGCTATCGACCCCGTCGCCCTCAAGCGCATCGTCAAGATCGGCCTGCCCGCCGGCATCCAGAGCGCCGTCTTTGCCGTCGCCAACATCATCATCCAGTCTGCCATCAACAGCCTGGGAACCGAGGTCATGGCAGCATCGAGCGCCGCCATGAGCCTGGAGTACGTGTGCTACAACCTGCTCAACAGCTTTAGCCAGGCGTGCACCACCTTTGTGGGACAAAATCACGGTGCTCGCCAGATCGACCGCTGCACCAAGACGCTCAAGGTCTGCCTGGTCGAAGGCGGTATCGTTGCACTCACCACGATCATCGTTATTGTCAGCCTGGGGCGCGAGATCCTGTCGCTGTTCAACAGCGATCCCAACATCGTCTCGATCGGCTATATCCGCGTGTGTTCGATCTTCCCGGCGTACGCCTTTAGCATGTTCTACGAAAACATGTCCGGCTACCTGCGCGGCTTTGGTATCTCGCTCATGCCCGCCCTCATCACCATGATTTGCGTCTGCGGCATTCGCTTCTACTGGGTGTTCTGCGTGTTCCCGCACTTCCGCACCTTTGCGAACATCATGATGGTCTACCCCATCAGCCTGGGCACCACGGCGTTCTTTATGGTCGTAGCGGTATTACTCTGCCACCCGGCACGCACCTATCGCGCCACCAAAGCCAAAGCGACAGCCCGCTAAACGCCGCACTCAACGCCACGCCAGTCATTAATTGACAATATGCGAGCTCATATAGTCGATAAAGCGCCTCGTGGCGATGGGCATGGTGTCCCAGCTGCGCCAGGCGGCCACCACATCGCGCGAGGGGGCATGCACGATGGGACGTACGCGAATATCGGCCCGCATGCCTTCGACGGTACGGCGATACAGCATACTCACACCTAGGCCCTCCTCCACCATCGCCATGATGGTGTAGTCGTCGGTCACCTCGCTCGTCACGTGCGGCGACAGCCCATGCGCCGCGAATGCATCGAGCACCAGGCTCTGTTCGCCCTCATCCAGCAGCACAAACGGCTCGGTCGCCAGATCGGCGAGCGTCACCTTTTCCTTTGCCGCCAGCGGATGCGCAGCCGGTAACAGCGCCACCAACTCATCGTGATAGACCACGCGTTTCTCGAGCCCAGCGGTAAATCCGCGCGCCGTAAAGCAAAAATCAACCACGCCATCGTGCACCCACTGGGCGTTGCGCGTGTAATCACCCTGCTTGAGGGTAAAGTGCACGCCCGGGTGCAGGGCCCCAAAATCGCGGATCACACGTGGCAACACGGTTCGACTCACGTTGGTAAACGTCGCGATACGAATATCGGTCGAGGAGAGCCCCAGCAGCTCCTGGCGCTTGCCCTCGAGCTCGGCCTCGGCGGTCACAATCTGGCGCAGGTACGGCAGATATTGTTTACCGTCGCGCGTAAGTGAGACACCCTGCTTGCCGCGCTCGATAAGCGTGGTGCCCAGCTCGCGCTCGAGCGCCTTGACGGCCTGGCTCACCGCACTTTGCGTATAGCCCAGCTCGTCCGCCGCGCCTTTAAGGCTGCCGCAGTCGACCACCATACAAACAATCTGATACCGCGATGCCATCGTGCCTCCACATCAATGCAGCCGTAAAACGTTTGCCAGGGCTTTTTCTGCCTACATTAGTATTTCTTAATCATACTGAAGATACATTCGCTTTACTACATCCACATCTGGGAGCAGAATCCTTTTTACGAAACCGTTCTGTAACAAAAGGAGTCCCATGGATCGCAAAAAAGCAATCGCGCTCTCATTTTCCGTTCCCGTCGCATGGGGCTTTTCGTATCCCCTCATGAAGATCGGCATGGACAGCATGAACGCCACGAGCATCGTCGCGCTACGCTGCATCATCGCCTTTGTAGCCTGCCTTTTGCTCTTCCACAAGCACGCGTTTCGCATCAACCGCGACCTTATGGTCCGTGCCGCCATCATCGGTGCCATCATGGCAACCGAGCTCACCTGCATGTGCCTGGGCTCCAGCCTCACCTCCGCCTCCACTGCCGGCTTTTTGCAGAGCCTGACGGTCGTGATCGTGCCGTTTGCCAACGCCGCCCTGCTGCGCCGCGCCCCCGAGCGCAAAGTGCTCGTCGGCACCGCCATCGTCACCTGCGGTATGTTGCTGCTCTCGGGCGCCGACTTCACCAGCCTGAACCCGGGCGCGCTCATCATGCTGCTCTCCGCCTTTGTCTACGCCGGCCACATCATTGTCGCCAAGCGGTTTGTCGAAGAAGTCGATCCGCTGTCCCTGGGCGTTTGGCAGCTGGGCTTTGGCGGCCTGTTCTCGGGCATTGCCGCATGCGTCTTTGGCGGTTTCACACTTCCCAGCACGCCCAGCGAGGTCGTGGTCGTCGTCGCACTCGCACTCATCTGCTCTGCTTATGGCTTTATCACCCAAACGCTCGTGCAGCCCCACGTGCCCGCCGAGACCACCGGCTTCGCCTTCTCGCTCGAGCCGGTCTGCTCCGCCGTCTTCTCGTTCTTCCTGGTCGGCGAGGTTCTGAGCCCCATCGCCTTCTTTGGCGCCGCACTCATCCTCAGCGGCGTCATGGTGGCAACCGTCGAGCTTCCGCGCCTCCGCGCACATGGACAGGCTCGCATGGCAGGAGCGCCCGAGCACGTCTCGTAGACCCCGCTCTTCATACAGCCGTGGCATAAAGGCAACCGGTGCGCCTTTACAATAGATGCAAACAGAGCATCTGACGTAAAGGAGCCCCATGGACGCCGCGACCCGCGACCGCAACATAGCAACTTGGTTGGGCGATGCACCGCAGCCGGTACGTGACACTACGAACCAGCTGCTCGAGCGCATCGTCCTTTTGCGTGCCGAGCAGACTATCTACCCGGCACAAGACGACATCCTCAATGCCCTCGCCTACACGCCGGCCGACCAGGTCAAGGTTGTCATCTTGGGTCAAGACCCCTATCACGGACCCAACCAGGCAATGGGGCTGTCGTTCTCGGTCCCCGCGACGCAAACCAAGTTGCCGCCGAGCCTGCGCAACATTTACAAGGAACTCAAAGCCGATCTGGGTTGTCCCATTCCCGCCACGGGAGACCTAGCCCCATGGGCACAACGGGGCGTCCTACTCCTTAACACTACGCTCACCGTGCGCGAGCATGCCGCCAACTCGCACGCCAAACTGGGCTGGAGCACGCTCACCGACTACGTTATCGAACGCTGCTGCCAGCTGCCCCAGCCGGTAGTCTTTTTGGCATGGGGCCGCTTTGCCCAGCAGATGGTCGAAGGTAAGCTCGACGCAACTGGTGCGGGCAAGGCAACCGACAAGTTCTGCCTGGCCTCCACGCACCCCTCGCCGCTTTCGGCCAACCGTGCCACAGCAGAACTCCCCGCTTTTATGGGGTCGCGCCCCTTCTCCGCTGCCAATCGGCTACTCGAACAGCACGGCTCGACCCCCGTCGACTGGACTTGCCTCGGCTAAAAATCGATACATCAAAAACGCGCCCGACGGCTTTCCATCGGGCGCGTTTCCTATTCGGGCCAAATAAATTGTGTGCGGCCGGCCTCGCCGCCATCGATCAACAGACTCTGTCCGGTCATAAACCGGTTGGTCACGCCCACAAAGTAGATCCACTCGGCGATCTCTTGGGCGGTAGCCCAGCGTTTAAGCGGCGTGAGCTCCATAATCTGGTTCCACAGGTGTTCGTCTTCCATCACGCAACGGTTGAGCGGCGTGATAACGCCACCCGGGTCCACACTGTTGGCGATAGCCTGCGGCGCCAGACGGTTTGCAAGGTTCTTGGTGTAGGCGATAACGCCGCCCTTGCTGGCGGCATAGTCGGGAAACTCCGATCCCGTATGCCCGCTCGCCGACCCCACATTGACCACGGATTTGATAGCCGATGCCGGCTTGGCAGCAAGCCCCTCCCCCGCAAAGGCGTAGCGCTCGGTCACGTTGATGGTGCCATACAGGTTGGCGGCGATGTCGTCGGCCGAATCCTGCGTACCGGCAACGTTCACGATCACCTGGGGCTCAAGGTCGCTTGGAAACGAGTCCGGCTCGCGGACATCAACGATCAGATGGCGGTAGCGCTCGTGTTCGATCGCCGGCGACAGCAGATCAAAGCCCACGACCTCGTGGCCCTCATCCAAAAAGCGCTGCACGCACGCGGCTCCGATACCGCCCGAAGCGCCCGTGATCAAAACCCGCATACTTGCTCCTTAGGCGGTTGCGTGACGCTCGAGGTACTCGGAGCCCACATTCTCGCGCTCCCAGCCGCGCACGACCTTGTAGCCCACGGGGCTCAAGAAGACCTCGCACAGCAGCTCGGCAACAGCACCGGTCAGCGAGCACATAAGGACCTGCACCCAGGTCCAACCAAAGAACGTGTGGCTCACCACAATGGCAAAGACCAAGTTGTCGATAAACTGGCCAATGCCCGTGGACACATAGGAGCGAAAGGCAAAGCTCGCAAAATTATTCTTTTTGAGCATGCGGCCGAGCGACTGGTTGAGCGTGGAGTTAACCACGGCAGAAACGAGCATTGCCAGCGAAGAGCCCAGCACCACGTACCAGGTGCCGCCGATGGTGGCGTTAAGGGCAGTGTTGACCTCGATCATGCCCGTGTCGTAGTAGGCGCCCCACATGCCGGGCGTGAGCGAGCATGCCCAAAAGCACAGACTCACGGCCAGGTTGACCAGCAGCGCGAGGATAGAGATTTTGATGGATGCCTTGGCGCCAAAGCGCTTGCAGATCATGTCCTGGCACAAAAACGAAACCCAGCTCACCACAAAGCCACAGTCGAGCGCCAGATACGGCAGGCTGATGAGCTCTTTGTTGGCCAGCAGGTTCATCATGATGACGCTCACGAAAAACAGCGAAACCGTTGCCGCGGGAATGCTCCGCAACAGGACCTTGTAGTCCTCCATGACCTTCTTGATCATTATGTACTCCTTTGGTTTTAGGTTTAACGAGCAGGATATCGGACCCGAACTGCTCGGACGCCCCGGTCTTGAGACGACGGTGGGTATAATAGCCGCTCACACGGCATAAGGCAAGCAAACGGCGCGGCAGCCCCGCAGGGCCACCGCGCCGATGCGTTAAAAGGCCACGTTGCCAAACTCCGACAGGATAAGGTCGGGGTTGTGGTCAGTTGCCCAATCCACGTTCCACGGGCTCGTGAACAGCAGCAGCTTACCGCCGCGCATGTCCTCGACGCGCAGCGTGTCGCGCGTGAGCGAAAGAGCCGGGATATCGATGGTATCGGGGTCATTCTGGATCCAACGAATGTCCGTATAGGGCAGCGGCTGGCGACGAACCTCAACACGGTACTCGGCCTTGAGGCGGCGCTCGAGCACCTCAAACTGCAGCACGCCGACCACGCCCACGATGACGCTCTCCATGCCGGCACCCAGCTCGCGGAAGATCTGGATGGCGCCCTCCTGGGCAAGCTCCTCCATGCCCTTGACGAACTGCTTGCGCTTGAGCGTGTCAACCTGCGTAATGCGAGCGAACATCTCGGGGGCAAACGTCGGAATCTGCGGATACTGCACGTGGCGCTTGCCAGAGCACACGGTGTCACCGATGCTAAAGATACCCGGGTCGAACAGGCCCACGATATCGCCCGCGTACGCCTCGTCAACAATCGCGCGGTCATCGGCCATCATCGACGTGCCCGTGGCAAGCTTGAGTTTGCGGTTGCCCTGCACGTGGAAGGCATCCATGCCGCGCTCGAACTTGCCCGAGCAAATGCGCACAAAGGCGATGCGGTCTCGGTGGTTCTTGTCCATATTGGCCTGGATCTTAAACACAAAGCCGCTAAAGTCGTCGCGGCAGGGATCGACCGGCTCGCTGGTGAGCGTATCGGTATAGGCACGCGGCGTCGGGGCCAGACGCAGGAACTCCTTGAGGAAGGGCTCCACGCCAAAGTTGGTGAGCGCCGAGCCAAAAAACGCCGGGCTCAGCTTGCCGCAGGCCACGGCATCCAAGTCGAGCTCATCACCGGCGCCATCGAGCAGCTCGATGTCGTCCATCAAGTTCTTATGGTTTTCCTCGCCGATGAGCTCATCCATGGAAGGATCGCCCAACTCGGCCTCGACCTCGGCGACCTTCTTGGTAGCATTGGCGTGGCCGTCGCCCTCAAAGGCGATAACGCGGCGCGTCTGACGATCGAACACGCCGCGGAAGTTGCGGCCGCTGCCGATCGGCCAGTTCATGGGATACGTATTGATGCCCAGGACGTTCTCGATCTCTTCCATGAGCTCAAACGGGTCGCGAGCCTCGTGGTCGAGCTTGTTCACAAAGGTAAAGATGGGAATGTGGCGCAGCGTGCAGACCTTAAAGAGCTTTTTGGTCTGGGCCTCGACGCCCTTGGCGCCGTCGATGACCATGACAGCGGCGTCGGCGGCCATAAGGGTACGGTAGGTATCCTCCGAGAAGTCCTGGTGACCGGGGGTATCGAGGATGTTGACGCAGGCGCCGTTGTAGGTGAACTGCAGCACCGAGGAGGTGACGGAGATGCCGCGCTCCTTCTCGATGTCCATCCAGTCCGAGACGGCATGCTTGGCCGAGCTCTTGCCCTTGACCGAGCCGGCAGTCTGGATGCTGCCGGTATAGAGCAGCAGCTTCTCGGTAAGCGTGGTCTTACCGGCGTCCGGGTGGCTGATGATCGCGAATGTGCGGCGCGACGAGATTTCATCCGACAGGCTTGCCATGCGGATCCTTTCTTGCATTGAGTGCATTACGTCGTTGTAACCGCATTATTGTAGCCGCGAAACCTCGCTCTAGAGCGCCTATCAGGACAAATTCATCAGTTGGGGCCTGGGCAGCCGGCCCAATCAGCATTTGCCTCTTGCATAACTGTGCATAGTGTATATATACTGTGCTTACCGGTTATATACACGTGTAGCCCATCAGCTAAGGAGCCGCTGTGGACATCATCCTATCCAATTCGAGCGATAAGCCCATCTACGAGCAGATAACCTCGCAGGTCAAAGCTCAGATTTTATCGGGCACGCTCGCTGCGGGCGCCAAACTCCCCAGCATCCGTGCGCTCGCAAGCGATCTTGGCGTGAGCGTCATCACCACCAAGCGCGCCTACGCCGACCTGGAGCAGCTCGGGTTTATCTGCACCGTGCAGGGCAAGGGCTGTTTTGTCGCCGAGGGCAACCAGGAGCTTTTGCGCGAAAACCAGCTCTGCCATATCGAAGAGCTACTTGCGAAAGCGGCGAGCCAAGCCGAAACCCTGGGCGTCACGCGCGACAAACTGCACGAGATGCTCGACCTGGTGGCCCCCGAAACCATGCAGTAGCCATCTGCAAGAAAGGCTATACCATGCAAAACTTGCTAGAACTCAAAGGCATCTCACGCACTGTAAGCGACCGCTTTTCGCTGCGCGACGTCACGCTTGCCGTGGAGCCCGGCCAGATCGTCGGCTTTGTTGGTGCCAATGGTGCAGGCAAAACAACGACGATTCGCGCCGCGCTCGGGCTTATCAAGCTCGATGCCGGCGAGGTGCACCTGTTTGGGCAGCGCTGTGGCGCCGACGCGCCCGATGAGACACAGCGCTGCCTGCGCTCCCGCGTCGGTCTCGTCCTGGACACGTGCCCCTTCCCCTCCACGCTCAAGGTGGGCCAGATCGAGTCGCTCGTAGGCCCAGCGTACCCCACGTGGGACCGCGAAACGTTCGCCCGATTCATCAACCGATTTGGCCTCGATCCCAAGACAAAGGTCAAGGACCTCTCCCGCGGCATGGGTATGAAGCTGCAGCTTGCCTGCGCGCTCAGCCACGAGGCCAAGCTGCTCGTTTTGGACGAAGCCACCGCGGGCCTCGATCCCATGGCACGCGAGGAGCTGCTTGATGAGCTGCTTGCCTTTGTTTCCGACGGTCAGCGCAGCGTACTGCTCTCGAGCCACATTACGTCCGACCTCGATCGCGCCGCCGACCGCGTCATCTGCATCGATAATGGCTCGATTGTGTTTGACCTGCCGCGCGAGGACATTACCGACCGCGCTGGCATCGCCCACTGCACCCAAGCGCAGGCCGCCGAGCTTATGGCTTGCGTCGAAGGCGCCCGTGCCGTCCACCACGCCTATAGCGTGGACGTGCTCGTGCCCAACCGTCGCGAAACGCTCGAGGCCTTCCCCGAGATTCCTTGCGATCGGGCAACCATTGACGACTATCTACGCCTCACGCTGAAAGGGGCTTCGAAATGAAACGCGCCTTTATGTCCGAGCTCGCCATCGTTCGCACGCTTATCCCGAGCATCGCGGGCGTCAGCCTGTTCATCTTCGTTGTGTTAACCCTCGCCAACGCGTCGGATGGCGATTCCGGCATGAGCGCCGGCGCCTGCGCGGTCAGTGCCATGTCGCCCATCATGGTCATGAGCTCGCTGGCCGGCTTCGACAATCAAAATGGCTGGGAGCGTTATCGGGCGACGTTGCCCTTCTCGCGCAAAGACATTATTTGTGCCCGCTACCTGTGCATCGTTGTCTTCTCGGCCATCATGGCCTGCGCCGCCGTGCTTTTGAACATCATCGTCCTTCCGCTCTTCAACAGTGCGGGCGTGACCTCGACAGGACAAACCGTCTTTGAGATCGCAATAGCCTCGGCAGCATCGATGCTTATCTCCCTCATGATGGTGTTTTTGGCACAGCCGTTGTTCTTTCGATTTGGACACATGGAGGCGCTGCGCCTATCCGTTGCCTTGTTTGCCCTGCTCGGATGCCTTGCCATGGCCACGCTGAGCTCCTCCAACCCCATCAGCAACTGGCTCATGTCGATTGCCGGAGCGAATCCCGATCCCGCCGTCCTTGGCTGTCTGTGCACAGGAATTGCCGTACTGGCCCTCGCGCTATGCGTAATCAGCTGCACCGTCAGCACCAAGGTTTATCGAGTACGCGATCTGTAGCCACGCGAGTCTCAATCCACGAAGGACGCGATCGCCCCCCGCAAATCCGTGACAAATGGCATGTCCTCGGCGTACGCCACCGCGCTACTTGCGCAGCGGCTTGGGCAGTGGAACGCCGGCGGCGATGGCTGCGGCGATGATCATGCAGACGATACCCTTGAGTGGGAAGCACATGAGCAGCAGGCCCACGACCATGACCGGCTGGCGCATGACAGCGCCCATCGTCGAGGCCGTGCAGACGGCGACGCAAAAGACCGGATCGGCACCGGTAAGAATGGCAAGACCATAGCCCAGGCTTACGCCCGAGAAGATAACGGGGAAGAAGTGGCCTCCGCGCCAACCCAAGTTGATGAGGGCGGGGGTCAGCATGGCTTTGACAAGACCGGTCGCGATAAGCACGCCGGCGGGAATGGTCAGGTAGGTTTCCATGAGCACGTCGGCCTGGGTCTCGCCGGCAAACATGGTGTAGGGCAGGACCGTGCCGCAGATGGCGAGCGCCAGACCGGCCAGCATAGCCTTGACGACAGGGCGCTCCCCTATTGCATGGGACAGTGCCTCGCTTGCGTGCTCGGAGACAAAGTACAGCCAGCCGCAAACGGTGCCAACCAACGCCAGCGGAATGAGCCAGGTAAGTTCCAGGTTGCCCACCTCGGCGGACTCGAACCTGGGCATGCCCATGCCGCCGCCCACAAGCTGGCCAAGCAGCAGGTAGGCACCCAGACCGCCGGCAATCGCAATGCCGTAGACCACCGTCTTTTGCGCCTTGGGCAGCTTGATGGTGATCTCGCCGGACGCAGAGCCCTCGTCGCCGTCGGCACTACCGGCAAGCGGCGCCACAAAGCCAAAGACGGGCGCGGTAAAGAGCGCCGTCAGCGCGGCCTGAGTGCCCAACAGCGTAAGCTCCCTAAACTCGGCACCAAAGCGACGCATGCGGTCGCCGACCCAGCTGCACAGACCCGCGATGACGCCGGTCAGGCCGGCCTCCGGTCCAATGCTGCCGCCAAACAGCAGCGGCAGCAATGCCGCGAGCGAAAGCTTGCCCAGGTTGTCGTACGGGTAGCGCCCGTCTTGCTTTACCTTAGCCATCACCTGGTTGAGGTTATCGGTCTTGGTGCCTGTCATCTTTTCGTACAGACCGATTAACAGGCCGCCCAGCAGGCAGACAAAAAACGGGTACGGCAAAAAGCCAAACGGGCCGCTGGCAAGCTCGGGCGAAGAGACGCCCAGCGCGTGCGGAATCTCGGTCCATAGATAGTCGATACCGTGCTCCATCGCAAAAAAGAACAGCCAGACCGCGGCACCTGCGAACGCACCGGTCACGGCAACGCTAGCTAAAAACAGCGCGCGGTTTGTGGGTTTGGCAAGGTTGTCCATCGGGACCTCCCGCAGTCAAAGTCGACATAGATACGTTTTATTGTAGAGCGAGCGTTGCCCGAACGAGCCAACCATCCACGCCGCGAACGGCACCATTGGGAGCCATAGTGGGGCAGGCTCAAAGCTTATCCGTTGATAATCGAGGCAATCTCGCGCAAATCGTCGGCAAAGTAGATGCCGTGCTGACGCCTTGGGCTCGAAAGCCCTTTATCAATCATGTGCCCGAGCAGCGCCTTGAGGTCGTTGTAGTAACCGTCCAGGTTATACAGGATGCACGGAGCACTCAGGTGCCCCAACGACACCGCGGACATGACCTCGGCAATCTCCTCGAGCGTGCCCGTCCCACCGGGAAAGGCAATGAACGCATCGCCGAGCTCAATCATCTTGGCCTTGCGCTCCGCCATATCGCTCGTCACGATAAGGTCGTCGATACCGTCATGTTGAAGCTCGGCCTCGATAAAAAAGCTCGGCTCAACACCCGTCACGTGTCCACCCGCCTCGAGTACGCCATCGGCGAGCGCACCCATCAGGCCCGATTTGGACCCGCCGTATACCAGCGCGTGCCCGTTGGCGCCAATCCAGTTGCCCAGCTCCTGCACCGCGGGCAGAAACGCCGGGTCATTGCCAGTGTTGGCACCCAGGTACACGGTGATGTTCATATTTGCCCCCTGTTGTGGCGCACGACGTTCGTCTTAGCGCTGGCGTCGACGATACTCGCGCACGCGACGCGAAAGATCGGCGAGCTCGTCACGATCGAGCTCTTCCAAATGCTCAAGATCGTCCATAAAGCGCGCCATGGTGTCCTTTTGACGCATCTTGATGAGCGTATTGCAGTAGTTCACCGCCACGCCCGTGAGCATGGCGATGTAGAAGATGCTGATAACGCTCAGAATGACGGTAATGGCGCGGGCAACCGGCGTTTCGGCCGGGATATCGCCAAAGCCGATGGTCGAGACGGTCTCAAAGCTAAACCAGAGGCCATCGCCAAACGTAAGGGTCGTGGGCTCGGACAGCCAGACAGCCGTCGAGCACAGCAGATAGAAGATGAGGAACAGGCCCGTGATACGCACGAAACCGGCCTGGCGCAAAACATCAGCAAGCGTCCTGAGCTTTTTCATCGCGACCCCTTTTCTCAGACGTCCAATCACATTCGCTCGGTATTGTCCCACGCCTCTCCCGCAAACGAAACTAGTCATTGGGGACGTTCTTAAATGACTAGTCAAACAAGAACGTCCCCAATGACTAGTCGTTTAAGAACGTCCCCAATGACTACCAGCTGCCGCCTGGGCAGGCTGGGCTGGTATCCTTATGCGGTAATGTCTCGATTCGTTAGGATTGCATGTGAGAGCTGCCACTGTCCTTCGTTCAGTTATATGTCGCGCCCTGGCCATTGTGCTCGCCGCGCTTGCCGTGCTGAGTTCTATCGCGCCTGTCCAGGCTTTTGCCGCTGACTCTAGCCAGCCAGTCAAGACGGTCCGCGTTGGTTGGCTCGTCAACAACGAGGGCTTCCAGGACGGCACCCCCGGCGAGCGTCTATCGGGATGGGGTTACGAGTACCTCCAGACCCTGTCGTACTACACGCCCGGCTGGCGGTACGAATACGTCTCCGGCACCTTCACCGAGCTTATGGACATGCTCGAGGCAGGCGAAATCGACCTCATGCCCAACATCTCCTACTCCGAGGAACGCACCCAAAAGCTGCTCTTTTCCTCGAACCCCGAGGGCACCGAGCGCTACTACATCTACGCCAAGCCCGATCGCGACGACCTGGCCAAGGGTGACCCCCAAGCGCTCCAGGGCCTTACCATCGGTTGCAACTCCGGTGTTATGCAAACCTTCGTTGGCCAGCAGTGGCTCGCCAACGAAGGAATCACCTGCACATACAGGGAGTATGACGGAGGCTCCATGCTCTTTGACGCACTCGCAAACGGCGAAGTCGACGCCGTCATCATGAACGACACCATCTCGTCGCCCGATGCGTCGCCCATGTTCTACGTTGGCTCGAGTGACTACTATTTTGCCGTCCCCAAAAGCCGCCCCGACCTGATGAACGATATCAATGCCGCCATGACGGCAATCGCCCGCGTCAACCCACGTTATAACGACGAGGTCAAGGCGAATTACTCGGCCCAAAACAGCGGCTCATCATCGCTCACCGGCCCCGAGCGCTCCTGGCTCAAAGCAAACGACAACACCATCACGATCGGCTATCTTAAAAACAAACTCCCCTACTGCACGCAAAATGACGACGGCGAAATGGAAGGGTCGCTCGCCTCGCTTGCAACGACGTTGCACGACAAGTTTGGCATTACGGTTGCAACAGTAGCGTTCTCGAACAACGAGCAAATGACCAAAGCCCTTTCCACAGGGACCATCGATGTCGCCCTACCGTTGTTTCGCGACTACTGGCTTGCCGAGCAGGCAGGGGTCATCCTGTCAAACCCGATGGGAACGGTTTCCCTAGCCGCCATTCACAGCAGCAGCAACCTGAACAGTGACCTTAAGAACATCGCTTGCACAGCAGACGCGATCGTCAACCGTTTTGAGCTCGAAAACCTATTCCCCGACGCAAAGGTAACCGAGTATCCGAATGACAACGAGGCACGCGAAGCCCTCAATAAGGGGGAGGCAAGTTGCATCATTGTCCCCAGCACGCGCTTGAAAACCATCCGCGACACCTACGATATCGAGGATTTCCAAACACAGGAGCTCACCGACACGGCACAGCTATCGTGTTTGATTTCGCGCGGCAAGCCCGTGCTGTTGGGAATCATTAATAAGGGCATCGTCAATGCTGGCGAATCGCTCTCTGCAAGCAGTTATTCCCCCACATCGTACTCGGCGCAAGAATCGGATGCGTTTCGACTTCTCTACCGCAACCGCATCGTCATTGCGGCAGTCGTCATCTGCATTTTGCTCACCGGCATCGTCATCCTTGTCTGGTCGCTTCACCGCGCGCAGAAAGAACAGCAGAAAGCCGATGCCGCCAACGCCGCTAAGACGGCATTCCTCACGCGCATGAGCCACGACATCCGTACGCCACTCAACGGCATCCTGGGTCTTATCGAAATTGAGGAATTGAAAGACGGCGACATGCAGGCCGCCCGCGAAAGCCGCGCCAAGGCGCGTGTTGCCGCCAATCACCTACTCTCGCTGATCAACGACATCCTCGAGATGGGCAAAATCGAAGACCGCAAGCTAACTCTGGAACATGCGCCTTTTAACCTCAAAGAGCTCTGTGACGATACGCTGGTGCTGTGCAAGCTCCGCGCATCCGATAACGGCATCACAATGCAGGACAATAGTCTGCCGTACGCCACGGGGCCATACATGATCGGCAGTCCCACCCATATCCGACAGATCATAATCAACCTGTTAGACAACAGCATTAAGTACAACAAGCGCGGCGGCTCCGTCACCTTTAGTTCAAAGACCAAGCCACTCGATGATGGGCGCGCGCTCTTTTGCTTTAGCGTTTCGGATACCGGCATTGGCATGGCTCCCGAGTTTTTAAAGCATATCTATGAACCGTTTGCCCAAGAAGGTGACGATGCGCGCAGCAAGTTCCAAGGAACCGGCATGGGCATGCCAATCGTCAAGTCGCTTATTGAACTGATGGGCGGTACGATTGAGATTTCGAGTGAGGTTGGCGTGGGGAGTACGTTCAACGTCCAGATTCCGCTCGATATCGACAAGAACCCTCAGGCGCGGGCAGATACGGTCGAGGGGGTGCTCGACTGCTCGCTCGCCGACATGAACGTGTTGCTCGCCGAAGACAACGAATTGAATGCCGAGATTGCCCAGACGCTGCTCGAAAGCGAAGGCATTGTCGTAACTCGCGCCGCCGATGGCAACGAAGCGGTCGACCTATACGTTGGCCGTCCCGCCGGCAGCTTCGATGCGATTCTGATGGACATCATGATGCCGGGCATGGACGGCTATGAGGCAACCCGCGCGATTCGTCTGAGCGAGAAGGTCGATGCAGCCGATATCCCCATCATCGCGCTCACCGCCAACGCCTTTGCCGAGGACGCCAAGGCGGCACACGATGCCGGCATGAACGCCCATCTGTCCAAACCGCTCGACTTTAACAAGCTCAAAAACATACTCGCCCGCATCAAGAAAAACGGATCCGTTTCGCTATAGTTTGTG
The DNA here is from genome assembly GCA_900541025.1 of uncultured Collinsella sp. Classification (GTDB taxonomy): domain Bacteria; phylum Actinomycetota; class Coriobacteriia; order Coriobacteriales; family Coriobacteriaceae; genus Collinsella. The sequence continues at coordinate 22,343 of UQIL01000022.1, read as the reverse complement.
CTCAACCACCACGCACGACCAGAAAGGAAACCAACGATGTTTAGGCCCTTACGTCGAAAGAAACGCGCCATCACTGACGAGGAAGCGCGCGAACTGCTCGCTACCTGCAAGCGCGGCGTCTTTGCCGTCAACGGCGACGATGGCTACCCGTACGCCATTCCCGTCAACTACTTCTTTGACGACGAGCACGACAAGATTTATTTCCATGGCGCCAAGGCTGGCCACAAGGTCGACGCACTCAAGCGCGATGACAAGGTCTGCTTTACCGTTTACGGCAACGAGTGGTACCAGGACGGTGACTGGGCTCCCTACGTTATGAGTACTGTGGTCTTTGGCCGCTGTCGCCTGGTTGATGAGGCGCCTGCATTCATCGAGGACAAAGTCCGCCAGCTCGCGCTTAAGTACTACCCTTCTGCCGAAGAAGTCGAGGAGGAAATCGCCAAGGACATTAAGGGCATCCAGCTCTACGAGATTACGATTGAACATCTCTGCGGTAAGCAGATTCAGGAAAAATAAACCTCCGCAGCAGGTCTGCGCCCAATGGTTACAGATGCCTTACCACACGGGGCCTTCCAGCCGACTTGGCAGAAGGCCCCGCATGCAGGGCACACTTACCGTGCATTAAAAACGTAACGGTCTAGGCGGTCGCACGCTTCCCTTACGCGCGAAAGCGGCAGCGCCAGATTCACGCGAATGTAGCAGGGCCCGTGGAACGGGCGGCCGTCCTGATATCCCACGCCCACGCGCGCCCCCTCGTCGAGCAGCCACTGAATATCGCGGCCATGCTCGCGGCACCACTCGGTGCAGTCCAGAAACACCATGTACGTGCCCTGCGGACGCGAATAGGACACGCCCTCAAAATGCTCGTCCACGTAATTGCAGAAGTACTCGATATTGCCGGCAAGCACCTGGTTGAGCTCGTCCACCCACTCGTAGCCCTGCGGCTGGTAGGCACCGATAAGCGCATGCATAGAGAGGACGTTCATCTCGTTGTAGTGGGTCTTGTCGGACACGGCGCACACGCGGTCGCGCAGCGTCTCGTTATAGATGATGTGGTAGCTGCCGACCAGGCCCGCCAGGTTGAACGTCTTGCTGGGCGCATAGAGGGCAACCGTGCGCATGCGGGCATCCTCGCTCACCGACTGCGTCGGGATATGCTTGTGACCCGGCAGGATGATATCGGACCAAATCTCGTCCGAGATCACCACGCAATCGTGCTGGCGATAGATGTCCATGGCGCGCTCGATCTCGTCACGCTCCCATACGCGGCCGCAGGGATTGTGCGGCGAGCAGAACACCGCGGCATGAATGTGGTTTTGGGCGAGCTTACGCTCCATGTCCTCAAAGTCCATACGCCACACACCCTGATCATCGAGCTTAAGCGGGCTGTGGACAATGCAATAGCCCGCGGCTTCGATGGACTTGGTAAAGCCGATGTAAGTAGGGCTGTGGACCAGCACCGCATCGCCTGGCTGGACATACGCGCGCAACGTCGACACGACACCGCCCAGCACGCCGTTTTCGTAGCCGATATGCTCAGGTGCCAGGCCCTCGACGCCATTACGGCGGCTCTGCCATTCGATGATGCGGTCGAAATACTCGGGGCGCGGATTGAAATAGCCAAACATGGGGTGCTGGGCACGCTGAATGATGTGTTCCTGGACCGTGGGCACCGTGGCAAAATTCATGTCGGCCACCCACATGGGAATGCGGTCGAAGCCCTCGTCGGGTGCGTTCGGAGCCATACCGGGGATCTCGCCCCAAGAGTCAACGGCGATGGCATCCATGCCGTGGCGGTCGATAAGCGAGCTAAAGTCGTATTTCATGCTGAGCTCCCATGCAAAGCGGACTATTTTGGTAGGCGTTATTGTCCACCAGCATGGGCGATTTTGACATGGGGTTTGGCGCTTAATTTGACGGGTTCAGACGAATGGCTGGTTAGTCTTGCGCGTCGTTGACGGCGACTACGGTTAGCTGGGTTTTATCGACCGTAAAAGATATGTCGAGCCCAGCATAAGCTAAGTGGTAAACGCGGTTTGGCTCGTGCTTGCTGCCCGCGCGGCGCGGATCTTGGCAAAGGACCTCGACCAAGCCGGGGAGCTTTGCGGGCGGGACCATATCCTGCAGCGCTTGTGGAAACTCAACATCGAGCTCTTGCCACGGAGCACCCTCAATCCAGCCGCCGGTCGCATCCGGGTGGCAGTCCGCAAACGGGATGTAGGGCTTGATATCGTAGATGGGCGTGCCGTCGCGCAGATCGGCCCCCAGCACATGGATGATGGGGCCGTCGTCGGTAAGCTCCACGCGGTCGAGCTTAACGCAGGTGAGCCCGATGGGATTAGGGCGAAACGGACTGCGCGTGGCAAAGACACCCACGCGCTCGGCTCCGCCCAGACGCGGCGGACGCACGGTCTTCGACCACTTGACGTTGGTGCCAGACCTGTCCTGCGACTTGGCATCGGCAGCTATGTCGTTTGCCGTGCCGCCGGGCGTTCCGTTTTCGAAGCGCCACAACAGCCATAGGTGAGAGAAGGAGTCCAGACCCTCAACCGCTGCGTTGGAGGCAAATTCCGGCTCAAAAACGATGCGTCCCTGCAGATGAGGCGCTAAAAAGCTGTTGCGCGGAATGCCGAACTTCTGCGGCAGGTCGGTATGTATGTGTGCGATAGGTTCCATGCCGGTCATTGTACGGCATGGAGGCGTGGGGCGTTGCACGCAATTCTTCGCCGCGGTTCCCCGTCGTGCAACCAACGGTTGCTTGGAAGGGCACCTGCTGCCGCGTATGCTTAAGCCGCCAACCAGCAGAAAGGAGCCGCTATGGCCTTTGCAGAAAAGCTCATTGCCATCCGTCGCGCCCATCACCTTACCCAGGAGCAGCTCGCCGCCAAGCTCTTCGTCACACGCCAAGCCGTCAGCCGTTGGGAACGCGGCGAGGTCATACCGGGCATCGACATGATGAAGCTCATCGCCGCCGTGACCGGCGAGCCCCTGTCTCATCTGCTCGAAATGCCCGAGCATTATTGCCAGAGCTGCGGCATGATACTCACGCCCGACGACTGCGGCACCGATGCCACGGGCGCCACGACCGACCATTACTGCAAGTGGTGCTACGACCACGGCAAGTACACCTACGACACCACCATGGAGGCGATGATTGAGGATTGTGCCCCGCGGCTGGCGCAAAACACCGGCATGTCGCTCGACGAAGCCGTCTCGCTCATGGGCGCCGTCCTGCCGCAACTGGAGCGCTGGCACACCGTGCAGGAAAACGAAGAGCGCTACGGCGCCGAGGCGCGGGCGCGCTACGGCGATGAGGCTATCGATGCAGCAAACGAAACGTTATTGGACATGGATCCTCAGACATGGACCGACATGAAGGAACTTGAACGCGCTATTCTGGGCCAGCTTTCGATTGCCATGGGCGACGGCGATGCGGACGGAAGCGAGGCTCGCAAGCTTGTCGCGATGCATCGTCGCTGGATTGGCCTTAATTGGGGACACGAGCCCCAGAACGAAGCGTATCTGGGCCTCGCCCACGGTTATCTGGCCGACCAGCGCTTTATCGACTACTACGACAAGCCCTGCGGCACCGGAGCCACGGCGTTTCTGGTACAGGCCATCGAGTCGTCGTTGACGCGCGCATAGACCGCGGCGGCTTTGGGTATTTCAATCAAAACCTCAACCGATTGGAGACCTATGGCTACTGATCATGAGCTCGTGCTCTACGTTATGACCGGCTGCCCGTATTGCATAAAGGTCAAGCACTTTTTGGCCGATAACGGCGTGACCATTCCCGAGCGCAATATCTCGACCGATTCCGATGCCGAACAGACACTCATCTCCATCGGCGGAAAGCGCCAGGTTCCCTGCCTGTTCATCGACGGCAAACCACTCTACGAATCGAGCGACATCATCGCATGGGTACAGGAGAACCTGCTCTAGCGTGAGAGTACTCATCGGGGACGTTCTTAAATGACTAGTCGTTAAAGAACGTCCCTAACGACTAGCTAACCGTGGAAGCGGGCTATGGGTGCAAGTGGCTGCTCGCGAAAGACGCGATCGACGGCGGCGCGGTATTCGTCGACCTTTTTAGTCTTGCGTACGAGTTTATGAACGGTAGCGGGGTCGGCGAAGGCGCATTTGGCGTAGAACCACCACTCCTTCATGCGAAAGACCGCGTTACCGCCAATCTCTTCTGCATAGGCAGCAAACAGCGTGTCGTGGAAGCGCTGCAGCTCAGCAGCCGTTGCAGCTGGGCCGCCCTTGACCATGCGAGCCAGAGCGGGGTTCGCGAGCAGGCCGCGCCCCAGCATTACATGACGTGTGCCGGGATAGGCCTCCACCAGCGCATCCATGTCCTCAAGATCAAAAATATCGCCGTTGTATGCCACCGGAAACGGCGCGCGCTCCAGCGTCTCGCCATAAAACTCCTTGCGCGGCGTGCCCGTATAGCGGTCCTTTTGTACGCGCGGATGCACGATCAGCTCTGCCAACGGTATGCGGCAATACAGATCGAGCACGCGCTCGTATTCGTCGTCACTCTCCAGCCCCAGCCTGGTCTTGACCGATACCGGCAACGGCGAGCGTTCGCACACGTCGCTCAAGAACACCTCAAGTTCGTCGAGATTACGCAAGAAACCCGAGCCCTTGCCCTTGGCGACAACCGTCCCCGAGGGGCAACCCAAGTTGAGATTGACCTCGCGATAGCCCATGTCGGCGAGCACCTGTGCCGCCCACACAAACTCGTCCGCGTTCTTGGACATCAGCTGAGGCACTACGTTAAGCCCCTGGTTATTGGCAGGATCGATCTCCTTAAACGCCTTGCCGCCAAAGCGGTTTCCCACCCGCGGCGGCGGCAAAAACGGCGTGTAGTAGCAGTCGAGCGCGCCAAAGCACTCCGCATGCACGCGACGGAACACATGCCCGGTAATCCCCTCCATAGGGGCCAGCGAAAGGATCATCTACTCTTCTCTCATATCAACGAATGTGACAAAGGGACTGTCCCTTTGTCACATGCATTATGCCTTGTGCTTCAGATGATTCACAAGGCAGAGGTGGCTACTTGACGATAACCGCCCTTCCAACCGCACCTCGCACAACGAAGTTGAATACTTTTCCCGAGAAGTGAACGAGTGAAATCGGACCCCCGAAGCATCGACACTTTTGGAGAGCTATTTCCTGCGGTTTTATCACTCAAATCCTGCGGTTTTGGCGTCGAAAAATGCGGACGCTTCCGGGGTCCAAAATAGGTCGTTCACTTCTCGGGAAAAGTATTCACCTTCGATTTACTGGTGCTTATAAACAGCGAGGGGGTCGCCCGGCAGGCGGCCCCCTCGCTTGTTATTCATCCCTCGGCAGCGGTTTCATGCTCCAAAAGACAACGTTCATAATCACGACAACCACCAACACCACGCCGTTGGCCACCCAAAAGCCCATGTTAAGGCCGAGCCACTCCGTGGTGCCAAACAAGTCCATCCAAATCTGCGTCCAGTTCATGCAAACGCTCCTTTCTGCATCAATCCCCCACTACAGCAGCTCGCCGTAGCGCTTGACGTAGGCCTTCTTAAGGCTTGTCGCCAGCGCCATGTACAGCAAGATGCACGGAATCAGGAACAAGAAGTACTCGACAGGCAGGGCGCCCAGACCCAGCGTGGGGCCAAGCGGGCTAAACGGGATCAGCGTGAGCAGCGCGATGCCCGTCATCGTGAGCAGCATCACCGGAGCCGAGGCACGGCTCTGGATAAACGGCAACTTAGGCGTACGGATCATGTGGATGACCAGCGTCTGGCTCCACATAGACTCGACGAACCATCCAGCCTGGAACAGCGCGATGTAGGCCAGCTGCATCTGCTCCAGCGCGGCGCCCGAGTAGACGCTCGCCAGGTCGTTGAACAGCACGCCATGGCTCACGAACAGGGGGCAGAAAACGAAGTACATAAAGATATAGGTCATAAAGTCGAAGATGGAGCTGGTGGGCCCGATCCAGATCATGAACCTGCCAACACTCGAAGCGTCCCAGGTACGCGGCACGCGCAGGAACTCCTCGTCCACGTTGTCCCAGGGAATCGCCAGGCAGCTGCAGTCATAGATCAGGTTGAGCAGGATCAGCTGGATGCTCATCATCGGCAAAAACGGCAGCAGGGCGGATGCGGCAAGCACGCTGAACATATTGCCGAAGTTGGAGCTTGCGGTCATCTTGATGTACTTGATCATGTTGGCGTAGGTCTTGCGCCCCTCGATGATGCCCTCCTCGAGCACCATCAAATCCTTCTCGAGCAAAATGATGTCGGCGGACTCCTTGGCAACGTCGACGGCCGTGTCGACCGAGATGCCGATGTCGGACGACTTCATGGCAGAGGCGTCGTTGATACCGTCGCCCATATAGCCCACCACATGCCCGTTCGCACGCAGGACGGAAACTACGCGCGATTTTTGATTGGGCGTGAGCTTGGCGAAGACCTGCACGTCCTCGGCCCGGCGAGCGAGCTCGGCGTCATCCATGCCAGCGATGTCGCTGCCGAGCAGCATGTTGTTGACTTGCAGCCCCACCTGCTTGCAAATGGTACGCGTGACCTTCTCGTTGTCGCCGGTCAAAATCTTGGTGGCGACGCCGTGATTGCGCAGCGCCTCGATGGCATCGGCCGTCGACTCTTTGGGCGGATCCAAAAAGGCCAGGTAGCCGATTAGGACCATGTCGCGCTCATCCTCGGCGCTAAAGGCGCCGGCGGGTGACGGGTTGGACTTTTGAGCAATCGCCAGTACGCGGAAACCGTCGTCATTAAGGTCGGCAACTGTTGCCAGGATGCGCTCGCGCACCTCGTCATCCAGCACATGAACGCCGCCGTCGATCTCGGCATGCGAGCACACCGAGAGCATCTCCTCGACCGCGCCCTTGGTAACCATCTGGGTCTTGCCGCTGCGATCGCGCACCACCGTGGTGAGGCGACGGCGCGCAAAGTCGAACGGCACCTCATCGACCTTCACGTAGGCCTCGGAAAGATCGGTGAGACTCGGGTCGTTTTGCTCCTCTTCCTCCGTGCACTTGATGATCGCCAGATCCATCAGATTCTTGTAGCCCGTCTGGAAATAGCTGTTGAGGTAGGCATGGCGCAAAACGCGCGAATCCTCCCGGCCGTCGATATTCCAGTGATACTCCAGCACCACCTGGTCCTGCGTAAGCGTGCCGGTCTTGTCGGTGCACAGCACGTCCATCGCGCCAAAGTTTTGAATCGAGTTGAGGTTCTTAACGATCGTCTGCTTTTTACTCATGGCCACGGCGCCCTTGGCAAGACACGTGGTAACAATCATGGGCAGCATCTCGGGAGTCAGACCCACGGCAATGCTGATGGCGAATAGGCCGGCATCGAGCCAATTGCCCTTCGTAACGCCGTTGATCAAAAAGACAAACGGAACCATAACCATCATAAAGCGGATGAGCACCCACGAGACGCTGTTGACGCCCTTGGAAAAGCTCGTCTCCACAGCGTCATCGGACAGGCTCGACGCCATGGAACCAAACAGGGTCTGCTCGCCCACACTAAACACGAGCGCCGTCGCGCTGCCCGAGATCACATTGCTACCCATGAGGGCAATATTCTCGAACGACGTGGCCGAATCGGACTCGGTGCAGGTCGCGGGGACCTTCTCGACCGGCTCGCTCTCGCCCGTCAGGCTGGCCTGACTCACAAAGAGGTCCTTGGCCTCGATAATCCTCACGTCGGCGGGAATCATGTCGCCGGCGGACAGATGCACGATGTCGCCGACCACCACGTCGTCGATGGGAATCTCGGTCCTGGGGGCATCCTTGCGGGTGACCGTCACGGTGGTCGTGATCATGTCGAGCAGCTTTTCGGCCGCATTGCCGCTGCGCTCTTCCTGGACATAGCGCAGCGTGCCCGAAAGCACCACCATCGTGGTGATGATGATCACCGTCAGTGGGTCAAAGTCCTCCGGCGTGCTGCCCATCATCGACAACGCCGGGAACACCATGTCCGTCGTTGCCGAAATAATGGACAAGAAGAACAGAATTGCCGTAAAGGGATTGACGAATGCATCCGCAAGCTTGCGGGCAAGCGACTTTTTCTTGCCGCGCGTGACCACATTGCATCCGTTATCGGCCTCGCTGTGCGCGACCTCATCACGGTCTAGACCACCCAGGTTCGAGCCCACCCAGGACATGGCGTCCATCAGCGGGATAGTTGCTGCATGCTGGATGCGGCCCTCTGCGCGATGCCTGATTAGTTCGTTTTGCGCCTGAACCGCAGATGGCGTATGGCGCATATTCAGCTTCTTCAATTGCCTTGCTCCGTTCTGTCGATCGGATGCAGAGCCGTCTAACCGCGACGCCCGCCATTAAGGTGGACCTGCGCTGACAGACATCGCTCTGCCTCACTGGTACTGTCACTGCCGCTCACGGTCCTCACCTCTCTTTCGCGTCCGCGACTGTCTACAGAATAGAAAAGCCGCAAGACCGAGCACATGGCTGGTTTCTTGCGGCTTTCTTGCGATTTGGCAAGGATTGTCAAAGTGACTATTTGGATTGATGGGAGCGAATACCCGAAGCGTTACTCGGCCATTTTGTAGCCCACGCCCCATACAGTCAGCAGGTAGTGGGGGTTGTCTGGTTCGGGCTCAATCTTCTTTCGAATTTTGCGGACGAAGGCCATGATGTTGCTGTCATCGAGCAGATACTCGTTTTGCCACACCGCCCGGTAGATTTCCTCTTTGCTAAAGACCGTACCCCGGTTGCTCGCCAAAAAGGCAAGGATGTCGAACTCCTTGGGCGTGAGCGAGACCGGCGCGTCCGACACCTTGACGGTGCGCGAGGCCAGGTCGATCGAAAGCTCGCCGATAACGATGGGTCCAGTGGCGGCACTTGCCTGCGAGCCGGCAACCGCCAGCTCGATAGCAGTCAGCTTGCCCGATGCGATATCGGCAAACACGGGCGCGAGCTCCAGGGCGGCAGCGCTGCCAGACGAGAACAGCGCGCTGCTGAGCTCGGCGGCCTCGGCCGGCGTAATCGCGATGTTGGTTCTGTTGGTACGCATAGAACCGCCCTAGAACAAGCTGCTCGAGCGGGCCAGATAGACCCGCTTGATCGTCGAAGCAACAACAAGATACAACACGCTCAGCAGCGCGACGATGCCCAGATACCACATGGGCAGCGTGGCAAGGCCGAGCAGTTGCGCGGCAGGGCTCAGCGCGAGAAGAGCCGAGGCGATAAGCATTGTGGCGACCATTATCACGAGCGGACGACACGGCCGGCCCCCGTCGCGAACGTTCCGCGCTCGCAAGACGAGGAGCACGAGCGATTCGGTCCAAGCGCACTCCAGCAACCATCCGGTCTGGAAGGTCGCGATAAAGGCCGCCTGGCCCGCAGCGCCCAACGTGGCAAAGGACCCACCGCACACCGCGGGGCAAACGCCCAGAAGCAAAATGGCAAACGTGATGACGTCAAACGCCGAACTCGCGAAGCCAAAGTGAAGCATAAAGCTGCCGAGGCCCTTGCCCGACCATGCCTTGGAACGAGCGATCTCCGCATCGTCGACGTTATCCCACGAGAGCGCCAGGCAGGCGGCGTCATAGCACAGGTTGAGCAAAAGCAGCTGAGCGGCGGTCGCCGGCAAAAACGGCAGGAAGATACTCGAGGCAGCAAGCGAGCAGATATTGCCAAAGTTGGAACTCGACGCGATGCGAATGTACTTGGAAGCGTTGGCAAACGAAGTCCTGCCTTCGCTGACGCCCTCGGCGACCACGCCCAGGTCACGCTCAAGCAGTACCAGATCAGCAACCTTTTTGGATTCCGCTGCCGCCGAGTCCACAACGATGCCGACATCTGCCGACGTAAGCGCCGGCACATCGTTCACGCCATCGCCGATATAGCCGACCGTATGGCCAGAGAGCCGAATGAGACTGACAATATGAGCCTTTTGCGCGGGCGTGAGCTCGGCAAACACACGAGTACGCCCCACGCGAAAAAGCGCCTCGGACTCCTCCATGGCATCGAGCATGCTGCCGGTGATAACGTTATCGGCAGGAATGCCCAGGCGCGAACAGGTTGACCGGGCAACCGAAGCCGAGTCACCGGTAAGCACGCGCACCTCAACGGAAAGGTCGGACAGCGCGCGCACGGCGGCGCGAGCGCTTGCCTTGGGCCGATCGAAAAAGCCCAAAAAGCCGCAGAGCACCAGGTCGCCCCAGTCCGAAGACGCTGTGCTGTAGGCAACGGCGAGGACCTTGATGCCGTCGGCACGCATGTCCTCGGCAACCTCATAGGCGCTCTGGCGGCCCGCGGCGTCCATGGGGACGAGCTCGCCTTTAAAGTCGGCCCAGGCACAACGAGCGCACACACTTTCGACCTCGCCCTTTACGATGGTCAAGTGATTGCCAGGGCGAGCCTGCAGCCCCAGGCAACCAAGCGCCCCAGGCGTGGCATCGAGCTTAACGCCCGAAGCCTTGGTGACGTGGTCGAAAGGATCAGATGCGTGCAGGGTAAATGCGTTGGTGAGGTCTTTGGCGGCGAGATGCAACTCGGGCGCGGCGCAGGCATCGACAATGGCCCGGTTGAGCTGGTTGGCGGCCGCCACCTGGCTCGTACTCTCCAAATACGCCAGGTTGAGCGTTTGTTCGCTTTCGTTGCCCAGGATATCGGTATAGTACTCGAGCACCGCGGCGTCCTCGGTGAGCGTACCCGTCTTGTCCACACACACCACGTCCATGGAGCCAAGGGATTCCATGGCGTCAACGTTTTTAACGATGACCTGTTTGTTCTTGAGGCGATGCGCACTGCCCGAAAGACACACGCTCGTGACGACTGGCAGCATCTCGGGGACCAGGCCAACGGCCGTGCCCAGGGCAAACAGCAGGGCCTGCGCCCAGTCGCCCAGCACAAAACCTCGAATCATAATGACAAACGGCAGCACGATGAGCATACACCTTACCAGGGCGGCACAGACGCTCCTGGCCCCAGCGCCAAGCTGCGTGCCTAGTCGAGCGCGCCGCGGCGGTGTGGGCGGCTCCTCGGCAACGCGATCGAGAACGGTTGCCGAAGCCTTTCCGTCAACGATGGTCGTTCCAGCACGGACGGCATCACCCTCCCGCTTGGCGGCCTGGCCGCTCTCGCCCGTAAGCGACGATTCGGAGACAAGGATGTGGTCGCCCTTGGCAAGGACCGCATCGACCGGGCAGAGCATGCCGGCATACAGGCGAATCACATCGCCGGGCACGAGCTGATCGGCATCGACTTGGATCCAGTAAGCGTCGACGCGTTTCCAAACGGCCGCATGGTTCGCCTTAAACATGTGCCGGTCGAAGCTGCGCTTGGCTTCGTTTTCGTAGAACAGGCGCACCAGGCCGCCGACCAACCACATCAAAAACAGCACGGCGGGTGCAAACACGCCTGTCTGGCCTTGCGCCTGCGGTACGACGTCGACCAAAAAGGCCAAGCCGGCAAGTGCAAGCAGCAGCGACGAAAACGGGTTGAAGAATGATTTTCTAATCATCGGAGCCTCTTTCTAGCATGGCTTCGATTGTATCCGAGGCGTATACCAGCATCCCCGCCCCAGACCTTGCGACTTCCTTGCTTTTACGCGTGACAAAGGGACAGTCTCTTTGTCACATTCCCTTTAAGCGCCGGTTGCCGGTCGCAAAGAACAAACGCCCTGCCACCCATTTATACTCAGGTACACGTGTGCGCTACAGACGGAAAATGATGAGAATCGAGCCCCCCTGCAATAGCTCATCGATGGCGGGATTCTCTATACTGAGTCACATATGACGGTATCGCGCCAAAGGAGAACGTCGTGACCACGTCGCAGATATCTCTGCTTGCGCTCATCTCGGTTGGAGGCATCGGCATCCTGCTCCATATTCTTATCCAGCGCTAGCTCAAACTGATGCGCCCGCGCCCCGTGCGCCACAACGACCGCCACGACACCAAGGATCAGCTATGGCAACACTTTCCGAAGAAGAACGCAAACGTATCCAGCGATACTGCATCTGCCCCAAGGTTGCCGGTGCGGCGCTTGCCATGGCATTCGTGCTGCCCTTATTGATCATTCCTTTCGAGATGATCGACGACATCGTCTTCCATCATGAAGGATTCCAAGACACGGGCATGATGGCCGCCCTGGCACTCGCCGTCGTCGAGCTCATCATATTCTGCTACTGCACTCTCGCGCCGCGCTTTGGCATGCGCGGTAAGCAGTGGCGAGAAATGCAGCACCGACTTGCCGTCGAGCAGAGCGAAAAAGATCGCTCGGCACAGATTGCGGGCGTCGTTGGCACGCAGGCCGCCGCGCGCCTGCTCAAGAACAGCGACAACGAGACCGCACGCAACCTGGGCGGCGCGGCAGAAGTCGCCGCTGCCGTAGGAGCCGTCGCCACCGCGGCAGACGTGCTTGCCGAGAGCTTTGCCAACGCAAAGGCCATGGTAGAGGCCTGTGGCGTGCCTGTCCCCCGTGCAAAAAAGTGGATCGTCGCGCTTGTGGCGCTGCCCCTCGCAATCGTGTGCGGCGCCTATATCCCGCAGCTGGCGCAGGGAAACATCGAGATGCAGGAGAACGCCGCGGCCGCGGCCGAGCAGATCGCCATCGCCCGCAAGGCGTTAGAGCCCGCATGCGAGTACGTGTCTGCCGATGACCCCTACGAGCGATATCAAGATTACGGCTATCACGTCCGCGGCTATCTGCACGAAGGCGACTCCGATACCCAAAAGGCCTATACCTACCTGGACTTTGACAACAAGGGGACACTCAAGGAAGTGAGTTACGCGGCAGAGGTCGACCCCAGTGCGAGCCTTGAGGACAACCTCGCCCGCATCGAGCGCGACCTGGACGAGCTGTTCTCTGCCGTTCAAGCCGTAAACGTCAAGACGGTGAGCCCCGAGCTCCTGGCACCGCATAAGCTCCCCGAAAAGTTTAGACAGGCATTTTTGAACGGCTCGCTCTACGAGAGAATCTCTATCAGGACGAGTGACGAGCCAGTCAAAACGTATTACTCGTTTGATACGGATCCCGAGGACGAGTTTGACGAGTACACCCATCCAAGCATCCGTATCACGCTGATGGGCAAAACAAACTAGAAGGCGCGGGAGGGGCCACCCCCTTCCCGCGCCTTTTCATCCAACGTGACAAAGGGACAGTCCCTTTGTCACATTATTCGGAGCGCAGGGCTTCCACGGGGTCTTTCTTGGACGCGCTACGGGCCGGCAGCAAGCCGGCAACCACCGTCAGAAGCACCGAGATTCCAATGAGCACCAGCGCGTCCTGAACGGGCAGGCTCATCAGGTTGGGAACCTGCTTGGTCGCAAGCGCCCAGGCATTGACCGGGAAGCTCACGAGCACCACGACGACGATGGCAAAGACGCCGGCGATGAGGCCCTCGATAAACGTCTCGGCGTTAAACACATTGGCCACGTTGCGTTTCGACGCGCCAATCGCGCGCAAGATGCCAATCTCCTTTTTACGCTCCAGCACGCTGATGTACGTGATGATGCCAATCATGATGGAGCTCACCACCAGGCTAATACTCACAAACGCGATGAGCACCAAGCTGATGGTGTTTACGATGTCGGTCACCGAACCCATGATGATGCCCATATAGTCGGTGTACGAGATTGCTTGTTCGTCGTGCCCGGCGGCTTTGACCTGCTTGTTATACGCATCGATATGGTCGAGCACACGCTCCTTGGCCTCAAAGTCGCGCGGGAAAATCTTGACCGAGATGGGGTCTGCCTCGTCCGCATAGCCCAGCGTGGTCAGATTGTTGTCGTAGGTGAGCTTCGATGCCTTCGCATAGCTCATCATGAGCGAGCTCAGGTCCTCGGCGTCCATGTTGAAATGGATAGCACGAGCAAAGGCACTCCCATCCACGTGCATGGCGCTCGCCAGGTTGGCAAAACTCGAAGACATCTGCGTCGCCATCTGACCCATGAGCCCTGCCGCGCCCGCTTTAAGCTGGGACGATACCGTTGTCGCTATCTGGTCGCTGATTGTCTTGGTCACCTGGTCCATTGCCTGTTGCAGATACGGAGCCAGCTGCTTTTGGACATAGTCGGTCATCGCCTGTTGCAGGCGCTCGGCCAAGGCATCGCCGCCCAGCGCTTTGAGCTGGGCCAGGATTTGCTGGGCTGCCGTATCACTCTCAAGATACGCCGAGAACGCGGCGGCAAGCTTTGACGTGTCCTTAAGATCTTCGGGTGTCAGCGCCCTAAACTGATCAGACTGCAAAAAGCCCTCAAACAGCTGGTTGGCAAGCGTTCCCGCCTGCTGCATTTGCTCGGGCGTGAGTTCCAGACCGTCAAAGATACCCGAGAAATCTGGGGTTGGCGTTTTGGCCATGATGTCGCTGAAGTCGATGTCCTTACCAACGCCCGAAAGGTCAATGTCCAGCCCGGACAAGTCAAGACCAGACAGGTCCATACCGCCGGCCGCACCCGAGAGCGCAGACGTATCGAACGAGAACGCGCTCTTGAGCGCCGCCTCGTCAACGCTGAACATGCTACCCAGGTCCACGCCCTGCTTGGCCTCGCCCTGCAGCTCGTCGAACGTTCTGCCGGTAAAGACATCCGTCTCGGGATGAGCAAGCTGCTCCTGCACAATCTTCGAATCGGCCGCGCGCTCCATAAGCTGGCGAGTCAGCGCATGTGTGTAGGCGATACCGGGCGAAAGGGCGCTCGCGTTGGCCGTCTCGTTGGGCCGCACCACGCCCACAATGCGCACGTCAATGCCATCGGCAACCTTGGCTGCCATAAAGTCGGCGTCACCGGACATATCGGTCCACATGCCGGTCTCTTCGTTTTTGCGATACGCATCTGCCGGCGACAACACCTTGAACGTCGTAGACAACGCATCCTCGTAGGTAAAGTCGGCAGCGGTCTCGGGCGTCTCGACCCCGCCGTCAGCCGTCATGGCACTGTTGACCAGGTCGTTGAGCTCATCGATTTCCAACGCACCGATGCTATAGAGCGTATAGTCGCCCACCGTGCCACGGCTCGAAAGCACCATCACGGCCTCGTTAGCAGACGTAGGCCAATGCCCCGCCACGACGTCGTATTGGCTGTCGAGCAGGCTCTGGTCGTCGATCATTTCGTTGAAGACCGAGGTTCCCATGGACTCCATGCTCACCGTTGCTGCCGAGCTCGCGCCGCCGCTCATGGCCTCGGTCATGGCATTGGGCACCAGACGCACGGGCTTCTCGTCTCCCTTGCCCGTGCGATAGACAACCGGCGTTACGCCATAGCCGTACTGAATAGCGTTGACCTCTTTGTCGATGCCGTCGCCACCGGCATCGAGCCATGCCTTAAAGCTCGTCATGTCGTTGGACTTAACACTTGCAAACATATCCTTTACGGCCGTGACCACGGGAATCTTATCGGACTTCTCGACCGAATCGTCCTCGCTGTCGGAGGCGCTGCTCGCTCCCCCGTCATCCTCTGCAGTCCCCTGCCCGCCCATCATGGACGACAGGTCGTAATCCTGCTTGGAGATGGTAAGCGGATAGCTCGAGAGCGTATCCTCCTCGACCTTTTTGATGTAGTTGTTCACACCGTTTGAGAGCGCCAGAATCGCCGCGATACCGATAATGCCAATCGAGCCCGCAAAGGCCGTCATGGCCGTACGGCCCTTTTTGGTCATGAGGTTGCGCGCCGAAAGCCCCAACGCCGTCACAAAGCTCATCGAGGTTTTGCGTGTGGGCTTGGCTTCGCGACGCGCAGTCCCAGCGGCGTCAAAGGGATCGGAATCGTCGGTGATTTTGCCGTCCGCCAGGTTGACGATGCGCGTGGCGTATTGGTACGCCAGCTCGGGATTGTGCGTGACCATGATGACCAGGCGGTCGCGCGCAACCTCCTTGAGCAAGTCCATGACCTGCACAGACGTCGTTGAGTCCAGGGCGCCGGTCGGCTCGTCTGCCAACACGATCTCGGGATCGTTGATTAGGGCGCGGGCAATAGCTACGCGCTGCATCTGTCCGCCCGAAAGCTGGCTCGGGCGTTTGTTCACATGCTCGCCCAGACCGACCGACTCGAGCGCCTCGCGCGCACGCTGCCGGCGCTCGGCATGACCCACACCCGTAAGAGTAAGCGCCAGCTCCACGTTTTCCAAGATGGTCTGATGCGGAATGAGGTTATAGCTCTGGAACACAAAACCGATGCGGTTATTGCGGTAGGCGTCCCAGTCGCGGTCGCGGAAGTCCTTGGTCGAAATGCCATCGATCAGAAGGTCGCCCGAGTTAAAATGATCAAGCCCGCCAATGACGTTGAGCATCGTAGTTTTGCCCGAACCCGAAGGGCCCAGAATGGCCACGAACTCGTTATCGCGAAAGGCCAAGCTCACGCTATCGAGCGCCACCTGCGTAAACGACTGCGTGACGTACCTTTTGCAAATATCTTTGAGCTCCAGCATGGACGGCAACCTCTCCCGCGCAGGCGCACTCGCCCGCTCTCCCCCGCCGTTCGTATTCGACGCGTTTGTCCTACTCTATTCCCATTTTTTGCCGACACCAGTGAGGAATGTAACGAACCGGGCAAAAACGAACGGGACGGCACGCCACACAGCGCACCGTCCCGCACACAACATCGACAATGTGACAAAGGGACTGTCCCTTTGTCACACTACGTGTACTCAGCCTTTACTGCTCGCTATTCGCAATCGCCTGGTCGATAAGTTTGTTGAGTGCAGCGCGCTGCTCGGCGGAGCTGATGGCTCCCACGATGGGCTCCCCTACGATGTTGCCATTCTGATCGATGACATACGTTGTCGGGAACGAGAACAAATTTGACGTGAACTTACCGGCCTCGCTATCCGACTTGAACCAGATGTTCTTATACGTCACGCCCTTCTTGCTCAGCACGTCCTTGGCATCTGCAATCTCGCCCTTGTTGCCATCGAGCGTAAAGGAATTGACGCCCACGACCTGGCCGCCCTTCTCGGCAAGCTCCTGATTCAGTTTCTCAAGATCGCCCAGCTCGCCCACGCACGGCTTGCAAGTAGTGAACCAGAAGTTCATGACGGTGACCTTGTTCTTAGAGAACAGCTCGTCGCTGTTCACGTCGTTGCCATCCAGGTCCTTGCCCGTAAAGCTGGGGAACTTCGTCGCCTCGCTCGAAGCATTGGCACCAGCCGTCATGCCAGCGGTCGAAGCGTCGACGCTCTCGCCTGCACTCGGCGTGCTTCCACAGCCGGGGAACTCCTTCTCCAGGCTCTCGAGCTTGTCCTCGATCTCCTTAATCTGCTGTGCACCGGCCTTGAGTGTCTTAAGCTCATCCGCCGTGAACTCATCCTTGGCACCGTCGATGGTCTTGAGCAGGAAATCGCCGTAATTGCTGCCGTCCTCAATCATTGCCGAGTCTTTATTTGCCGCATTGAATACCTTTTCCCACAGCGCGTTATCACTCGAAAAGATCTCGTTCTCCTTCTGCATGAGCTTCGCATACAGCTCGGCGGCCTCGTCGGCATTGGTCGGCTTCTGCGCAGTGAGTTCTGCGATCTTAGGATCGGAGCTCGCAGATTCGCTCGCATTGCCACCGGGCGCCGAACATGCCACAAGACACAAGGCCAATACCGGCACCATAAACAGGGCCGCAATCTTAGAAAGCTTCATAGTCATTCCTCCGTTTTGTCGAAGCTTGTTTACTTTTTATCGGCGGTCAAGGGGAGCTTTTCCGCCGACACATCCAGGCCATAGCGATAGCTAATGGCATCGACGGGACAGGCCCCGATACACTTTCCGCACCGGATGCATTCGGCATGATTGGGTGCGCGGACCACATCAACGTCCATCTGACAAACCTTTGAGCACTTGCCGCACGAGACACATTTGCATGCGTCAACCCGAATCCCCAGTAGGGACACCCTATTCATAAGCGCATAGAATGCACCGAGTGGACAAATCCATTTGCAGAAGGGGCGGTAGAACAAAACACCCAGCACTACCACGGCAATGAGAACGGCAAGTTTCCAAGTAAAGAGATGTCCCAACGCAGATCGAATGCCGGCGTTGGCAATGGCCAGTGGAATGGCGCCCTCGAGTACGCCCTGCGGACAGATGTACTTACAAAAGAACGGGTCGCCCATGTCCGCGTCGTTAACCACCAAGACGGGCAGCAGCACCACGGCAAACAGCAGCACGACGTACTTGATGTACGTGAGCGGCTTGAGCTTTTTCGTGGAGAACTTTTTGCCGGGAATCTTATGAAGCAGCTCCTGCAGCCAGCCAAACGGGCATAGAAAGCCGCATACAAAGCGTCCCAGCAGCACGCCGAGCAAAATGAGCGTACCGGTGACGTAGTAAGAAAAGTTGAACTTGGATGAACCCACCACCGACTGGAACGACCCGATGGGGCACGCACCCGATGCCGCGGGGCACGAATAGCAATTAAGTCCAGGTACGCAGACTGTTTTTCCCGCGCCCTGATAGATGCCGCCTTTGGCAAAGTTTGGCAGGTGAATATTGGTGACCAGCGTCGCCGCCGCCTGAATGAATCCGCGAAATCGGGCCAAAACATGCGACGCAGTGTTTTCTCTTTTATCCAATTCCGATACACTCCAAGCACAGCCTAATCGCTTTGGCCAGCACGGCATCCGCCTCGCCACGCATAACACCAAAGCACACCATGGCAATTCCGACGATCAACAAAGCGACCTGTACCACGGGTTTTACCGCTTTGAACAACCTGACCACTCCTTTCGTTACGCGACCATTGGACCATATCGGCTATAAAATCCGTGTTAAGCGCGATTTGAAATGTGCAAGGAGACTGTTATGCGTATTTTGATCGTCGAGGACGAGCGAGCACTGTGCGATGCAATTGCGCGCAGCTTGCGAAACCTGGCATACAGCGTCGACTGCTGTCACGACGGACAGGAGGCGCTCGACCTGCTGGGCGTCGAGGCCTTTGACCTCGTGGTACTCGACCTCAACCTTCCCCGCATCGACGGCATGACCGTACTCAGGGAACTTAGGAAAACTGACTGCGAGACTAAGGTACTGATTCTGTCCGCACGCGGCGAAGTATCCGATAAAGTCGCCGGACTCGATGCCGGCGCCAATGATTACCTCACCAAGCCGTTTCATCTGGACGAGCTTGCGGCAAGGATCCGCAGCCTTACCCTCAGGCGCTTTACACAAAGCGACATAGTTTTAACCTGCGGAAAGCTCCGCTTTGACATCAAGGCGCGCATCGCTTCCGCGGACAGCGAGGCCTTATCTCTTACGCGCAAGGAAACGGGAATCTTGGAATACCTGATGCTTAATCAGGGGCGTCCGGTAAGTCAAGAGGAGCTTATCGAGCACGTTTGGGATAGCAGCGTAAACAGCTTTAGCAACGCAACCCGCGTTCACATCTCGTCACTCCGCAAAAAGCTACGCAGCACTTTGGGATACGACCCGATTCGCAATCGGATTGGAGAGGGCTACGTTATGGAGGATAGCGAATGAAAAGGCTTTCCCTGCAATGGCGCATAACGATTATGACAGCACTGCTCACGTGTGCGGCATGCGTGCTGACGAACTGCCTGGTCGGCTATACGGGCATGCGCTACATGGATGCCATCGGCAGCGACATCTCGGCCATTAACGCTGCCGGCGCGGATTCGCCCCAGGTGTTCGACCCAACGAAAACGGCCCTCGATGACAAGGTCACAATCGTCGTAAACGACGCACAGGAGTCTTTTGGCACGACAGCCTGGTACATCACGGCTGAAGTCACACTCCTTGGCGGCGCGCTGGCATACTTTGTGAGCGGTCGTGCGCTCAAACCGCTACGGGCTTTTGCAGCCCAGGTTGAGCGTGTGCAGCCTGACAACCTAAGCGAAATCAGACTCAGTGAAGATGTGCCCACCGAGCTACAACGATGCAGCGCCTCTTTCAACGACATGATCTCCCGTCTTGGCGAAGGGTTCTCTGCACAGCGTCAGTTTACCGGCAACGCCGCACACGAGCTGCGCACCCCGCTCGCCCTTATGCAAGCACAGATTGAACTTTTCATCTCCGAGCACTCCGGTTTGCGACCCGAAACAGCCGAGCTGCTCGGCCTGCTACAAGAACAAACCGAGCGCATGTCTCGAATGACCAAGGTATTGCTCGAGATGAGTGAGCTCCGCAGCGTTCCTTGCGATGACGATGTTGAACTTGGTCCCTTGTCCGAAGAGGTCCTCACCGATCTTGCGCCACTTGCCGAAAATAAGGGCATAGCCCTCAATTGTGCTGGAGACGCTTTAGTAATCGGGAGCGACACGCTCCTCTATCGGCTGGTGTTTAATCTGGTCGAAAACGCCATCCGTTACAGCCGCTCCGGCTCGACTGTCAACGTCTCCATCTGCGACAGCGACAGCCACGTGTTCCTGCGAGTCGAGGACCAGGGACCGGGAATACCCAAACAGTACCGAGAAAGCATCTTCCAGCCGTTCTTTCGTCTAGACAAATCCCGCAGCAGGGCATATGGCGGCGCAGGACTCGGGCTAGCGCTTGTTTGGGAGATTGCAGCGCTTCACGGTGGCACGGTAGAGGTCGAAGCAAATTCCGAGAACGGAACCGTGATGCTCGTGACCCTCTCAAAGGGGGCCACCACGTGATCCGACTGTCCAGGAGTCCCACTCGACATTGTGAAACGCGTCCCAAAACTTGGACATGAGAAATGGGAGACAGTTCGCATCTATGCCGAGGACGAAGTCCTGGCGGGGATTCAGGATGCGCAGAGGAAGCTTGCGGCAGAAAACCCCGACAGAGTCGTGACCGTCGGCGGCAACTGTATGGTGTCGCCTGCCCTCTTCGATTACCTGCACGGGAAATACGAGAACGTTGGAATCGTCTGGATCTATGCGCATCCGGATGTATCCACGCTGAATGATGGCTACCCCAACGCTCACGCCATGGTACTTGGCAGCCTTTTGGGGGAAAGTCATCCTGGTCTTCGGCGGCGAATAATGCGAATGTCCGCAGGCAGACTCCAACCTGTGCGCGGAGAAGCTGGGCGACGCAAACAAGATTCCTCGACTCGAGCATGGAGATGAATCCGTCTATCAGTCTCATCGCATACTCAGAGGAGGATGCCAGATATAGATCCCATTGGGTAAAGTCGCCGTTCATGAAGGGAATCACTGCATTGCGCTCGGCGACTCTCAAGGCACTCAGGCTTTGTTCTATTTTCTCAGCTTCTTGTTTGAACTGTTCGCTATCCAAAATGCCCCCAAATGCCGGCTTCTCAACAAATCAAAAAAGCAAGAGAGACAGAGATTAGGTTCCTGCTCCACTGAACCCACGCTTCCAGTCGAGACACTCCTCCTCGAAGATCTCCCCAGAGTCCCGCCTCTCGCGCCCCTCACGGAACTGTCCATATCAGTGTAGCCAATCCAAGCACAGCCCCACCGCACGGCCCAGTCGCTTCCGGTCCTGCGTGGCCCCGTGAAGGCGGAAGGGCGTGGTTGTCGTCATCGCGTTCCTTTCTCCTCGTACCTTTTTGGGCATGCGTCACGGGCCCCCGCGCGGCGCTGAGAGCGAATCGGCGCAGGCTTGGGGCCAGTTGCGTAGAGGTTGAGGTTCGGGTTTCGCCGGCTTACGCAGCTTGGCGGGCAGAGCGCCCGGGCTCGCTGCGCCTAGGGCGCGGCGGGATCCGCGACGCCGGAGGTGTCGATCTCGCCCAGATTGGCGAGCTGCTCGATGAGGGGGAGGCCCATCGGGTCGTCCACCTCGACGCCGCCGAGCACGATGGTGCTGTCGCGTGTGTCTATATGGGTTGTGAACACGGCCGGGTCGAAACCCGAAGCGATAAAGCCAATGCCCGCGAGGACAACACCCGCGGCAACGAGCCCGCCCGCCACGGCGAGGTAGATCTTCTTCGCACTGGTCATGGTACTCACTCCTTTCTACGCCGCGAGATGCGCGGCAGCGCCGCCCTTCTCGCCCTTACCCTTCCAGAAGGGCGAGGCGGCCTTCCTCGCCCAGAGCGCCGAGAGGCGCGCAATTTGTTTTGAGGCTGCCCAAGCGCCAGCACCAACGAAGAGCGCCACGCCGACGAGGCCGAGCCCCACGCCCGCCGAGGCGAGGGCGTACGGGAAGTGGCCGATGATGACGCCGCTTACGGCAAGCAGGAGCTCAACTACGCCCACGCCCCCGAGTGCCACCGCGACGATCCACACGCAGAGCGCCAGCACCCAGATGCAGATATAGACCGTGACGGCCACGGCGGCGAAGGCGGCCAGAGCCTCTCCCCGGAATCCCAGGGTGCCGATGGCCTCCAGATCGTACTCGGTGCGCAGTTTGCTGGTGGCGTGGCGGAGAAAGGCGGTCTCCGCCTCGGCGGCGGCGATGCCGCAGCCGTTGTCGGTAACCCGGATGAGGCTCAT
>UQIL01000021.1 GCA_900541025.1 uncultured Collinsella sp. | reverse complement strand
CGTGGGAGGCCAGGGCGCCGCTGACCGGTGGACGGCACCGAGCCGTGCGCTTGAATTGAGAAGGGGGAGGCCTCGCGGCCTCCCCCTTTTTGCGTTGTATACACGTTGTGCTTTGGGACCTAGCTCCCCCGTATGCGCTCTTACTCTTTGGCTGTATTTTGAGTCCTTCTAGTGTATTTGAGCGATAATTACTCGCATTGGCGTTAGGGAGGGCTTGATGTTTACCGTATTTGTCTTGGGCAATATTGCTTCGGGTAAGTCGACTGCCTGCCGCTATTTCGAATCTCGTGGCGCTATGCTAATCGATCTGGATGAGCTTGCAAAATCGCTGTATGTGCCGGGCTCTGATATCGTCAATGCACTCGCGGATGAATTCGGTTGGGACATTTTGGATGAGGAAGGCGGCATTCGCCGCAGCATCCTCGCTTCTCGAGCTTTCGCTTCTCCTGATTCGGTCGCACGGCTCAATGGCATCGTGCATCCCGTTCTGATTGAACAGCTTTCGCTTAGGATTCTCGATCCGGTTTGTTGTACGGTTTCATCTCCCCGTTATCCCTTTGCGGTGGTCGAGGTTTCTGCTCCGACTGGTTTTGAGGATGCATTTGGCTTGGCTGATGAAATTCTGGTCATTAGCGCCCCTTTGTCAGTTCGTCGCGAGCGCGCTATTCAACGTGGCATGGAGCCATCTGATTTCGATGCCCGTTCTGCTTGCCAGCCCGATGAGTCTGCGCTGTGCAATCTCGCTACAACGGTGATTGATAATTCGGCAGCCGATAATTCGCTCTTTGAGCAGCTTGACTCATGGCTTGCATGCCACGGGTTTATAGATACTCCGGATAAGGAGGAGGCCGATGCCTAAGGCACGTTTCTTTACGTGGTATCGCGAGGCGCCACTTGCCGTTGTGTTCGTCTTCGGCCTTATTTCGCTCGTCTACTCGTGTGCTCCTGCCGCTTTCTTTAAGCCGCTGTATCCGATTGACTACGAGGCGTATGTAAAACAATCCAGTATTTCGCATAATCTGGATCCGTATCTGGTGTGCGCTGTCATTAAGTCGGAATCGAATTGGGATCCCGAGGCCGAGTCGAATCAGGGTGCTCAGGGATTGATGCAGCTGATGCCCGAGACTGCCCAGGATATGATCGCCAAGGGCCTTGTCGATGGTAGCGAGTATTCAGCCGACAGCCTTAACGATCCCGCTACGAACATCGAGTTTGGCTGTGCGTATCTTTCGTATCTTCTAACGTATTTTAACGGGTCGACTGACAGTGCCATTGCCGCCTATAACGCCGGCATGGGCAATGTCGACGGATGGGCGCAGCAGAGCACGTCGCTTCATAATGCAATCACCTTTCCCGAGACGCAGGCGTATCTGATTCGTGTCAATAATGCCTGGGTTCGCTACAAGACCCTCTATCCCGATCGGTTCGTATAGGACTATGCCTGCCGCCTGCGTATACTGCAGATATATGAGTTAGGAGTATCCATGGCGGAATTTGAAGTTGAGCGTGTTGGAGGAGAGCTTAAACGTTTTGGCGTTGAGGGCTCCGAGGTGCCGTTTAAGGTCGTGTCTCCATACGAGCCCGCTGGTTCCCAGCCTAAGGCCATTGAGTCGCTTGTGCAGGGCGTGAGGGATGGAGATCGCTATCAGGTTTTGCAGGGCGTGACTGGTTCGGGCAAGACCTTCACGATGGCTAAGACTATTGAGGCCCTGGGGAAGCCGACGCTGGTTATGGCTCCCAATAAAACGCTTGCCGCTCAGCTCGCGAGCGAGCTCAAGGAATTCTTCCCTGACAACGCCGTGGTCTATTTTGTGTCGTACTACGATTACTATCAACCCGAAGCGTATGTGCCGCAAAGCGATACGTATATCGAGAAGGATTCCTCGATTAACGAAGAGGTCGAGATGCTGCGACATCAGGCGACTGCATCACTGCTATCTCGACGCGATGTGATCGTCGTCGCATCGGTCTCGTGTATCTATGGCATTGGCTCTCCCGAGGACTATGCGGGCCTAGCTCCGAACGTCGACAAGAAGGTGCCGCTCGAGCGCGATGACTTTATCCATGCACTTATCGACATTCAATATGATCGCAATGACTATGACCTGGCACGCGGCACGTTCCGCGTGCGCGGCGATGTTGTCGACGTGTATCCGCCCTATGCCGAGCATCCGTTGCGGTTTGAGTTCTTTGGCGACGAGGTCGAGCTGATTGCCGAGATTGACGAGGTCACCGGAGAGATGCTGCGTGAGTACGAGGCCATTCCCGTGTGGCCGGCCTCGCACTACGTGACTGAGAAGCCGAAGGTCAAAGCGGCTCTGAAATCAATCAGTGAAGAGTGCGAGAAGCGTGTGGCCGAGCTCAAGGCGACTGATAAGCTGCTCGAGGCACAGCGTCTGCAGCAGCGCACCGACTATGATCTTGAGATGCTCGAGACGATGGGCTTTTGCAACGGCATCGAGAACTACTCGCGTCATCTGGACGGTCGCAAGCCGGGTGAGCCGCCGTTTACCCTGATTGATTACTTTCCCAAGGATATGCTCTGCATCATCGATGAGAGCCATGTAACGGTGCCGCAGATCCGCGGCATGCACGAAGGCGACCGCTCGCGTAAGGTCACGCTGGTGGAGCATGGTTTTCGTCTGCCTTCGGCACTCGATAACCGCCCGCTTCGTTTTGATGAGTTTGAGGCGAGGATTCCCCAGTTCATCTACGTCTCGGCTACGCCGGGCGACTATGAGTTGCGCGTGAGTCAAAACGACGTTGAGCAGATCATTCGTCCGACCGGCCTGCTTGATCCCAAGATCGACGTTCGTCCTGTCCGAGGCCAGATTGACGATCTTGAGGACGAGATTCGCGAGCGCGTGGCCCGCAAGGAGCGCGTGCTGGTGACCACGCTCACCAAGCGCATGGCCGAGGACCTGACCGACCATCTGCTTGATGCCGGCATTAAGGTCAACTACATGCACTCCGATACAGCGACGATGGACCGTGTCGAGATCCTGCGAACGTTGCGCGAGGGAAAGATCGATGTTCTCGTTGGCATCAACCTGCTCCGCGAGGGTCTAGACCTTCCCGAGGTCTCGCTGGTGGCAATTCTCGACGCTGACAAGGAAGGCTTCTTGCGCAACCGTCGTTCGTTGATTCAGACGATTGGCCGTGCGGCCCGTAATGCCGACGGCGAGGTCATCATGTATGCAGACGTTGTGACCGATTCGATGAAAGAAGCCATCGAGGAGACGCAGCGCCGTCGCGAGATTCAGATGGCATATAACGAAGAGCATGGCATTGTGCCCAAGACGGTCCGCAAGGCCATTAACGACATTTCGAGTTTTATTGCCGAGGCCGAAAAAACCGTGGGTTCCAAGGGACGCTCGAAGGGCGACTCTCTTGGCCATGGTGCATTCTATACGCCCGATGAGTCGGGCGAGGGCGGCGTGCCGGAAACGGTGGCGCCCGAGCAGACACTTGCGGAGCAGTTGGAAGAATTGCCGCATGACGAGCTTGTGCGGATTGTCGAAACCATGGAAGAGGATATGCGTAACGCTTCTGCCGCCATGGACTTTGAGGAGGCGGCGCGCCTGCGCGATGCCGTCGTTCAGATTCGGGCGATGCTCGAGGGTGCGTCTGAGGACGAGACGATCGAGCGCTTACGTTCGCAGGCCCGCAAGGGTTCCACGTTCGCATCGGGCAGAAAACGCCAGGGTACACGGTTTAAGAAATAGCGAACAGGCCCCGAGTTCCCTGTGGAGCTCGGGGCCTGTGTCTTTTGCGCGCTGGAATTCGTGCGTTAGAGGTCCGCGATCAGGGCTTCGGCACAACGGATGCCGTCGGTGGCCGCGCTCATGATGCCGCCAGCATATCCAGCTCCCTCACCACAAGGGTAGAGGCCCGGGGTCGACACGGCATGGCACGTTCGGTCTCGGGTGACAGTGACAGGTGAGCTCGAACGAGTCTCCACGCCGGTAAGAACGGCATCGGGACGGTCGTAGCCTCGTAGCTTTTTTCCGAGTAGGGGAAGTCCCAGGCGGAGCGACTCGACGATATGCTGCGGCAGGGCTTCGTCAATTGCCGTCCAGGTCACACCGAGCGGATAGGTGGGCTTTACCTTTCCGGGCGCCTTGCTGGCGCGTCCTGCGAGGAAATCTCCGACGAGTTGTGCCGGTGCGTTCCAGTTGGAACCGCCCAGGCGATAGGCGGCCGCCTCGCAGGCGCGCTGGAGCTCGATGCCGGCGAGCGGGTCATCGTTGGGAAGGTCCTCAGGCGTGACGTTAACGAGCAAGGCGGCATTTGCGTTGCGTCCGTCGCGGGCATTGAGGCTAGCGCCGTTGACGCACAGGTGGCCCTGCTCGGAAGAGGCGGCGACAACCTGTCCGCCGGGGCACATGCAAAACGAGAACACGCTGCGGCCGTTGGGAAGATGGGCGACGAGCTTGTAGGGGGCTGCTCCGAGGGCAGGATGTCCCGCCAAGGCTCCATATTGGGCTCGGTCGATGTCGCGCTGCGGATGCTCGATGCGAACGCCCATGGCAAAGGTCTTTTGTGCGAGGGCCACGTTGTGGTCCTTAAGGAGCTCAAAAATATCGCGAGCAGAATGCCCGCAGGCGAGGATGAGGTGCTTTGTCTCAATTGGCTCGTAAGCGGCGTCTTGGGACGATTGGACATCGATACCGGTGATGGCGCCAGACGCGTCGATGCGAATGTCGACGAGCTTTGTTCGATAACGGACGACACCTCCGAGCTGCTCGATGCGCTGGGATATAGCGGTGACAACCGTGGGAAGGATGTCAGAGCCAATGTGCGGCTTGGCATCCCACAGAATATCGCGGGGCGCGCCCGCCTCGACGAAGGTTTCGAGGATAAGGCGATGGGCGGGATTTTTGGTTCCCGTATTGAGCTTGCCGTCCGAGAAGGTCCCCGCGCCGCCCAGGCCAAACTGGATATTGCTCTCGGGGTCGAGGATGCGCTCCTTTAGAAAGAGATCGATCGCATGCGAGCGGCGAAATGCTGGGTCGCCGCGCTCGATGAGCAAGGGCTTAAGACCCGCTTCGGCAAGGGTGAGCGCAGCGAAAAGGCCAGCGCATCCGGCGCCGACAACGACAGGGCATTCTTGAGGTGCGTCGGAGACGGGGGAGGGGAATGAAGACCCATCGTCTTCTATCGCGCGTACGCGCGAGCGGTCACGTTCGGAAACGCTGTCGACCGCTTCTCGCTCGAGGTGGGGACTGGTCAGCTCAACACGAAAGCTCAGGATAAAATGGACGTCTCGTTTTTTGCGAGCGTCGATTGACTTGCGGTGGAGCTCGATGGACTTGATCTCGGAGTCCTTGCAACGTAGGACGCGCTTGGCGACTCGCTTGCCAACAATGAGGCAGGCATTTTCATCGCCGACTTCATCGAGCGAAGCGTTGACTTGGGTGATTTCGATCATCGAGGTCTCCTTAGAGGCAAGAAAGAGGCCGTCCGGTATCCCAGACGGCCCGAATGCGTTTTTGATTATAGACTGCGCGGCTACAGGCTGCTTGCAGCGCGAATGCCCGAGAGCCATGCCCACGCAAGGTTAAAGCCTCCGCAATCGGCGTCGATGTCGAGCGCTTCGCCGCAGACGTAAAGCGGGGCGTCGACAACGCTGCGCGCGCGTAGGCTGGGTGTTGAGATGCTCTCGACAGATATGCCACCACGCGTGACCTGCGCCGAGCGCTCCTCGGCTGTTCCCTCGACGAGCAACTTAAAGTGCTTGAGGATCGAGACCAGGTGGATGACGTCGTTGGAGCCTGGATGGCACTGCTCGAACGCTGTGCAGACGACGCGGGAGAGTTGCGGGGCGAGCATGCCGTCGAGCCAACGGGGATCGCGGGGCGAAAAGCAGCCGAGCAGCTCAACGCGCCGGTTGAGCATATCGAGCAGCTCGTCTTTGGAGAGGTCGGGGAAAACGTCGAGCAAGATCGTATCGCCGTGCTGGATACGACGGGAGAGGTTGAAGACAGCGACGCCCGAGATACCGAAGGTTCGAAACAGGACTTCACCGTCTTCGTGCCAGAGCTCATTATGATTGCGGGCGAGCGTCAAGCGGGCGCCGACGCGCAGGCCATCCAACGTCTTGAGTGCCGCCCGATCGCCGACGACCGTTGCCGATACGGGGCAGAGGATGGGGCGCAGCGAAGTGAGGGGGAGGCGAAACGTATCGGCGATACCGGTGGGGTTGCCACCCGTGGCGATAATTACGGTATGTGCCTGCAGGGCCTCGTTCTTGCGAGGGACATCGGCGAGCGCTTTCCGAAGCGAGCGGAGCTCCGATTTTCGGTCGTCGTGCTTTTTTGCCTTGAGTGCCCGCGCTGGACGGTCTATTTGGAGTGTCCAGCCTTCGGAAGCTTTGTGCGCCGAGGCAACGTTGGCTCCGCAGATTAAGGTGATACCTAGGCGGTCGCAAACGTTGAGAAGCGCGTCGCGCACCGATTCGGCGCGAAGGGAGCGCGGGTACAGTCGGCCTTCCTCGGAGGTTGTCATGATGCCCAGCGAGGAGAAGAAACCCATAAGCTCTTGTTCGGGTTGGGGGCCCATGACAGATTCGACGAATGCGGGGTGGTTATACCGCTGAGGATCAATCGATTCGTTGGAGAGGTTGCAGCGGCCGTTACCGGTCGCAAGGAGCTTAAGGCCGCAGGCGACATCGCGCTCAACGATGCAGACGCTTTTGCCAGCACGTGCGGCCGTAATGGCGGCGGCGAGGCCTGAAGCCCCGCCGCCGATTACCAGGACGTCATAGAAGGCGCTCGTGTTCACTTAGGCCTCGTCGGTCTCGTGCGGGGTAATAGCCTCGACGGCAGAGACTGCCTTGGGCAACATGCCATCGGGCAGCGCGGTCTCGACCTCGCCCTTATCGCAGGCCTCGGCGAGTGACGGATTGATGGGAAGCGTGCCCAAGATGTCGAGGTTATAGCGCTCTGCGACCTCGGGGAGCTTGCTCTTGCCAAAGACCTCGATCTTCTTGCCGCAGTCGGGGCACTCAATATAGCTCATGTTCTCGACGATGCCCAGAATGGGGACGTTCATCTTCTCGGCCATGTTGACCGCCTTGGCGACGATCATCGAGACCAGATCCTGCGGGCTCGTGACGATAACGATGCCGTCGACGGGCAGTGACTGGAAGACGGTGAGCGCGACGTCGCCTGTTCCCGGAGGCATGTCGACCAGCAGGTAGTCGATGGGGCCCCACGAGGTCTCGCTCCAGAACTGCCTAATGGCGCCTGCGATGACCGGACCGCGCCAAAGGACGGGGTCGGTCTCGTTTTGGAGCAGAAGGTTGGAGCTCATGACCTTGACGCCGTGCTCGGAGATTTCAGGCAGCATAAGGTTGCCAAGGGCATGGACGTGGCGTCCGCTCATACCGAACATCTTGGGGATGGAGGGACCGGTGATGTCGGCATCGAGGACGCCGACCTTGTGGCCGTGGCGGGCAAGCTCGGTGGCGATGGCACCGGTGACAAACGACTTGCCGACACCGCCCTTGCCGGAAAGCACGGCGATGACGCGCTTGACCTCGGACAGCGTATTCTCCTCAAATTGCGACGGCGACGTTTGTCCGCCGGCGGCCTGTGCGTGCTCGCAACCCATGTATGACTCCTTTGTATATGTTGGGGCCGGGGCCCCGCGATGTGACACGAGCGTCATTGTACCCTCGTTTGCGAGCGGGAGTCATTTGCGATGCAATTGGGCCGAGCGTGCTTGCAATACGATGGTCCTAAGCGAATGGGCGGGCTTACTGAACTTTGCTGGCGAACTCGAGGTATTGCATGCGCTGCAGCTTGTCGATCGTCGAGGTGTATGGGCTGTCTTCAGATTCCAAGTCGTAGCGCAGCCCGTCGGCACCGAGATAGCCGGCGACATTGATGGTGGGCACATCTGATCTTGTTGCAAGCAGGGCCTTTTGATAGTCGGTGAGCGGGGCGCCGATCTTATTAAGGGTAATGGCTGCAATCTCGTTTGCCCCGACGGTGTCGTAGACGTTGAGCTCGGTATTGCCGGCGATTTCATAGTTAGCCCAGACGAAATAGGTCGACTGATAGACGCGGAAAGCGTGGCTTGCCGTGTCTTCCTGAGGGTACAGCTCGTCGTTGAGAGCCGTTGCGGCGCTCGGCTGATGGTCGCCAAAAAAGACAAGAACAACCGGTCTGCCGATATTGCGGAGCTCGTTGATAAAGTACTCGAGGTCCCGGTCGGATGCGTTGATGCAGGTGAGATAGGTGTTGAGCGCGCTATTGGCGCCCTCGCTGGCTCCCTCGACCCAATAGTTTGTCAGCTCTTCGGCGGGAACGGTGCCATAGTCGTAGCCGCCGTGATTTTGCATCGTGACATCGAAGATGAACTGCGGAGCGTCGTCGGTCCTCAGCAGGTCGAGTATCTTGTCATAGGTGGCGTAGTCGCATACGCCGGCATGGTAACAGGGCGCACCTTCGAAATCGCCGATCGAAAGAAAGTCTCCAAAGCCCAGCTGCTGATAGATTTTATCTCGATGGTAGTTGACGGGGTTTTGCGGGTGCATGGCGGTAGCGGTATACCCAAGCTCTTTAAGGTCCCTTGCCAGGCTGTTGACGCCATTCATCTGATACAGCTGATAGGGGATCTTGCCTAATCCGACAAAGGCCGTTGTCGCTCCGGTCAAAAATTCGAATTCGGAGTTTGCCGTTCCGCCACCGGTGACCGAAGCGAGCATGGTGCCGCGAACAAGTGTGTCGGGAAGCGAGTTGTAGAATGCGGGGCCGGTGTACCCGGCCGCCTGGAGCTGCTCAAAGCACGAAAGGTCGCTAAAACTCTCGTTCATGACGGCAACAATCGTCGGCTTGATTTCATTGAACTGGGCAACGGCCGCCGCGCGCTGCTCGCTCGAGCCATACGTGCTGTCGTAGGTGGCGGCGAGCTCCTGCTCGATGCTCTGCGCCTCATCGGGCGTATAGTCTTCGGGCTTCTCAATGGGCAACTCGTTGACCATTTCGGTGAACGAAGTGATAAAACCCTGAGACGCATACGTGGTGATGGGCTGCCAACGGTCAAATCCAAAATTCAGCGCCTGCTCCAAGTCGATGCTGGAAAAGCCCGAGAGCCCCACAACGGTCACTAGCAGAAAAGCGCAGAGGTTAGCGGCGATTGCGGGGAAGACATGGGTGGGCGTACGGAGCTTTCTCGGTCGGATAAGCGAAAGAAGCCCCAGGGAAATCTCCAGCAGGGCTAGAGAGGTTACGATTCCGGCGGTAAAGGTAAACTCGTATCCCTCGCTCACTTCCATTGCGGTGCCAAGGGCCAAGATATCGCTTGGCAGGATGGCCTCGCCTTTAAACGTTATGACGAAGTGCTCGGCAATGCCAAGGATGCAACAGGCGACGGGCACGAGGGCCATGACGCCTCCATGACGCTGTCCCAGCAAATAAAGGGAGAGCAGAACCGTCGCGAGCAGCCCGACGGAAAACCCGAATGAGTTGGCGGGAATGCGATAGAACGTTTCGTTACAGGCAATTTCGAGTGAAACGAACGAGAGCGCTGAAACAGCGGCGATGACAAGGATGTCACGGCAAATACAGGCAACCGTTCCCGTCGCAAGATCGGTTTGGTCGATAAGTCCCGAAACCAAGGGTTCGACAAGAAGTATGACGGCGGCAGCACCGAGCGCCGAATAAGAAAGGACCCATAGGGAACTGTCCTCATTTACGAGCAATTGATTCGTAATCCATGCAGCTACCACGCCGAGCGGGATGAGGAGCGTCGCGCACCAAAAGACGCGGGCAATGGGCGGCTTTTCATTGTGTTTGATTGAAAAATACACGCGCACGACGACGGTGGCCACGATAAGGACGGCGATGAATATGGGCAGATTGGCCATGTCGCTCGAAGTGATTTCAAGGGGGATATCTTCGGTCATGGACGTTCCTCTGTTACGGCAAATTAAGTTCAGTAGTAGATTACTGTAACCTTTCCACGGCATTTCGAGAAACAAAGCACCCGATACGCAAAGCTAAAGGTCTGCGAATCTTGTATTACGAACATCTGTGCGCGTCGAGTGCGCTAAACTCATCGACAGTATGATTCGATGCAATAGGAGGCAAGGAGCTTCCATGTCTGATTCTTCTATCGTTATTCGCGGCGCGCGCGAGCATAACCTGCGCGATATCGATGTTTCCATTCCGCGTGACCAGCTCGTGGTCATAACCGGTCTTTCCGGATCGGGCAAGAGCTCACTGGCGTTCGATACCATCTATGCCGAGGGCCAGCGCCGTTACGTCGAGAGCCTTTCGAGCTATGCGCGTCAGTTTTTGGGCCAGATGGACAAGCCCGATCTGGACTCGATTGACGGCCTGTCGCCGGCTGTGTCGATCGATCAGAAGACAACGTCCAAAAACCCACGCTCGACGGTGGGCACCGTAACCGAGATTTACGACTATCTGCGTCTGCTGTTTGCTCGCGTGGGAACGCCGCACTGTCCTGAGTGCGGTCGCGTCATTGAGCGTCAGACGACCGATCAGGTCGCCGATAAGGTGCTGGCGGCGGGGGAGGGCCGTCGCGCGTTTGTGTTGGCGCCGGTGGTTCGTGGACGCAAGGGCGAATATGCCAAGCTGTTTGAGGACCTGCGTGCGGAGGGCTTTAGCCGTGTGCGCGTCGACGGCGAGGTGCGCTCGCTTGACGACCCTATCGACCTGGACAAGAAGTTCAAACACGACATTGAGGTCGTGGTCGACCGTATCGTGATCCGTGAGAACTCTCTGGGCCGTATCGCCGAGTCTGTTGAGCAGGCGACCACGCTGGCTCACGGCAATGTAAACGTGTACATGCTGCCCGATCGTGATGCTCCCGAGGGGACCGAGGGCGAGCTGCTGGAGTATTCGTTGGCCTTGGCGTGCCCGGAGCATGGTCACTCCATTGACGATCTTCAGCCGCGTGATTTTTCGTTCAACGCTCCCTATGGCGCATGTCCTGAGTGCGACGGCCTGGGCTTTAAGAAAACCGTTGATGCCGAGGCGTTGATCGAGGACCCCTCGAAGTCCATTGCCGACGGAGTCTTTGGTAGCCTGTTTGGCAACTCGAACTACTATCCGCAGATTTTTGCTGCGGTCTGCAAACACTTTAAGGTGAGCACCGATACGCCGTGGGAGGACTTGCCCCCTCGCGTGCGTCGTGCATTCTTGGATGGCCTGGGCGATACGAAGATCTCGGTCGACTACCAAAAGCTCGACGGACGTCGCAGCCAGTGGGATACCAAGTTTTCGGGCGTTCGCAACATCCTGTACGAACGCTATACCGAGACGACGAACGAGAACACCAAGGCGCGCCTGGAGAAGTACATTCGCGAGGAGCCGTGCTCGAGCTGCCACGGCGCTCGTTTGCGCCCTGAGATGCTCGCCGTCACCGTGGGCGGCAAGTCCATTTACGAGGTTTGTTGCCTGTCGTGCCGTGAATCGCTCGAGTTTTTTGAGGGCCTGGAACTCACCGAGCGCCAACAGTTTATCGGCGGCCGTATCGTCAAGGAAATCATGGAGCGCTTGCGTTTTCTGGTCGATGTTGGACTCGACTATCTGACGCTCGATCGTGCCTCGGCGACGCTTTCCGGTGGCGAGGCGCAGCGTATTCGCCTGGCAACGCAGATCGGCGCGGGTCTCATGGGCGTGCTCTATATTCTGGACGAGCCCTCGATCGGTCTTCATCAGCGTGACAACGAGCGCTTGATCAAGACGCTCGAGCGCCTGCGCGATATCGGCAATACCGTTATCGTCGTCGAACACGACGAGGATACAATCCGTGCCGCCGATTACGTGATCGACATGGGGCCCGGCGCCGGCGTCAACGGCGGACACGTAGTCGCGGCGGGAACGCCTGCCGATATCATGGCGTGTCCTGAGTCGATGACGGGCGCTTATCTGACCGGCAAACGAATGATCCGGGTGCCTGATGAACGGCGCAAGCCCGGTCGCGGCTGCCTTAAAATTACGGGCGCTCGAGCCAACAACCTCAAAAACGTTACTGCCAAAATCGAGTTTGGTACGCTTACGGTTGTTACCGGCGTGTCGGGATCGGGCAAGAGCTCCCTGGTTACCGATACCATTGCGCCTGCCCTTACGAATGCCATTCACCGTTCGACGCGCCCTGTGGGTCCATATAAGAAAATCGAGGGCATCGAGTGTATCGATAAGGTTATCGATATCGACCAGTCGCCGATTGGCCGCACGCCGCGTTCCAACCCTGCTACCTATATCGGCCTGTGGGATGATCTTCGCGCGCTGTTTGCGAGTACGCCGGAGTCGAAGGCGCGCGGCTACTCGCCGGGTCGTTTCTCCTTTAATGTGAGTGGCGGGCGCTGTGAGGCGTGCAAGGGCGACGGGCAGATCAAGATCGAGATGCACTTCCTTCCTGATATCTACGTTCCCTGCGAAGTTTGCGGCGGTAAACGCTACAACCGCGAGACACTCGAGGTCACCTACCGTGGCAAGACCATCTCGGACGTGCTCGACATGAGCGTCACCGAGGCGCTGGCCTTCTTTGGGAATATCCCGCAGATTAAGCGCAAGCTCCAGACGCTGTACGATGTAGGCTTGGGCTACGTGAGCCTGGGCCAGCCCGCCACGACGCTTTCGGGCGGCGAGGCGCAGCGTGTGAAACTCGCCAAGGAGCTTCATCGACGCCAGACGGGCAAGACGTTCTATATTTTGGACGAGCCGACGACCGGCCTTCATTTTGAGGACGTCCGCCAGCTGCTCGATGTGCTGCAGCGCTTGGTCGATGCGGGCAACACGGTGCTGGTGATTGAACACAACCTTGATGTCATCAAGGTTGCCGACCGCCTGATCGATATGGGTCCCGAGGGCGGTAACGGCGGCGGAACCGTCGTGGTTTCGGGCACACCGGAGCAGGTTGCGGACTGTCCGCAGAGTTATACGGGCAAGTTTTTGGCGCCGTTGCTCAGGCGTGACCGGGAGCGTCAGGCTCAACTTGATGCTCAATAAATAGGCGATTCAGTTTATGGGCGCCATCGACTCCTTGTGATTCGATGGCGCTTGCTGTGCCGAAGTGACGTATGCAGCCGAATTGGACATATACTTAATCCTTGCGTCCGAATGCGAGGGAAAGGATATGTCATGGCAAAGGCTGTAAAGACGCCAAAAACCAATGCGATGCGCGAGCTGGAAAGCGCCGGCATTTCCTATGTTCTACATACGTACGAAGACGATGGCGATGAGTCGGTGGGCCTGGGGGTCGCGATTTCGGAGCAGCTTGGCGAGGAGCCCGGTCAAGGATTTAAGACTTTGGTCTGTGTGACACCGTCCAACGACTATGTCGTGTGCTGCATCCCTGTTGCCGACGAGCTCGATCTAAAGTCCGCCGCGCGTGCCGCGGGGGAGAAGTCCTTGGCCATGATGCATGTGAAGGATTTGCTTGCGGCGACTGGCTACGTTCGCGGCGGCTGCAGCCCGGTCGGTATGAAAAAACGCTACCGGACGCTCATTGATGAGACATGTGTCCTTTGGGATACCATTTTTATTTCGGGAGGCAAGCGTGGTTATCAGCTCGAGCTTGCACCCGATGATTTAATTGCATTTTGCGGGGCGACGGTTGCCGCGATTACGAGAGAGGACTGAGCGATGCCGCAGGAAGAATTGAAGCGCGGAGCTCATTTTGCAAAAGAATCTGCGCCTCAGACACCCTCATCCGAAGCTTCTTCGTCGCGAGATGACACTGACGACATGGGCTCGTCGGACTACTCCACGGTTGGTCGTTCCGCCGGGCTTATGACCATCCTGACTATCGTGTCTCGCGTCACCGGTTTTATCCGCACGTGGGCAATGGCGGCCGCTATCGGCATGTCGCTACTCTCGTCCTCCTATCAGGTCGCCAACAACCTGCCCAATATGCTCTACGAACTCGTGATGGGCGGCATGCTCGTGACGGCGTTTTTGCCCGTGTACATGGGCGTGAGGCGTGAGCAGGGTCGCGAGGCCTCAAACGAGTACGTGGGCAACCTGCTCGGCATTCTGCTTTTGGTGCTGGGTGGCATTTCGTTGCTGGGGACCGTGTTCGCCCCGGGCTTTATCTGGACGCAATCGTTCCTTTCGGGTGACGGCGGCAGCATGGATACCGCTGCGTTCATGTTCCGTTTCTTTGCCATCCAGATTCTGTTTTATGGTTTGGGCTCGGTGTTCTCGGGCGTTCTCAACGCACACCGCGACTACTTCTGGTCGACGTTTGCTCCGGTCCTCAACAATGTGATCGTCATTGCGAGCTTTATGGGTTTTGCGCCCGTGTCCGCACAGTTTGGCGAACGTGCCGGCATCATCTTGATTGCGGCCGGTACGACCCTCGGTGTCTTTGTTCAGATGGCATGTCAGATCCCCGCGCTTGGCAAGCACGGCGTGCATCCCCATATCCATATCGACTTTAAGGACCCCGCACTGCGGCAGACGATTGCGCTCGGTATCCCGACGCTGCTCGCCACGGTGTGCATGTTTGTCTCGACTTCTATCACCAACGCTGCCGCGCTGGTGGTCCAGCCCGAGACTGGTCCTTCCGTCATCGCCTATGCGCGCCTGTGGTACACGCTGCCCTACGCGCTGATTGCCGCCTCGCTTTCGACGGCGCTCTATACCGAGCTCTCTCACGACGCGCAGGAGAAGGATTACGACAGCGTTCGCACGGGCATTTCGCGTGGCGTCGCCCAGATGCTGTTCTTCCTGATTCCGTTCGCGCTGTACCTGATTGTCTTCGCGCGTCCGCTCAACATGATCTACTGTGCTGGCAAGTTCGATGAATCCGGCGTGACGCTGGTGTCCGAGTACCTTGTCTACCTGGCGCTCTCGCTGCCGCTCTACGGCGTGGTCGTGTTGATGCAGAAGAGCTTCTCTGCCTTGCTCGACATGAAGCCCTATAGCCGCTATTGCCTGTATTCTGCCATCGGCCAGGCCGGCTCGGTTCTGCTGTTTGGCGTTGTGCTGGGCTTCGGCATGCCGGCAATCGCGCTTTCGTATGTCGTCGACTACGTGATCTTGGTCGGTTGTTCGCTGTGGTGGCTGCGTCGTCGTCTGCGTGGCCTTCAGGTCAAATCTATCCTACATGGCGGTTTCTTTGGCCTTTTGCTCGGTGGCCTGGGTGCTGCCGCAGGCGCCGGCGTCATGTGGGCGCTTGAGCACTTTGTCGGGGCGCTTGGCGGTTCGATTCTGATTACTCTTGGCTATGTTTGCGTTGCGGGTGTCGTCTCGCTTGCTGTTACCTTTGGCCTTGCCGTCGTCCTTAAGATGCCCGAGGTCTCGGCGCTGCTTCGTCGCAAGTAGGTGCGCGTGGCCGGTCACGACAACATTCCAACGCTTGCCGAGCAGGTTTCGCGCGTTCCCACACAGCCCGGATGCTACCTTTGGAAGGATGCCAAGGGCGATGTCATCTACGTGGGCAAGGCGAAAAACCTACGCGCCCGCATGCGTCAATACGTGACACTGCAGGATGAGCGTCAAAAGATTCCGCTGATGATGCAGCTGGTGGCGAGCTTTGACTATATCGTGGTGGAGACCGAGCATGAGGCGTTGGTGCTCGAGCGCAATTTGATTGGTCAGTACCATCCGTACTTTAACGTCGACCTCAAGGATGACAAGAGCTACCCCTTTATCGCCATTACAAAGGGCGACCTGTATCCCGCTATCAAATATACGCGTGAGCGTCATAAGCCGGGAACGCGCTATTTTGGACCCTATACCGATAGCCGTGCGGCACGTGAGACGATAGATACGCTGCGCAAGGTTATTCCCATCTGCTCCGCATCCTGTGCGGAGTGGCGTCGTTGTCGCCGTATCGTTGAGTCCCACAAGGGCGAGGAAGACATCGTCAATATGATTTGCGCGCAAAACGGGCGTCCCTGCTTTGACTACCATGTCGGGCGCGGCCCGGGTGCGTGTGTCGGCGCGATTTCCCCGGCAGACTATGCCAAGAACGTCAAGCGTGTCGAGCGCTTTTTGTCGGGCCATCGCAAGGATGTCGTCGATGAGCTGACCTCCGAGATGACGGATGCCGCCGAGGCGCTCGACTTTGAGCGCGCGGCACGCGTCAAACGTCGTTTGGAGGTCATCAGGGGTCTGGACGATCGTCAGCAAGTCGTTTTTCCCTCCAGTGTCGATATCGATGTCATCGGGTTCTATCGCGAGGAGACCATCTCCGCCGCTTGCGTCTTCGTCGTTCGCGAGGGCCGAACAGTTCGCACCTGCGAGTTCATTCTCGACAAGGGTCTTGATGTTGACGAGGAAGAGCTCCAGTCGGGCTTTCTTAAGCGCTATTACGACGAGACGGCTGATATTCCAGCTGAGGTCAACCTTTCCGTCGAGCTTGAGGATGCGGAGGCGCTGGGGGAATGGCTTGCGGGCAAGCGCGAGCGTTCCTGCCATCTCCATAGGCCGCAGCGTGGCGAAAAGCACCGTTTGCTCGATATGGCATCCAAAAATGCGCGCCATGCCCTCATGCGCTACATGATGCGAACGGGGTACGCTGACGACCGCACCAATCAGGCGCTCCTGGAGCTCGAAAGCGCGCTGGCGCTGCCAGCGCCGCCGATGCGTATCGAGTGCTTCGATATCTCGACGCTGCACGGAACCTTTACCGTCGCCTCGATGGTGGTGTTTACCAACGGACGCGCCGACAAGAGCCAGTACCGTCGTTTTAAAATTCAGGCCGAATTGGACGAGGCAAACGACTTCGTGTCGATGTCCGAGGTTTTGGGACGACGCTATGCTCCCGAGCGCATGGCCGACGAGCGCTTTGGATCGCGCCCCGATTTGCTCGTTGTCGATGGCGGTAAGCCGCAATTGACCGCTGCGATCAAGCAACTTGAGGCTCTTGGGCTCGATATACCAGTTTGTGGCTTGGCAAAGGCCGATGAGGAGGTTTTCGTGCCTTGGGACGAGACTCCAGTCGTGCTTCCGACCGGGTCCGCGTCGCTCTATCTAATCAAACAGGTGCGCGATGAATCGCACCGTTTTGCCATCACGTTCCATCGCGAATTGCGCGATAAAGCCATGACGGTTTCGGTACTCGATGACGTTCCAGGCGTGGGACCCACCAGAAAACGTGCCCTTATGCGCCATTTTGGCTCGATGAAGCGTTTGCGCGCGGCGAGCGAGCAAGAGATCGCGGAAGTTCGAGGCGTTCCGGCCGATGTCGCCAAAGCGGTCCACGAGGCACTTGTTGCATGGAATGCCGAACGCGCCCAGGCATCGGCCAACCGTTCCGAAAACTAAACGTGCTTCTAAACAACTGATATACATGATTGGCCGATTTTCAATCATTTATTTCGCGGCGATTACCTGTCGATTTCGGGTTTTATTAACGCTAAAACGTTTGACTAGCCATGGTGAACAACCCTGCTATCCTGCGGGTTGACGATGACTGATATCTCACCTCGTCGATACATACTGTCTGGCGAATCGTTTGTCAATGAATTCGGTGAACGGTAGTAAATACCGTTCAAGCGTATGTATGTATCGGTCGCCGAGCGCGGCACCTCAGTTGGGTTCGTCGGTAGGTAAGGTATATATCGTCCGCAAGTTGCGCGGGGGCAAGTCTAGGTGCTCCCGGGTAAGATTCTCTATTGATAGGAGAAGACATGGCCATCATCAACAAGGGTATGTCCAGGCGTTCGTTCCTCGGCCTCACCGGCAGCGTCGCTGCTGTCGCAGGGCTTGGTCTCACCGGCTGCGGTGGCAGCTCCAACGACGAGGGTTCCGCTTCCGGTTCCGCCGATTCCGCCAACCGTGGCGGCGGTGTGATTACCGCTGGTTCCGCTTACGCTCCGTCCAGCTTCGATCCCGCCAGCACCGGCTCCGCTGTGGGCCTGGGTGCTAACTGGCACGTCGTCGAGGGTCTCTACGGCATCGATTACCACGACTACAGCACCTTCAACGAGCTCGCCACCGACGATCCCAAGTCCGTGGACGACACTACCTTCGAGGTCACCATCCGCAAGGGCGCCAAGTTCTCCGATGGTACCGAGGTCACTGCTGACGACGTCGTCGCTTCCTACACCGCTTGCGCTGCTTCCGCTACCTATGCTCCGTTCTTCCAGCCCTTCGAGTCCATCGAGGCCAAGGATGCCAGCACTGTAACGGTCAAGACCAAGGTCCCCAACTTCTCCCTGCTCAAGGATCGTCTGGCCATCATCCGTGTTACCCCGGCTACTCAGTCCGAGGAGGATCGCGCCAAGCAGCCGATCGGTTCCGGCCCCTGGATGTACGACTCTATCTCCGATACCGAGATCACCCTGGTTCCCAACCCCGAGTACAACGGTGAGTATACTGCCGAGGATAAGAAGATCCAGTACAGCATCCTGACCGACCCCACCGCTCGCGTTACCGCCCAGCAGGAAGGCTCCACGCTCGTTATGGAGCTCGTCACCGCTGACGCCGTCGACCAGCTCGAGAGCGCTGGCTGCAAGATCGACAACGTCCAGGGCTTCGGCACCCGCTTCATCATGTTCAACGTCGCCAAGGAGCCTTGGAACAACGTCAAGGTCCGTCAGGCCGTCATGTACGCGCTCGACACCGAGAAGATGATCAGCAACACCTTCGCCGGCCTTGCCACCGCTGCCAGCTGCTACCTGCCCAAGAGCTTCACCAACTATCATGAGGCTTCCACGGTGTACAAGACCGACGCCAAGAAGGCTAAGAAGCTCATCGAGGAGTCCGGCATCACCCCAGGTGCCATCACCCTGCGCACCACCGACAACGAGCAGATTAAGGGCATGGCCGCCCAGGTCAAGAACGACCTCGACGCTCTCGGCTTCGAGGTGACCATCCAGACCGATACCTCGCCGGCCACCTACGCTGCCATCGACGGCGGCGAGGCCTACGATATCCTCCTTGCCCCTGGCGATCCGTCCTGCTTCGGCGCTGACCCCGACCTGCTGCTCAACTGGTGGTACGGCGACAACGTCTGGATGCAGACCCGTTGCCCGTGGAAGGAGTCCGCTGAGTGGGAGAAGCTCCACGGTCTCATGGACGAGGCTCTTGCCGCCGAGGGCGACGAGCAGCAGAAGAAGTGGAACGAGTGCTTCGACATCATCGCCGACAACGCTGTTCTGTACCCCGTTGTCCACGTCAAGACTGTCTCCGCTTCCTGGGACGATCCGTCTACCGCGCCCAACGGCGAGGCCCTCGATGGCTTCAAGGGCATCGGCACGACGAGCATGTCCTTCAGGGGCGTCGCGACCGTCAAGGCCTAAGACTCGTTTGAGTCATATGTGGGGCGTCGGTCGTAAGGCAACGTCCTCATAGTTGAAACAAAGACCCGGGCGGCCTCGATGTCGCTCGGGTCTTGTAATGAGTATCCATACTCATATACCAGTTGGTCCTACCGACAAAAGAAAGGGGAGAGAACGTGAACAACTTTCTACGTTTGATTGGAAGGCGTCTCGTGGCGCTGCCGATCATGGCATTGGGCGTCACCGTCCTGGTGTTCTTCCTTATGTCGTTCTCCAAGACCGACCCCGCCTATACGGCGTTGGGTGACGGTGCCTCGCCCGAGGCGGTTGCCGAGTACCATGAGAAGTATGGTCTGGACGACCCCTGGCCCGTGCGCTACGTGCGCTACATGGGC
The DNA here is from genome assembly GCA_900541025.1 of uncultured Collinsella sp. Lineage (GTDB taxonomy): Bacteria > Actinomycetota > Coriobacteriia > Coriobacteriales > Coriobacteriaceae > Collinsella. The sequence continues at coordinate 23,162 of UQIL01000021.1, read as the reverse complement.
GATCTGATCCATGGTGACATGGGCACCTATGGTGCTGCTCGCAACTCCGTTGCCAAGCGCATCTCCACGGCCCTGCCCGTCACGATGCAGCTGACCTTCATCGGTCTTGCCATCGGCGCGGTCGTCTCGTTTTTGCTCGGCGTCATCGCGGCACTGTATCGCGATAAATGGCCGGACCAAGTGATCCGCGTCTTTTCCATCGCCGGCTTGGCAACCCCGTCGTTCTGGCTTGCCGTTCTGTTGATTCTGCTGTTCTCTTCCTACCTTAAGGTGCTCCCGGCATCCGGTGCTCTGCCTCACTTCACCACCAACCCGGCTGGCTATCTGGGACGTATGATCATGCCCGCTATCGCTCTGGCATTCCCGCTGACGGGCCAGATGACTCGTATCGTGCGTACGGCCATGGTTGAGGAGCTCGACAAGGACTACGTCCGCATGGCCCGTGGCGCCGGCGTTCCCGAGAAGGTCGTCGTCGGCATCAACGTTTTGCGCAACGCGCTGATCACCCCGGTCACCACCCTCGGTCTTAAGATCGGTTACCTTATGGGCGGCGCCGTCGTCATCGAGGTCATCTTCAACCTCCCCGGCATGGGTACTGCGATTCTGCAGGGCGTTCAGGGCAACGAGGCGAACCTGGTTCAGGGCGTCGTCATCGTCGTTGCTCTTGCCTTCATCATCATCAACATCGTGGTTGACATGCTCTACCTGCTCATCAACCCGCGCATCAGGACGGTGTAGATTATGGTAAAGATTCGAGAGAAGCAAACCGAGCAGCTCGAGAAGGCTGCCTCCAAGGGGCTCAAGCTCGGTGGCTGGAAGAAGATGACGCTGTCTTCTAAGATTGCCGCCGTCGTGCTGGTGTTGGTCGCCCTGACCGCGATTCTGGCGCCCCTTCTTGCCCCCTATAGCCCGGTCGAGATTTTCACTGCTCGCCAGGCTCCCGGCAATGGATTTATCTTCGGTACCGACGATAAGGGCCGCGACATCCTGTCGCGTATGCTTTACGGTGGCCGTTACTCGCTGATCATCGGCTTCGGTGCTACTGCCATGGCTCTGGTCTGCGGCTCGGTCGTGGGCGCCCTCGCGGCGGTTTCGCGCAAGTCCGTTTCCGAGGCGATCATGCGCATCCTGGACATCATCATGTCCATCCCGGGCATCGCCCTCGCTGCCGTCTTTGTCTCCATCCTGGGCAACTCCGTGCCGTCGATCATCTTCGCCATCGGCTTTATGTACACTCCGCAGATTGCCCGTATCGTGCGCGCCAACATCGTGTCCGAGTACGGCGAGGACTATGTCCGCGCGGTCATCGTTTCCGGCGCCAAGGCTCCGTGGATTTTGATCAAGCATGTTCTGCGTAACTGCATCGCCCCGATCATGGTCTTCACCGTTACCCTGGTCGCCGACGCCATCATCTTCGAGGCCTCGCTGACCTTCATCGGCGCTGGTATCCAGGAGCCCACCGCTACCTGGGGCAACATCCTCGCCGACGCCCGCGGCGGCGTGCTCGCCGGCCGTTGGTGGCAGGCACTGTTCCCGGGCCTGGCCATCATGATCACCTGCCTGGCGCTCAACATCCTCTCCGAGGGCATTACCGACGCCATGGCCGCTGCTCCCTCCGCCGCCCTGGATCCCACCGATTCCTCCAAGCGTCGCGAGGCCGACCTGCTGGTCTCCGACCCCGTTCGAGCCTACAAGGAGCAGGCCCAGTCCCTCTCCGCTCGCCTTGGCGCCCTGCGCGATGTCGAGCTCAAGCGTAACGACCGCCATGTGCCCGATGAGTCCGTTGAGCCGATCCTTTCGGTCCGTGATTTCTGCATCCAGTTTGAGCACCACGGTGATATCAACGTCGTCGATCATGTCAACTTTGATGTCCGTCCTGGCCAGACCATGGGCCTGGTCGGTGAGTCCGGCTGCGGTAAGTCCATCACCACGCTGGCCATCATGGGCCTGACCGACGATGACGAGCATCTTTCCGGTGAGGTTCTCTGGGAGGGCCGCGACCTGCTCAAGATGAGCAAGAAGGAGTGGTTCGGCCTGCGCGGTACCGATATCGCCATGGTCTATCAGGACGCCCTGTCCTCGCTCAACCCCTCCATGCTCATTTCCGCCCAGATGAAGCAGCTCACCAAGCGCGGCGGTACCCGTAGCGCCGAGGAGCTCCTGGAGCTCGTGGGCCTCGACCCCAAGCGTACGCTCGAGAGCTATCCGCATGAGCTTTCCGGTGGTCAGCGTCAGCGCGTTCTGATCGCTATGGCCCTTACCCGCGACCCCAAACTGGTCATCTGCGACGAGCCCACGACCGCTCTGGACGTTACCGTCCAGAAGCAGGTCATCAAGCTGCTTAACGATCTTCAGGCCAAGCTCGGCTTTGCCATGATCTTCGTTTCGCACGACCTGGCACTGGTCGCCGAGGTCGCTCATAACATCACGGTTATGTACGCCGGCCAGGTTATCGAGCAGGCGCCCACCAAGGAGCTGCTCACCAACCCGATTCACGAGTACACCCGCGGCCTTCTGGGTTCCGTCCTGTCCATCGAGAGCGGTTCGGGCCGCCTGCACCAGGTGCCCGGCGCCGTTCCGAGCCCGCGCGATTTCCCCAAGGGCGATCGCTTCGCACCCCGCTCGAGCCATCCGCGCATTGGCCTGGACACCCGTCCGGTCTTCAAGCGCGTGCCCGGCACCGAGCACTTCTATTCCGAGCTCCCCGACGAGGTGCTCAAGGCAAATGGTTTGACCCCTCACGCGGAGGTGATGTAGATGAGCGAGACCGCAGTCAACGGCGTCGAGCCGATCATCTTCCTTGATGACGTCCACGTCACCTTTAGGACCCGTACCGGCTCGATTCTGCACCCCAACCTGGTTCACGCCGTCCAGGGTGTAACGATTAAGCTCATGCCCGGACAGACCATCGGCATCGTCGGCGAGTCCGGTTGCGGAAAGTCCACCACCGCCAACGTCATGTGCGGCCTGCAGGCCCCCACGAGCGGCAAGGTCTACTTTAAGGGCAAGGACGTTACCAAACGTACCGCCGAGGACCGTCGCCACATGGGTCGCGTCATCTCGGTCGTGTTCCAGAACCCGGCCACGGCGCTCAATCCCCGCATGGTCGTTCGCGAGCAACTGCTCGACCCCATGCGCGTCCACAACCTGGGTACCGAGGCCGAGCAGGAGAAGCGCGTCAAGGAGCTCTTGGAGCTCACCGGTCTGCCCAGCTCCGCCGCCGAGGTTCTTCCCGGCCAGCTTTCGGGCGGCCAGCGCCAGCGCGTCGCAATTGCGCGCGCCCTGTCGCTGAACCCCGATGCCATCATCGCCGACGAGCCCACCTCGGCTCTGGACGTTTCGGTCCGCGCGCAGATTCTGAACCTGCTGACCGACCTTAAGAAGGAGCTCGGCCTGGCCATGGTGTTCATCAGCCATGACATCCAGACGGTCCGCTATATCTCTGACGACATCATCGTTATGAATGGCGGCAAGATCGTCGAGCAGGGCGAGGCCAAGCAGGTCTTCCAGCACCCTCAGGACCCCTACACCAAGATGCTGCTCGGCGCTGCGCCGTCGCTGCTGCATCCCAAGCTCGGCGAGTAGCCTCGCTTTCCCTCCCGTGCGCCCGGTTCCCTTGCCGGGCGCACCTCCGTTGCGATTTCGAAAGGTTGGGTTCACGAGCCATGCCAAGTGCTCAGGAGCTACAACAGCAATTTGGTGAATATCGAGGCGCTATGCCCCGTCCATCGGATTTCGATCTCTTTTGGAAGGACCGCATGGCCGAGGCCGACGCCGTCGAGCTCGACTATGCGATTGAGGCGGCTTCGGTTGCGGATTCCGCGACCTGTCGGTTTTTCGACCTCTGGTATACCGGCATGTGCGGTGCACGCCTGCATGCCAAGTATCTCCAGCCGGTTTCGGACGAGCCCGTGCCGCTGGTGCTACAGTTCCACGGCTATCCGGGTGCAAGCCGCAGCTGGTTCGAGCAGGCGTCGTTTGCGGGCATGGGCATGGCACTCATCGCTCTCGATTGTCCTGGCCAGGGTGGCCCCTCCGAGGATATTGGTGGATTTGAAGGCACGACGGTTGCTGGGCATATCGTCGCCGGTATCGACGGCGACCCGGCCAATCTTTACTATGTCCGCTTGCACCAGGATATTCGCATCCTGTGCCGCATCGTTCGCAAGCTCGAGGGCATCGATCTTGCGCGTGTGTTTGTGAACGGTGCGTCGCAGGGCGGCGGTTTGGGCATTGCGACCTGTGCGCTTAACAGCGAGCTTATCAATCGTGCCGCCATCCTCTATCCCTTCCTGTCAGATTTCCGCCTGGTCTGGGATTTGGATGCCGACGACATTGCCTACGAGGGCCTGCGCTATTGGTCTCGCTGGTTTGACGAGGACTCGACTCGTATTGACGAAGCCTATGCCAAGCTGGCGTACTTCGATTCCAAGAACTTTGCCCCTATGGTCGAATGCCCCGTGCTGTTTGGCACTGGCACAGCCGATATCGTCTGTCCGCCAGCGACGCAGTTTGCGGTCTATAACAACCTGACCTGCGAAAAGCGTCATGAGTTCTTTGAAGGCTTTGGCCACGAGGAGATTCAGGATTTTGACGATCTGATCATTCCGTTTTTCTGCAAGGGAGGGGAGGCTCATGTCTAAGTGCGAGAGCAATGTTGACGAGCTGATTGTCCCCGGACTCGTGGGAATTCCTGGAACGGTTTCGTCAAGGCTCGCAGAATATCGGGACTGGCGCGGTGATGTCCAAGCAGATGTTTCTGATTTAGAGACATGCGCTTCGAATCTTGAGATTCAAGGCCTGGCCATAACGGCGATTGACTTTGTTAACCCCTGCGCCCGTTACTCGGAGGTCTCCTTTGAGCTCGGTGACGATGCGATTCACGCTCGTTTGATCGAGCCTGTCGGTCGTGCCCGAGTATCTGAGCGCGTGCCGTTGTGCCTGATGTTCCACGACATCGATCGGCCTGTGCGCGGCTGGCATCACATGACGAGATTTGCCGCCATGGGGTATGCCGTTCTCGCGCTGGATGACGATGTTGCTGGTGCGGACGACCTGCGGCGGGGGATTGCTTCGCCCGCTTTTGTCGAGCGCGTCCGTTGGGGTTGCGCGCTGGCGAAGGTGGCGCGCAATCTTGATGGCATGGACCCCGACCGCATCTTTGCATGGGGCGAGGGCCTGGGCGGCGGAGTCGCGCTGGCGGTTTCTGCTCTGGACGAGCGGGGCCTCGCCTGCACGGCGGTTGCCAATCCGCTTCCTGGTGGCCTCGAGGCGCTGTCGTCTCGGGTGCGCGGATCGGTGCTCATGGGCACATCGCTTATGGATACCGTGAGCGATCCCAAGGATCAGTTTGCCGTATTCAACGGTCTTGAGTGTGACCGGAGGCATATCATCTATGCAAAATACGCTCACGAGCGCATCAATGCGTTCGAAAACGAAGTCGTCGACTTTTTTAACCAAACGTTCTACTCGTGTTCTTTGGCCTAGACGGCCTGGACACTGCCAACAAGAGTGGGTGGCATAGGGCCGCCCGCCAGACAACTAAGGAGATTCTTGTGGCAACTCAGAAATTCACCGGCGTTATCCCTCCCGTCGTTGTTCCCGATACCGAAGATCACCAGCTCGACGTTGCCTCCTTTGAGCGCAGCATCAACCGCATGATCGATGCCGGCGTCGATGGCCTGTTCTTCTTGGGATCCTCGGGCGAGGTCGTCTTCTCCACCGACGAGCGCCGTCGCCAGATTATCGCCGAGGCCGTTCGCATCGTCGACCACCGTGTGCCTGTTCTGGTCGGCATCATCGATACCGAGACCGAGCGCATGATCGAGCACGGCAAGGTCGCCCAGGAGCTGGGCGCCGATGCCCTCGTCGCCACCTGCCCGTTCTATGCCCTGCAGGGCATGACCGAGGTCGAGGAGCACTTCCGCATCCTGCACGAGGAGCTCGACCTGCCCATCTTTGCCTATGACATTCCCGTCTGCGTTCACACCAAGCTCCCCTGGAAGCTCCTTGCCAAGCTCGGCGCCGAGGGCGTTCTGGCCGGCGTCAAGGATTCCTCGGGTGATGACATCTCGTTCCGCTACCTCGTTCAGGAGAACGAGAAGAACGGCCATCCGATGAGCATTCTCACCGGCCACGAGGTTGTTGTCGACGGCGCCTACCTCGGTGGCGCCGACGGTTCCGTCCCGGGTCTCGCCAACGTTGAGCCCGAGGGCTACGTGCGTCAGTGGAAGGCCGCTCAGGCTGGTGACTGGGCTACCGTCAAGGCCGAGCAGGATCGCCTCAATGAGATTTCGCACATCTGGGATGTCACCTCGGGCGTCCAGGGCTATGCCGGTGGCGTCGGCGCCTTCAAGACCGCTATGAACCTCATGGGCATCTTCGACAGCCCGACCATGCCGCGCCCGGTGAAGGCCATGACCGGCGAGAACGTCGAGGCGATTAAGAAGGTCCTTCAGGACAACGGTCTCCTTTAAAGCTTTCCCAGGCACCCGACCTCGCCGTTCAACCGTGCGGCCATGACCCATTAGGTCAATGGCCACACGGTTTCTCGGCGATCTCGGGCATCTGGAAAACCTTTACCGCGCTGTGACGGCTAGCCTGACGGCGCATTTCCTGTAGTTGTTTTTTATCTCCTAAGGAGAGCGACATGGAGAACAAGTACGTCTGCTCTGTCGATATCGGCGGAACTAAGATCGCGACTGCCATCATGGAGTACCCGGCTGACGGCAGTGTGCCTCATCCCGTTTTTGAGGCCGAGGTTCCCACTGAGGCCCAAGAGGGCGGCGAGGCCGTCTTCCAGCGTATCGAGGCGTCCATCAAGGCTGCTCTCGAGGCGAATCCCGATGTCGAGGTCCTTGGCGTCGGCATCGGTGCCGCCGGCGTCGTCGATCCCAAGACGGGCGCCATCGCGTATGCCAACGAGATCATGCCCGGCTGGTCCGGCGTTCAGTTGGGGCCGCGTCTGCGCGAGGACCTCGGTCTTCCCGTTGCCGTTGTAGGCGACGTGCAGGCTCATGCTCTGGGCGAGGCCCACTGGGGCGTCGGCAAGGGCAAGTTCTCCGTCTTGTGTCTTGGCATCGGTACGGGCATCGGCGGCGCATATGTCGAGAACGGCCGCGTGATGCAGGGCTTCCATGGTGCTGCCGGTCATATGGGCCACATCGAGTGCTCGGCTGCCGCCGGCATTCCCTGCGCCTGCGGGCGTTCCGGCCATCTGGAGTCGGTTGCTTCGGGCACTTCCATTGGTCGTATGTATGATGAGCGCTTTGGTCGCGTCGACCCCAGCCGTCCTTCGGTCGGTCGCGATGTGAACGACCTGTGCCGTGCGGGCGACGCAAAGGCGACCGAGGTCATCCATGACGCCGGCTTTGCGCTGGGGGCCAGCTTGGGCTCGCTCGCTAACATCCTGGACCCTGAGGTCATCGTGCTTTCGGGCGGCGTGATTCACCAAGGTCCCGATTGGCGTTCGCAGACGTGGAAGGATTCGGTGCACGAGGGCTATGCCAGCCAGGCGCTCGATCCGCTTCAGGACACGCCGATCCTCATCGGTTCTCTGGAGGGCGATGCTCCGCTCATCGGCGCCGCCGAACACCTTCTTGCCTCGTTGAAGTAAACATAACTACCAAGTGCGCCTTCTGAGGTGCCGCAGATTGACGTGAAAGAGGAGCGAAGCGTACTTCGGTACGCGAGCGACGGTTTGAACGTCAAGGTGCGGTGTCTCAGAAGGCTGTTTTGAGAAAGGTTGAGTCGAACATGACCGTCGATCCTTTGATTCAATCCCTGAAGGGTAAGCTCGTCGTGAGCGTTCAGGCGTATATGGGCGAGCCGCTTCGTACGCCCGAGACCATGGCTCAAATGTCTCGTGCTTGCGAGCTCGGCGGCGCCGCCGCCATTCGCTGCCAGGGCCTTGCCGACATTGCCGCCATTAAGGGTCGCTGTGAGGTTCCTGTTATCGGCCTGTGGAAGGATGGGCACGAGGGCGTTTACATCACGCCGACGCTGCGTCACGCTCGCGCCTGCGTTGCTGCGGGTGCCGATATCGTGGCGATCGACGCCACCGATCGTCCGCGTCCCGACGGCAAGTCGGTCGAGGATACTTTCCGTCCGCTGCACGAGGAGGGCGTGCTCCTGATGGCCGACTGTGCCACCATCGAGGATATTCGTCGTGCTGTTGACATGGGCTTCGACCTGGTGTCCACCACGCTGTCTCATGGTGTTGCCGCTATCGATTGCACCATGGCCGACGGTCCCGATCTGCCGCTCCTGCGCCAGGCGACTGAGGAATTCCCCGGCCTTCCCATCATTTGCGAGGGTCGCGTGCATACGCCCGAGGAGGCTCGCGCTGCGATCGATGCTGGCGCCTGGGCCGTTGTCGTCGGCACCGCCATCACGCACCCCACGAGTATTACGAGTTGGTTCAAGGCTGCGCTTGAGGCGTAAGACAGGCCTCGTATCCGCTCGGGGCGGTATACTCAATTTAGGCAATTGACCGCGCGGGATCCGGGTTGCTGGGTCCCGCGCTTGTTTTCGGGAGGCAGCACATGCAAAAGGGAGATGCCATGGATGCGGCGGAGCGCTCGGAGCGCATCCCCGATATCGTCATCATCACCGGAATGTCCGGATCGGGCCGCACACAGGCCATGCACGTGTTCGAGGACATGGGCTATTTTTGCATCGATAACCTGCCTCCGCGTCTCATCGCCCAGCTTGCCGAGCTCGTCGGCATCAATACGGGCGTGGGCAGGCATCTCGCTGTCACCTGCGATTTGCGTAGCCAGGGACTGTTTGACGAGTTGCTCGATGCGGTCGCCGCGCTCGAAGAGCGCGAGATGAGCTGCGACATCGTGTTCCTGGAGGCTTCTGACGAGGTGCTGATTCGTCGCTACAGCGAAAATCGCCGCCGTCATCCCATTGCCAAGCCGGGGGAGACTACGGCCGATGCCATTCAGCGCGAGCGCCTTCAGCTTCAGGGCGTGCGCGACCGAGCCGATATGATTATCGACACGAGCCGTCTGCGCACCTCTGCGCTGCGCAACAAGCTACGTATGGCATTTTCCGAGCTGTCCGACCAGCAGCTCATGGACGTCCACGTGTTCTCGTTTGGCTTTAAGCACGGCATGCCCGTCGAGGCGGACATTATGATCGACGTCCGCTTCCTGCCTAATCCGTTCTACGATCCCGAGATGCGCACGATGACCGGTCTCGATAAAAAGGTCTCCGATTTTGTTCTGGACCATCCCAAGACGCAGGAGTTTTGGAAGGCTTGGACACAGCTGCTCGATACGGTGATGCCGGGCTATATCGCGGAGGGTAAGCCGCAGCTTTCTATCGCCATCGGCTGCACGGGCGGCCAGCACCGCAGCGTTGCCATTGCCGAGGCCACGGCCCGTTACCTGGAAGGCGCTCAGTATCATGTGAGCATCTCCCACCGCGACCTGTCGCGCGCTAACACGAAGGCATAGGCCTGCATGTCGTTTACCGCCGAGGTGCGTGACGAGCTCGCGCGCTGCGAACCCGAATGTGAATACTGCGACTTGTCGACGCTTGCCGCCCTCACGCGCGTGAGCGGTACGCTCTCGCTTACCGGCTCTGGGCGGTATCGTTTGACGGTTGCGACTGAGACGGGAGCCGTCGCGCGCACGATGATCACGCTGACGCATCGTATCCTTAAGCTCAAAACGGAGTTCACCGTCCGTAAATCTGTCTTGCATAAGGTTCGAAACTACCTCATCACCTTGCCTGATCAGCCAGACCTGGATAAGGCCTTGGTTCTGCTGGGTATCCTCGACCGTAGGGGAGGACTTGTCGCCGGCGTACCCCGACATATCGTTGCCCGTCCTTGCTGTAGACTTGCCTATATCCGCGGCGCGCTCATCGCGGGCGGCTTCGTGGCCGATCCACGCGGCGATTTTCATTTGGAGATCGCTGTGCAGGGCGAGCAATATGCCAAGGGGCTTTGCGATCTGTTGGAGCAGATTGGGGTCCATGCTCGTGTTAATGCACGGCGGGGGTCATATGCCGTGTACATTAAGAGCGCCGAGGAAATCGAGCATCTATTAAAGCTGATTGGCGCCAAGCGCAGCGTTGCCGAGATTGAGGAGGCGCGCGCGGTCAAGTTGGTTAAGAACGATGTGAACCGTCGCGTGAACGCCGAGCTCGCCAACCAGACCAGAAGTGCGGGTGCCGCCCAGCATCAGCTTGCGCTTATCGATGAGCTCGAGCAGCGAGGCCTTCGCGATGCGCTTCCGGATGCCTTGGCGGTCTTTTGCGACCTGCGCGAGCGCTATCCCGATCTTTCGCTGCGTGATTTAGGGGAGATGGCTGACCCTCCCTTGTCGAAGTCGGCCCTCTACCATCGTGTTTTACGGCTTGAAAAGCTCATTGAAGCAAACAGGTAGGTTAAAGTATCGACTTATATACGGATTTAGCTGCTATTTTATTCTTTAAAGCGTTTTAACGCAAATTTGATTTTCAATTTCGAGCATTCTCGTGAAATTCAAGTCAAAAAAAAGGTATATTAGGCGAGTGGTTAGTTTGTGGGCCTCAACGGCAGGCGCTGTAGCTTGCGGGGGCCTTACGAAAGGAGACACAATGGCAGTAAAGGTTGCTATTAACGGCTTCGGTCGCATCGGTCGTCTGGCCTTCCGTCAGATGTTCGGTCATGAGGGCTCCGAGATCGTCGCTATCAACGACCTCACCTCTCCCGATATGCTCGCTTACCTGCTGAAGTACGACTCCACGCAGGGCAACTACGCTCGCGATCACGAGGTCGTTGCTGGCGAGGATTCCATCACCGTTGACGGCAAGGAGATCAAGATCTACAAGGAGGCCGACGCCAACAACCTGCCTTGGGGCGACCTCGACGTCGACGTCGTTCTCGAGTGCACCGGCTTCTACACCAGCAAGGCTAAGGCTCAGGCCCACATCAACGCTGGCGCCAAGAAGGTCGTCATCTCCGCTCCGGCCGGCAGCGATCTGCCCACCATCGTGTACAACGTCAACCATGAGACGCTGACCGCTGAGGACAACATCATCTCCGCTGCTTCCTGCACCACCAACTGCCTCGCCCCGATGGCCAAGGGTCTGAACGACTTCGCTCCCATCGTGTCCGGCATCATGACCACCATTCACGCCTGGACTGGCGACCAGATGCCGCTCGACGGCCCGCAGCGCAAGGGCAACAAGCGTCGTAGCCGCGCCTGCGCCGTCAACATCGTCCCCAACACCACCGGTGCTGCCAAGGCTATCGGCCTGGTTCTCCCCGAGCTCAACGGTAAACTCATCGGTGCCGCCCAGCGCGTCCCGACGCCGACCGGCTCCATCACTAACCTCTACGCTGTCGTTGACAAGAAGGTCACCGTCGACGAGGTCAACGCTGCTATGAAGGCCTACGCTGCCACCATCTCCGAGACCTTCGGTTACAACGAGGACGACATCGTCTCCACCGACATCATCGGCGAGACCCACGGCTCCATCTTCGACGCCACTCAGACCATGTGCTCTGACCTCGGCAACGGCCAGACCCTCGTTCAGGTCACCTCTTGGTACGACAACGAGAACTCCTACACCTCTCAGATGGTCCGCACCATCAAGTACTTCGAGAAGTTCGTTGCTTAATTTAGCTTTTAGCGAATAGCTCGTTGAGCGTCTAAAGAAGGGCGCGGCCTTATAGGGCTTACACCCTAGGGTCGCGCCCTTTTTATAAGAAATCGTCTGCCGTAATGGGAGGCAGACACGTACGAAAGGTAGAAGCAAACATGGCCTTTACCAAGAAGACCGTCCGCGACATCGATGTCGACGGCAAGCGCGTTCTCGTCCGCGTTGACTTTAACGTGCCTATCAAGGATGGCGTCGTTGGCGACACCACCCGTATCAAGGCTGCCCTGCCCACCATCAACTATCTCGTTGAGCACAATGCTCGCGTCATCCTCATGAGCCACCTCGGCCGTCCCGATGGCACCGGCTTCCAGCCCGAGCTGTCCCTCGAGCCCGTCGCCAAGAAGCTCGCCGAGCTCTCTGGTCTCGACGTCGCCTTTGTCGCCGACACTTACGGCGAGAAGGCTGCCGAGGCTGTCGCTGCCGTCGAGCCGGGCAAGGTTCTCGTTCTCGAGAACGTCCGCTTCGATAAGCGTGAGAAGAAGAACGATCCCGAGATCGCCAAGAAGCTCGCTTCCTATGGTGACGTCTTCGTTCTCGATGCCTTCGGCACCGCTCACCGCGCCCAGGGTTCCGTCGTGGGCCCCGCCGCTTACCTGCCTGCCGTCGCCGGCTTCCTGCTCGAGAAGGAGGTCGACACGCTGACCGGCATCTTCGCCGAGCCCGAGCGCCCCTTCGTCGCCATCGTCGGCGGTTCCAAGGTTTCCTCCAAGATCGGCGTTCTCGATCACCTCATCGACTCTGCTGACACCCTGATCATCGGTGGCGGTATGGCCTACACCTTCTTCCTGGCTCAGGGCCTGTCCGTCGGTCAGTCCCTCAAGGAAGAGGACTGGGTCGAGCGCGCCGGCGAGATGCTCAAGAAGGCCGAGGAGAAGGGCGTCAAGATTCTGCTCCCCATCGACAACCGCGTTGCCGATCACTTTGGCGAGGACGCTGTCCCCGAGGTTGTCGCTTCCGACGCTATCCCCGACGATCGTGAGGGTATGGACATCGGCCCCAAGACCGAGGAGCTTTACGCCGAGGCCGTCAAGGGCGCCAAGACTGTGTTCTGGAATGGTCCCATGGGCGTCTTCGAGTTCGACAACTTCGCTCACGGCACCCAGGCTATCGCCGAGGCTGTCGCCGAGGCCGACTGCACCTCGATCATCGGCGGTGGCGACTCTGTCGCAGCTGTCAACAAGTTCAACCTGGCCGACAAGATGAGCTGGATCTCCACCGGTGGTGGCGCTTCCATGGAGCTCGTCGAGGGTAAGGCCCTGCCCGGAGTGGAGGCGCTTCTCGATGCCTAAACGCACCCTTCTTATCGCTGGTAACTGGAAGATGAACAACGACGTCGCCGAGGCTGCCAAGCTCGCCGACGAGCTGGCTCAGGCTCTGCCCGAGGTTCCGGCTGGCGTCGAGGTACTCGTCTGCCCTCCGACCATCGACATCACCACGGTTCATGACCGCATTCAGGCTGCCCCCATCGCCCTCGGTGCACAGAACGTGTACTGGGAGGCCAAGGGTGCCTTCACCGGTGAGTCCTCTTGCGACATGCTCAAGTCCGCTGGCTGCACCTACTGCATCATCGGTCACTCCGAGCGTCGCGACTACTTCCACGAGACCGACGAGGACCAGAACAAGAAGGCCAAGGCTCTCGTTGCCGCCGGCCTTGTTCCCGTCTTCTGCTGCGGCGAGTCCCTCGAGGTCCGCGAGGCCGGCACCTATGTCGAGCACGTCGTGAACCAGGTCAAGGCTGGCCTTGCTGGTCTTGAGATCACCTGCCCCAAGCAGGTCGTCGTCGCCTATGAGCCCATCTGGGCCATCGGCACCGGCAAGACCGCTACCGCCGAGGACGCTCAGGAGGTCTGCGGCGCTATCCGTGAGACCCTCAAGGAGATGTTCGGCGAGGAGCTCGCCAACGGCATCCGCGTTCTCTACGGTGGTTCCGCCAAGCCCGGTAACATCGCCGAGCTCGTCGCCAAGCCCGACGTTGACGGCGCCCTCGTGGGCGGCGCTTCGCTCAAGGCTGCCGACTTCGCTTCTATGGTCGTCAAGGCAGGCGAGTAGGACATATGGCACAGCGTCATCTTCCTGCACTCCTGATTATCATGGACGGCTGCGGCCTGGCTCCGGCCGATGGCGAGAACGCCGTCGCTGCTGCCAAGACGCCCTTCCTTGATAGCCTGTACGAGAAGTATCCTCACACCACGCTCGGCGCTTCGGGCGAGGACGTGGGTCTTCCCGATGGCCAGATGGGTAACTCCGAGGTAGGCCACCTCAACATCGGTGCCGGCCGCATCGTGTTCCAGGAGCTTTCGCGCATCAACAACGCCATCAAGGACGGCTCCATCGCCAAGAACGAGGTCTTCGTCAAGGCTATGGACGACGTCAAGGCTGACGGCAAGACTCTCCACCTCATGGGCCTTATGAGCCCTGGCGGTGTTCATTCTCACATGAACCACGTCGAGGCTCTGGTCAAGATGGCTGCCGAGCATGGTGTCAAGACCGTTCGCGTCCACGCCTTCATGGATGGCCGCGACGTTGACCCGCAGTCCGGTGCCGGTTACATGAGTGAGTTCTGCGCCTTCTTGGCCAAGATCTCCGAGGAGACCGGTTGCGACGCTCGCGTTGCCACCGTCTCGGGCCGTTATTGGGCCATGGACCGCGATAATCGTTGGGAGCGCATCCAGCGCGCCTACGACGTCATGGTCAACGCGTCCGATGCCGATACCGACCCCGTTGCCGGTATCAAGGCCTACTACAAGAAGGATCCGCGCGGCGACGAGTTCGTCGAGCCCTTCGCTGCCCACAACGAGGGCATTCACGAGGGCGACGCGGCCATCTTCTTCAACTTCCGTCCCGACCGCGCTCGTCAGATGACCCGCGTGTTCACGGACAAGGAGTTCGACGGCTTTGAGCGCGAGCAGATCAAGCTTTCGCACTTTGTGACGATGACCGAGTACGATCCGACGTTTGACGTCGAGGTCGCCTTCCCCAAGACGTTCCCCGAGAACGTCCTGGCCGACGTTATCGCCGCCAATGGCCTGAAGCAGCTGCACACTGCCGAGACCGAGAAGTACGCCCACGTGACGTTCTTCCTCAACGGTGGCATCGAGGAGCCCAAGGAGGGCGAGGAGCGCGTGCTCGTCGCTTCCCCCAAGGTTGCTACCTACGATCTGCAGCCCGAGATGAGCGCTCCCGAGGTTACCGAGAAGCTCGTCGCCGCCATCAACGAGGATCGCGCTGATTTCTACATCGTGAACTTCGCGAACTGCGACATGGTTGGTCACACCGGTGTCTTCGACGCTGCCGTTAAGGCCGTTGAGGCTGTTGACGATGCCCTGTCCAAGGTTGTCCCGGCGATTCTCGCCAAGGGCGGCTTTGCACTGATTACCGCCGACCACGGCAACGCCGATCACATGTTTGACGTTGCTTCCGACGGTTCCAAGCATCCGTTTACGGCTCACACCACCAACCGCGTGCCGTTCATCATCGTTGATGAGAAGGCCAAGCTCACCGGTATCGAGGACGGCCGTCTTTCCGATATCGCTCCGACCATGCTCACCATGGCTGGTATTGAGCCTTCCGCCGAGATGACGGGCCGCGTGCTCGCTACCGAGGCCTAATAGAAAACAAATACCGTTTTCTAGCAAGGGGGTTGTCCACAACCGGACAACCCCCTTTTTGGTATTTCTGCCATTTCCACCCCGTCCTTGAGTGGCAGGTAGGGGAGAGCGGGGGATTGTGGTACAGTACTGGAGTTTGAACTGTTCTATTAAGGAGCTTATCTATGGGTCCGTTCCAGATTCTTCTGTTTGTCGTTTGGGCTGTCTCTGCCGTGGCGCTGACGATTCTCGTCCTGATGCATTCCGGTAAGGGTACCGGCGTTTCGGATATGATTGCCAGCTCGCTGTATAACTCCAGCTCTGCCACGGGCGTTATGGAGCAGAACCTTGACCGCCTGACCGTCATCATGGCTGTCGTGTTTGCCGTGTGCGTCGTGCTGTGCATGTTCTTCTTCCCGCAGGGCATCGTCGGCTACTAAGCACGAGCCGCATAAATATTCAAAAAGGGTCCCGTAAGTGCGGGACCCTTTTTGTTTACATATTTGTAACAGAGTCAAAATATCCTCACATACTTCGCCCAACTAAAGAAATTCTCGACCGTTAACCGGAATTAGCCCCAAATTGTGTATAAAATGCGCTACTGTATTGCAAAACGTTGGTCCGTTGTGCATAACCAGCCATAGCAGCGGGCGGCGTTTTGATGGTTCGGATCGGATTGTTTCGACATGTGTCCGACTGAACATTTCTTTGTCCTATCTCATAAGGAGGATGGCATGGCTGATTCTATGTTCCACCAGCCCGTTATGGGTCGTCGCGCCTTTGTTGGCGGCACCCTCGCTGCGAGCTCCATGGCTTTTCTTGCCGCATGCGGCAAGAAGGGCGGCGACGCTTCCGGTTCTGACTCCGGTTCGACGCTGAACTTCTACATCAACAACCCGGTCTGCATCGACCCCTACAATGTCCAGGAGGACCAGGGCACTCAGGTCGAGTACCAGCTCTTTGATGCTCTGACCTCTTATGACGCCGAGAAGGGCGAGATCGTTCCGCTGGCTTGCGAGTCCTTCGAGGCCAACGACGACGCCACCGAGTTCACCTTCAAGATCAAGAAGGCCAAGTTCCACAACGGTGACGACGTTACCTCCAAGTCCTTCAAGCTCGGTTGGGAGCGTCTGGTCAACACCAAGTCGGCCATCGCTACCGAGTACGGCCCTTCCGAGGTCTCCTATCACCTTTCCATGGTCGAGGGCTATGACGACCTGCTTGCCGGTAACGCTACCGAGCTCAGCGGTGTTACTTGCCCCGACGATGAGACCCTCGTCGTCAAGCTGTCTTCCGCTTACGCCGACTTCCCCTTCGTCGCCTCTCACCCGGCTCTGGCCCCGGTTCCCGAGTGCGCCGAGTCCGATGTCAAGAGCTTCTATCTTGCACCGGTCGGTAACGGCCCGTTCATGATGGACGGCAAGTGGGAGGATGGTCAGGAGATCAACCTCAAGAAGTTCGACGATTACTATGGCGACAAGGCCAAGATCGATGGCATCCACTTCCAGGTCATCAAGGACATGGAGACTGCTTACAAGGAGTTCCAGGCCGGTAACCTCGATGTCTGCGACGTTCCCGTTGCTCAGATCGATGCCGCCAAGAAGGACCGCGGCGTGTCCAAGGACGGCTACACCATGGGTGACGGCGAGCGCATGCTGCTCGGCGCCGAGCCTTCCACGTACTATCTGACCTGCAACACCACGGCCGAGCCGTTCAACAACGCCGACCTGCGTAGGGGCATCTCCCTGGCCATCAACCGTGAGGCCATCTGCAAGACCATCTACAAGGGTACCCGTACCCCCGCCGACGGCATTGTTCCTCCGGGCATCGATGGCTACAAGGAGGGCGCATGGGAGTTCTGCGCCTACGATGTCGACAAGGCTAACGAGTACCTCGACAAGGTTGCTCCCGCTGGCGCTAACGGGGATCGTGGCATTAGCGTGACCCTTTCCTACAACCAGGACGGCGGTCACAAGGAGATCATGGAGTCCATCATCGGCGACCTCGCCAAGGTTGGCGTTACCGCTGTCTCCGATACCCCTGAGTGGTCTGCCCTGCTCGAGCAGTATCAGAACTTTAACTATCAGTTCGGTCGTCTGGGTTGGATTGCCGACTACCCGATCATGGACAACTTCCTGTATCCGCTGTTCCACTCCGACTCCCTCGGTGGCGACAACCGCTCCGGTTACAACAACCCCGAGTTCGACGCCAAGGTCGACGAGGCTCGTACTATTGTTGACGACGAGGAGCGCGTCGCTAAGATGCAGGAGGCCGACGCAATGGTCGCTGCCGACTGCCCGGTCATCCCGATTATGTTCTACACGCACACCATCGTCGGCTCCGATCGCATCAAGCACCTCTATGTCGATCCGCAGAAGCATGCCGATCTGGGTACCGCTGAGCTCGCCTAAGAGTTTGCAGCTTCCGTGAGGGTCAAGTATTTACGTAGACCTCATGGGAAACATACAGTTCTCCCTAACCTGGGGTAAACTGGCTGATGGTAATTTTGGGATGCCGGTCTGGCGATCGGCATCCCATTTAGGTTAATCCCTAGATAGGGGAGTGGTATGGGTAAGTACATCGTTAAACGTGTGCTTCAGTTCATCCCGGTGTTTTTGGGCGTTACGCTGATTCTGTTCGCCCTCCAGAATATCGTGCCGGGAGATCCGATCAAGCTGATCGGTGGAGACAAGGCTCTGTCCCCCGAGGTGGAGCTTCAGCTTCGCGTCCGCTATCACCTGGTCCAGTCGGACGAGGACGGCAACGCGATTCTTGACGAGAACGGCGACCCCGTTCAAACGTCGCTCGTGGACCGTTATTTGTATTACATGAACGGCCTGCTTCATGGCGATCTGGGCAATTCGTATCAGCGTAAGCTGCCGGTTACGGAAATCTTTGCCCAGAAGTATCCGTATACGGTCAAACTTGCCGCGTGCGCCATCGTGCTCGAGGCAATCATGGGTATCGGTGCGGGTATCATTTCGGCGGTAAAGCGTTATTCCTTCTGGGATATTTTGGTAACGCTCACCACGTCGATCCTCGTTGCCGTCCCGGCCTTCTGGCTCGGTATGTTGCTGCAGCTGTTCTTTGGCGTCATCCTCAAGGACGCCACGGGCGGTGCAATCTCCATGCCGATCTCGGGTGCCGGCGGTTCCAGCTCTCAGTATCAGGATTGGATGCACTATGTGCTTCCGACCATTACGCTGGCTTCGGTTTCGACCGCTTATGCTGCGCGCATCATGCGCTCGCAGCTGCTTGACGTCATGAACCAGGATTACATCCGTACGGCAAAGGCCAAGGGTCTCTCCAATCGTGCGATCATCGTCAAGCATGCGCTTAAGAATGCACTCATCCCCGTCGTTACCTATATTGGTGTCGACTTTGGCGGCATGCTTTCGGGCGCCATCCTGACCGAGACGGTCTTTAACTGGCCCGGTATCGGCTATGAGGTCTATCGCGCCATTAGCATGCGTGACTGGCCCATCGTTATGGGCGGCGTTACGCTCATCGTCGTCGTCGTCATGGTGATCAACCTGCTCGTCGACATTAGCTATGCATTCCTCGACCCGCGCATCCGCCTTGGCGGTCCGTCGGATAAGGCCTAAGGGAGGTACGTCTCATGCAGGAAACTGATTCTCAGTCTCAGGAGCAGGCTACCGCCACCAAGGCCGCATCTGCTCCCGCCAAGTCCCGCACGCTGTGGGGCGACGCTTTCAAGCGTCTTCGTAAGAACAAGCTCGCCGTTATCGGCGTCTGCTGGATCATCATCGTCGTTGTGGTTGCCCTGACCGCAGATCTGTGGGCTAAGCCCTGGCTCGGTTCGCCGACGGCTTCCGACTCGACTACCATGGCCCAGACGTCGCTGCTGGCTCCGTGTGCGGAGCACCCGTTTGGCACCGACGCCCTTGGTCGTGACATCCTCGTCCGCGTTATCTACGGTGCACGCGTTTCGCTTTCCGTCGGTATTATGGCCACTGCGATCTCCACGTTGATCGGTCTGGTCATGGGTGCTCTGGCCGGTTTCTACGGCGGCATCTGGGATACGATCATCATGCGCTGTGCGGACATCTTCCTGGCGTTCCCGTACGTGCTGTTCGTTGTCGCCATGATCGCCGTTATCGGCCGTGGCCTTCAGAACGTCTTTATCGCCATCGGTATTCTCGGCTGGCCTTCGATTGCGCGCGTCTTCCGCTCTGCAATCTTGACGGTCAAGGAAAACGACTATGTTGACGCTGCACGCGCGATGGGTGCATCCGATGCTCGTATCGTCGTGCGTCACATCTTCCCGAACTCTGTCGCCTCCATCGTGGTCTATGCGACCATGAACATCGGTGGCGCCATTCTGACCGAGTCCGCTCTGTCCTTCCTCGGCATGGGCGTTATTCCGCCTACGCCTTCGTGGGGCTCCATGATTCAGGACGGTCAGCAGTATCTTCTGACTGCTCCCTGGATGATGATCATGCCCGGTCTGGCAATTCTCTCGACGGTGCTCGCCTTCACCCTGCTGGGTGACGGTCTGCGCGACGCCCTCGACGTCAAGATGAAGGACGCATAAGGATGAAGAAGAACAAGAACTATGTGGACCTGAAGGACCAGCCGGTTCCCGAGGGCCAGCATCTGCTCGAGGTCGATGACCTTAAGATGTATTTCCACACCGAGGATGGCGTTGTTCGCGCTGTCGACGGTGTCTCCTACACGCTCGATCGTGGCGAGACCCTGGGCGTCGTCGGCGAGTCCGGCTCCGGTAAGTCCGTGACCGCCATGACCATCATGGGCCTCATCTCGATGCCTCCGGGAAAGATCGAGGGCGGCGACGTTCGCTATCGTGGTCGTTCTATCCTCGAGATGACCGAGGAAGAGATGCAGCACATTCGCGGTAACGATATCGCGATGATCTTCCAGGATCCTATGACCTCCTTGAACCCGGTCTATAAGATCGGCAAGCAGGTGGGCGAGGGCCTTCGTCTGCATCGTGGCTACTCCAAGCAGGAGGCGCTCAAGCGCGCCACCGAGCTTTTGGACCTCGTTGGTATTCCCGAGCCCGAGAAGCGCGTCAATGAGTATCCGCACCAGTTCTCTGGCGGTATGCGCCAGCGCGTCATGATTGCCATGGCCCTTGCCTGCGATCCTGATATTCTGATTGCCGACGAGCCCACGACGGCTCTGGACGTTACCATTCAGGCTCAGATTATCGAGCTTATGCAGGAAATGCAGGAGAAGAACGGCAACGCCATCATCATGATTACCCATGACCTGGGCGTCGTCGCCGATATGGCCGACAAGATCATGGTTATGTACGCCGGCCGTCCCGTCGAGTTCGGTACTGCTGAGGAAATCTTCTACGAGAGCCGCCACCCCTACACCTGGGGCCTTATCCGCTCCATCCCGGAGCAGGCCATCGAAGAGAAGAAGCCGCTTACGCCGATTCATGGCAACCCGCCTTCGCTCATGAACCTGCCCGAGGGCTGCGTGTTCTCGCCTCGTTGTCCCTATGCGACCGATAAGTGTCGCAAGCAGCGCCCCGAGCGCGTTGTCACCGAGTCTGGTCATTACTCTGCGTGCCACTACTCCGGTGACCCCGAGTTCCTCAAGAACGCTCCTGAGACGTCCCGTACGCGCAAGGATTCCAAGAAGGGAGGCGAGGCGTAATGGCAGATACCAACGAGCGTACTCCGCTGCTGAAGGTCGAGCACCTCTCTAAGGAGTTTCCCGCTGAGTCCGGCATGTTCGCCAAGCGCTTCTCCAAGCGTGTCGTCTCTGCTGTGAATGACATTTCGTTCGAGATTTATCCTGGCGAGACCTTTGGTCTGGTTGGCGAGTCTGGTTGCGGCAAGTCCACGACGGGCCGCACCATCATGCGTCTGACCAAGCCGACCGCCGGTAAGGTGTTCTTCCAGGGCAAGGATGTTGCAGAGATGAGCAAGCATGAGATCAAGGACATGCGTCGCGAGATGCAGTTTATCTTCCAGGATCCTTATGCTTCGCTCAACCCTCGTATGACCATCGGAGAGATTGTCTCCGAGCCCATGACCATTCATGGCGTGGGTACCAAGGAGGAGCGCATTGAGCGCGTCCGCGAGCTTCTCGACGTCGTTGGACTGAACCCCGAGCACATCAACCGCTATCCGCATGAGTTCTCCGGCGGTCAGCGTCAGCGTGTCGGCATTGCCCGCGCTTTTGCGCTGAAGCCCAAGCTGATTATCTGCGACGAGCCGGTTTCCGCTCTGGATGTTTCCATTCAGGCCCAGGTTCTGAACCTGCTCAAGGAACTGCAGGACAAGTTCGGTACCGCGTATCTGTTTATCGCCCACGACCTGTCCGTCGTACAGCACATCTCCGATCGCGTTGCCGTTATGTATCTGGGTAAGATGGTCGAGGTTTCGGACTGGAAGACGCTCTATAGTGAGCCTCACCATCCGTACACGCAGTCGCTGCTGTCTGCCGTGCCGGTGCCCGATCCGGATATCCAGAAGACCCGTAAGCGCATCATCCTTGCCGGCGATCCGCCGTCACCGCTGGATCCGCCGACCGGTTGCCGTTTCCACACCCGCTGCCCGATCGCGCAGGGCATCTGCTCTGAGAAACTTCCCGAGTTTAAGGAAGTTGCACCGGGTCACTGCTGCGCCTGCCACTTCGCGGAGCCGTTCCCGATCAAGGAATCGCACATCGACCTGTAGTCGGTTGTTCTCGTCCGGGCCCGCGCTGGACTTAGTTTTCAGAACGTCCTCGACCATGGAACCCCCCTTATCCTGCTCCTTCGGAGCTGCGGATAAGGGGGTTTCCTGGTCTGACGCTCCTATTTGGCAAGGTGTTTTTTAGAATCCATTTTGCGCTCGGCCTCGAAGGCTTGCCTGTCCCAATCGAGCGGAAGTCCGGCCTCGACCCATGCCTCGTAGGCCCTCCTTATGGGCTTGAGCTCCCTTTGGCCCCTCTCCAGCATCGAGATGTACTTCTCGCTGGTGCCCAGTATGGACGCCGCCCTCACCTGGCTGACCTTCGCCGCGCGCCTGGCCGCCACGAGCTCCGAGGCGTCCTCGGGCCTCCTGATCTCGTGCGGGCGCATCAGCGCCCGGTACGCCTCCCTGGCCACGTAGCGCTTGAGGCACCTCATGACCTCCCTGTCGCTCTTTCCCCGCGCCCTGGCCCTCTCGGCGTACTCGGCGGTCTCGGGGTCGCGCATGACCCTCTGCCTCGCGATCTCGTGCAGCGCGCTGTTCGCCTGCCGGTCGCCGCCCCTGTTGAGCCTGTGCCTCACGGTCTTGCCGCTCGAGGCGGGGATGGGGCAGGCCCCGCATATCGCCGCGAACGACGCCTCGGAGCGCAGCCTGCCCGGGTTGTCCCCGGCCGCGACCGCGAGCTTGGCCGCGCTGACGGGCCCGCACCCGTACATCGCCAGCAGCGCGGGGCAGTTCTCCTCCAGGGACGCCTCGATCGCGCGCTCCATGTCGAGCGCCGCGTCGCGCGCCGCCGACCACAGGTCCGCCAGCGCTCCGAGCGCGGCGCCCAGCGCGCCCTCGGCGCGCACGGAGGGGAGCTCCTCCATCAGCCTCGGCCCCGCCATCCCGCGGAACCTCGACCTGAGCCCCTCCGGCGCGGTGGTGAGCAGCGACCTCGCGGTGTTGATCGCCGAGGTCCGCGCCTTCACCGCCCCGGAGCGCGCCGCGAGCATGCAGCGCACCCCGTCGACCCACCCGTCCTGGCTCTTGGGGGTCCCGAGCCTTGAGCCGGACATCGCCGCGCGGGCGGTCCTCTCCGCGTCCGCCTCGTCGCACTTTCCCTGCCCCGGGCGCCTCCTCTGCGTCCTCGCCGGGGAGAGCGCCTCGCGCACGGGCATCCCCAGCGACGCGAGGTGCCTGGTGAGGCCCGCCCC
This sequence comes from uncultured Collinsella sp., assembly GCA_900541025.1. Taxonomy (GTDB): domain Bacteria; phylum Actinomycetota; class Coriobacteriia; order Coriobacteriales; family Coriobacteriaceae; genus Collinsella. The sequence goes on along the minus strand of UQIL01000021.1, from coordinate 44 downwards.
GTAGGACGACGTCCCCTCCATCGCGACGCAGGCCGGCTCCCCGG
>UQIL01000020.1 GCA_900541025.1 uncultured Collinsella sp. | reverse complement strand
AACGATATGGCACCGTGGGGACACATGTATGTCAATCCTGGTCTAACAGAGCCTTTTTTAATCCCCGTCCCAGAAAAATCATCCGACAGGCGAAAGTAGTCAAAAAAGCCCCGTCCCAAAAAGACTGGCCTGACGCTGTGCCACGAAAGGGGCCTATCTACTACGTTTAAGCCGCAGAGGTCAACCATGGCCGGCTTTTTCAAAAAACGGCAAGCTCTCTACCTGCACTGATAATTTCCCAAATTCCAGGATGGTCGAGGGTTTTCCGTTAAACGTAGTAGATTGCCGCATTTCATGGCAGACGGTCCGATCCAAGGCACAAGGCGGCCAGCCTCGATTGGCCATTCTCGAAGTTGCGGTGGAATACGGACTGAATTGGCCCCTTAAAGGCAAAAACACTCCGTATTTCACCGCAACTTATAGGGAGATAGGCCTTAGAGGCGGGCGAGGTCGTAGGCTTGGGCGGCGGCTTCGCCGGCACAGATGAGGTTGGTTGTGGCTTCTTGCGGATCGAGTGCCTGTTCCAGGTCCATGGGCTTGCGGCAAATCGACAAAACCAAGTTAATACCCTGCTCGTACACCGCATCCAGGTTGACGGCACGACCGCCCACGGCGGCGACCACCGGCTTGCCATAGCGCTTGGCACGGCGGGCCACGCCCACCGGCGCCTTGCCGGCGGCGGACTGCTCATCCATATTGCCCTCGCCCGTTATGACCAGGTCGACATCGCGCACGCGCTCGTCAAACCCAACCAGATCGAGCACCGTCTCCACACCCGAGCGTAGCTCCGCACCGAGCGCCAGCAACGCCGCGCCCAAGCCACCGGCAGCGCCCGCACCGGGCACGCCGAGCACCGAGCCAAATGCCCGTGCTCCCTCGGGTGTGCGCAACAAACCCTGGGCTCGAGCTCCGGCAATCGCAGCGTCGAGCAAGCGACCGTAGCCGACCATCCAGCTGTCGTACCTGCGCAGTACCTCGGCATCATCCGCCGGCAGACCCTTCTGTCCGCCGAACACCGCAAGCGCGCCGCGACGCCCTACGAGCGGATTATCGACATCCGAAAGCACAACAATACGAGTGCCATCCAAAGCCTGCAGCGCGGGCGCCAAATCAACGCTCGCCACGTGTTCAAGGCCCGTAAGACCGGGGGCGACATCGCAGCCCTGATCATCGACCACACGCGCGCCCAGCGCCTGCAGCATGCCGGCGCCACCGTCGTTGGTGGCACTGCCGCCCAGACCAATATAGAGCGTCTTTGCGCCCATGCGAACCGCGCGAAGTATGAGTTCGCCCACGCCATAGGTTGTAGCAGCCAGCGCCGACAACTCCGTGCAAGGCGAGTACCCGATGCCCGCGGCTTCGGCCATCTCAATAACAGCCGACTCGTGCTCGACATCAACCAGCATCCGGGCAGGCACATGCTCGCCAAAGGGCCCTGCAACCTCGCAGGTCACAAGCTCGCCACCGCAGGCGGCAACGGCATCGAGCGTTCCCTCACCACCATCTGCCAGCGGCAATGTGCGCACCTCGGCATCGGGCCAAACGCGTCGTACGCCTTCGGCAACCGCCGCCTCTGCCTGCGCACTCGAAACACTGCCCTTAAAGGAGTCGATCGCCAGCAGCACACGGCGGGGCCGGCGGCACGCGGGACCAAAGTCAACCGCCTCAACGGCAATATCTTCGGCACGCGCGAGTGCCTCGGCATGAGCGGCATACGCCTCGAGATCGACCCCATAACCGCAGCCAGCACCATCGGTGCCACGCAGCCCGCTAAAATAGCTGCTCAACACCTCACGACACTCATCCGCCAGCACGCCGGCATTTACGTTAAACCGATGATTCAGGCGCGAATCGGCATTGAGGTCGTATAGCGAACCCAGCGCGCCCGCCTTGGCATCGGCCGCACCATACACGCAGCGCCCCACGCGCGCGTTGACCATAAGGCCCGCGCACATACAGCAGGGCTCGAGCGTCACATAGACGGTGCAGTCGGAAAGGCGCCAACGGCCAAGCGCCTGCGCGGCGGTGCATAAAGCCGCAAACTCAGCATGCGCCGAAGGGTCTTGATCGAGCTCGCGACGATTGTGCGCCCGCGCGACTATCTCGCCCGCGCACACCACCACGGCACCGATGGGCACCTCGCCCACCGCCGCGGCGGCGCGCGCCTCCGCCAGCGCCTCGCGCATGAACTTCTCGTCGATTTCGGTGATCGTCATCGTTCGCCTTCCCTGTTGCAAATTCAAAACGATGCTATCATTACGACTCACGGAGAGATGGCAGAGCGGTTGAATGCGGCGGTCTTGAAAACCGTTGAGCGCGAGAGCGTTCCGGGGGTTCGAATCCCCCTCTCTCCGCCACTTTTAGTGATGCACCGGCGTCATGGTCCGCTCAAACAGTGCATCGACCACGTCGGCTATCTCAGGTCGACGCTCAAGATCGTGACCCGACTCCCACCATATCGTGAAAAGTCGAATAATACCGCCGGCGACAAACTCAGACGTCGTCTCAAGTGACACGGGGGCCAGGGCATCCTCGGCAAGCACGTTCATCACGCGCTCGCGGATGGAGCGGGCAATGCGGTCGCAAATAACGTTGGTCAACATGCCCGACATGCTGCTTGCCAAAATGTTATCCATGAGCTGCTCGTGCGCCAGAATCAAATCCATGGCATCGTCCAAAATCGCGTGTCGAAGCGCGCGCACGTCCTCGGCAGACACTGCGCCGGCCTCATCGGGCTGTTTTTGCGGCAAGCCCGACATGAGTTCATCGATATAAAAGGCAAAGTAATCGTTCTTGTCACGAAAGTGCTTGTAGAACGTCGTACGGCGAATCATGGCGCGGTCGCACAGCATGGCAACCGTCAGGTCCTCAAAACGATGCTCCTCGAGAAGCTCGGTAAAGGCATCGAACAGGGCGCGGTAGGTTTTCTTAATGCGAAGGTCCACTGGTATCGCCATCCTCAGGGCAAAGACAACACTCGTCAATCTGTCGCATATCTTACACCTGTACCTCGCGCGCTTTGCCCCGGTGCCAACCCCGCCGAAAACATAACGCTTGCCGGAAAGTTCGGCACGGCAAAACGTTGCGGGTATACTAGTAGCGTTATACCAACGGCAGCTGGCGCATGCCGCCGCGGCCATTCGAAACGGAGACATCATGATTACCGTCATCATCGGCATCGTTGTTGTCATTGTGATTGTCTGCGCCATCGCCGGCATCTACAACAACATGGTCACCAAGCGTAACCGCATCGATAACGCCTGGCAGAACATCGATACGCAGCTGCAGCGCCGCAACGACCTGATCCCCAACCTGGTCGAGACCGTCAAGGGCTACGCCAAGCACGAGCAGGAGACGCTCTCCGCCGTGATCAGCGCGCGTAACACCGCCGTCAAGGCCACCACGCCCGAGGCCAAGATGGAAGCCGACAACGTGCTGACCGGTGCGCTGCGTCAGCTCTTCGCCGTAGCCGAGGCCTATCCCGATCTTAAGGCAAACACCAACTTTACGCAGCTGCAGGCATCGCTCGAGGATACCGAGAACAAGATTAGCTACGCACGCCAGAGCTACAACGATTGCGTGCTCAGCTACAACAACGCCATTCAGACGTTCCCGGCTGTCATCTTTGCCGGCATCTTCCAGTTTAAGGAGCGCCAGGGCTTCGAGGCCGCCGAAGCAGCCCGCCAGGCCCCGACCGTCAAGTTCTAACAGATCCGCAGCGTATCCTTAATCGGGTAGATGCATAAACCGCCCCGTCGAATGCATACTTCGACGGGGCGGTTGCTTTTTTAGCGAAGGTCCCCCTCTAAGCACCGTGCATTTTTGGGAGTATTCAACATAACCAAGAGCATCGGGTGCCACGACAGAGGCCAAAGACCGCGAATATCCCTGCAAATCACCCGCTGTCAGCCCATAACCCCGCCCATCATTCGTAGAAAACATCGAGAAATCCCGATTTTTTGCCCGAGGTCGGTATGCAGGGGCCTTCGATTGCAGAATACTCGCAAAAATGCACGTCGCCACCACCCCCACATGGCGCGAAGCAAAGCAAAAGCGCAGCCTAAAAGGCCGCGCACCATCTTTATTCAGATTAATCATTGCCCGTTGTGACATCGCCGAACCCGCAGGGCAGAGAACAAGTTCCCTCCCGGCGCACTCCGCAGGACGCAAGAAGCCCTCGCCGCACGAAGTGCGCAGCGAGGGCTTCTTGCATGTCCGAGGACGCGCCGGGAGGGAACTTGTTCTCTGCCCGGATAGGTAAGACAAATTACGCGACGGTGTAAACCCAGTTGTGCTTGTCCTCGACAGCACCAGACTGGATACCAGTCAGGGTCTCGCGAAGCTTCTTCATCACAGGGCCGATCTCGGTGTATCCAGCCGGGAAGGTCACGGTCTCGTCGGCGCCGTAAACCTTGTTGTCGATTTCGCCAACCGAAGAGATGACGGCAGCGGTGCCGCACAGGCCGCACTCCACAAAGGTGCCGGCCTTGACCTCGGCCCACTCGACGGGGCGCTGGTCAACAGTCATGCCCAGGTCCTGAGCAACCTGAACGAGCGAACGACGGGTGATAGAGGGCAGGATGGAGTCGGTGTGCGACTGCGGAACGACGAGCGTGCCATCCTCTTTCACGAACAGGACGTTGGCGCCACCGGTCTCCTCGACATAGGTGCGGGACTCGGAGTCGAGATACAGGTTCTCGGCATAGCCCTCGCGATGAGCCTCCATCGTGGGCTTAAGGGACATGGCGTAGTTCAGGCCGGCCTTGATGTTGCCGGTGCCGTGCGGTGCGGCACGGTCATACTCGGAAACGCGCAGCTTGACGGGCTTGAGGCCACCCTTAAAGTACGGACCGACCGGGGTCACGAGAATGCGGAACGTGTACTCAGGAGCGGGAGCCACGCCGATCACGTCACCGGAACCGATCATAAACGGGCGCACGTACAGGGTCGCGCCGGAACCGAAGGGCGGAACCCAGGCGGCGTTGGCAGAAACGACCTGCTTGACGGCCTCAACGAACTTGTCCTTGGGGAACGGGGGCATCTCGAGGCGCTGGGCAGAGTTATACATGCGCTCGGCGTTCATGTCGGGGCGGAAGCAGACGATGCTGCCGTCCTCGGCGGTGTAGGCCTTCAGGCCCTCAAAGACCTCCTGGCAGTAATGGAAGATGCCGCCGCACTCGGAGACATGCAGGGTGTGGTCGGTGGTCAGGCCGCCCTCGTCCCACTCGCCGTCCTTCCAATGGGCCTCGTAGCTGTAATCGGTCTTCATGTAGCCAAAGCCGAGGCTACCCCAATCGATATCCTTCTTCTCGACAGTCATATGTCGCTCCTTACATACACAGTTGCAAACTCGCGAACCCGTACGCAAGGACCGAGGCCGGCCGCGTCGCAACGTCGCACGCCCGGAGCGTAGAGCCGGACGGGACACGCGAACAGCATCAAAGCCGATGGCACGTCGATTCGCATGCACGAGATTGTACTCCCCGTACGCGTCTGATAAAACGCTTTTCTTTAACTAAGTAAAGTATTTTCATTTGACCGAAACTGAAGAGGCCCGCCACCGTAAGCGGTGACGGGCCTCAACTGCACGGTTTGCGCGCCGGCTCGAGCTACGCGTTCTTTTTGCCCAGCTTAGCCTTAACCAGACCGACCACGGTCGGGATGATCGACACGGCAACGATGCCAACGATTAGCAGCTCAAAGTGCTCCTGCACAAAGGGGATGCCGCCAAAGAAGTAGCCCAGCAGCGTAAAGAGCGTCGACCAGGTAATGCCGCCCAGCACGTTAAAGATAACGAAGTTGCGCCAGTGCATGCCGCCCATGCCGGCGATAAAGGGCACAAAGGTGCGGATAAACGGGAAGAAGCGACCCAGGAAGATGGCCAGGTGACCCCACTTGTCCAAGAAATCCTCGGACTTTTTGATGCGCTCGGGCGTCATGGCCTTGACCTTGCCCGAAGCGATAATCTTTTTGCCAAAGAAGTGACCGATCATAAAGTTGCACTGATCACCCAAGATGGCAGCCGCCCATGCGACGGCAAGCAGGGCCACGATGTTAAAGCCACCGTTGTGGGCAAAGAAGCCCGAGGCGAACAGCAGCGAATCGCCGGGAAGGAACGGGAAGAACACCACGCCCGTCTCGATAAAGATGATCAGGAACACGCAGCCGTAGGCCATAAGCGGGCCGGCGGCGATCCAGCTGGCGATCGCGGTGCGCGGATCCTTAAGCAGCTCGGCGATAAAATTGATGAAACCCATGAAGTAAAACCTCTCAGTTGTGGGCGCGGATACGTCCAAGTTGATCAGTATACGGTTGCGGTGCCCCCTCGTGCGCAACCCCACAAAAGCATGACTCCATTACCAGCAAGTTTGCATAACTGACACCTGTAGCGCAATGGCGCCAAGATTGTCCTTCCTAATCCCTAGCAAATCGCTATACTTTATTGAATCGCATTGCCATGGCGCTAAGGGAGGGCGGCCGGTGAGCTTTATCAATACCATTCGCGAGGATATCAAGACCGTCCAGGCGCAAGACCCCGCTGCACAAAACGGTCTGGTCATCTTCCTTTCCTATCCTGGCCTGCACGCCAAGTGGAACCACGTGCCCGAGCACTGGCTCTGGGAGCACGGTCATCGCTCGCTCGCCCGCGTGCTCTCGCAAATCACCCGCCACATCACCGGCGTCGAGATTCATCCCGCGGCACAGATCGGCAAGCATTTCTTTATCGACCATGCCATGGGCGTCGTCATCGGCGAGACCGCCATCGTGGGCGACAACTGCGTGCTCTACCAGGGCGTCACGCTCGGCGGCACCGGCAACGAGACCGGCAAGCGCCACCCCACCCTAGGCAACAACGTCACCGTGGGCACGGGCGCCAAGGTGCTCGGCAACATCCGCATCGGCAACAACGTCAAGATCGGCGGCAACTCGGTTGTCGTCAAGGACGTGCCCGACAACTGCACCGTCGTGGGCGTGCCCGGGCGCATCATCAAGCGCAACGGCTGCCGTGTGTTCGAGGAGAGCTTCGATGCCAAGCAGCATCGCGAGTACATGCCCGATGACGCCGCCGAGCAGAGTGCCCTCAACCGCCAAGGCATCACCGAGAACGCCCGCCGCGTCAAAGAACTCGAGCGAGAGGTGGCCGAGCTCAAAGCCTTCGTCGCCAAGCTCGTGGACGAGCGTTAGGAACGCAAGCGGCACAAAACGACATCGGCATCAACGCAAGAAGGCGCGCCAGGGAATTCATCCCCGGCGCGCCTTTCTTTTTGATGTGACATGCGGGACTGTCCCTTTGTCACATTATGCGAACTGACTCAGATAGAGGTCGGCATAAGCGCCCTCGGCTGCGAGCAGCTCCTTATGCGTGCCCTGCTCGATAATGTTGCCGTGGTCCATGACCAAGATCAGGTCGGCGTCCACGATCGTCGACAGGCGATGCGCGATCACAAAGCTCGTGCGCCCGCGCATGAGCGTGTCCATGGCACGGCCGATGGCAAGCTCGGTACGCGTGTCCACGCTTGAGGTCGCCTCGTCCAGGATGAGAATCGCCGGGTTGTTGAGCAGCACGCGCGCAATGGTCAGCAGCTGGCGTTGGCCCTGGCTGATGCTCTCGGCATCGTTGGCCACGCGCGTGTCGTAGCCCTGCGGCATGGTGCGCACAAAGAAGTCGACCTGCGCGGCACGAGCGGCGGCCACAATTTCGTCGCGCGTTGCCTCGGGGCAGCCGTAGGCGATGTTTTCGGCAATCGTGCCATCGAACAGCCAGGCGTCCTGCAGCACCATGCCAAACTGCTGCCGTAGCTCGCCGCGGTCCATGCGGCTCGTATCCACGCCGTCGAGCGTAATACGCCCGCCGTCAATCTCGTAGAAGCGCATGAGCAGGTTGATGAGCGTCGTCTTGCCTGCGCCCGTGGTTCCCACCACGGCAATCTTCTGGCCCGGCTCGGCGGTAAACGACACGTCGCGCATAAGCGGCTTGTCGGGCGAATAACCAAAGCGCACGTGCTCAAAGGAGACGCGGCCCTCCACGCGACCCGGCAGCTTGGCGGCCTCGTCCGACAGCGGATCGGCCTCCATCTCGGGCTCATCGAGCAGGTCGAACACGCGCTCTGCACTCGCCAGCGCGCTCTGCAGCGAGTTGAAGGTAAACGACAGCTGCGTCATGGGCTCGGACGCCTCGTAGATAAACTGGAAGAACGCCTGGAACACGCCGACGGTCATGTGGCCGGCGACCAGCATGCTGCAGCCCACGAGCGCAATAACGATCTGCGCCAAACGGCCGATAAAGCGCACCGCGGGGCCGACAGCATTGATCATAAAGTCGGCCTTGGTGCTCACACGAGCCAGTTCCTTCGAAGCCTCGTGCACCTCAGCGGAGCTCTGACGTTCGCGGTTAAACGCGCGGATCACCAGACGGCCCGAATAGCCTTCCTCGACCGCACTCGTAATCTTGGACACCCACTCCTGGCGCTCGCCCGTCACATCGTGTGTGCGGCGCGAGACGACCTTCGTCACCAGCAGCGACAGTGCCGTAAAGAACAGAAAGACGAGCGTAAGCTGCACGCTGAACACGAACATCACGCTCACAGCACCAACAACCGTGCCGATCGACACGAGCAGCTGCAGCAATCCGCGCTGCATGCTCTCGGACATCTTGTCCAGGTCGTTGGTCGCGCGGCTGACGACCTCGCCGGGACGATGCGCGTCAAAATAGGCGAGCGGTAGACGGTTGAGCTTTTGCGCGATGCGGTTACGCAGGCGCAGATTGAGGCGTTCGGCCACGCTCGACATCAAAAAGCTCTGGAGCGCGTAGAACGAAGCGGCGGCCGTCCAAATCAAAAAGTAGATGAAGATAGTCCTGCCGCAGTTCTCCCAGGTGATGCTGAAGGTGGCGTTGTTGACAAACGCTACCTGAATGTGGCCCCACAGCTCATCGATCACGCGGGCGCTATATGCCGGCGCAGCAGTGTTAAAGATGACATAGAACACAATGCTCGCGAACACGATATAGAAGCGCCAATGGTCGCCGGCAGCCTCACTCCACAGGCGGCGCACCGTCGCCCAGGTATCCCGAGGTGTCTCGTCCTCGTCTTCGTCGTCCACGTCGCGCATACGCTCTGCCTCGGCGCGGGCGCGCTCGTCCTCGGCACGTTCGTTTTCCTCGTAGAGCGCTTGGCGGCGAGCCTCGCGCTCGGCTGCAGCCTTGGCGGCGTCATCCAGCTCGGTCGACGCGGCAGCCGTTTCCTCGACCAGTCCCGCGGCAGCGGCGTCATCAACGCCGCCCTGCTTCTTGAGCTCCTCGGTCATGCTACTCACCTCCCTTCATCTGCGATTCCGCGATGGCGCGGTACACCTCGCAGGTTTCCATAAGCTCGCCATGCGTGCCCAGACCCACAACCTCGCCATCCTTGAGCACGACGATCTGGTCGGCGTGCAAGATCGTCGAGATGCGCTGCGCGATGATGAGCACCGCAGCGTCACGCGTCTCGTCTTGCAATGCATGGCGCAGGGCCGCATCGGTCTTAAAGTCCAGGGCCGAAAAACTGTCATCGAAGATATATAAATCGGCATGCTTCATGAGCGCACGGGCGATTGCCAAACGCTGGCGCTGGCCGCCCGAAAAGTTCGTACCGCCCTGCGCCACCGGGGTATCGATCCCCTGCGGCTGATCGAGCACAAAGGTGCTCTGGGCAACCTGGAGCGCATGAAGCATGTCGGCCTCAGTCGCGTCTTCGTTGCCAAAGCGCAGATTGCTTGCCACGGTGCCCGAGAACAGCCACGCCTTCTGCGGCACATAGGCAATGCGCCCGCGGATTTCGTCTTGCGTAAGCTCGCGCAGGTCCACACCATTCAGGCGAATGGAGCCCTTGGTGGCATCGTGGAAGCGCAGCAGAAGCTTGGCCACCGTCGATTTGCCCGAGCCTGTCGAGCCAACGATCGCAGTCGTCTGACCGCGACGGCAGGCAAAGCTCAGGTCGCACAGGGTGTCCTCGTCGGCATCGTCAAAGCGAAACGACATGTGGTCGAACACGGCCACCGCATCGGCTTCGTCTTGGGGCTCGCGCGCCCCGTCATCCAGCGTGCGCTTGCCGTCCACGATGCTCGGCTCAATCTCCAACACCTGCTGCGCACGGTTCAGGCATGCGGCGGCGCGTGGGAGCGTCAGAATCACCATCTGCGCCGTCATCACAAAGAACAGGATCAGGATCGCGTACTCCAGCACGGCCGAGATGCTACCGATTTGCATGGCGTGGACGCCCACGCGGTTGCCGCCCACCCACAGCACCGCCACCTCGGCGATATTCATCAAAAAGAAGCTGGAGCTGTCGAGACCCACAAACAGGTGGTTGACCTTGATGGCATTGGCCGCGTAATCGCTAAACACCTCGTCCAGGCGCTGCTCCTCGTGGCGCTCCTTGTTAAATGCGCGGATGACGCGCACGCCCACGATGTTCTCGCGCAGCACCACGTTCATGCGGTCGATAAAGCTCTGCAGGCGCATAAAGATCGGCGCGGCGTTGGCAACGGTAAAGACCGCCGCCACCAGCACGATCGCAACCACCACGCCCAGCAGCGTACCCATGGCGGGATCGATGAACCAAGCAAAAATGATGCCTGCCACGGCCAAGAACGGCACCGGCAGCACCAGCTGAATCGTCTGAAGGACAGCTTGCTGAATCACGTTGATGTCGTTGAGCGAGCGCGTGATCATCGAACCCGTGCCAAAGCGCTCAAAGTCGCTGGCGGACAGCTCGAGCGACTTGTCGTACACGGCATTGCGGATATCGCAGGCCACGTTGGCGGCCAGGCGCGCCGAAAGATAGCAGCCCAGCACCGTGCCGCCGCTGGCCATGCCGGTCGCGATAAGCATGTACAGGCCGTTGCGTAAGATATAGTCGACATCACCCGTGGTAATACCGGTGTTGACCATGTTCGCCAGCATCGTGGGAACCAACAGCGTACCGACGTTATCTATCAGCACCGCAAACAGCGTCACCGCAATCAGACCGCGGTACGGCCTCATAAACCTCATTAAGAGTCGCATGCGTCCCCCTCGCCCTTATCGTCAGTCTCGTTCTCGGCGGCCACTTGCCGTTTAAATGCCTCGCACTCTTCGTTAAGAACATGGGAGAACTTACCGACCAAGCGCATGATCTCGCACTGTTCCCACGGCTCGAGCGCCTCGAATGCCTGTTGCTCGGCTTTTTGCGCCGGCAACGCGTAGCGCTTGGCAAACCGCACGCCTTCTTCGGTCAGTCGTACAACCTTGTTTTTACGACTGCCCTCGGCAAACTCCAACGTCGCAAGCCCTCGCGCCCTAAGCGTTTTAATCGCCGAATTGATGGTCTGTTTGCTGTAGAACCATTCACTCGTCAGCCGACTCACGGCAACGCTTCCGCCCGCTGCACTCGTGTCGACGAGCATCCAGTAGGCGCAGTCCGAAAGGCCGCAGGCGCGCGAGAACTCCGAATAGATATGGTCGAGTCCATTGAGCAACCGATCGAAGTCGACCAGCGTAACCGCACTATTCATCTATCCCACCATTCAATTGTCCGATTTTTGACCAATTATGTGTCTCTAGATTAGTCCGAGTTTTGACTATCGTCAACAGGCTCTCCGCAAATGCGTGCATTTTTATGGCCTATCGGCAGAAAAAGACCGCCGGCGCGGGGGCGGCGCCAGCGGTCACGTGAAAATCGGGTTTTATTGCCTGTTAAGCGGCGACGGCCTCATAGACCGTAGCGCCCGAGAAGCTGTCATGCAGGCTCTTGCCGGCAATCCACGGCAGCTCGACGACCTCGCAGACCGTGTTGACCAACTCAGAACAGTCAGTAAAGTGGCCCTTGTCGTTGAGGGCCTCGCAATCCTGAACACGCCAATAGCCATCGGTGTGCGTGATGTAGTACTCGTGATCGTTGATCGACACGAAAGCGCGCGTCTTGGAACGCAGCAGCTTCAGAAATCCTTCGAAATCGGTCTCGACGACATCTCCAGCCTGGAACATGATGTTACCTCCTGGCCCGGCGCCACCACGGCGCATTGATAAACGTTGGTACTCCTTTAGTAAAACCCTTATCAGAGGTTATGCGTTCGTCATTTAGGCAAGTGGTAAAAAACCGCAGGGTAGACGGGATAAAACGTTTAACCATCCCATTTGTTTGTCACATTCTGAAGGTATTTTTATGCAAACCTACTTTCCCAATTGGAATCTATCCTTTTGGCCGGGCAATTGACCGTCTATCGTTTGAGCCCGACGGGTATGAACGGGGCATCTGCAACGCCACCGCAAGGAGACACCATGGAGACTATCGAAGCACTCATTCACCGCCGCAGCTGCCGCAACTACAGCGATCGTCCCGTCGAGGCCGAAAAGCTTGCACGTATTATCGAAGCCGGCCAATATGCACCGAGCGGCATGGGCCGCCAGCCGGTGACGTTTGTCGCCGTCACCGACCCCGCGACCGTCGAGCGTCTCTCGCAGCTCAACGCGCAAGTCATGGGCAGCAACAGCGACCCCTTCTATGGCGCCAAGACCGTTGTGGTGGTGCTGGTTGACCGCAGCGTGCCCACACATCTGGAAGACGGCTCGCTCGCCATGGGCAACCTGCTCAACGCTGCCTATGCGCTGGGCGTTGATTCGTGCTGGATTCATCGCGCCCACGAGGTTTTCGATTCGCCCGAGGGCCTGGAGCTACTGGCCAGTTGGGGTCTACCCGCCGACGGCAGCCTGCGCGGTGTCGGTCACTGCATTCTGGGCTATGCCGAGGACACGCTGCCCGAGCCCAAACCCCGCCGCGACAACGTGGTGTACGTCAAGTAGCGCAGGAGTGTCCCAAACTGCCGGCAGAAAAGGAACGTCCCCTTCTGCCGGCAAGCTATGTTGATATTTGAGTTGTCGTCGCTTCGCTTGTCTGGGTCGTTTCGGCGTCGTCGCCTTGCTTGTCTTCGTCCTTTTGAGCATCGGCGATGGTGGTGGCCGCCGCGACGATGCCGCGCTGGGGCGCGACGCCTGTCTGGGTCTGAGCGCCCTCGATAACTTCTGTGCCTGCATGCGCGAGCTCGGGCGATTTAAACACTGCGTCCAAGTTGGCGCCACCGCCGGCGTAGCCAAGCGCAGCGAGTGCGATGACGATCACTGCAACGACGGCCACGATCGGAACATAACGATGCCAACCAGCCGGATTGAGTCCACTGCGGCGAGCCGCCCCGCGGCTGATGTAACCGAGCGTTCCGTCGTGCTTGAGCTTTGAGCCCACCACGCGTTTGCGGCCCCACAGCGAGGACTCTGCCTGCATTGCCAAGCGGGCGCTTGCCGAAGGATAGCCGTATTTAGTGCGCTTGAACGAGCCATCAAACCCCGAGGCGTGTTTACCCCACGTCACCGATGTCGTGCGTCGGTTGACCGGCGCGGCACTCCGCCTTCTGCGGCTCGGTTTTGAAGTCTCAGCCATATGCCCTCGCACGCCGTAACCAAATCGAAACAATAACGCTTTGGACTGTAGCACACGCGTCGCGCGCGGTCACGGGCGCCTCGCTCAACGGTCATCGTCCTTCAGCAAGCGCCACAGCGTTGTACGGCTTATGCCCAGTACCTCCGCCGCACGGGTTCGGTTGCCGTGGAGATGATCTACAACCAGATGCGCGATATCTCGCTCGGTATCGGCCAGCGGTCGCAGGATATACAGGTCGCTTTCGAGCGTCGGGGCGCCAAAGGCTGCGGTCTTAATCACGTCCTCTTGGGCGAGCACTTCCTCCGCCACAGCGCGGTCCACCGCGCCCGCCCCCACCAATATATACAGTCGTTCCGAGACCTCGCGGAGCTGCAGATAATTGCGCGGCCAGCGGTAAGCATCGAGCGTCTTCGTCGCCGCGGAAGACAGCGCGGGCGCTGCCGTCCCAAATGCGTCAGCGAGATATTCCAAATAGCGCGCAACCTTCGTCGACGCGGCTCCCTGCTCGGCGATTGCCGGCGCCACGCTCACCGCACAGGCGAAGCGCTCGGTCACAAAGGCGGCTTGATCACTTTCGCTGCCGCCCGGCATGTCATTCGCCGTCAGCACCACATGGCAGCGCGTCGCCAACGCGGTGTCGGCCATCGTGGAGACCAGCTCGCGGAGGCGCTGGGGGCCAACCGCGTTCCAGCCCTCAATGCAAAGGGTCAGCCCCGTTTGGAACAACGGCGATTCGGCGCTTTTGAGCACATGGCGCCAACCGCGCTCGGTGAGCTCATCGAGCGCAACGGAAACAAAGGGCTGATCGGCAAAAGGACCGTCCAGGTAGAGGCGCTTGGCGATCTCGACCTGACCCGCGCCCAGCTCGCCCTCGAGCATAAGGGGCACACCGCGCGCGTAGCTCTCGACGACCGGCGCAGCCACTGAAGCCGCTCCCTCAACGATGCCGTACGCGCTCGATTCGTAGCGGACCTCAACTTCGTCGGCGTTGAGCCACTCGATGCCCGCATGCGCCGCGGCACCGCGCACCTCGCGGACCACGACAACCCAAAGCCCCCCGCCCTCTTTGTCGGTGGGGCGAACGGTCAGGCTCAGGCGCGTACCCTCACGCCCCATAACCAGACGCGCGCCGTCTCCTATACGGTCGAGACGCTCAGCAACAAAAGCCGCCACATCCCGCTCAAGCGCCGCGTCATTCATGGTCGAGATCGCGACGTCCCCACGCGCATCGATCGCCAATGCCGAGGCCCCGGCAGCAGCCAGGGCATCGGTCAAGATGTTCAGCTTGGCATCGCTATCCATGATTTGCCCCTGTCCGCGGCGACGTGCAACCGCCGACGGTCGTACGACCGAGTGTTTCAAAATTGAACGATATTGCTCACCAAACACTATAGGGCAGAAAGCGCCGTCCTGCGAGTATAGGTGTTGCCCCGCATCGCCATCCTGGCGGGGCGATAAGAGCTCTTCGGGACTTATAAACCTGCGGACAAGCCATACCCGCAAGAGCTCCTATCGCTCCACCGCAGGCATGCGCTCACCAGCACGCAAATAAGCTACTTCTCTACCAGATTCCCAGCACGTGCTGCATTCCCAAACTCATGCACGCAATGCCAATCCAGCAGCAAAAGCCCAGCGCGATGGGCTTGCCGCCCTTTTTGACCAGCTCGACGATATCGGTATTAAAACCAATAGCCGCCATGGCCATCACAATAAAGAACTTCGACAGCTCCTTGATGGGCGCCGTGATGGACACAGGAAGCTGAAACACCGTGGTGATCACGCTCGCCAGCACAAAGAACAGCACAAACATGGGAAACGCGCGTTTAAGCGAGAACGTGCTCTTAGCGTCGCCACCGGCCTTGCGTGCCAGATGCATCTGCCAGCATGCGAGGACCAACGTGATGGGAATAATGGCCAGCGTCCTGGTGAGCTTGACCACCGTGGCGCTCTCGAGCACATTGGCGCCGGGATGCATGCTGTCCCAAGCGCTCGCCGCAGCCGTTACGGACGAGGTGTCGTTGATGGCGGTACCGGCAAACAGGCCAAAGCCCTCGTTGGTCAGCCCGAGCATGCCGCCGAGCGTCGGAAACACGAGCGCCGCGATAACGTTAAACAGGAAGATGACCGAAATAGCCTGGGCAATCTCGCGATCGTCGGCATCGATGACGGGTGCGGTCGCGGCGATGGCAGAACCGCCGCAAATCGACGAACCCACACCCACAAGCGTCGCGATCTTGCCCGGCACGTTCATGACGCGGCAGAGCACAAAGGCAATGACAAGCGATGTCGAGATTGTCGCCACGATAATCGGCAACGACTGGGCGCCCTTGGACAGAATCTGGGAGAGGTTCATGCCAAAGCCAAGCAGGATAACCGCGTACTGCAAGACTTTTTTGGACGTATAGGTAACGCCGGCGGCGAGCTGTTCGCGACGATTCTTGGGAAAGACGAGCGCCAGGACCATGCCAAAGAGGATGGCAAATACCGGACCGCCGACCACCTCAATCTGTTTGCCGAGCAACGTCGCGGGAATGGCGATGATCAGGCAGAACAAGACGCCTTTCCAGCGCTCGCGTACGATGTTTGCCAGTTGCATATGGGATTCCTTCTTTCTATTTCACGTTTGCGACGGCTTATGATACGGCAACATTGAGCGCAGCCTTGCGCAAACACAGACTAAGATGCCGCAATAGTTCTCAGGCAACAGCCGAATTACCCACCGCGGAGAGCTGATTCGCGGCATAATTAACAACTGACATATGAGTTTGATAGAACAGTTGCGAGGCGCTATGGAAGAATCGATGCACGTCGGCGAGCAGGAAACGAGCCTACAGGACCAGTCCTACCACACCATTCGACGCAAAATCGTCTACCTGGACTACAAGCCGGGCGAAAAGCTGGGCGTCAAGCAGCTTTGCGACGACCTAGATATGGGTCGCACGCCCGTGCGCGAGGCTTTGGTTCGCTTGGCGCAGGAAGGCCTGGTGCGCACCGTGCCCCAGAGCGGCACCTACGTCTCACCCATCAACCTCACCCTTGCCGAGAGTGCCTGTTACATCCGCGAGCATCTGGAAAAGCAGGTGATCGTGGAGTGCTGCGCGCGCGCCACGTCGGCTGGCATCGAGCAGCTCGACCGCGCCATCGTGCTGCAGGAAAAGGCCATGGCCGAAGAGGATCGCATCGGCTTCTTTTTGAGCGACAACCTCATGCATCACATGATTTTTAGCATCGCATGTCGCAGCACCGTGTGGTCGTGGCTCGAAGAGACCAATGCCGACCTTGAGCGCTTCCGCTGGCTGCGCGCTGCCACGCAGGTTCTCGACAATCAGGACATCGTGAACGAGCACAAGCAGATTCGCCGCGCTATCGCCGGTCGCGACCCCATCGAAGCGAGCTTTTTGGTCAGCAAGCACCTGCACATGATGTTCCGCAACCAAACCGAGGTTCTGGACCAGTTCCCCGAGTACTTCGAGACCAGCAAGCTCCGCTAACCTGCCAAATAGGGACAGGTTTATTTTGGCAGGTTTTATCTGGGCAAATGCAACAAGGCCCGGCTCCGCTTGATGTGGAGCCGGGCCTTGGTCGCTAGAACGACAGAACCAACTACTCTACTGTGACGCTCTTGGCGAGGTTACGAGGCTGGTCAACGTCGCAACCGCGCAGGATGGCTACCTCGCGGGCAAGCAGCTGCAGCGGGACGCTCGCCGTGATGGGGCTGAACACGTCGCGGACGGCCGGCACGCGAATAATGCAGTCAGCGATCTTGTTGATTTCCTCGTCGCCCTCGGTGGCAACGACGATGACCTTGGCGCCGCGTGCCTTGCACTCCATGAGGTTCGACACGGTCTTGTCGTAGGTGGCACTCTTGGTGGCCACGGCGATGACAGGGAAGCCCGGGTCGATCAGGGCGATGGGGCCGTGCTTCATCTCGCCGGCGGCATAGGCCTCGGCATGCAGGTAGCTGACCTCCTTGAGCTTGAGCGCGCCCTCGTAGGAGATAGCGGCACCCATGCCACGGCCCACGAACAGCGCCGACTGCGCGTCCTTGCACAGCAGGGCGGCCTCATGCACGGCCTCGGTCTGCGTATCCAGAATCCACTGGATCTGCTCGGCCGTATCGGAAAGCTCGCGGAACAGCATACGCGCCTGCTTGGTGGTCAGGCGGTACTTGACCTGCGCCAACAGCAAAGCCAAAAGCGTGAGGCTCACGACCTGACCGATGAAGCTCTTGGTCGAGGCGACTGCGATCTCCTTGTTGGCCTTGGTGTAGATGACGCCGTCGCTCTCACGCGCCACGGGGCTGCCCACCACGTTGGTGATGCCGAAGACCTTGGCACCCTTGATGCGTGCATCGCGAATAGCGGCAAGGGTATCGGCCGTCTCGCCCGACTGGGACACGGCAACGACAAGCGTCGTCGGCGTGATGATGGGGTTGCGGTAGCGGAACTCACTGGCCGCCTCAACCTCGGTAGGAATACGAGCCCAGCCCTCGATAAGGTTCTTGGCAATGAGACCGGCATGGTAGCTGGTGCCGCAGGCAATCACATATACGCGATCGATGTCGTTGAGCTCCTCGAGCGAAAGGCCCAGCTCATCGATATCGAGCTCACCGGCGGGGGTCATGCGGCCCACCAGGGTATCGCGCACGACGCGCGGCTGCTCATGGATCTCCTTGAGCATAAAGTCGGGGTAGCCACCCTTTTCGGCCATGTCCAGATCCCAGTCGATATGGGTAACCTTGGGCTCAATCACATTGCCGGCCTCGTCGGTATACTCGACGCCTGCGGGCGTGAGCTTGGCAAACTGGCCGTCCTCGAGCACCACGACGTCGCGGGTTGCGTCGATGAGCGCGATGACATCGGAAGCAACATAGGAGCCGGTTTCGCCCACGCCGACTACGATCGGGGAATCCTTGCGGGCCACGGCGATCACGCCAGGCTCATCGGCGGAAACGGCGGCCAAACCATAGGCGCCCACCACGTGGGTGCAGGCCTCGCGCACAGAGGCCATCAGGTCATGTGTCTCGGTATAGGCCTCTTCGATCAGATGTGCGAAGACCTCGGTATCCGTCTCGCTCTTAAAGTGATGGCCGCGGCCCTCCAGCTCCTCGCGCAGTTCGGCGAAGTTCTCGATGATGCCGTTGTGGACGATGGCGATACGACCGTCGCAGCTGGTGTGGGGATGGGCGTTAACGACCGAAGGCTTGCCGTGAGTGGCCCAGCGAGTGTGGCCGATGCCGCAGGTAGCGTCGCTGTCGATATTGGAAAGCTCGCTCTCCAGGCCCGCGACCTTGCCCACGCGGCGAATAACATCGAGGTGCGCCGCGGCGCCCTCGCCTACCTCGAGCGCGACACCCGAGGAGTCATAGCCGCGATACTCCATACGCTTAAGACCCGTGACCAGGATGTTCTTTGCAATATCAGAGCCGGTGTAGCCGACAATTCCGCACATAGGATAAATCCCTTCGTCCGCGTGACTGCAAAACGTCCACGCACATGGGGCGCTGAGACGTATAACGTTCGAGTATTGTACTCACGCAGGCGCAAGCTGATATACCAGAAGTGGTATCTCAACTTGAATACCACTCGATACACACACCCCACCACGAAGGGGGCAGGCGCCTTCGTGGTTGTTTGGCCTGACAGCATCGTTTGCCCAGATAAAACCTGCCAAAATAAACCTGTCCCTAATAGGCAGGTTTTGACACCTCAGGGGCGGGCGATGCTACAATCTGGCTTGTACTTGAAACGCATCAAAGGGGCCGCTATGGCAAAGGTTAAAATCAGCGACGTCGCGCGCGAGGCCGGGGTTTCGTTGGGCACGGTTTCCAACGCGCTCAACCATCCCGAAAAGCTGCGCCCCGAGACCCTCAAGCTCATCAACGAGACCATCAATCGTCTGGGCTACCTGCCCAACCAAAGCGCCCGTCAGCTTGCCGGCGGCACCACCAAGTCTTTTGGCCTGGTCCTCCCCCGTCTCGACCACGGCTTCTCGCTCCAAATTGCCAGCGGTGCCCACAACGAGGCCCGCAAGCACGGCTACGATCTGCTCATCGCCAATGCCGATAACGACGACATTCTCGAGGATCATTACCTGCGCTACTTTATGGGCACGCAGATGTCCGGCGTCATGGTTCAGCCCATGGCATCCCCCGACTGGCACCCGGCCATGACTAAGATGCCCGTGCCCATCGTCCATCTGGACATCCACTGCTCCGAGCCCGGTTACTACGTAGCCGCCGACAACGAGGCCCAGGGCCGCATCATTGCCGAGCTCGCCATCGCCCGCGGCGCTCACCATATCGTCGTTGTGGGTCGAGCAGCCTTTATGCAGCTCACCCTGCGCGTTCTTGGCATCCACAAGGCGCTCGCCCTGTATCCCGATATCAAGATCGAAGTCATCGATGCCGGTGAATGGAACACGGCGGCAGACGGCTATGGCATCGGCAGCCAAATCGCCGAGCGCCCTGCCGACGAGCGCCCCGATTTTGTCGTCGGTCTGACCGATGTCTTGGCCTCGGGCGTCATCTCGGCGCTGGTCGACAAGGGCATATCCGTCCCCGGGCAGGTCCGCGTAGCCGGCTGCGATGGCAACCCGCTCGCCTGGAGCGGAGCGGTTCCGCTCACCACCGTGGCGCCCCCGGGCTACGAAATCGGCCGCAAGGGCGTCCAGTTGTTGATGGAACAGATCGAAAACAAGGCGCCGGCAAAAACCAAGCACATTCGCATCGGTTCCGCTGCACGCACCGTCACCGCGGTCACGGCCGTCGAGGACATCAACCGCCAAGAGCTCGTGCGCCCGTTCCTGCTAGAACGAGCAAGCACCCAGGCAGACACCCAGACCGACGCCACGGCCATCAACCTCGGCGCCTACCTGTAATCGCTTATTCGTTGAATTTATGGCTCGGTGAGGTATCTGGGCATATCTATGCGGCTTAACTTCCCATTTCGTGTAATGCGGCGTTATCGGGCCAATGCTCAAAACAAACAGAAAAGCGGCCGCCCGCACAGCGCGAACGACCGCCTCTTTAAAATGCAATTGAAATAGCTTGTGTGTCAGTTCTAGCGCACAGCCTTGACCGCCGCCGTCAGATCGAACAGCGTGTCGAGCACGGCGTCGCAGCCGTCCACCACGTCCTGCGGCAGCGGGACGATATCGGGAACGGCAAAGACATGGCAGCCCGCCGCGATGCCCGAGACACAGCCGTTGCGCGAATCCTCGACCACGGCGCACTCCTCGGGAGCAAAGCCCGCGCGCTCGCAGGCAAGCAGATACATCTCGGGATCGGGCTTGCCGTGCACGACGTCCTCACCGCAGGTCACGGTCTCAAACTTGTCAAAGAGACCGACCATCTTAAGGTTGCGCTCGGCGGTAACGTGGCGCGAAGACGTCGCAAGGCCCACGCGATAACCCGCAGCCAAAAGCTCGTCCAGGCACTCGGCAGCACCGGCCTTAAGCTCCAGCTCGGTCTTGACCATCTCGTCGCGAATCTCCTTGTGGCGGACATAGATCGCCTCGGCGGTCTCGTGGCTACCGTAGTGCTCCTCGAGAATGCCCATGACATCGACCAGCGTACGGCCGATAAACTGGTGGATAAGCGCCTCATCAATCGCGAGCCCCAGCTCAGCGGCACCCGCCTTCCACGCCTTAATGCCCAGACGCTCGGTGTCGACCAGCGTTCCGTCCATATCAAAAATGACAGCCTTGATCATTTCGCTCCCCCTCATCGGCTTGCATCGCCGATACTCTACCGCACTTTACGAACTTGTATATAACGTATATACATATTGCACTTTCGTTACATAGATAGATGTCTTATGGCGAGCGGCTCGGTAGGATTATAGTTTTCGACCGAGTACTCAACGGTAAGGAACGTTTTATGTCTTTAGACACCACCGCACCCGCAGAGGAGCTTCAGGACAAACTCGCAGCGCTCGAAGAGCTGCTTTTGGCATACGGACGCGTCGCCATCGGCTTTTCCGGCGGCGTCGACAGCAGCTTTTTGGCTGCCGTTTGCTCTCGCATCATGCCCGCCAGCACCCTTCTCGTCCATCTCACCACGCCGCTCATCGGCACGCCCGAGCAGTCTTCGTTTGAGCGATCTGTTGACGGACAGGCCGATGAAGGCCCGCATTTTAAGCTTCCGGTGCTTAATCTTTCGGTCGATCAGCTCCAGCTTCCGCAGGTTGCCTGCAACGACGCCGACCGCTGCTATCACTGCAAACGCGCCGGCTTCACCGCTATCGTCAACCACGCTAAATCGCTGGGGTTCCCCACCGTTATCGATGGCAGCAATGCAAGCGACCGCGGCGACTACCGCCCCGGCATGCGCGCCGCCCAAGAGCTCGGCGTGCGCTCGCCCCTCATGGAGGTCGGCTTTACCAAAGACGAGGAGCGCGAACTGCTGCGCACATGGGGCTATCCCGTTTGGAACCTGCCGGCGGGCGCCTGCTTGGCCACGCGCGTCCCCACGGGCGAAGAGCTCACGCGCGAGAAGGTCGATTTAATTCGCGCCTGCGAGGATTACCTGCACGACCTTGACCTGGCACAGGTCCGCGCACGCTTGGTCGGCGGCTGCATGCATATCGAGGCCGCACCCGCAGATGTCACCAAGATTGCCACCCTCGGCGGTGCCGACGTCGACGACAGGGGCAAGACCCCGCTGCCCGCCGCCATCGAATCGGCCCTGCGCGAGCTGGGCTGCGGTCATATCTCCCCCGAGGTCACCCCCTACATCCACGGCAACATGAACCTTTAGGTTACGCCGTTTTACAAACGGCGTACCTGCTCGGCGCTGCGCGGGCTCCGGGCACGGCAATCTGACGTTCAACTTCACGGGCGCGACCAAAAGGTCAGCGCCCGCTTGTTTCACGTCACCTTACCGCACCCGGAGCCAGCTCGCTCGCATATGCTCAACCTGGACTGCGTTAACTGACCTGCCAAAAAGGGACAGGTTCATTTTGGCAGGTTTTATCTGGGGAAACGCAAACAGGGCCACGGCACTATAAAACGTCGCGGCCCTGTTCTATTTATGCCAGCACGTATTGATACGTGTCTCCCATGGGCACAAAAGTGACCGGCAACTCACCGCCGGCAGCCCCAAGCGCAGCGGGCAACCATGCCGCCATGCACTCCATACCCGGCTCTTCGCCGTTAAAGTGACCCATATGGATGGCGCATTTCCCCTGACCGAGCATTGCGGCGTCGCGGATGTACTCACTCACCGTAAAGTCGATAAACTCCATGGCCAAAATGCAATCGATGTCATCAGAGTCGATATGGGCAATCTCGTCGTTATCTCGTCCCATAATGTGCATGGGAATCTCGACATTGCGAACGAGCGCGTCACCGTCGCCGATCAAGCGCGTTCCATTTAATCCAAGCTTGTGTACGAGCGCCTGCGCAAGATCGCGGGCCGGCGTTGGCTCAATGCGGTACCTCATGAATGACTTGTCTACCGCGGAGCCAAGCCAGTCCATCTTGGCCGCAAATCCGTAAAAGATGCCGTCGACCATCGAACCGTCCGAGGCGAGCGGAACGCCCGAGTGGATATAGTCATGGCAACGCCAAACCGCTCCACCCCAATCGTCAAGCAAGGCGCACTTTGCCTCAAAGGTCTCGTTCCCCGCGACCACTTCACGGCTGTCTCCGTGGTTCCAGAACAGCGCCTCGTGCGGAACAATCAGGTTGGCGCCAAGCTCCTTGGCACGGCTAATTACCTCCGCCGTAGCCCAAATGCATGTAACGATTCCGGTACATTGCTGATCGACGTTGCCGTAAAGCACCCGATCGCGCGTCGTCGCAAGCTCGATGGGCTTACCGGTAAAAGCATCGATGCCGCCGCAATAGTCCTGGATAGCTTGAATAGCCTCACTGATAAGCATATGTAACAACCCCTTCGACATAATATGCAGGGCGGCAGCAAACATACCGCCCTGCGGAATCATCTATAGGCGGCATTTTTTGAGCTGAACCACCTATATGCGACCGCTTTTCTAGCGCTCGGAAATCGGACCGTTCTCCAGCTCATCCTCGCTAAAGCCAAAGAACCAGGCAACGGCAAAGCTTACGATAAAGCCAGCTGCCGAAGCGATAGCGGCACAGACCAGGTTCTCGTTGCCACCGCCGACAAACGTCATAATATTAAGCACGTTTGAAGCAGCACCAGCAAGATAGGCATTCACATGCAAAGCGATCGCCCCGGCACCGGCGACAAATGAACCCGCCATGCAGGCAACGAACAGCTTACGATAGCGGAACAGCATGCCATAGATGAACGGCTCGCCGACGCCTCCAATGAGCTGGGCGACAAGATAGCCGGCACATTGGCTCTTTTCCTCCTTGTTGCGGAGTTTGAGCCATGTCGCAATCTCCGCTCCATAGGCAGCCCACAGCGAAACCGTAGTAGCGACCATAATAAAGCTGTCAGAGCCCGTCGACATGAAGTTTGCAATGGCAATCATAATGACCGCGACATGCATGCCCGTAATGACCATGGGCAACCAAATTGCCGCAAGCAAGCCGCCACCAATAATCGCCGCGATGCCTCCCTCGGCGCCGAGGAACCCAAAGATTGCAGCCAGACCGTTGCCGCACAAAGAGCCAAGAGGGGCAAGCAGGAAAAGCGCAAAGGGGACAGTCAGAGCAAGCGTGCAAAGCGGCGTAAACACCGTAGTAAGCGAATCAGGCATATGCTTGCGCAGGAACTTTTCGAAGACGGACATCAAGGCCACTGTGAGCAGGACGGGAATGACCGTCTGTGCATAGTTTTCAGGCACGCAGGGGATGCCGTAAACGCTAAAGGCTTTTCCCTCGGCTGCCATTTGCATAAACGTCGGTTCGATAAGCACACCGCCCATAAAAGCACCGTACATAGGCGTGGCGCCAATGTTCTTGGCGGCCGAAAAGCCCAAGAAGACTGGTATAAAGTAGAACGTCACGTTGTAGAGCATATTGAGCAGGACATATAGATCGCTCGTATCCGCAATGAGATTGAGCATCGTTGGCCCGAGTACGACGGCAACGGTTTTGAACATGCCCGAAGCGAACAGCAATGGAATCATCGGAACCATGGAGCCCGAGAGGTAGTTAAGAATCGCATTGCCAACGGCTGTCGGGGTAAGCGGTGTTTTGACTCCACTTGCATCGAGGTTCTCGTCGATACTCTCCTGCTTGGCCAAGCCGCTCATCTTGATGAGCTCGTCATACACCTTAGGCACGTTTTGCCCAATAATCACCTGGAACTGCCCGCCAGATATTTGAGCGCCGATGACGCCGTTAATTTTTTTAACAGCGTTAATGTCAGGCAATTCCATATCCTTAAGGTTAAAACGCAGACGCGTCATGCAGTGGGCTGCAAAGGTGATGTTGTCTTTGCCACCCAACGCCTCGAGCACATCGGCTGCGATCTTCTTATTGTCAGCCATATCATCTTCCCTTTCGAACGATCCGGTTCCTTCCTCGCTGCGCGCGCGAGGAGACAAAGCGGACGGTGGCCCGTCGTCCGCACAGAAGTATTCGATTGTTGAGGGAAACGGCGTAAAGACAAAGAGCTCCAAAACGAGACATCGACAGGTCGCTCTGTCTTTACGTCACGCTTCGGAAGCTCAGCTCTCGAATAACACCTTATGTCGCGCCAAGGTTATCAGCTCTGCCATGTGAACGGCGGCCTCATGGTGCCCAAAAGTCTGCGAGCGGTAGGCTTTCTTCCCTGAACGGTATAGAAAGCGCCTATTTGTCGGCTGACACCTCGCCCGTCACGTTGCCGGCATAGACCCGATTGACATGGAGCATGAGATACACCTTCTCCTCGGGCACGATGGAGGCATGATACGTTTCCTCGATAAGTTCTGCCATTTTGTCAACACAAGCCGCTATAGCCGGATGCTCTTCACAGAGAGGACGATAGAGCGCCGCATTATCGGTATTAAGCGGCTCCCCGGTGCGGACGCGCTCTAACAAGTAGCGTACATGAGTGTCATAGCGTGCGTAGTCAAAAGCATCGCGGTCAACGGCGATAGCAAGATCTTTCTCGATAATCGCTACGAGCTTTTCGATCAGACGTTCCTCGCGGCGGACGTCGTTTGACTTTGCCTTACTAGAACTTGCCATAACGCTGTTAACGATGCAGAGCGCGATGCCTGCCCTCTCCCCGCGTGGCATAGATAAACCGAATTCGCGCTCTATGCCAGCATGGGCAAGCGCCGCAATCTTAAATTCAATGGGATATTGCTGCTGAACGTCACAAGAAAGCGGCATCTGAACATACATGTGCTCACGGCAGCGCTTGATGGCAAAACTGATATGGTCGGCAAGCGTAAAAGGGAGGTTCGCCGACAGCTCACGCGAAATGTTGGTGCGCGCGACATCGGCAATCTGCGCACTAAATTCCATTACCTTGGGATCGATCTCGTTAAGAAGTGGCAGGTAGCGTGCATCAACGTTGTAAAACGTGCGCTCAATCTGCGCAAGCGAAACCTCATCGGGGCCGTCAGGGAAACCAATGCCTTTCCCCAGCGCCACAAGCTCGGTTCCCTTATCGTTGACAAGCAAGGCGGCATTGTGATTAATGCGCTTAACGACCCTCATGATGCCTCCGAAAATAGGCGCAGCCGAAGGGCAAGCGCAATGAATTCCAGTTAAGATGGTTCGCCTCGATTATTCCACGCAACGTCACGCGAGACAAGCAAACCCGAGCTCCCACAACCTACCAAAAAGGGACAGGTTTATTTTGGCAGGTTTTATCTGGGAAAACGCCGAATAGCCCCGCATTCACAACCGCTGCAGCTCCATATGAGGCAAATGAATCGGTAACGTCTATCCCAAATCTTGAGTATTTGTTCGATAGAACGGCCCCTGCTAGCTCCTGCTAGACTGGTAGATTCCCAACCATCTAGCCAGGAGCCTCAATGTCGCGCAAGTCCGCCTACAAGCAAGTACTTTCCATCGGCGCCGCCGTGGTGCTGGGGTTTGCGCTGTTCACAGGGTCGCTCGACGGAGCGCCCAAGTTGTTGTCGCCGCAAAGTGATGAACAGGCGGCAGCTCTGGCCGAAAAACAAAACGAAAGTCCCAGCCGCACCGACGACGAGGCGGACCTGGTCGATCGGCTCGAATCAGGAACGGCGAGCTCCCCGGACCCTCAAAACAGCCAGGACTCTGGCGATGGCTCCGATTCCGCCACAACCGACACCGGCGACGGCGCTTCCGCGGACAGCGCCGCCACCCCCATCGACGAGGTCGAAAACCCCGACCTCAACCGCGCCCGCGGTGTTTATCTCAGCAGCATTCCCGACTACGCCGGCAACCCCTACGTTGCCCTGCGCGCCGACAGCACGCACCCGCTCGGCACACCATCATTCACGCTCGATGAATACGAGCGCGCTACAGAAGAGGGTTGCTTTAAGAAGTTCTCCAAGCTTGACAGCCTGGGCCGCACCCGCAAAGCGCTCGCCTGCGTGGGCCCCGAATCACTCGGTCAAGGCGAGCGCGGCGATATCTCGCGTATCCATCCCGCTGGATGGCGCCAGCAGCGCTACGACTTTATTCCGGGCCAGAGCCTCTACAACCGCTGCCATCTCATCGCCTGGTCGCTCTGCGGCGAAAACGCCAACCGCAAGAATCTCCTCACCGGCACGCGTTATCTCAACGAGACAGGCATGCTGCCGTTTGAGGAGCAGATTCTCGGCTACATCCGCGAGACGGGCAACCACGTGCTCTATCGCGTCACACCCATGTATAACGAAGAGGAACTTGTCTGCCGCGGCGTGCGCCTTGAGGCGCAATCGGTCGAGGACCACGGCAAGACCCTCTGCTTCCACGTGTACTGCTACAACCTGCAGCCGCACGTGCAGATCGACTACGCCACCGGCCGCAACCAGGCATCCGGAGACTAGTGCCGACCGCACCGCCCGTAACCCAAAAATGATTCGTTTTCCTCCGTCCCCATGGGATCAAAAAAGGCCGCCCTGGATTACCCAGGGCGGCCTTTTCGTCAGCGTCCACATTGCAGGCAAAACCACACGCTACTTGGCGCGGCCCTCCTCATAGCGCTCGACCAGCTTGGCCTGAACATCGTAGGGAACCTGCTCGTAGCCAGCGGGCTTCATGGTAAAGTCACCCGTACCGCGCGTGATAGAGCGCAGGCGCGTCGAATAATCCGTCAGCTCTGCCAGCGGCGCCTGGGCAATGACCACGGTGTCGCCGCGCTCATCGGTCTCCATACCCGTCACGCGACCGCGCGATGCCGAGATGTCGCCCATCACAGCGCCGGCGTAGCTTTCGGGAATAGTCACCGTGATTTCCTCGATGGGCTCCAGCACCACCGGGTCGGCATCGGCGCACGCCTTGCGCAGGCCGATGCGAGCCGCCGCGCGGAACGCCATCTCGTTGGAGTCGACGCTGTGATACGAGCCGTCGTACACAGCCACGCGAATGCCCGTGAGCGGGTAGCCGGCAATGATGCCGTCCTTCATGGTCTCCTGGACACCCTTGTCCACGGCGGGGATGAGCGAGCGCGGGATGCGGCCACCCACGACCTCGTCTACAAACTCATAGCCATCGCTCGTGCCGTCGGGCCCAATGAGCGGCTCAACGCGCAGCCAGCAGTCGCCATACTGACCGGCACCGCCAGTCTGTTTCTTGTGGCGGCCCTGCGCGCTTGCCGTACGGCGAATGGTCTCGCGATACGGAATGCGGATCGGCACGCTCTTGGCCACGACCTTGGTGCGATCCTCCAAACGGTTGAGCAGCACCGAAACCTGCGCCTCACCAACGGCGGAGATAATGGTCTGGCCCGTCTCCTCGTCACGATCGATGCTCATGGTCGGATCGGCCTTGCAGGCCTTCTCGATAAACGTGTAGAGCTTCTCTTCGTCGCCGCGATTCTCGGCCTCGATGGCGATGCGGTACTGCGAGTTGGGGAACTTAAACGCCGCAGCCTCGACCTTGCCGGTAATCGAGAGCGTATCGCCCGTCTCGGCCGCCAGCTTGGGTGCCACGATAATGTCGCCGGCATAGGCGTGACCGACCTCGGTCATGTCGCGGCCGCACATCACATACAGGTGAGCCAGACGGTCGCCCTTGCGCGTGCGCGCGTTGACCAGCTCAAGGCCCGGCTCAAGCGTACCCGTCAGCACCTTAATAAAGCTGATGCGACCCTGCTGCGGATCGGCCAGGGTCTTAAACACAAACGCCACCGGACGATCATCGTCGCTTGAAATCTTGAGCGAATCGCCGTCGATGAGCGGCATCTCGCCGTAGTCCGTCGGCGCCGGGAAGTACGTGGCGATGTCGTCCATCAGCGAGTTGACGCCCTGTTCCTTAATGCAATCGCCCGCAAAGACCGGCACAAAGATGCGCTCGGCGATCGCTTTCGACAGCAGGCCTTCGAGCTCCTCCTGCGTCAGCGTCTCCTCGCCTTCCAAGTACTTCATCATCAGTTCGTCGTCAGCCTCGGCCACCAGCTCGCACAGATGGTCATGGGCTTCCTCGGCCTGGGCACGATACTCCTCGGGAATCTCCGACTCAACGGCTTCGGTGCCGTTGCAATGGCGCGCCTTCATGCGCACCAGGTCGATGATGCCGTCAAAGTCCTCGCCCTCGCCCCAGGGGAGGGTCACGGCGCCTAGGCGCGTGCCAAAGCGCTCCTGCAGCAGGTCCATCGTGGTCGCAAAGCTGGCCTCGGAGCGCGACAGGCGGTTCACGAACACCGCACGCGCCAGGCGCAGGTCCTCGGCGGCGTACCAAAGCTTAACCGTCGTCGGCTGCGGGCCGGCCTCGGCGTCGACCACAAACAGCGCCGTCTCGCAGACGCTCATCGCGGCAAAGGCGTCGCCGATAAAATCGGGGTAGCACGGGGCATCGAGCACATTGATGCGCGCGCCCTTCCAATCGATCGGCGCGATGGTCGTCGAGATGGAAAATGAACGCTTGACCTCTTCGGGGTCATAGTCGAGCGTGGGCTTGGTGCCGTCGTGGCCGCCCAGGCGGGCGGTCTTACCAGAAAGGTGGAGCATGGCCTCGGCGAGTGAAGTCTTGCCCACCCCGCCTTGGCCTACGAGCACCACGTTCCTTACGTTGCCGGTCTTGGGAGCACCCATGATGACCTCCTTGCAGGGTCGCGCGCGATGCGCGACGCCAACGGGGAGAGTTCGCGGTCGATGCCGTCCCGGGAGCAGCATGGTCGGCAGCCGAGCCGACTCACCCTCCAAATGTCCTATGCCACCACACTACCCTTGCAGTCGCCTGTCCATGCAGACCTTTCGGCACGCGTATGGATACGGGCGGCGAGAGGAAGAAGAACGCATGCGAGGCGATTATTGGACCCCGCGAATGCAAATAAAATGCCGCCCCAGGCCGTAAGACCTGCGGTGGCATCACCTCAATAAGCAGTTGAGTAAATAGCTGAGCCTATCCCTCGATACGGCTCAAGAACTCGCGTGTACGCTGCTCGCGCGGATGGTCGATGATCTGCTCGGCAGGCCCCTCCTCTACAATGCGACCGCCGTCCATAAAGACCACGCGATCGGCAACATCGCGGGCAAACTGCATCGCGTGCGTTACGATCACCATCGTCATATTCTGCGCGGCCAGATCCTTGATGACGCGCAGAACCTCGGCCGTCAGCTCGGGATCGAGCGCCGAGGTCGGCTCGTCAAAGAACAAGATTTCCGGGTCGAGCGCCAGGGCGCGGGCAATACTCACGCGCTGCTGCTGACCGCCCGAAAGCTCACAGGGCACCTTGTTCTCGTTGCCCGTCAGCCCCATCTGTGCAATAAGCTCGTGCGCGCGGGCCTCCGCCTGCTCGCGCGGGCGCTTAAGCACGCGGATCGGTGCATCGGTGATGTTTTTCATCACGGTATAGTGCGGGAACAGATTGTAGTTCTGAAACACCAGACCAAACCGCGAGCGCGCCTGCTTGGGCACGTCGCCTTTCGCATATACCGCACCCGACCCCGTATCCGTCGCGACGGCAAGGTCGCCAAACGAGAGCGAGCCACCGTCGAGCGTCTCGAGCAGCGTGGCACAGCGCAGCAGCGTGGACTTACCGCCGCCCGAAGGCCCGATAATCGCCACGACCTCGCCACGCTTGACCTCGAGCGAGATATCCTTGAGCACCTCATTGCCGCCAAACGCCTTACGCGCGCTTTCGATTTTCATCACTGAGTTAGTCATGATAATAGTCCAGCTTCTTTTCGGCAGCGCCCAGCAGCATCTCGACCACAAAGTTAAAGACCCAGTAGATCAACGCCGCAATCGCAAACGGCACCATGCTCACCTGCGAGGCGACCAGCGCCTTGGCCGTCGAGAACATCTCGCCCACGCCGATGGCAAACGCCAACGACGTGTCCTTGACCAGTGTGATGATCTCGTTGCCCATCGCCGGCAGAATACGCTTGGCGACCTGCGGCATCACGATATACAGAAACGTCTGCATGCGCGAGTAGCCCAGCACCTCGGCAGCCTCGTATTGACCGCGAGGAATGGACTGCAGGCCCGAGCGATAGATCTCGGCAAAGTAACCGGCGTAGTTGATGATGAACGCTACGACGCACGCCGTCCACTTGGAATCGGGCGTGAGCGAAATGCCAAACACGTAGTACGGGGCAAAGTAGATGGCAAACATCTGCAGCATGAGCGGCGTGCCGCGCATGACCGAGATATAGATGCGCGCAATCCAGCGAAGCGGCGCGATTTTGCTCATGCGCATAAACGCCACGGGGATTCCCAGCGGAATCGACCCCAGCAGCGTCAGCACAAACAACTGCAAACTGACCAAGAAACCCTGGCCAAGCATCTGTATCATGACCTGAATAGACATTACTTGAGCACCCAATTATCGAAAGATAGACCATAGCTTGAATACTTGTCGCAGAGGTCCTTGACCGTGCCATCCTCGTAGAGTGCCTTGAGCGACTCGGTCACGGCATCGGCGGACTTGGTGTCGCCCTTCTTAAAGCCAACGGCGTAGTGCTCGCTGGACAGCGGCTTGTCGAGCTGCGTATAGGCATCGGGCTTGGCGGCAAGCTGATACTGAGCGATCGAGAGGTCACAGGCAACGGCATCGACTGCACCACTCTCGAGCTGCATAAACGCCGTGTTGTACTCACCGATGGTATCGAGCGTGGCAAACGTCGCGGCCAGATCTTTCTGGTCGCCCTCGAGCGCATCCTGTGCGGCGGAATCAGTCTGGGTAATCACGGTCTTGCCGGCAAGATCGTCCCAGCTCTTGATACCCGCGTCCTTCTTGACCACGAGCACCTGCTCGTTAAGCATGTAAGGCTCGGAGAACGTGTAGCCGTCCTCGCGGCCCTCCATGGTAAAGCCGTTCCAGATGCAATTGATGGCACCCGAGTTGAGCAGCGTGTCCTTGGCATCCCAGTCGATAGCCTCATACTCAACGTCCCAGCCCTGCTTGTCGGCAACGGCCTTGGCAAGGTCGAGGTCAAAGCCGGTGTACTCGCCATCGTCGCCTACAAAGCCATACGGAGGATAGGACTTGTCAAAGCCCACGACGAGCTTCTTGGACTCCGCAGCGCCCTTCACGTCCTTGGCTGCGGCAGAGCCGGCAGCGGAGCCCTTGCCGGCACCACCGCCGCAGCCGACAAGACCAAGGCCAAGCACCGTAGCGAGCGAGCCGGCTAGACCAACAAACTGACGACGAGACATATCGGTATTCATGGTATTCCCCCTTGATGGCACTTTAGTTAAGTAAAGTGAGTCATGTAACGTTCAGAATCATACACTTTAGCGTGATAGAGCACAAGGGAGGGGTTGCCCGCTGGGCTCCGGGGCGGGGGTTAAGTTTCCTGCTCTACAGTCCTGCTCACGACGGAGGCCACATTAAGTGGCCTCCTGTTCGTGCGGAACTCGCGATAAACTTAACCCCCGCCCCGGAGCCCAGCGGGCAATCATCGTTGTACCTATCACTGATACCAATAAACCGCTTGCATATCGTCTGTTGGCTTGGCACGGTACAATGCTTGTAGCTTTAAATTTATAAATTAGTGGGGTTAATTCATGGCAGAATCTCGTGCGGAGCGTAGGGCTCGTCGTGCTTTGATGGAGGCGGCTGAGGGGTCAAAGGAGGAGAAATCTTCTACGAAATCCAAGTCTTCTAAAGCTGCAAAAAGCAAATCGACCAAGAGCAGGGCTAAGACCAAGCGTTCTGACTCTCGTCGAGACGGGGATAAGACGCCTCAGACTCGCTCCAAGCGCCCGTATAAGAATCCGGTTCCGTCTGCGCGCAAGGCCGTTGATCCCAAGTCTCCTTGTTCCATCATGCGGGCTTGTGGTGGGTGCACGGCGCTCAATCGTCCTTATAAGAAGCAGTTGGCGGCCAAGCAGGCTGCTATGGAGGAGCTGTTTGCTGAGCTCTGTGAGCGCGAGGGTGTTGCCGTTGATCCCATTCGCGGTATGGGTGTTACCCTGGGCGACCCGGGCAAGTATCCTGCGCCGCGTGGTTTTCGTCATAAGGCTGCCACTCCGTTTTCTCCCGGCAAAGAGGGCGCTGTCCGCTGCGGCTTTTTTGAGCGCGGCACGCACAAGATCGTTGCCGTGCCCGAGTGTCCCGTCGAGGCGCCGGGTGCCCGTCAGATTCTCAACGGCATCGCACGCGAAGCTGAGCGGCTGCATATTCCCGCCTTTAATGAGGACAAACATCTTGGTTTGCTTCGCTATGCCGTCGTTCGCTGTGGCTGGCGCACCGACCAGATCATGGTCACCCTTGTGACCGCCCAGCGTGACTTACCGCATGCGCAGGAGTTCTTTGAGGCCGTCGCGGTGCTCGATCCGCATATCGTCACCGTCGCCCAAAATATCAATGGCCGTCCCGGTAACGCCATCTTGGGTGAGGAGACTCGTATCGTCTATGGCGCCGAGTGCATGCGCGACCAGCTGCTCGGTTGCGAATTCGATATCTCCCCTACCGCGTTCTATCAGACCAATCCGCAGCAGACCGAGCTGCTCTATCAGCTCGCGATTGACGGCATGAATTTGCAGCAGGGCGACGTACTCATGGACGCTTACTGCGGCAGCGGCACCATCGGTCTGTGCGCAGCTAAAGATGCCCAGAACAAGGGTATCGGCATTATGCTGCTCGGCGTGGAGCGCAACACGGCAGGCATTGCCGATGCGCGCCGCAATGCCGAGCTCAACGGCCTCACCCGCAGCGCTTGGTTTATGGCCGACGACGCCACCGATTACATCCTGGACGCCGCCGATAACAACGAGCGCGTTGACGTTCTCTCCATCGACCCGCCGCGCGCCGGTTCCACCCCCGAGTTCCTCGAGGCCGCCTGCGCACTTAAACCGCGCCGCATCACCTATATCAGCTGCAATCCCGTCACCCAAGAGCGTGACCTACACCAGCTCCTCGACGGTGGCTATCGCCTGCTCAAGATCACGCCCGTCGACATGTTCCCTCATACCGACCACACCGAGACCGTCGCGGTCCTCGAGCGCCACTAACCAACCCCGGCAGATTTTTAGGACAAGAAAGGGGGGCGGCCCGTCTGGACCGCCCCCCTTTCGTTGGACATATGAGTCTCGTTACATCCCCTTGCGCAGGTCGCATACGCCGGCTGCCGCCATCTCGCGCAGCAGCGTCTCGCGGTCGCGCGTCACGATCAGGTCCAGCGGGAAGTGAATCTCGTCGAGCAACTTGCGGGCGTGCTCGAGCTTGCCAATGGCCATACCAATGTGGGCATCGGTCGACACACCAATACCCACGCCCAGCTCGGCGCAGCGCTCGGCAATCTTGCGGCATACGGCCCAATGCTCAGTGTCGGTACCGTGCTCAAGACTATGGTTGTTGATCTCAATGATCTTGTGCTTGGCTTTGGCCGCCAGCAGCACCTCATCGATATCGAACGGCACGCCCGAACGACCCGTATGCCCAAGCATGAACACCTTGGGATGCTCCAGGGCATTGATATACATCTGAGTTGTTTGGGCGAGCGTCGCGCCTTCGGCAAACTGCGGGTTATGCACGCTTGCCACCAAATAATCCAAATTACGCGTCACCAAATCGAACAGCGAATGCTGGTGACTGTACGAATCGCCGGCAATATCGAGCGACACGGGAATGTCCTCGCCAAACAAGCTTCCGTCCAGCGAAACGATATCGACCTCGGCGCCGCGAAGCACCAGCACGCCGCTCCAAATGCGCGGCCAGATATCCTGGTTAATAAAGAACTGGAAACTGCGCAGGTCGTTGGGGCAAGCCGTAACCATCGAGCTCAGATGGTCGGCAGATCCGAGCACCTGCAGGCCACGTTCCGCCGCCCAGTACACATTCTCCTCAATGGTTGAGTACGCATGCGCGGAGAACAACGTATGAGTATGAATATCACAAGAAAGAAGGTAGGGCATCAGGTCTCCTTGTCCAGTATGGCCGTCGCGTATATTCATTGTACGCATAGCTTTCGGCAGTCGTAAAACTGCTTCATCCCAATCACACAACGGCATAGACAACGGGGTCTGGCTTAACACCAAACCCCGTTTCACGTAAAACATTGTAAGCAGAGCGCTTTACTTTGAATGATACTCGTCGGCCAGCTGCTTCCAGGCGGGCAGTGAGTTAACGATAGTCTCGTAGCTCACACAGTAGCCCAAGCGGAACCAGCCCGGCATGCCAAAACTGTCCGAGGGCACCGCGAGCAGCTCATACTTCTTCGCGCGCTCGCAGAAAGCGTTCGCATCGGGCTCCAGCGCCTTCACCCACAGGTAGAATGCACCATCCGGCTCAACATAGGTGTAGCCGTACTCCGCTAGTGCATCGGTAAGCGCGGTGCGGTTGCGTGCATAGGCCTCAACGTCACTCGGTTCATCGATGCAGTCGATAATTACGCGCTGGAAGAGCGCCGGCGCGCACACGAAGCCCAGCGCACGGGCGGCGCCGGCAACGGCGGGCATTAGACGAGCTGCCCGAGGATTCGTATTGGGAACCAGGATCCACCCCACGCGCTCGCCCGGCAGCGAAAGCGACTTGGAATACGAGTAGCACACGATGGTGTGCTCGTAGATCGAAGGCACCCAAGGCACCTCGGCACCATAGACAATCTCGCGATACGGCTCATCCGAGATAAGCGCGATCGGGTTCTCGGGCTCGCGTTTGGCGTTGACCTCGTGCAAAACATTAGCCAGTCGCGTCAGGGTATCGCGCGTATACACGGCACCAGTCGGGTTATTCGGCGAGTCGATGATGACAGCTGCCGTCTTGTCGGTAATAGCCTTAAGAACGTTGTCCACGTTCAGCTGGAACGTATCTTCATCGGCGAGCGCCTCGACACACGTACAGCCGGCCTTCTCAATCCACACGCGATACTCCGGGAAGTACGGGGCGATGACAATGACCTCGTCGCCCGGATTCGTAACAGCGTTGAGCGTGCAGGTGAGCGAAGCCGCCGCGCCCACGGTCATAAAGACATCCTTGCCCTCATAGCTCGTACCGAAACGACGGTTGAGCGACTCAGCCACGGCGGCACGGCACTGCGGCAGGCCCGGTGCAGGCGTGTATCCGTGCAGCTGCTCGCTCGGCAGTTCAAGCGCCTTTTTGATGGACTCCGCGACGGCAGCGGGAGCAGGAACGCTCGGGTTGCCCAGCGAGAAATCGAATACGTTTTCCGCGCCGATTTGCGCCTTGCGCTCAAGGCCATAGCTAAAAATCTCGCGGATGATGGAGCTCTCTGCACCGCGAGCATACATAGTTTCGTTGATCATCTGTTCCCCTTTCGCATAGGCGCTATTGTACGCTTTAGTTGAGCAAAGTGCCGCAGCAATGTTGATTGGGGACAGACTTAAATGCGTGAAAACGCTCATTTAAGTCTGTCCCCAATCAACAGATGGCCCCATATCGCTCAAAAGAAATAGCCTCCGCAGGTTTCCCCGCAGAGGCTTTCGCCACAAAGGCTATTTGTCGGCGTCGGTGTCGGCACCGGCATTGACGGCACAGTCATCGCCGGCATCATCGGATGCGGCTTCGGCATCCTCCTGCATGGCCGCCTGCGCAAATGCCGCGGCATCGGCCGCCAGCTCCTCCTCGCTCATACGAGGCGCACGCTTCTTGGTCGGCATGCCGGCCGCCTTGGCATTGCGCTCCTCCTTGGCCGCCAGGATATCGCCCTCGCGCTCAAGGTAGGCGTCCCACTCGTTGTCGAGCAGGGCATTCACGGCGTCGCCTTCGACGGTCTCGCGCTCAAGCAACACCTTGGCCATCAAATCGAGCTGGTCGCGACGGGCATCCAAAATCTCGACCGCACGACGATGGGCCTCACGCATAATGCGCTGGACCTCGATGTCGATGCGGCGCGCCGTCTCCTCGGAGTAATCCTGGTGATCGGCGTAGTCGCGGCCCAGGAATACCTGATGCTGCGCCTCACCAAACACCTGCGTTCCAAGCTCCTCGCTCATGCCCAGGCGCGTGACCATCTCGCGCGCCATCTTGGTCGCGCGCTCCAGATCGTTGCTCGCGCCCGACGTGATGTCGTCGCACATGAGTTCCTCGGCAACGCGACCGCCCAAGAACACGGCAAGCTCGTCGAGCATCTCGTTCTTGGTCTTGAGGAAGTGGTCCTCCTGCGGAAGCTGCAGCGTGTAGCCCAGCGCCTGGCCGCGGCTGACGATCGAGATCTTGTGAACCGGATCGGAGTGCTCCAGGATGTGACCCACCAGGGCATGGCCGCTCTCGTGGTAGGCGATCGTGGTGCGCTCGGCCTCGGTCATCACGCGACCCTTGCGCTGCGGACCGGCAATCACGCGCTCCATCGATTCCTCGACCTCGTCCATCGAGATCACGGAACGATGGCGGCGGGCAGCCAGCAGCGCAGACTCGTTGAGCAGATTTGCCAGATCGGCGCCGGTGAAGCCAACGGTCATCTGGGCGAGCTTCTCAAACTTCACGTCCTCGTCCATCGGCTTGTTCTCGGCATGCACGCGCAAGATCTGCTCGCGGCCCTTCACATCCGGACGGTCAACCGTAACCTGACGGTCAAAACGACCGGGGCGCAGCAACGCCGGATCCAGGATGTCAGGACGGTTGGTTGCAGCGATCAGGATGACCGACTCGCTCTCCTCAAAACCGTCCATCTCGACCAGCAGCTGGTTGAGCGTCTGCTCGCGCTCGTCGTGACCGCCGCCCAAGCCAGCTCCGCGCTGACGTCCCACAGCATCGATCTCATCGATGAAGATGATCGACGGAGCCTGGGACTTGGCCTCCTTAAAGAGGTCACGCACGCGGCTGGCGCCGACACCCACGAACATCTCGACAAAGTCGGAACCCGAGATGCTAAAGAACGGCACGCCCGCCTCGCCGGCAACGGCCTTGGCCAGCAGCGTTTTACCGGTGCCCGGAGGGCCAACCAGCAACGCGCCACGCGGGATCTTGGCGCCCAGCTTGCGATAGCGATCCGGATCGCTCAAAAAGTCACGGATCTCCTCGAGCTCCTCGACTGCCTCGTCCACGCCGGCAACGTCTTCAAACTTGACCTTGGGGCGTGTGGCCTCGTTGGTCTTGGCGTTGGTCTTGCCAAACTGCATGTTCCTGTTGTTGGCGCCCATCATCTGGCGCATAAAGTAGAACATGATGGCGATAAGGGCGATCGTCGGAAGCACACTCATCGCCAAGTCGCCCCAAAAATCGGGATCGTTGGTGTTGACGATGTACTTGGTATCGGGGTGCTCCGCCATGAGCTCGGCAAGCGAATCGGAGCCGACATAGGTCGAGGAGAAGCTCTTGAGCTCGCTCGTATCGCCCTTGTCCTTCTTCGTCTTCCAGTAATGACCCGTCACGCTTCCGTCTTGAACCGTATAGGTCAGATCTTCGACGCGATCCTGCTTGATGGCGCTCACCATCTCGCTCGTCGCGAGCTTAACGGTATTGCTGGAATTGGCAAAGCCGGAGCCCATGTTAAAGAAGGCGTAGCCCAGAAGCGCGCAAGCCAAAATAAAATACAGCCAGCCCGTACGCGTGGGCTTCTTGCCTCCGGGCATCCCCGGGATCTTAGGCTCCCGGGGAGTCTGGGAATTGTTATCGTTATGGTCGTCGGGCATCTTACGAATAAACCTCCGGTTTCAAAATGCCCAGATACGGAAGGTTACGATAGCGCTCGGCATAGTCGAGGCCGTAGCCCACCACAAAGGCATCGGGGCAATGGGTTCCAACATACTTGGGCGTGATGGCCGAGACGCGGTCCTCAACGTCCTTCCACAGGAAGGCGGCGACCTCCAGAGAAGCGGGCTTGCGGCTCTCGAGGTTCTTCATCAGATACTTGAGCGTCAGGCCCGAGTCCAGAATGTCCTCGACGATCAGCACGTCGCGACCGCGGATGTCGATATCCAGGTCCTTAATGATACGCACGATACCCGAGGACTTCACACCGTCGCCGTAGCTCGAAACAGCCATGAAATCGATGTTGGTCGGCAGCTCGATCTTACGCATCAGGTCGCCCATAAAGACCACGGCGCCGCGCAGGACCGCAATCAGCACCAGATCCTTACCCACGTAGTCGCGAGTAATCTGCTCGCCTAGGCGAGAGACGATACCGTCGATATCCTCCTGCGTGAACAGAACCTTCTCGATATCCGGATGTTGAGAAGCCATGACAACCCTTTCTTGTGCTTATCGCCCACACACCGCCGTATGGACGCGAACTACACATTCTAGCAGCGCACGGGGTAAATTTACCAGCCCGTGCGCCATCAGCGCGGGAATACCGTCAACGTCGCACAGAATAGCAGGCGTGGGACGCTATTCCGCATCGACCACGCGGAGCAGATATGCCACGCGCGTTGCGGCCGTGCACTTAAAACGCTCGTCCGCGCGAACTCCGGCGACCCACACCACGGCACCTCCCGGCGCCGTCCTCACCATGGGCACGCCGGCGCGCTCGGAAACGGGAATGCGAGCCTCGCCTAGCAAGTCGGATACTTTCTTGCTTCGGCCACTCATCCCTAACGGGCACATCACGTCTCCCGGTGCGGGACCGTCCACCCACAGGCGCGCCAATCGCGCCTCGGCAGGGATCTCGCCACGCGAGCCCGCCAGGATCCGCTCACTATCGCTGTCGGCAAAACCCAGGGCAGCCGCGTCTACCAAAGCCGTCACTTCCCCGGTAGCCGCAAGCTCGCGGGCGCGGCGCACGATATCGCATCCCGGCTCAACGGCCATCGGTTCTGTGACCAGCATACGTCCCCCGCCCAACGGCAAACGACCGGGTACGGTAACCCAGTCCGCGACCAGGCCCTCGCGAGCCGCCGGCGCCTTGAACGCCAGCATGCCAAACTCAATGCGTGCGTCAATCCCCGCCGGAAGCGTGACCGAGCCGGCGCCCTCGGCAACGCAGGAAAGGACTCGCTCCACATGTCGCATCTCTGGACGAGCGTCCGGATCGATGCGCTTAATCGCCAGTCGCACGATGCGCCGCGCGATTACCACCTCGGCCGCAGCAAGGCGCCTGGCATCGAGCACCAGCGCGCCCGCCGCCTCCTTACGCAGGCAGCTTCGAAACGCCTGTGCCGAAAGCTGAGACAAAAACGCGTCCTCATCGCCTAAGATCTCGCAGGCGGCGCCAATCGTCTTGCAGACGCTCGCGTTGCGCTGCGCCACCACCGGCATCACTCGATGGCGCACGTAGTTTCGCAGATACGAGATATCCTCATTGCTCTCGTCTTCACGCCACGGCTGACCATGTACCTGTAGATAGCCCACGAGCTCGCCATGAGTTAGGTCGAGCAAGGGACGCACCACGATATTCCTCCGGCGAGGAATGCTCGATAGGCCAGCGGGCCCCGAACCCTTAATCGCGTTCATCAAAAACGTTTCCGCGCGATCCGAAGACGTGTGCGCGGTGCAGATACGAGCCGCCGTTCGCGGTGCCCCCGTCTGGGCGCAGAGCTCGCGAACATACCTCCGCGCCGCGGCATAGCGCACCTCGCGGGCCGCGGCCTCAATATTGCCCGACTCCCCATCAAAATAAGCGTGCTCCACGCACAGCGGTAAACCATATTTCGCGCAAAGCTCACGCACAAAGGCCTCGTCGCCATCGGACGCCTTGCCGCGCAGATGATGGTTTACATGCAGCACATGCAGGCGCTCGCGAGCAATGGGGGCAGCACCGCGTCCGTCTTGGATATCCAGCTTTGATGTGCACGCCATAAGAAGCAGTGCCGTCGAGTCCGCGCCGCCTGATACCATGAGCACGACAGGAGCAGCCTGCTGCCTCGTCCGGGTCTCATCGACTACCCCAGGCACGGCATGGTGTCCATAATGCTGAGATACCGTAGGCATTTGCTTCCTCCTCTATTCGTCCGCACCCATTGTATCCTTTGGAATCTTATGTCTCGTCTGCACCTTCATATCCTCGGCAGTGGCTCTAAAGGCAACTGCGCACTCATCGAGGGCCCGCAGGGGCTCATTATGGTCGATGACGGACTGTCTCGCCGCGAGACATTAAAGCGCATGGCAGAACTGGGGCTCTCGACAGACAACGTCTCGGCTCTTCTCATTACTCATGAGCATAGCGATCACATCAAGGGCCTCGATGTCTGGTGCAAGCACTGGCACGGCCCCCTCTTTGCCAGCAGGGGGACTCTTTCGAGCAAAGAAAATCTTTCGCATCTGCCTGTCGAGGAATTCGATCCCGGTGACACCCTATCCATTGCCGGCATCCACGTGCAAACCTACTCAACATCACACGATGTCATCAATCCAGTCGGTTATCGATTCGACACCCTCGATGATTCCATCGGCTTTGCCACCGACACCGGAGAGCTATCGAGCCAAGCCATGAACACCCTCAAAGATTGTCGAGTCCTCGCGCTCGAGAGCAACCATGATGTGACCATGCTGCGCGAGGGAGAATATCCCCGCTTTCTTCAGGAGCGCATCCTGTCTGCAAGGGGACACCTCTCCAATGGCCAAGCCGCCGAAGCCGCGCGCGAACTTGTTACCGATCGCACCGAACAGCTCATTGCCATGCATATCAGCCAAGATAACAATCGTCCGAGCCTTACCGTCAAAAGCTATGCCAAAGCTCTGGCCGCAACCCTGGATGACGAGGTCGGCAGCTCCGCAACCCTTCTCCAAGGATCGCGAAAACTCTCGATACGCCCTGCGAGTCAGTATCAGCCGGCAACCATTCAATAGACTGTCCTAGACAGCAAAAGGGGCCGAGAATCGCTTCCCAGCCCCTTTTGCTGTCTTTTCATAGCGCAAAACACCAACGAAGTTAGTCGATGGAGATCTTCGTAACGTTCTTCTTCTCGACGATCTTGGGAACCGTAACGGTCAGGATGCCGTCAGCGTACTTAGCCGAGAGGCCCTCGCTCGAAGCGTCCTTTAGATACACGCCACGCGTCGCGCTGTACGAGCTGAACTCCTTCTGCAGGAAGTTCTTGCCCTCGTTCTCCTCGTCTTCCTCGACATTCACGCTAATGGACAGACGGCCCTCATTGAGCTCGACATCGATATCGTCCTTGGCGACACCGGTCAGATAGGCCTTGACCTCATAGCCGTCGCCCTTATCCTCAACGTCAACGGGAAACGCCTTGGAAGCAATCGAGTTGTTTGCAAGGTCGGTCATATCATCAAACAGATCGAACAGCGAGCTAGCAGAAGGACGAACGCCAAAAACCGAACGATAAGGAACCATGCTTGCCATGTTTACCACTCCTTTTAGGACTGCCGAGCCATCTTCTAGGTGACTGGGACTTCTTTTGACGCTCTTATATATGCCCACCCAGTGCTTATATATACATCGACTATAAAGTTTTTTGAGTCCAGTACTATAAGCATATCTAAGTGTGTGTGACTAAGGTTTTAGTAAGGTTAAGGTTCTTTGAACCAGAGCTTAAATAACGAGTATGTTCGCAGCTACAAATAACAAGGGGCTTACAATGAGCGCGTACACGTTGTTGGTAACGAGCTAAAGGGCATCATGGACGACCAAAACCAGAACAAAATGTTTATGCCGACGCAGGGGGAAGATACTTCCACGCAGCCGCCACGGTTCCATCGCCCCCACATCTCGCAAGAGCCCATTAATGATCCGGAGCCCGAGTATGTGACGAGAAATCGATATCAAACACTCGAGGATGCCCAAACGGGGCGTAAACATATGGGCGTCGCCTCGGGAGACCCTGTATATCTGAAAGACGCACCATTATCTAAAAACAGCGCAGCTAGTGAGGAGCCACTGAAAGCATCCGCTGCCAATCAACAAAGAGGTCCTCGACCAAAGCAAACCTTAACGCATTCGGCTCGCTATCTCGAAACGCCAAAACAGGGAAAATCAATCTTCGTTTCGTCAAGTAAACGACGCAAGCAGCATCGACTGACAATCCTGCTTTTGATCATTGCAGCCATAGCAGTTGCCCTTGTTATTCGTTTTATTTTCTTTAAATAAAAGCTCAATACCAAAAA
The DNA here is from genome assembly GCA_900541025.1 of uncultured Collinsella sp. Lineage (GTDB taxonomy): Bacteria > Actinomycetota > Coriobacteriia > Coriobacteriales > Coriobacteriaceae > Collinsella. The sequence continues at coordinate 698 of UQIL01000020.1, read as the reverse complement.
GAATTAAATCGTCTGGCGTAAATGAGTCATTTATGCCCGTAAACGCAAAAAAGGGGGAGGCCGCGAGGCCTCCCCCTTCTCAGTTCAAGCGCACGGCTCGGTGCCGTCCACCGGTCAGCGGCGCCCTGGCCTCCCACGGGCTGACCCCGCAGTACTCTCGGCGCGATGGGGCTTAGCTTCCGGGTTCGGAACGGGACCGGGCGTGCCCCCCATGCTCTGGCCGCTGACCGGTGGGCGGCGCCCACCGTTACGGTGATCCGGTGTCTCTCACGTGCCCTGGGGGCCGCATGGCGCATAGGAAAGATCTGACTCGGGGGCATCCTCGTGCCCGGACCGCGCGCATGAGCGCTGGGTCCCGCGGGCCGCGAGGTGCGGTTCCGGAAGAGCTCGGGCGATTAGTGCGGCTCGGCTGAGGCTGTCGCCAGCCTTGCACCTGCCGTCTATCGACCAGGTAGTCTACCTGGGCCCTTACCGGAAGGAGAACTAATCCCTGGAACGGCTTCCCGCTTAGATGCCTTCAGCGGTTATCCGCGCCGCACGCGGCTACCCGGCCGTGCCGTTGGTCGACAACCGGTTCACCGGAGGTGCGTCCACCCCGGTCCTCTCGTACTGGGGGCAGCCTCCATCGATTCTCCTGCGCCCACGGAGGATAGGGACCGAACTGTCTCACGACGTTCTGAACCCAGCTCGCGTACCGC
>UQIL01000019.1 GCA_900541025.1 uncultured Collinsella sp. | reverse complement strand
GTGCAATCGCAAGAAGATGACGGGGCGGAATGTCAATCCTGGTCTAACAGAGCCTAAAAAAACGGGCGCCCGAAGTACTTGGGCACCCGTAAGCTTGCTATGTGTTGGCTCGCCGGATCATTGGCTCTTAGACGAGCTTGATCTTCTCGATATCCTTGCGCGAGGACTCGCGATACAGCGAGAACTTGCGGCCGATGACCTGGACGACCTCGGCGTGGCAGCGCTCGGCGAGCTCTTCGGCGGCTTCGCGGGCGGAAAGACTGGAGCCATCGAGTACGGAGCACTTAACGAGCTCGTGCTTCTCCAGATAGGCGACCGTCTGCTCGACGGTGCCCTCATTAATATCGGACTTGCCGATGATGATGGCGGGGTTGAGGTGATGGGCCATGCTGCGAAGCTGCTTGACCTGGGCTCCTGTCAGTGCCATGGGTTCTCGCTTTCTATGTATGGGGCGCCCCGCGACGGGGCCTTAATCTATGTGAGCTGTCCCACGATAACGCAGGAACGGCGCGGTGTGGAGCGCGTTTGCCCAGTTCAAAAAGAATGCGGATGCCGAATGAGTGGGCGGTGCGGGCTGCGAACAGGCTATGAGCTGGGCGCAGAGACCGGCTCCCATGCAATAAACGCCCAGCGAACCTTACGGATATGGTCGAGCATATAGCGCCCCTGCGGCACGCCCTTGGAGCCCGGCTCACCGGCATGGGGATTCTCGATCATGTGCTGGGCGATGTAGTCGCGCAGACGGTCGACCTTATCCTCGTTGCCATGCTCAAGCATGCGGGAAAAGTCCGCCACGCCCGCTTCAAGGCTGTCGAAGGTATCGCGACGCGGCGATTCAAAGTACGTGACCTGCGGCAGGGCACCCATCTGAATGAGGATGTTGAAGGCGTACACAAAGCCATTGCTGCAGGTAACCGAGGCGCCAATAGCGTTCATCAAGTGCAGATCATAGCGCGGGTTGGAGTTAGCGACCATCGTGACAGCACAACGCCGACGAGCCGTACGGTCGAGCTTGGCAAGCGCACCTTTTAGATCGGTCGTCGTAACCGACCGACTGGCAAAGGCAACATCCACCGCTTTCGCGATCGGCCCAACTAGGTCCCAATCATCATCCCAGGCAAGCTCAAGCGGCGTAATGTGGCCTTCAAGCCCGTAATACTCAATACCAGCATCAAGGGTGCCCAGCATAGCAGGAGAGAAATCAGCCGCAATCACAGGATGCCCGGCTTGCGCAAGCGGAATAGCAATCGACCCAGCCCCACACCCCATATCGAGCACCGACTCGCCGGGCTTCAACGCCAACAGCTTTATAAAATCCCGAGCATAAGGGGCAGTCTCCAACGGCCGAAAATGCCGAGCCCTTTTATCCCACTCAAAAGAATCATCAGCCCGTCGCCGACCAGCTTGCAGGCGCATCCATTCGCCATTCCAATCCGCAGCAAGCAGCTCAGAACGATTTTCCCCATCAACCACGGGCCAACCTCCTAGCAACAAAAAAGCGACTCCTCCCAAAAGAAGAGCCGCAACCAGCATATATCAGAAAGAACCGATCCAACGCCAAACCGCCCTCACAACCAAGGCGGGCAGGAGCGAAGCGACTGCCATACGGGATAGAACTCAACTGAGGTCCCGTTGTGCGGGAGCCCCGGGGAGGGCAAATATATAAGGTCGATCGCGAGTTCCGCACGAGCCGGAGAGCACTTAATGTGCTCTCCGTGCGAGTCAGGACTGTCCGAGCAGGCGACCTTATATATTTGCCCTCCCCGGGGCTCCTCGCCCGAACCCCTCAGCTAGTTCTTCAGCGAGTTCAGCGGCGCCGGGAAGCGTCCACCGCGGTGGGCAAGCACGGTGCCGGCGTTGGGGTTCACCGGCATGATGGGCGCACGGCCAAACAGGCCGCCGTACTCGACGCAGTCGCCCACGCCCTTGCCAATGGCGGGAATCACGCGGACGGCCGTGGTCTTGTTGTTGATGACGCCGATGGCCATCTCGTCGGCGATGATGCCGGCGATGGTCTCGACCGGGGTGTCGCCGGGGATGGCGATCATGTCCAAGCCAACGGAGCACACGCAGGTCATGGCCTCGAGCTTCTCGAGCGAAAGCGCGCCGGCCTCGACGGCGGCGATCATGCCGGCGTCCTCGGACACGGGGATAAAGGCGCCGGAGAGACCGCCCACGCTGGAACTGGCCATGACGCCGCCCTTCTTGACGGCATCGTTGAGCATGGCGAGCGCGCAGGTCGTGCCCGGGCCACCGCAGGTGCCCACGCCGATGATCTCGAGGATGCGCGCGACGGAGTCGCCGATGGCGGGCGTGGGAGCCAGCGACAGGTCGACAATGCCCTTCTCGACCCCCAGGCGATGGGCGGCCTCGCGGCTCATGAGCTCGCCGGCACGGGTGATCTTAAAGGCGGTCTGCTTAATCTTCTCGGCGACTTCCATCATCGATGCGGAATCGGGCAGCGTCTCCAGGGCTGCGGCCATAACGCCGGGCCCCGAAACGCCTACGTTGATGACGGCGTCGGCCTCGCCACCGCCGTGGACGGCGCCCGCCATAAACGGGGAGTCCTCGACCATGTTGGCAAAGCAGACAAACTTGGAAGCGCCGACGGAATCCTGATCGGCCGTGAGCTTGGCGGCATCGATGATGGTCTGCGCGGCCATGAGCACGGCGTCCATGTTGATGCCGGCGCGCAGGCTGGCGACGTTGACGCTGGAGCAGACGCGGCTCGTGGTGGCGAGCGCCTGCGGAATGGACTGGATAACGCGGCGGTCGGCGTCGCCGATTCCCTTCTGGACGAGTGCGGAGAAGCCGCCCAGGTAATCGATACCGAGCGTCTCGGCCGCGCGGTCGAGGGCATGCGCGATGGGGGTGAGGTCCTCATCCTTGCAGCACGCGGCGATCTGCGCCACCGGGGTGACGGAAACGCGCTTGTTGACGATGGGGATACCGTACTCGCGCTCGAGGTTCTCGGCGGTCTCGACCAGATGCTCAGCCGTGTGCGTCACGTGGTCGTAGATCTTCGTGCACATGCGGTCGAGGTTCTCGTCACCGCAACCCATGAGCGAAACACCCATGGTGATGGTCCTGATGTCGAGGTTCTGCTCCTCAACCATGCCGCGGGTTTCCGCGATTTCTGCGGGCGTGATCGCCATCCTTGCGCTCCTATCTGCCAAAACGAGCATAGTCTTATCTATTCTAACGTGCCGCACGTGTCAAGTGGCGCGTGCGGCACGTTTTGGTGCTCGGTTGTTTCCGTTGTGTTACTGCCCAAAGACCTCTTCGGCGATGCGCGCGCTCTCGGCGGCGTCCTTGGCGTAGTAGTCAGCGCCAATCTGTTTGGCGTATTCGGGGGTGAGCACGGCGCCGCCTACGATGATCTTGACGCCCGGAACCTCGGCATGGAGCAGCTTGATGGTCTCCTCCATGGCGACGACCGTGGTAGTCATAAGCGCCGAGAGGCCGACGAGCTTAATGTCACGCTCCTGCACGGTCTTGAGCACCTCTTGCGGGTCGACGTCGCGGCCTAGGTCAAAGACGGTGTAGCCGTAGTTATCGAGCAGCATTTTGACGATGTTCTTGCCAATATCGTGGATGTCGCCCTTGACGGTCGCCACGCAGATCTTGCCCTTGTCGGTAATCTCGCCGGCGGGCATTAGGCGCTTGATGGTGTCGAAGCCCACGCGCGCGGCCTCGGCCGAGGCCATGAGCTGCGGCAAGAAGAACTTTCCCTGGTCAAAGAGGACGCCAACCTCGTCGAGGGCGGGGATAAAGTGGTTGTTGATGAGGTCCATAGCGTCGTGGTCTGTCAGCAGACGCTCGGTCTCGGCAGCGATCTCGCCTTTGCGGCCCGAGACGACCATGCGACGAATCGGGTCGTCGTTGCCGTCGGTGCCGGCGGTGCCAGCAGCGGGCACGGTGTCGGTCGATGCGGCCTGAGCTGCTGCCGGGTTGGCGGCGATCTTGTACGGATCGGTCCAGCCGGCATAGCGCTCGATGTATCCGGTCGAGCCCTCGTCTTCAACGCTCAGGACGCGATAGCTGTAGACGGTGTCCATAAAGCGCTTGGAACCCGGGTTCATGATGGGGGCGTCCAGGCCCGCGCCAAAGGCGGCGGCCAAAAAGACCGAACCCAGCAGCGGGCGGGCAGGCAGGCCAAAGCTGATGTTCGATACGCCGAGCGCACATTTGACGCCCAGGCGCTCCTTGCACAGGGACATGGCGCGCAGGATCTGCTCGGCCTGGCGTTGATTGGTCGAGGCGGTCATGACCAGACAGTCGATGAGGATGCGGTCCGGGCCGATGCCGTAGCGGGCGGCCTCGGCCACGATGCGCTCGGCGATGGCGAAGCGGGCCTCGGCGGTATCGGGGATGCCGCCTTCGTCGAGCGTAAGGCCGACAACGTTGGTGCCGTAATGGGCGACCAGCGGAAAGATCTCATCCATGATCTGCTGCTTGCCATTGACCGAGTTGATGATGGGCTTGCCGGCGTAGCGGCGCACGGCGGCCTCGACAGCGGCGGGGTCGGTGGAGTCGATCTGCAGCGGCAGCAACGTGGAGCCCTGGAGCTGTTCGGTCGCCTGTTGGATGATCTTGACCTCGTCGATCTCGGGCAGGCCCACGTTAACGTCCAGGATGTCGGCGCCCTGCTCTTGCTGGCTGATGCCCTGGCTCACGACGTAGTCCAGGTCGCCGTCGCGCAGGGCCTGCTGCAGGCGCTTTTTGCCGGTGGGGTTGATGCGCTCGCCGATGACAGCGATCTTGTGGCCGTCGCAGGGAAGGTCCACGACCGTTTGGGCGCTCGTGACCGACATGCTGGGCTTGCGGCGGCGCGGGCTGGGCGTGTGGTTGTCGATAAGCGTGCACAAGGCCGCCATGTGCGCCGGCGTGGTGCCGCAGCAACCGCCCACGACGCTCACGCCGTCGGCGATCATGCCGGCGACGGCCTCGGCGTATTCGGGGGCCTGGATGTCAAAGACGGTGTTGCCGTCGTCGTCCACGTGGGGGAGTCCCGCGTTGGCCTGCACCATAATGGGCTTATCGGTAACGGTGAGCATACGTGCGGCGAGTCCTCGGAGCTCGGCCGGTCCCTGGCTGCAGTTGATGCCCAAAACGTCGGCGCCGATGGCATCGAGCGTGATGGCGGCGACCTCGGGGCTCGTGCCCAGGAAGGTGCGGCCGTCTTCCTCGAAGGTCATGGTGGCAAAGACGGGCAGGTCGGAGTTCTCGCGGCAGGCGAGGACCGCCGCCTTGATCTCGGCCAGGTCGGTCATAGTCTCGATAATAAAGAGGTCCACACCCGCGGCGACGCCTGCGCGCACTTCCTCGGCAAAGAGGTCATAGGCCTCGTCGAAGCTGAGGGTACCCAAGGGGCGAAGCAACGCGCCGATGGGGCCGATGTCACCGGCGACGTAGCGGGCGCCGGCCGCGCGGGCACAGGTGACGGCCGCGGCAAAGACGTCTGCCACGGTGGCGGCACCGTCGAGCTTGTGGGTGTTGGCGCCAAAGGTGTTGGCGGTAATCACGTCGCAGCCGGCCTCGACGTACTGGCGCTGAATGTCGGTAATGACCTGGGGCTCCTCAAAGTTGAGCAGCTCGGGCAGGGCGCCCGCCTTCATGCCAGCGGCCTGCAGCATGGTGCCCATGCCGCCGTCGAACAGCAAGTGCCCCGTGCCCTCGATGGCGGCGCGCAGGCGATCGTCCTTAATGCGCAGATCGTCGATCGTGCGCGTCTTGTACGTGGCACCGTTGCGACGTGCGGCATCAACGGGTGCCGCCAATGCAGTGCCGTCAGAATCATGAGTGATAAGCGGAGTAAACATCGAGGGCTCCTAATGGCTGGAATAGCAGGTGGTGTGGGCGGCGCGGAAGCGGCAGTGCTCGCGCATGCGGCAGATATTGCAGGTGGGGCGGCTCTGGGCGTCGTGGACTTCGCCGTCGAACAGGCCGATCACCGCGGTCACGCTCTTGGTGGGCATGAGCAGGCTGGTCGGCGTGACGGTAAGCCCGATGAGCCGCGTGGCGTTGAGCGCATTGACGATTGAGCGCTGGGCCGAGAGCGGGCAGTCGCCGTAGCCGGGGCTAAAGCGCCAGTTGCCGGCGAGTCCGTGTGCGGCGGCGTCCGTCTTGACCTGCTGGTCCATTTGCTCAACGGCGGCTTCCACGTAAGCGGAGCACGCGGCGTCGAGCACGGCGCCCTCCAGGGGATGTTGGGCTCCCGTGGTGCGCAGGCGACGCTCGGCGTCCATGCCGAGGGTGCATGCCATGAGCGCGGCAAAGCGGGCATCTTTGAGATGTCGATAGATATCGCGACCTCGCAGCTCAACGTTGGTGCCGACCAAGCGAATGCAAGGCTCACTTTGTTCGTCCACGCCCGTGGCATCGACGGCAAACACGCGGCGCACGCCACGAGGCTCAATGTCCAGTTCCAGACGCTCGACCACAAGCTCAATACGTCGTGACAGCTCGGGCTCAATCTGCTGGCCGCCGTAACCCAGGTACCGCAGCATCTCGGCGCGGTCGACACGGGGATGGTACGCAGCATCGACACGGTAAAGCGCCGGCGACGCAAGGTCGGCCGGCACTTCGACAGCGGTTGTATCGATGTGCGGTTTTTCCATTACCCCAGGCGCTCCATAATGGTCGCGGCGATCGCAGGACGGTTCATAGTGTACAGGTGCAGGCCGTCGGCGCCGTGCTCCTTGAGGTCGCAAAGCTGGCGGGCGGCATAATCTACACCGGCTGCCTGCAGGCTCTCGGGGTCGTTCTCGTACTTGGCGAGAATCTTGATGACGGGGGAGGGCAGCGACGCGCCGCACATAAAGACCATGCGGCTGATCTGCGACTTGCCCATAAACGGCATGATGCCCGCGGTAATGGGCACGGTGATACCGGCCTTGTCGGCAAGCTCGCGAAAACGGTAGAAGCACTCGTTATCAAAGAAGAGCTGTGTCACAAAGAAGCTCGCGCCGGCGTCCTGTTTTTGCTTGAGGTGTTCGACCGAGAGGTTGAGATCCTCACAGGCAATGTGGCCCTCGGGGTAGGCTGCGGCGCCCACGCAAAAGCCGGCGTCGACGAGCTCGGGGATGAGGTCGCGGGCGTAGGCGTAGTCGGAGGCGGGCTTGTCGTCCTCGGTCGCGCCGGCAGGGAGATCGCCACGCAGGGCCAGAATGTTTTCAACGCCGGCGGTGCGATACTCGTCGATCTTGGCGGCGATGTCGGCGTGGGTGCGGCCCACGCAGGTGAGGTGTGCCACCGAGGGCGTGTCGAATTCGCTCGAAATCATATGCGCGATGGGGGCGGTGGTGGCACCGTTGCCCGAGCCGCCGGCCGAGCAGGTGACCGAGACAAAGCTCGGCGAAAGCTTGCACAGATTGCCTGCCACTTCGCGAGCCGTGTCGAGGGTGAGCTCGCCCTTGGGCGGGAACATCTCAAACGAAACGGGCGCGGTGCCCTGGGATGCTGCCTGCTTAAAAACCTCGTCGACGCGCATATCGTGCTCCTCTAGATACGTAATAGTGTGATGTGTTGTAAGGATTCTACAGCACCACTGTGTCACGGTGGAGTTTCACTCGTTATTCGGGGATACCAATCAAAGATGCCTTGCTATCGGCTTTCTCTATAACAGAGCGGCTAATCTAGGCACGGACTATAAAGACTGGTATCTGATGCGAAATACCAGTTAATAAAGCCCCATCCCAAATTGACTACCCTTAAACCATGGGGAGAGGTCTGCAATTTATGCAGTTGATTGGCTGTTGAGGGTGGCAACGTCGCCTCGATAGGGTAACCTCATTGATTGGTTTCGCGACAGCAACATAACGGTAATGTCGCGGAAACACGGCGAGTCTAAGCTATGACTCGTTCGTTAGTAATCAACACCGCTTCTCACGCGGTGCCGATACGAAGGGAGTTCCGTATGGCCGAACTTACTGACCGCTTCGGGACCATGGTGTTCTCTGAGGAAGTCATGAAGGACTACCTCCCCAAGGACATTTGGAAGCGCCTTGCTGCAACCCTCGAGGGCGGTGAGCCGCTCGACCTGGATGTGGCCAACGCCGTTGCCCATGCCATGAAGGTCTGGGCCATCTCCAAGGGCGCGACGCACTACGCGCACTGGTTCCAGCCGCTTTCGGGCATTACTTCCGAGAAGCACGACAGCTTCCTGGAGCCCAACCACGACGGCACCGCCATTACCAAGTTTACGGGCAAGAACCTCATCCAGGGCGAGCCGGACGCCTCCAGCTTCCCCAACGGCGGCCTGCGTGCCACCTTCGAGGCCCGTGGCTACACCGCTTGGGATCCCACCAGCCCCGCCTTTATCAAGGACGATGTCCTATGCATCCCCACGGCTTTCTGCTCCTACACGGGCGAGGCCCTGGACAAGAAGACCCCGCTGCTGCGCTCCATGACCGCGCTCTCGCGTGAGTCCAAGCGCGTTTTGGCGCTGTTTGGCAAGACCCCCAAGAAGGTCGTTCCTTCCGTGGGCGACGAGCAGGAGTACTTCCTGATCAAGAAGGACGCCTACCGCAAGCGCAAGGACCTGGTCATCACCGGCCGCACCCTCTTTGGTGCTGCTCCCTGCAAGGGCCAGGAGCTCGAGGAGCACTACTTTGGCGCTATCCGCCCCACCGTCTCGGCCTATATGAAGGACCTGGACGATGAACTGTGGGCGCTTGGCATTCCCGCCAAGACCAAGCACAACGAGGTCGCTCCCTGCCAGCATGAGCTCGCACCGGTCTATGGCGAGGTCAACGAGGCCATCGACCAGAATCTGGTCATGATGGAGAAGATGAAGCTCATCGCCTCCCGCCACGACTTGGTCTGCCTGCTGCACGAGAAGCCCTTTGAGGGCATTAACGGTTCGGGCAAGCACAACAACTGGTCGCTTGGCACCGAGTCCGAGAATCTGCTCGATCCGGGCGACACCCCGCTCGACAACCTGCAGTTCATCGTCTTCCTCACCGCGGTGATCGAGGCCGTCGATAACTATCAGGAGCTCCTGCGTGCCTCCGTTGCCTCGGCCGGCAACGACCATCGTCTGGGCGCCAACGAGGCTCCTCCGGCGATTATGTCCATCTTCCTGGGCGACCAGCTTACCGAGGTCGTCGAGAAGATCATCGATGGCAAGGCTTCCGTCCATGCCACGCGCGGCGTACTCGACCTGGGCGCCGATACCCTGCCCAAGCTGATGCAGGACAACACCGACCGCAACCGCACCTCCCCGTTTGCCTTCACCGGCAACAAGTTCGAGTTCCGTGCCTGCGGCTCCGAGCAGAACGTCTCCGACTCCAACCTGGTGCTCGATGCCGCCGTGGCCAAGTCACTCAAGTCCTTCGCCGACGCGCTTGAGGGTACGCCCGAGGATGAGTTCCAGGACGCCGCGCTCGAGTACTGCAAGAAGGTGCTGACCGACCACCAGCGCATCCTCTTCTCCGGCGATGGCTACTCCGACGAGTGGCCCGTTGAGGCCGAGAAGCGTGGTCTTGCCAACAACAAGACCACGGCCGACGCCCTGCCCGCCTTTGTTTCCGATAAGGCCATTGCGCTCTTTGAGGAGACGGGTGTCCTGACCAAGGCCGAGGCCCAGTGCCGCTACGACTGCAAGCTCGAGAAGTACAACAAGCTCATGAACATCGAGGCCACCACGATGGTTCGCGAGGCGCGTCGTACCTATCGCCCGGTCATTACCGCATATGCCACCAAGGTCGCTAAGGGTCTTGAGACTATTCGTGCCGCCGGTGCTGAGGCCGCCATGCAGTGCGAGCAGAACACGCTCAACAAGCTCTGCAACGGTATCACCACCATTAACGACTCCATCAAGGCGCTCGACGCCGTGCATCAGAAGGCCGAGGCCCTCGATGGCCAGGAGCAGGCCAACGTGTACGCGCACGAGGTCGTTCCTGCTATGGATACGCTGCGCGCCGCCGTGGACGCCATGGAGGAGATCGTGGCCGCCGACTACTGGCCGGTCCCGACCTACGACGACATCCTGTTCTACGTGTAGAGCGTAACTGACATATCGTCACGGTATTGAGCCGGGGTCCGCATCATGCGGGCCCCGGTTTTGTTTGCGAAGGGCGCTTTGAAGCCCGTTTTGCCGCCGATTCGCCTAGGTATAAAGGGTTGTGGGCAAAAAACGTCAAATATGAGTACTGTCACAAGTCCTGTAGCATTATTTATTTGCAAAATATGCAGTGTTACGCAACATATGTCCAAGTACTTAGCCGATAAACGTCTGCAATTCTTCCGCCGTAGGACACCTGACGTCTAAATCGATTTCTGAAGGCATGAAATCGCTGTTACTAAATCGGTAACAGTACTCATATTTGCCATTTTTTGCCCATGGTCCATCGGAAGATGCCGGGATCCGCACCCTGCCGGGTCCGAATCCCGGCATATCGGTAGCAAAAAGCCCGCTACCGAATTGGTAACGGGCTTCACATTTCAAATGGTGCCCCCAGCGGGATTCGAACCCGCGATATCCACCTTGAAAGGGTGGCGTCCTTGGCCGCTAGACGATGGGGACAGCGGGAAAGAGTATAGCAGACTTTTTTAGCCGTTCACATATCGTTGGCAAACTGAAAAACCACCACATAGGAGCTGGCTCTCTATCCCGATCATCAAACATCTCAACCTGTAACATCTGGGCTGATAAATCGGCTCTATGTGTTACAGATCGAGACAAAAGGCAGGCGTCGGGACGAACATCTCATTCTGTAACAGTAAGACGACTTTTAACGGTCTAGATGTTACAGATTGAGACAAACCGCTGGGACGGGTCAAAACCACCACAAAGGTGCCTGTCCCCTTTGTGGTGGTTGGGGCGTTAGGGGAGGAGCTTCATGGCGGCGTCGTGGGCGGCGTGCTCGTAGGTGTCGTCGAGGGTTTTGAGCGGCAGCAGGGCCGTGGCCTGCGCATCGCCGCGGCGCTCGAGGGCGTGCGCGATCAGCCAGTCGGCGAGTTCGGGGTTCTTGGGCAGCGCCGGGCCATGCAGGTACGTGCCGATGACGCCCTTGTAGATCAGGCCCTCAAAGCCATCGTCGCCGTTGTTGCCGGTGCCCGTGACGACGGACGTTCCGAGTGGCGTGGCATCTGCGTCGAGCAGAGTGCGGCCGCCGTGGTTCTCGAATCCTACAAAGGGCTCGGGTGCCAGGTCGGTCTTGACGGCGACGTTGCCGATCAGTCGGTCGGAGCCGCGTACAGTTTCGGCGGCAATGACGCCCAAGCCCTCGATGCGATCTTCACCCATGTAGTACGAACGGCCGAGTAGCTGATAGCTGCCGCAGATAGCAAGCAACGAGCCGCCGTCCTCAACATAGGCCGCAACCTTGTCTTTTTGAGCGAGCAGCTCGTGCGCCACGGCCAGCTGGTCGCGATCGGAGCCGCCGCCCATCATGACGATATCGGCGTCGGTGAGATCGAGCGCCTCGCCCATGCGGACCTCGTCCACGCGAACGGGGATGCCGCGCCAGGCGCAGCGGCGCTCGAGGGCGATGACATTGCCGCCGTCGCCGTAGAGGTTGAGGGCATCGGGGTACAGATAGACGATGCGCAGGGGGCGCGAAAGCTCGGTCGGCGCGACGCCGACGGGGACGGCACTGCCATCGGCGCACGTTGCAGCGTGGGCGGCAACCGTAGCCGCATCGGTGCCTTTAAGCTCGTCGAGCTCCTTGACCAGCGGCGGAAAGGCCGTGTAGTTGGCGACGGCATAGAAAGTGTCGCCGGCGGCTTCATCCGCAACGGCACCGATCGCCTGCTCGATATTCGAGATAATCGCGGCATCGATGCCGGCGTACTTGAGGCGCACCTGCATGTCGTGCGCGCGCGTGCCGCCGGCAAAGGCGACAAGCCCCGTTGTATCGGCGATGCGCTCAAAGTCGACGTCGTAGATCCACGAGACATCGTGGCCGTCGGCGTCGTTGTCGTTGAGGAAGAACGCGCAGAGTCTGCCGCCTGCCGTCTTGATGGACTGGATTTGTCGATCGAAGCCCACGGGATTTTTGGCCAGGTTTGCCTCGACGGTTCGGCCGGCGATATTCCAACGGCCCATGCGACCACCTGCTGGCACGTAGGCGTCGAGCGTGGGCTGCAGGCGTGCGGTGTCTACGCCCAGCTCGTGGGCGGCGAAGAAGGCTGCGGCTACGTTGTAGACCATATACAGGCCGTTGTAGCGTGTGGCGATGTGCACGGCAGCCGCGTCGGGCGTAGATCCAAAGACCAGGTCAAAGCCGTAGCCGTCGCAGCCGAGCTCCACGCTCGTCACGCGACGGACAAGCCCAGGGCGGGTCCAGCCGCACGAGGGGCAATGGTATGCGCCAAGCTGTCCGTACTGCACATAGTCGTACTCCAACGGTGCGTTGCACTGTGAGCAAAAACGCGAGTCGCTAATGCGGTCGGACTCGGTGCCCGTGGCACCGTCGATGCCAAAGGCGATGCTTGCATTGGGAACGCGCGTGGCGATCGAGGCGCACAGCGGGTCGTCTGCGTTGTAGATGAGCGTCGTTGCCGGTGAAAGCTCCAGCGCGTGGGCGATGACGTCTTGGGTATGGTCGATCTCGCCGTAACGGTCCAGCTGGTCGCGGAACAGGTTGAGCAGCACAAAGTACGTCGGCTTGAGCTTGGGCAGAACGCGTACGGTGTAGAGCTCGTCGCACTCAAAAACGCCCACGCGCTTGCCGCTGCTGGTGTGCTTAAGGCCGACGCGGGCCTCGAGCAGAGCACCCACCACGCCAGGCTCCATATTGTTGCCGGCACGGTTGCACACCACGGTAGCGCCGCTGGCAGCAACTGCGTCGGCGATGAGGTTGGAGGTGGTGGTCTTGCCGTTGGTGCCGGTGATCACCACGCTGCGGTCGACTAGGCTTGCGAGGTCGCTTAGCAGCTCGGGGTCGATCTTCATGGCGATACGGCCGGGAAGCACGCCACCCTGGCGTTTGAGGACAGAGCGCAGTCCCCAGCGGGCGATATCGCTCGAGGTGCAGGCGAGAGATGAGCGGAGGTTCATGAAGCCGTTCCTAACATAGATGACATAGTCGGGTCGAGTGCGTCACTAAAATCCGTAGCGGCGCGCAAATTCCTGGGCAAGCTGCGACACATCTTCGCAGGCGTTGGCCCAGGAGGCAAAGTCGGGGGTGTCCGAGATAATGCCGTCGGCTTCCCAAACCGCCTGGTGCGAGAGGTCCCAGGGGTCGCGCGGCTCGGGTCGGCAGGGAAGATACGGCGTCTGGTACATGGGGTTCAGCAAGAAGAACGCGCCACCTTCGCAACGGTTAGCGAACTCACGCAGCGCGCGCGTCGCCGGGCGCATCTTGTTTGTTTTGAACAGCAGAATCGTGCGGGCGAGCAGGTACCAAGGAGAGTTTTCGAGTGCGTCTGCCCCCATCTGTTCCTCGAGCTGATGTGCCAGGGCAAAAAAGCCGTCCTGGTCTTCCAAGCGAGCGAGGGCGAGCAGCACGGTGCCGGCGGCTCGGGTGGGATAGCCTTCCGCCTTAAGAACGCGGCGAGCGTAGTTGGCGGCAGCACGGTAGCGGGCGCTCGCCATGCACAGCTGCGAGATGGCCTCGAGTGTGTGAAGCCACCCGATAAGGGCCGGCTCGCTCACGGTAAGGTCCGCTGCGGTGACACCGTCGGCCAAAACATTATTGGCCCAGTAGTGCGGGGCCTCCATATCAAACCCGGGCACGCTCTGTTGCAGGTAGTCGGCCGTGCTCGTCTCGAGCTTCATCAGGTCGCCCAGGCAGGCGTCGACGGGCGTGTCCGCCAAAATGATGGCGAGCAGCTGGGCATCGAGGACATGCGCATCGATGCGGACGATCTTGAGCAGTTCATCACGCATATCGTCGAACAGGCGGTTGCGCGTCTGCTCGAACTCCTCGTCGCTGCCCATGTCCTCGATGCGATGGAGCTCGTCGAGCAGGTGGCGATGAACACCGGCATAGGACAGCAGCGCCTGAGCATGCTCGGACTGCGCATACTTTTGGGGATTCGCACTAATGTCGTTATGGACAAGCTCGCGTGCTGCATCGGTGAGCTCGGGGTGCGACGCCAGATAGGTGCGCTCCAGGTAGGCGGGGATGTAGACGCTCGGATCCATTAGAGGTCTCCTCCCTTAAACGGTAAGCCCTGCTCGGCCGCCCGCAGTATGCGCTCGTCGATCTGGGAGCGCACGATGTCGTTGGTGGCGACCCAGGCGGCAAAGCTGGCGTTGTCGGGCGCGCCCAGGCCCTCCTGCAGTACCGGTGTCGCCTCGGAGAGTGCAAGGACGAGCTCGTCGGTGGAGCCTGCACCCACGTTGACGCGGGCATAGACGCCATCGGGAAACTCGGTTTGGAAGTAGAGCGCTTCGGCCGCGTGCGGGCACGAGCGTGCGAGGATGCGCAAGTAGTGCTCGGCGCCTTCGTAGTCCAGCTCGCGCCAGGCAGCGCTCATCAGCGCGATGAGCGTCCATGGGTCTAGGTCGCGCTCTGCGTCCTTGGGACGGCGGCGCAGCGGCGTGTTGGCAAGATAGGGCACGGAGTGGGCAGAACGAAAACGCTTGAGCTCCTCGGCAGGGTATTCGAGCTTTGCCATGGCAAGCATCGCAGTATGGCGGACGCCGGCGGGGTCGTTGGGCGCAAAGTCGAGGCTGCGATTCGCGGCATCCAGCGACATACGGTAGCGGCCGCTAATGAGCGCGCGCGATGCCAAGGCGGCAAGCCAGCGCAGGTAGGGACGGCGGGTCAGGTCGCCTGCGGCCTCGCGCTCGTAGGGGTCCTGCGCCGAGGCAATCTTGAGCGCCAGATCGTGCTCCACCTCGTCGCACTTGGACACCAGATATTGCACGTATTCCTCGTTGGATTCGGCGGTGAGCGCCGTCAGCATGCGCTGGGCATCCCAGTTGGCCGGATCGAGCGCGGCTGCCTCGCGGAGCATGTTCTCGGCTGCGGCTTCTTCTTGCTCTGCCTGGGCGTCGTCGGGGATAAAGGGGATGCGGTAGTCGACAGCCTCGACCACCTTGGCAATGAGGTGCCCGGCGCGGTCGCGGTCGTGCACGATGAGCGGTGCAGGGTTGCGGGTGAATTGTTCCATCAGACGCTCTACGGCGGCACCGTCGGTGAGCGGGATATTGTCGCGGCGCAAGGCCTCAAGAACGAGGCGATGGCAATCCTCTTGAATGGGATCGAATGCCATGGGGCCTCCTTTGCTGCGGTTAGGGTTCAAATGTCTCTATATAAGGTTCTAGTTTACCCGCATGTGGCACACCGGGGGTGCCGCACTTGGACTTGCACCTTTGCACCACGAAGACGGATGTCGCACAAATGTCGGCACCTTGGACGGCCGAGTGGTATCACGGTGCCGCAAACGGTCGATTTTTGGCGGCGAACGGGGCGCATTTTGGAGGGGCACAGCCCTGCCCGGGATATGTGGTCAACCTTGATAAAACGTTTGCCCAGCTTGGGAGTATGAATGCCCCATAAGGGTCTTCAGGGATAGAAAAAACGTTTCATCATTGTTGGCTTTAGGTGAATAACTGACCAACCAGAACGGTAAAATAGTGTTTGTCTGAGCATTGAGACGTTTAGACATCGCGCATTGTCATCGCCGGCAACGCGCAAAACGGTCCTAACGGAGCCAATCGGGTGCTCCGTTATATACGCAAGTCTAAGAGGGGCTTGTTTAGGAGGCACAGTATGGGACGTTTTACCAATCCTCGCGATCTGTACTTTGGTGAGGGCGCTCGCCACGAGGTGAAGAACCTCAAGGGCAAGAAGGCCATCATCGTTTCTGGCGGCAGCTCTATGCGCCGCGGCGGGTTCCTGCAGGACGTTGAGGCCGACCTCAAAGAGGCCGGCATGGAGGTCAAGCTGTTCGAGGGCGTCGAGTCCGATCCCTCCATCGAGACCGTCATGAAGGGCGCAGCCGCTATGCGCGACTTCGAGCCCGACTGGATCGTTGCTATCGGTGGCGGTTCGCCCATCGATGCCGCTAAGGCCATGTGGGTCTTCTACGAGTATCCCGAGGAGTCCTTCGACAACATTATCCAGCCGTTCAGCTTCCCCGAGCTGCGTCAGAAGGCTCACTTCTGCGCCATTTCCTCTACCTCCGGCACCGCTACCGAGGTCACCGCATTCTCCGTCATCACGGATTACGAAAAGGGCATCAAGTACCCGCTGGCCGACTTCAACATCACCCCTGATGTCGCCATCGTCGACCCCGAGCTCACCTACACCATGCCCGCCAAGCTGTGCGCTCATACCGGCATGGACGCTCTGACCCACTGCATGGAGGCCTACGTTTCCACCTGCGCCTCTATGTTCACCGACGCCAACGCTCTGCACGGCATCCGCGAGATCGTCGAGTGGCTGCCCAAGTCCTATGCTGGCGACCATGAAGCCCGTCAGCACATGCACGAGGCTCAGTGCATCGCCGGTATCGCCTTCTCCTCGGGCCTGCTCGGCATCGTTCACTCCATGGCTCACAAGACCGGTGCAGCCTTTGAGAACGGTCACATCATCCACGGTGCCGCTAACGCCATGTACCTGGGCAAGGTCATCCAGTGGAACTCCAAGGACCCGCGTGCTGCCGAGCGTTACGCTTACGTGGCCAAGGAGATCCTGCACCTTCCCGGCGAGACCAACGAGGAGCTCATCGCTGCACTCGTCCAGAAGATTCGCGACCTCAACGACCAGCTCAACATTCCGCAGTCCATCAAGGATTACGCGAATGGTGGCGTGAAGGTCGACGCCGAGAACCCGCAGATGGTTTCCGAGGAGGAGTTCCTCGCCAAGCTGCCCGAGATCGCCGCGAACGCCGAGCAGGACGCCTGCACGCCCGAGAACCCGCGTGAGACCAAGGCTGCCGACTTCGAGAAGATCCTCAAGGCCTGCTACTACGACACCGACATCGATTTCTAATCGACTCTTGTTATCGTAACGAGGGGCTCCGCACGTATCCGTACGGAGCCCCTTTCTTTTTATTTATCAGAGAATGGGATAAAAATGGCTGCAATCTTCAATAGCCCCAGCAAGTACATCCAGGGCCCGGACGAGCTCGCCAAGCTCGGCTCCTATGTCGAGCCGCTCGGTGCTAAGGCCCTCGTCATCGTGACGCCTTCGGGCAAGAAGCGCGTCGGTGCCAAGATCGAGGGTGGTTTTGCCGAGGCCAAGGCCGAGCTGCTGTTTGAGGACTTTAACGGCGAGTGCTCCAAGGGCGAGGTCGATCGCCTGGTTGCGCTCGCGCGCGACAACGGTTGCGACATCATCGTCGGTGTCGGTGGCGGCAAGATCCTCGACACCGCCAAGGCCGTTGCCTACTACCTGGAGTCCCCGGTTATCATTTGCCCCACCATCGCCTCGACCGATGCACCGTGCTCGGCACTTTCGGTGCTCTACACCGATGACGGCCAGTTCGATAAATATCTCTTCCTTAAGGCAAACCCCAACATTGTCCTGATGGATACGACGGTTATCGCGGCGAGCCCGGTGCGCCTGACGGTTTCCGGTATGGGCGATGCGCTCGCAACCTACTTTGAGGCCCAGGCGACGCACGATGCCGACGGTGGCACTTGCGCCGGCGGCAAGGGCGGAATGGCCGGCCTGGCGCTCGCCAAGCTCTGCTACGAGACGCTTATGGCCGATGGCGTGAAGGCCAAGGTTGCGTTGGAGAAGGGCGCGCTGACGCCTGCCGTGGAGCACATCATCGAGGCCAATACGCTGCTTTCGGGCATTGGCTTTGAGAGCTCGGGCCTCGCTGCGGCCCATGCCATCCACAATGGCCTGACGATGCTGCCCGAGTGCCACGGCATGTATCACGGCGAGAAGGTCGCCTTTGGCACCATCGTCCAGCTGGTACTCGAGGATGCCCCGACCGAGAAGCTCGAGGAAGTCTTGGGCTTCTGCATTGAGCTGGGCCTGCCGGTCACGATGAAGGAACTTGGCGTTGCCGAGCTTACGCGCGAGCAGGCCATGATTGTTGCCGAGGCCGCCTGCGCGCCCGATGACACCATGTGCAACATGCCGTTTGAGGTGACGCCCGAGATGGTCGCAAACGCCATCCTGGGTGCCGACGCGCTGGGCCACTACTATCTCATGGATGAGTAAATCTAGCTAAGGAAGGGGCAAAGCCAGCAGATGGCTTTACCCCTTTTTGCTATGGTGCAAAGTGGTCTGTCTCCAATGCACAAGTTGGTGCAGGGGCAGGTTACTTTGCACCAATCGTTGTTTGATGAAGGGCGGATTCTCGTATGGCGCTTCCCATGGTTTATGGCGGTCCCGGCCGATATGTTCAGGGGCCGGGCGAACTTTCGCGTCAGGGCAGGTATTTGTCATGGTTGGGTTGTGCTGCCTATGTCTTGTTCGACCAGGGCACCGAGGATCGGCTGTGTAGGCAGATTGTCGATGGATTTCTGGACGAAGATCTAAGCGAGCCGTTCTTTAAGATTTATGACGGTCCGTGTACGGAAGAGGCCGTTGTCGAAATGGCTAAGGAAGCCCAGGCTGAGTATTGCGACATGGTGGTAGGCATTGGCGGTGGCAAGATGCTCGATATCGCCAAGGCAGTAGCGTTTTATGCCGAGTTGCCGTTATGCGTATGCCCCACGGCGGCTTCGATGGACGGTCCGTGCAGCGCGATTTCGGTGCTGTATCACGAGGATGGGTCGTTCGACCGCTACCTGATGCTCGAGAAGAATCCAGACCTGGTCGTGGTTGATACCAACGTGGTCGCGGCGGCCCCACTGCGTTTGACGGTCGCTGGTATGGGCGATGCACTGGCAACGTACTTCGAGGCGCGTTCGTGCGTCGCAGCGCACGGCACTAACGAGCACGGTGGTGCGCCGGGGCACTTGGCCCTGGTTGCGGCTCGTGCCTGCTACGACACGCTCATGGAGTGCGGTGTCGCTGCCAAACGCGATCTCAAAAAGGGCCGTATATCGCCGGCGGTTGAGCGTCTGATCGAGTGCAATATTCTGCTCTCGGGTGTCGGCTTTGAGAGCGGTGGCTTGGCGTTGGCGCATGCCATCGCCAACGGCCTGACGATTCTGCCCGAGTGCAAGGCCATGCATGGTGAGACCGTGGCATTTGGCCTGGTGGTGCAGCTGCGCCTGGAGCGTGCGCCCGAGCTTGATCAGGTGCTCGAGTTTTGCCAGCGCGTCGGCCTGCCGACGACGCTCGATGAGCTCGGCCTTGGCGAGATTTCCGATGCCGATCTGCAGCGTGTTGCAAATGCGGTCTTTAGAAATGAGCGTAATATGGCCAACGAGCAGGCAAAGGTGACCAAACAAAAGCTCGTGCAGTTCATGTGCGAGGCATAGTTTGGCGCTTGATTGACCTTGTGCAATCGAGGCGGCGATGGGCCATGGGCTATTTGCCGCAAAGATGCGCCGCGTGTAATTTGCCCGAGGCGTGGACCGATAGCGTATCATTATCTCTTGCTTGTTTGCACTGCTCAGGGAGGGGCCGCGCATGGCGCAGGAACACGATCTGTTTGATGACATTATCGAGATCAGCAAGGGTTTCGACTTTCTTAAAAACCCGCTTGGCGGTGTGACCGATGCACTCGATCCGTCGGCGCCTCAATGGAATCCTGCTGACTACAAGGAGCGCCCGCGCGGCAACACCATTCCGTGCCTGACCTGCAAAAACGAAAAGAGCGGCTGCACCGCGTGCATGGACGTGTGCCCGGTCAACGCTATCGAGGTCGAGGAAGACTCCATCGAGATCCTCGACTCCTGTCGCAAGTGCGGCCTGTGCGCCGCTGCCTGTCCGACCGAGGCGATCATCTCGCCGCGCCTGGCGCCCAAAAACGTCTACGACGACATTGTCTCGGCGGCTACGAGCCACGAGACCGCCTACGTCACCTGCACGCGTGCCCTTAAGCGCATGCCGCGCGAGAACGAAGTCGTCGTTGCCTGCGTGGGCGATATTACGGCCGAGACCTGGTTCTCGGTACTGGCAGACTATCCCAACGTGAGTGTGTACCTGCCGTTGGGCGTGTGCGATAAATGCCGCAACACCGGCGGTGAGGACATTCTGGGCGAGGCGATTGCGAAGGCCGAAGAGTGGTCTGGCACGGGTATGGGCCTGGAGGTCGATCCCAAAAGCCTCAAATGCCATAAGCGCCGCGAGTACGAGCGCAAGGAGTACATGGAAAAGATCGCCCGCACCACGGGCCTGACGGTGACCAAGCTCAATCCGGCGACGGCGGCGCTGGCCTCGGTGACGCAGAAGCTCAAGGCCCATCGCCATCAGATTACCCAGCTGGAGCGCACGCTCAACACCATGTGCGGCACCACGACGACCAAGCGTCGCCGTTCGCTCACGCACGGTCGCCAGTTGGTGCTCTCGACATTGCAAAACCACCCCGAGCTTGCCCAGAACATGCAGGTGAGCACGCCTGAGTGTGATTTTGACAAGTGCACGTCGTGCGGCGAATGCGTCAACGTGTGCCCCACGTTTGCCTGCGATTTGGTGGGAAGCGGTCGCTTTGCACTGGAGTCCACGTATTGCCTAGGTTGCGGAGCCTGCGTCAAGGTATGCCCCGAGCATGCGCTCAAGCTGGTTGAGCACGATGCGTCCAATCTGGTCGTTGTCGACCCCGAGGCCGAGGAAAAGGCCGCTCAGAAGGCCAAGGCCCACGAGGAGGCTGAGAAGGTCAAGGCTGAGGCAAAGGCCAAGCTTGACAAGATGCTCGACCAGGTGGAGAAGCTCGCCGACTAAGCCCTCAACCCCAATCTCTGATTCATTTGCGCCGCCGTGGTGTCTGGATTCGCCCGGATGCTGCGGCGGCGCTATACTTATGCAGTTTGAAATACCTGTACCTAAAGGAGCTGCTGTGTCCCTTTCCATCGGTATCGTGGGCCTGCCCAACGTGGGCAAGTCGACGCTGTTCACCGCGCTTACCAAAAAGACCGGCCTTGCCGCCAACTACCCGTTTGCCACGATCGACCCTAACGTGGGTATCGTCGACGTGCCCGATAGCCGCCTGCAAAAGCTTGCCGACATCGTTAACCCGGGCCGCATTGTGCCGGCTACGGTCGAGTTCGTTGACATCGCAGGCCTGGTGAAGGGTGCTAACGAGGGCGAAGGCCTGGGTAACCAGTTCTTGGCAAACATCCGCGAGACCGACGCCATCTGCGAGGTCGTGCGCTACTTTAAGGACCCCAACGTCATGCGTGAGGTGGGTCGCACCGGTGAGTTCGTCGACCCCGCCGGCGACGCCGACACCATCATGACCGAGCTCATCCTGGCCGACATGGGCACGCTCGAGAAGCAGCTGCCCAAGCTCGAGAAGGAGGCCAAGCGCGACAAGGAGCTTATGCCCAAGTTTGAGGTCGCCCGCCGCCTGCTCGCCTGGCTCAACGAGGGCAAGCGCGCCGCATCGATGGAGATGACCGACGAGGAGCGTGCCGCTGCCAAGGGTCTGTTCCTGCTTACCATGAAGCCCATTCTGTATGTGGCTAACGTGGATGAGGATATGCTCAACGACGACCTGGCGCCCATCGATGGCGTCAAGCCGTTGCCCATCTGCGCCAAGATTGAGGCCGAGCTTTCCGAGCTCGATCCCGAGGACGCCGCCGACTATCTGGAGAGCCTGGGCCTGGAGCAGCCCGGCCTGGACGTGCTCGCTCAGGCGGCCTACAAGCTGCTCGGCCTGCAGTCGTTCTTTACGGCCGGCGAGATGGAGGTCAAGGCCTGGACGGTGCGTCAGGGCGCAACCGCCCCGCAGGCCGCCGGTGTCATCCACACCGACTTTGAGCGCGGCTTTATTAAGGCCGAGGTCATTGGCTATGACGACTACATCGAGCTCGGTGGCGAGCAGGGCGCCAAGGCTGCCGGCAAGCTGCGTATTGAGGGCAAGGACTATGTCATGGCCGATGGCGACGTCGTGCACTTCCGCTTTAACGTGTAAGGACGACGCATATGTTTAAATATGGCAAAAAAGCTGGCTACATGGGTATTGCACTGCTCGTACTTGCGGTGATTCCGCTGGTGGTCGCAGCGTGTGTTATCCCCAACATTGGTCCCGAGGTGGCAACGAAGTTTAACGCCGCCGGCGAGGTGACGCGCTGGGGCAAGAGCTACGAGTTGCTGGCGCTGCCGGTGCTCAACCTGCTGCTGAGCGTAGCGACTTACTTTACGGCGGGACGCCAGGCTAAAAACAATGATGACTCCGCCGCCATGGCGCGCATCGTGTGCGAACGCTACCTGCGCAACGGTTGCATCACGGGTGTGTTCCTCAACGTGATCAACGTTTACTTTATGTACTCGGCGATTACCGGAACGGGCTTTGGCTTTGGTTTCTAGCTTGTCCTTTTAGGCAACGAGCCTGCAAGCATATTCGATGGCTGCTGCGAGGCCGCCGCTCGATCGTGGTTTAAAGACCATGTCGGCGGCGGCCTCGTTTTCGTATCCGGCGCCGCGAAGGGCGAGTGCGATACCGGCTTCCAGGAGAAGGGGCAGACCGCGTTGGCTGGTTGCGATCACGGCAGCCTGATTGAGCGAGCAGCTGTGCGCCTGGCATTGGATAGCAAGTTCGCCTTGCGCCGGGCAAGGGGTCAGAACGGCGGCGACGCGACTTGATAGCAATGCAAATGCTGTGCGCTCATCGGGCGAAAGGCATTCTGATTCAACGACGACGAGCTTGGGCGGCGCGCTGTTTGTGCGAGGCGTGGCTCGGTACATGCGGACCGAAGAACCCGACATAGAAAACTCCTGTGTATTCGGCAAAACGTAAACTATAGTTTACGTTTATGTTCGGCTCCATTTCAAACTCGGCTGCATGGACGAACGTGCGAAACAGATTCTTGGTAGGCGGGTCGAAGAGACACGCAGAGACCTTGGTATCTCCAAGGTTGATTTTTGTGTGGCGACAGGAATCAGCCGACCCTACCTCGACCGAATCGAAGATGGGACGGCAAATTTCACGCTCAAGGTTCTATTTAAGATCGCACCCGCACTCGGTATGACGGTGTCAGAGCTTCTTGAGGGTATCGAATAGGGGATACCCGCCGACAGCTGAATTACGCCATCGGGATGCGGTCGTGGTTGACTTGGCTGTAGAACAGACGCTGAATCTCAGCCGCATCGCGTGACTGGCCGAGCGCCCACATGGTTTTGGCCACGAGCGTCTCGGTGGTCATGTCATCGCCGCGCAGAATGCCCGGATGATCGGCGTAAGCGCGGCCGACCTCATAAACGCCCAGATCGAGACCCTCTTCGGGGACCTGCGTGGTCATAACGACGGTGCGGCCCGAATCGACCCAGCGGAAAATCGCCTCCTGGAATGACTCGCCGGACTCGCCAAACTCGGGAATACCGCCAATGCCAAAGGTCTCAAGAATTACAGCATCGTAGCTATCGGCTAGGGCGTCCAGGATACCCGGGTTCACGCCGGGCGTAAGCTTGAGTACAAACACGCGCGGGTCGATGCTGTCGTAGAAACGCACCGGGTTTTCGCCCTGATGAGTGCCGTGGAGCCCGTTGCGCACGATGCGGTCGTTGCGGATGTAGGCAATGGGCGGATAGTTGACGCTAATGAACGCGTTAAAGCTCATGGTGCGCTGCTTGCGGGCGCGCGTGCCGGCAATGGCGACGCCACCAAACACAATCGACACATCGTGCGAGTGCTCGTCGAGCGCATAGAGCAGGCTCTGGTACAGATTGAGCTTGGCATCGGTAAAGGGATTGCCCATGGGCTTTTGCGAGCCGGTGAGCACGATGGGCTTGGGGCTGTCCTGAATCAGGTAGGAAAGCGCTGCTGCGGTGTAGCTCATGGTGTCGGTGCCGTGCAGAATCACGAAGCCGTCGTGGTCGGCATAACCCTCGACGATGACATCGCGGATGCGCATCCAGTCGCTCGGGCGCATATTGGTGCTGTCGATGTTCATGGGCTGCACGACGTCGAGCTCGCAGAGGCCCGAGATCTCGGGGACGCTCTGGGCGAGCTCCTCACCGGTCAGGGCGGGCGAGAGGCCGTTGCCGTCCTCGGTCGATGCGATGGTGCCACCCGTGGCGATGAGAAGGATGCGCTTCATGCTGGTATTCCTATCGTATTTGCCGCCGCAGAGGCGGAGTCGTTCGGCAGTATTGTGGCACAGGGCGTCCAATGTTCAAACGTATTACATCATCTGTAACGTTTGAAAACACTTCAATTGCCGTCAAATAGGGGCCCAGGTCGTGCGTTTGCCGTGCGCTGATGGCTGCGAGGGGCGAGAAACCCCATATAACGTGTACACTATGGAGGTTATTTTCGTTCATTCACGCGGGTGGGCACCGGCTCCCCGCCAACAAGAGGGGGAACCATGGATCAAAAGGCTTCCGCAAAGGTCCTCGTACTCGACTTTGGTGCGCAGTACGGTCAGCTCATTGCCCGTCGCGTCCGCGACCTCAACGTGTATTCCGAGATCGTCCCCTGCGACATCTCGGCCGACGAGATTCGCGAGATGAACGCCTCTGCGCTCATCCTTTCCGGCGGCCCGGCTTCCGTGTATGCCGAGGACGCTCCGTCCATCGATCCTGCCATCTTTGACCTGGGTCTTCCCGTCCTGGGCTTTTGCTACGGCCATCAGATCACGGCCGTGACGCTCGGCGGCAAGGTCGGCCACTCCGAGGTGGGCGAGTACGGCCGCGCTACCATCACGCGCACGGCCGGCGCCAAGCTCTTTAACTCCACGCCCATGGAGCAGACCGTGTGGATGAGCCATCGCGACGCCGTTTCCGAGGTGCCCGAGGGCTTTACTGTTACCGCCAGCACCGACGTGTGCCCGGTCGCTGCCATGGAGTGCGTCGAGCGCAAGATCTTCACCACGCAGTTCCACCCCGAGGTCAAGCACTCCGAGTACGGTCAGCAGCTGCTGAGCAACTTCCTGTTTGAGATCTGCGGCCTGGAGCCCAACTGGAGCATGGACAACCTGGTCGAGACCATGACGGCCGAGTTCCGCGAGAAGGTCGGCGACGACCGCGTGATTCTGGCCCTGTCCGGCGGCGTCGACTCCTCCGTCGTGGCTGCGCTGGGCGCCCGCGCCGTGGGCAAGCAGATGACCTGCGTGTTCATTAACCACGGCCTGCTGCGCAAGGGCGAGCCCGAGCAGGTGGAGGAGGTCTTCACCAGGCAGTTTGACGTCGACTTTATTCACGTCCACGCCGAGGACCGTTATGCCGAGCTTCTGGCCGGCGTGACCGAGCCCGAGGAGAAGCGCCGCATCATCGGTACGCAGTTCTGGAAAGAGTTCTTCGCCGTGGCGCAGCAGCTCGAGACCGATGGCAAGCCGGTCAAGTACCTGGCTCAGGGCACTATCTACCCCGACATCATCGAGTCCGGCGCTCGCAAGACGGGCGGCAAGACGGCCACCATCAAGAGCCATCACAACCTGATCCCGTTCCCCGATGGCGTGCACTTCGACCTTATTGAGCCGCTCGACCACTTCTTTAAGGACGAGGTCCGCGCACTTGGTCTGGCGCTTGGCCTGCCGGGTCACATCGTGTTCCGTCAGCCTTTCCCGGGCCCGGGTCTGGCCATCCGCATCATCGGCGCGGTCGACAAGGAAAAGCTCGAGATCCTCAAGAACGCCGACGCTATCGTGCGCGAGGAGCTCGACGCCTACAACCAGCGTCTGTTTGAGCAGACCGGCGAGCGCAACTCCGAGCACAGCTGCTGGCAGTATTTCGCGGTCCTGCCCGACATTAAGTCCGTCGGCGTCATGGGTGACGAGCGTACCTATCAGCGCCCGATTATCCTGCGCGCCGTCGAGTCCAGCGACGCTATGACAGCCGACTGGGCCAAACTGCCCTACGACGTTCTGGCCCGCATCTCCGGCCGCATCGTTGCTGAGGTCCCCGGCGCCAACCGCGTGTGCTACGACATCACGTCTAAGCCGCCGGCGACGATCGAGTGGGAGTAATCAACGACCCTTTGCGAGGGAGGTCGGAAACGACCTCCCTCGTTTTTTATTTGCGTGCCATGGGTGCTTATGCATTGTGGTGTATGTGGTACATGCAAACCAGTCACGCAATCTCTCAAGCTGTTTAGCTGGGATTATTGTTTGCTGGTATGTTTTAAAGTGCTTTCAATTACCGAAGCAACGCCATCAATTTATTTCTAATTAATGCTGACCGGCAGATTGCGTCCGGCCGCAAGAGGCCGCTCGGACTGGTACTCAAAATGTACTCACGACGTTTTGGGTATCGATTTGCAGGTACTCACAGACGGCAAAAACGGGTGTCTACCTCGATATATTCGTTATCCCCAACGATTCCTCAACGAATACTGACTAGTGATTGAGTGCTGCATGGCTCAAATTATCTACGTAATTACGTAATTACGTATTCTGAAGTAAAATGATTTCAATCAATTAAGGAACGTAGAACAGGTCAATTCGGAGGGACGACCATGGAGGAAGATCAGGCTGTTCATGCCGAAAGGGAGCTGGATAAGTTCACGCTCTCGATAACCCGCGAGGATAAGCGGGCTCTTAAGTCCTATGCCGCGCGTCAAGATAAGACAGTGGCTAAAGTCCTGCGCGAATGGATTGACGAGAAGTGCAAGGGGGAGAAGTGATGTCTCAGACAGCGCAAGCAGTCGTTCAGAACCTTGTTGATCGCGCTGTCAAACTGGGCGATCGTCAGCTCGCTGCCGACATCCGCGCCTTTGCGGCGCAGCGCCAGTTTGGGCTTGTATTTGAACACAACCGTCCAGAACGACTTCGCCTTTATGGCAAACCTATCATGAAGGGCGATGTCGTACAGGTACTTCCCGAGCGTGGTAGAAAAGAGGACTCTAACTCCCAACTGCTATGGTTGGTAAATACCGTTCGGGGGGGGGGTTGCTGATCTAAAGCCATACCAATCGCCCTCATATGACGAAAACGAATGCGAGCCCCGCTCCGTTGCTGTCGACGATGCCGTGCCTGTCGCTGAATATGACCAGCCGATTTATGCCGGCCTCAAAGAGACTGGGCGTGTCGAGCGCGGTGGCGATAAGCCCTATCAGGTTGTCATCAACGGCGAAAACTACCATGCTCTTGAAACCTTAGCCTTTGCCTATGCAGGCAAAGTGGACTGCATATATATTGACCCACCCTATAACACCGGTGCCCGCGACTGGAAATACAACAACGATTACGTCGACGGCTCTGACGCCTATCGCCACTCCAAGTGGCTCGCTTTCATGGAGCGCCGCCTCAAGCTCGCCAAGCAGCTGCTCAATCCCAACGATTCCGTACTCATCGTGACGATCGACGAGAAGGAGTATCTGAGATTGGGGCTGTTGTTGGAGAGCGTGTTCAACGGCGCAAAAATACAAATGGTGACATCTGTAATTAACCCTAAGGGCAACCGTCGGGATAACGAGTTCTCGCGTTGCGAGGAGTATTTATTCTTTGTGCTTATTGGAGGCGCTTCCGTTGGGAGCATTGGCAACACAATGCTGAAACAGGAAGAGAAGAAGGCGAAGCCAATCCGTTGGAAGGGCCTGCTGCGTAGCGCAAGCAACAACGGAAGAAGAACCGCTCGGCCAAATCTATTTTATCCGCTTGTTTTCTCTGCCGAAGATGGCTCCTATATTAGGTGCGGAGATTCACTTCCCGTAGATTACGATCGCAACTCTTATCTAACTAATGATAGTGAAGTTGCCGTATGGCCAATCGGCGAAGGGGGACAAGAGCTCACCTGGTCTCTTAAACCCGATACATTTCGTGCCTATCAGTCAGAAGGCTATATAAAATTCGGGCCATGGGATGGCATTAAACGTGTTCCATATCATCTTACTTCTGGTCAAGTTAAGGATGTTCAGTCTGGAAAGCTGGCTGTTCGCGGATACGATGCTGATGGAGCTGTTGTCCTGGAGCAACAAGGCGAAGCAAACGTTCGTCCAATGACCGTATGGAACCAAAAATCGCATTCAGCTAGCGAGTCAGGGACAGGAGTATTGAAGTGCTTGCTCCCGAACAGGCGCTTCCCATTCCCAAAGTCCCTCTATGCCGTCGAAGACACCATTCGCTTTTTCGTCGCCAACAAGCCCAACGCCCTTGTGGTCGATTTCTTCTCGGGGTCGGGCACCACAGCACATGCCGTCATGCGCTTGAACCATCAGGACGGCGGGCGCAGGCGCTCCGTCAGCGTCACGAACAACGAGGTCTCCGAGGACGAATCCAAAAAGCTCACCAAGTGCGGTCTTCGCCAGGGCGACCCCGAATGGGAGGCGTTGGGTATCTGCCAGTACGTTACCAAACCTCGCGTCACGGCGGCCATCACGGGCAAGACGCCCGAGGGCGACCCCATCAAGGGTGACTACAAGTTCACCGATGAGTTCCCCATGGCCGACGGCTTCGAGGAGAACGCCGTCTTCTTCGACCTCACCTACGAAGACCCAGACGCTGTCGAGCTGGGCGTGGCCTTCGAGGAGATCGCGCCCCTGCTCTGGCTGCGCGCTGGCTCGCGTGGCGGCATTATCAAGCACGAACAGCCGGGCTTTGCCATGGCCGACGCCTACGCCGTCCTCTTCGACTTTGCTTCGGTCGGCTCTTTCATAGACACCGTCAAGCAGAATGCCAGCATAGGGTGCGCCTATGTGATCACGGACGACACGGCTCGATATGCCTCCATCAAGGCACAGCTGCCCGGGCTCGACGTCGTCCGCCTGTACGAGAACTACCTGCAATCGTTCAAGATTGCCGCCGAGGATGCGGTGAGGTAAGCATGAGAGTCGAACTTAAGGATTTTCAAGCCGGGGCAGTCGAGACCCTGGTGAACAAGTTGCAGTCGATGCGTCGACGCTACGAGCAGGACGGCGAGCTGTCCTCGATATGCCTCGCATCCCCCACGGGGTCGGGCAAGACGGTCATGTGCGCGGCGACGATCGAAGCGCTCTTCTTCGGAGACGACGATTTGGGCCTCATGCCCGACGAGAACGCCGTTGTCCTTTGGCTTTCGGATTCCCCGAGCCTGAACGAGCAGACGAGCGTGCGTTTCTCCAACGTGGCGGACAAGCTGGCAGACAGCATCCTTGACAGGCGCCATCTGGTCACGATTGCCAACGACTTCGGAGCTGCGCACGACATTCTTGAGCCGCGCCACGTCTATTTCCTCAGCAAGGACCTGCTTAGCAAGAATGGCCTGCTCACCAAGGGTGGTGAGGCCAACTCCGGCCGCGTGTTCTGGGACATCCTTGACCGCACCATCAGGGATCCGGAGCGCAACCTCTATCTGTTCATAGACGAGGCCCACCGCGGCCTGGGGGCCAATGTCTCGAGCGAGCGCGGCACCGCGACGATCTACGCCAACCTCATTGATGGTCTAGACGGCCGTGCAGCGATGCCCATCGTCGTTGGGGTCTCTGCCACGCCGCAGAGGTTCGAGGCGGCTATGGACCAGCGCGCTGATCGCGTGCGCATGCCGAAGGTTGCTGTGACCCCTCGCGAGGTCCAGGAATCGGGCCTGCTCAAGGATATTATCGAGCTGCGCGTGCCCGAGAAGGACGATCCAGTCGAGCACCAATACCTTACTATGGCGTGCGAGCGCTATGCCCTGGCTTGCAACGAGTGGGGTGAGTACTGCGCCCGCGAGGGCGAGAGCTACATCAACCCCCTGCTGCTCATCCAGGCCGCTGACAACGTGAGCGGCTCGGCCTTGGTCGAGATGTGCGACCAGATCATGGACTTAGTCCCCGGCCTTTCCGAGGCGATGTCATTTGCCAATGTCTTCGGCGAGCACAAGGACATCGCGGCGGGAAAATACCTTATCCGCTATGTTGAGCCCGAGTTCGTTCAGGACACCTCGAGCGTCCGCGTGCTTTTCGCCAAGGAGGCCGTCTCCAACGGATGGGACTGCCCACGAGCGGAGGTCATCTTCTCACAGCGCAGGCGTTCGGACTCGACCTATATCGCACAGCTCGTGGGGCGCATGGTGCGCACCCCACTTGCGCGGCGCATCGAATCCGATGACCTTTTGAACTCCGTCGCCTGCTACCTGCCCCAGTTCAATCCCGAGAGCACTCAGGATGTGGTCGACTACCTCATGGGCCGCAAGGACGACATGGGCGAGAGCTCCATCGGCAAACAGAACATCGTTCTCAACCCCGTGACTATCACGGCGGCCGCGCCCAAGTCCGATGCCGACTACCAACAGGAGCTCAAGGCGTACGAGGAGAACGAGAAGGCCATCGAGGCGGCGCGGCAGGCACAACCCGGCTACCAGGCGCCGCTTGCCGGCATCGCGATTCAGGAGCCGTTGGACATGCAGGGAACGCAGCCCTCGCTTGCCTCGGCGGTCAGGCCCGTCGACGTCCCGGCGCCAGAAGCGGAGCTGACGCCTCAGCCCGCAACGGGCAACTACGTTGCAGCGCCTGCCCCGCAGCAACCTGCGACCCCTGAGCCAAGTTCCACACAGACCGAGCCGACCCAGCCCGTCTCGGTCGTAAAACCCGTGCCCATGGCAAAGCCCAAGCCGCCCACCAAGCGCGAGCAGTCTTTCACGCACCAGGAGTGGCAGGGCATCCGCACAGCCTTCGATTCCATCCCCGTCCAGCGCATTCCGAAGAAGGCTAGAAACGAATTCCAGAGCCTGGTTAAGACGGCGACTCTGCTTGTCGAGACCGGCCTCGATGTCAATGCCGCAACCGACGTGAAAAAACAGTTCGTCCAGAAGCTCAAGGGATACATCGTTGCTAACGAGGACGAGTACCGCGAAACCAAGCACGACGTAGAGGTTGCCGAGACCGTCAAGATCACGCTCGACAAGCTCAACGAGACCGAGGACCAGGAGCAGGAGGAGGCCCGCACGGACGCCGAGGGTCTCAGAAAGGCCGCCCGCGACGCCGACATGCATTTCACTAAGGAGTTTGCGAATGAGTATCGTCGCGCCAACTTCAAGGAGCTTGGGCGGCCCGAGTGCGACCTGCGCCTTGCCGTAGCGGTGCGCACGCAGGCCATCGTTGATGCGCTCGAGGGCTGGGCGGCTCAATGCCGAAAGGGATACTTCGATAAGGTCGATGGATCTGGCGATTATGACTACCTTAACGATGTGGCAAAGCAGCGCTACGACGAGCTGGCCCGTGAAACCGAGGGCAAGCGTCTCACAAAGATAGAGTGGCCCACGTCTACCAGCACGTCGGACGACTTCGCTAAGTATCCGTGCCATATCGTGCAGAAAGAGGACGGCCTCTGCCCGCTCGACCTGAACCCGGCGGAAGACTATATCGTTAGGAACGAATTGGCAAAGAATCGCACGGTTGCCTTCTATCGCAATCCGTCGGGCAGCATGTCTGCCAAGGCGTTTTCGATCCCGTACATGTCTTCGGTGGGACGCAAGGCCCTGCATCCAGACTTCCTCTTCTTCGTGAAGGATGCTGAGGGTGTCATCAGGCCGTCCATCGTCGACCCGCATGGCGAGTTCCTCGGTGACACGCTGGCAAAGCTCAGAGGCTATGTAACCTACTTGCGCGATTATCCCGACGTGTTCAAGCAGGTACTCTTCGTCGGTGATATGGGCGAGGGCGTGTACAAGGTGCTCAACCTCCTGCGCCCCGAGGTCCAGGATGCCATTATGGCCTACAGCGATGTCGACTGTAAGGCGCTCTTCTACGGCTCCTTCGCAAACGACTATCACTAGTATCGTCGGGATTTGCCCGGCAGACGTCTCGGCCATATACCAGAAGAGAAATTGTAAGGCACGCTAAGGCGGCCATCCGTTAGGGATGGCCGCCTCTCTTCAGTCTTGACCCATGTTTTCCAACGTTTCGGTGGCATTCGCCGGTCATGACCTCGTATCCGTTACGCGGGTGGCACCTCCGCTACGCCGCGTCAAGGGGCCCATGAGACCCCGCACAAACCTCCGCTTCGCTCCGGTTGGTGGAGGTCGTCATGGACTCCCTTGACCCGTCTTCGCTCCGGTGCGGCTTTGCAGGGAGCAAAGCCGACGACGACGCGCGGCGTCGCCATTCGGCTTTGCCCGCAAGGGCGAGATGTTCAGGGCAGCGTGCCCGGAAACGGAGGAAGACATGCAGGAGCTGATGACGGGGGAGATTGCGGAGGGGCTGCCGAGGCTCTATGAGCAAGACGGCACGGAAGACCCCACGGTATACGTCCACTACTTCTCGTGCGTGAACGGATGGGACTGGTGGCTGCTCGAGTTCGACGGCACGGACGAGGCGTTCGGCCTCGTCGAGGGCTATGACGACGAGCTCGGCTACTTCAGCATCAAGGAGATGGCCGAGCTGAACCGCCAGATGGGGTTCGCCGCCATCGAACGCGACGAGCACTTTGAACCGAAGTCGCTCAGCGCCGTCAGGGGGAGGTAGCTCCATGGAGATGGACGAGTTTGACGCCGCGGGCAGATTCGGCAAGTCCCCGGGCGGAGCCGTCGGGCTGACTGTCGTCGTCGAGTTTGAGTTGGGTGGCGAGGGCGGGGCGTTCGAGATGGGCACAGCTCTGGAGGGGTCGCCCGAACTCGGGCGACTCGTCTCGGACGCATGCGACGAGGCCGACGCCTTGGTGGGGGACGGGGGCGGATGGGCTGCCGTCCGAATCGGATTCGGCGACGTGGAGAGCATCGACTGCGAGAGCGGCCGGACCGTGCACGTTGCCGAAGAGGGGTGAAGCGTACACAGAGAGCGCGGGCATGCCATCGGCGTGCCCGCGCCAGCTTTTCCGGGGATGCCTCGCGCCATCCCCGAGCCCCTGCGCGCCAAGGGGCGGTGCCCCTTGGAACCTTGGCTAAGGTGGCTCGGGGGACATGGAGGATACCGGAGCGCGTGCGTCCGGCGGTATCAACAGAACTCAACCTGATGCTTGACCGCTACGGCCTAGAATTCGGCGGCTTCCGCTACTTCGTGGCACCGCAGGAACAAGTGTAGTATGCCGCAGAATCTGTAATCGTAACCGTTTCCTCCCATGCCGCAGAATCTGTAATCGTAACCGTCTCATCGTATGCTGCGGAATCCGTCACGGTACGCGGCTCCGAATGCCATGCTCCACATGCTGCATTCCCCGCCAACATGGCACTTTTCGCATGACTCCGCTCGTTACCCGTAATATCCGCACCGCATCCATTACAGATTGAACGAGACTCCGTATGAGTCACCGCCGGATGATGCACGGTCTCCGTATGGGTCACTGCGGGATGGAACACCTTCTCCGTATGGGTCACTGCGGGATGGTAGATATCATACTTATGGACTTGCGCCGGGGTGTCATCCT
The DNA here is from genome assembly GCA_900541025.1 of uncultured Collinsella sp. Classification (GTDB taxonomy): domain Bacteria; phylum Actinomycetota; class Coriobacteriia; order Coriobacteriales; family Coriobacteriaceae; genus Collinsella. The sequence continues at coordinate 15,787 of UQIL01000019.1, read as the reverse complement.
TCTTCGAGGAGCTACCGGAGTTGCTATTGTTGCTTCCACTCGGCTTGCTGTCGGAACCGCTGTTCCCATTATCCTTCTTGGAGCCGTTGGATGAGCCTGAATCGCTCTTCTTGCTGTCGGAAGTTTCCGGGGTCTTCGCGTCGGACTTCTCTTCCTTGGCGGTCTCTTGCGCCTTCTCGGTCTCCTTCTCGACGGCACCGGCATCGGCATTCGGGTTCTTCTTGATGTTGTTCTCGAACTTCTTCACAACCTCAGCGCCCTTGTCACCGGTCAGGGTGGAATCGCCCTTCTTCACGGCTTCCGCAACGTCCTTGGCGATGGCTGTCAGGTCATCTTTCGTTACCTTGTCCGCATCCACCTTATCGAAAGTCACGCCTGTGGCAACTGTCTTGTCGGCTTTTCCGGCGGTAACCTTCTTCGATGGCACCTTATAGATTGAGCCGTCGGCGTTCACCGGTGAGATGAATGTGACGGTATAGGTACCGGACTCACCGACCTTCACGGTCACCTGCTTGTTCGCGGCGATAGCAGTGTAGAAGTCCACTTCCCCGTCCGCATCCTCTATATGGGCGATGACGGGCGTGGAGGTGTCCGCATCCCAGCCGTCAGCCTTCACCTCAAGGGAAAGCACCATGTCCTGCTCCTCATCGTCCTTCGACTGCGACACCGCAGGGGCATTGGAATCTCCCGTCCAACTGGCATGTGAGATAGCGTAAGCCCCGCAGCCGATGAGAAGCGCCGCACAGAGGATTCCTGCACCAGCCGCGCAGGCCTGTTTACGGGAGAACTCGCGCCCGAAGAGCTTGATTCGACCGCTATTTTCCATTCGTGAACACCGGGTCATACATCGTCTCTCCCAGCTTCAGAACCAGGCTGTCGTTACGTTTCTCGAGGGTATAGGCCACCGACGTCCCATCGGCCGTCAGCTCGCCCTTGTAAACGAGCGGGCGCGGTGTCGAGTCGGTATCCTTCGCCCTCTGGTCTTTGACCGTGAGGCTGTACTTTCCCGAATGGTCCGATGCGGCCCATTCGTCATCACTGGGACCTTGAGTGAACAGATAGCCCTTTTGGTTATACGACGCCTTCTTGAATGCGATCTTTCCGCTGTCGAAGTTGATCTCCTCGGGGCTCGCCATGGACTCCGGCCGGTTCGAGCGTTCCCATTCCTGCGATTCAAGCAGCTCTTTGACGCGGGCGACCGCCTTGCCGGTGTAGTCCTCGTAGTACTTCTTCGCATCGTCCTCGCTCAGGAAATAGCGCTCGCCGTACTCCTCGTCGCCAGAGGGGATATAGGCATCCGCATCGTCGGCCTTCTTGAGCGTCAGGGTACCGAGCTCGCTTGAGCTCAATACGATGTTCTCGTCTTCCTGCCTCCACGTTCCCGAGGACTCGAACGACCCTGCGTAATGCCAGCCGTCCCCGTCGTCGAAGGTGATCGTCGTCTCGGAACCCAGCTTGTTATTCGTCATCTTCCCGAGGGCGACGTTGTCGCAGACCGATATGTAATAGAGCGTCTTTCCCTTCACTCCCGTCGGTCCGCATCCGCTCAAGCCGCTCAATCCGGCAATCGACATCAGTCCGACAGCGCCCAAAAAGCCGCGCCGGGATACATTCATCGCCATGGAAGTTCTCCTTTGATTCATAGATGGTACTTACGGCGATCCCTTCAACCTGGAAAAGGGCCACGTGAGCATTGTATTGCAAATTGTCACTTATATAGGTGTGACTCATATAGGTCCGACTCAAATCATTGGCACCACCAGTCGGGAGGTACCAATGACTCAGCTAGATGCAAAAATGAAAGTCGGACTTCGCATCAAGGAATTGAGAAACGCTCTTGGATACAGCCAGGAAGCCCTTGCGTACTCGATAGAGATGTCTCGAACCTATTTTGCCGAGGTCGAAACCGGGAAACGGAACATCTCGATCGAGAACATAGAGCGCATAGCAAGGGGCCTTGGTGTTTCTCTAAGGGAGTTTTTCGATTCCGACCTGTTTACGGGGTGACTCGGTGACGGATCGCTGGAAAAAATCTGTGGATGCGCGGTGCTGCTTCTCTTTATGCTATTCGAATATCGCGAGACCTGTTGACTTCTATTTCCGCCACGAATCGGCGGTGCAGGATAAGGCTCCACTACGTTTCGCCGGAGGCGAACGGCGCAACTCGGCGAGCCGAGTTCGAAAGCGCGGGTAGATGCCTGCACCTAAAACGAAAAACGCCCGCACCCGCGTGTAGTGCGCGGGTGCGGGCGCGTAGTTGATCGAGGCGTTTTCGCTGGATATGGGCGATTACGCGGCTAGAAGCCCTCGGGAACGTATCCTGCGGCCGTTTTCGACTTCGTCGGCGCTGTCGACGTGGCGTCGGGGGCGGTCGGGCCCCGCCAAACCTTCGGTGCCGTTTCGTTCCTGATCTTGCGGCGAGCGGTCGATTGCTCCATGAGTGTTCGTTCGGCATCGGGTGACGTCATTCCGAGCATGGGCCCCACGAAAGTCTCGGTAACGTCCCTGCTGGGAAAGGCCATCGGCACGCCGTCATGGATCACGAGAGCTCCCGTCTCGCGGCCGGTCCAACGCTGGAGCTCGTCGGGCGTGATGAGCGGCCTGCGCACGAGTCCCTCACTCGTGCCCGTCGAGCCGGTGTTCGTCCCCTTCGTTCGACTTGTGGACTGCGCGACCGCCGTGTAGGAGCCCATCGACTCCGAGAGTTTGCGTGCGGTGTCGAGGTTGGAGCAGGAGAGAACGACCTTGTCCTTGAGGAGGTCGAGTATCGTCTCGGCCTCTTCTCGGCTGTAGCCGGAGACGGACTGGAGCTGGAGGAGCGACTGACAGAACCAGAGAACACGGACGCCTTCCGAGCGCATCTCTCCCAGGTCCTGGACAATCCTCTCGTTGCGGCCGAGGGAGGCCGCCTCATCGAGGAGGAGGACGGTCTCGACGGGGCAGCGCCCGGCATGGCCCGCGGCGCAGGAGCGCAAAGCCGAGAGCGCTTGGGAAACGAACGTCTGGACGAGTCGCTTGTAGTTGCCCGTTGCAGAGGATGATGAGATGAAGACCACCGTGGGCTCCTCGCCGATGCCCCCGAGGCCGCACTCGTCATCGTGGAGCATCCGAGCCACGTTGCCGTCGACGTACTCGGTGAGGCAGTTGCTCAAGGTCGAGACGATGCCGGGCCCGCCCCCGTGCTCACCGTTGAGCCCGCCGAGGAAGGGGAGCGCGGGGTCTTCCGCGGGCAAAGACGCCGCCAGGGCGGCGATGCGGTCAAGCGGGCCCTGATTGCCCGACGGCGAGATTGCGGCAGCGACGGACATGACGGTCTTCTCGTCTTCCGGGATGGACGCGTCCTCGATGAGGGCGAGGGAGATACCGACGAAGAGGTTCCGAGCGCCGTCGTAGAAGAACGGCTGGCCTTTCGACGACGCGGGCACGATGCAGCGCGCGAGCTCACGCAGCTCCCGTGCACAGCCGCCGGTCCCCTCCGCCCTAAAGGCCTCCTTTGCCCTCTCGAGCGGATCGAACCGAACCGAGGATGCGGGCGCGTCGAACATCACGTCGACGATGCGGTGAGTGCCCGTCTTCTCGAACACGGGCTCAAGGAAGGCCCTGAGCTCGCCCTTGATGTCGTTGATGATGAGGGAACGCCCCTGCTCGAAGTTTGCCATGGCAGACATTATGGCGACGCGGCGGCTCTTTCCCTCGCCGCTTTCGGCGAGGATGCAGGCGTGGACCGAGTCGATGAGCCTGACGCTCCTCCCGATCTCGCCCACGACCAACGTGCCGCCCGAGGGTTTGCCGCCCTCCTGCCACGACTCGCTTCTACGCTTAAGCTCGCCGCGTGCTGAGATGAGCCTCGCGTCGCCGTGGATGGGCGCGCCGGGCGCGCGGCGTCCGCCGACCCAGGTCCCGTCGTGGAGCCAGCGGGACCAGTCGAGATGGCTCCAGATGCCGGCAGCCATTGAGACAGCGAGGGTTGCCGCGCATCCCACGAGGAAAGCATCGTCTTGGATTAGCTCAGGTAGGACTTCGAGCGGGTTTTGGAACATGGCATCGGGGAGTTCGGGCGCCGCGGCCGCCCCGAAGCTTCTGAGCGTCGCGGCGATGCCGGTGAACCATGCTTCTAGCCAGCGCCATACTGCCGGCAGCAGGACGAGCACGATCGCGGTCCCAGCGACCGCGCCGGCGGCGACACAGCGCTTGAGGTGCGCGCCCTCGTCGACGTTGAAACTCTTCTGCTTGCTCATAGAATCATTCCCTTCACTATTGTTTTCGCTGGGTCGAGCACGATGCCCGTCGCATCGCCCCTGATCGCGGCCGATACGGCGGCTGCGAGCGCCCTCGCGAGCGCGCGCTCGGCCTTCTGGCCGACTTCGTCTGACAGGTCCTTTTTGCCTTTGGGACCCTCTGTTGCGGACGCGAGCGTTTTGGCAAGGGCACTGCCCACAGCAACGGGGGCTTTTGCCATGGAAAGCGCGTAGGACGGGCACGACCGGAGGCATCTCTCCGGGATGGGCCTGCGCTCGCGGACGGCTTCTCGCGCCCTCTCCAGGTCTTTTCCGGTGACGCAGGCGCGGACTTCGCCGACGAGCGGCCTCATGCGCTTGCGCTCCGTTGCGGGCCCGTCGTCCGGCTTTGCGGACCTTATCGGTTCCCTTTCGGGGTCCGTTGCCCGGTCGGGTGCGATGACCCTCAGTAGGGCGTTGCCCTGGCGCGTGCGTAGCTCGTGCATGGCGTCGTTCACGTAGCGGTCCCGCGCAACGCCTTCGAGCCCCTTGAGGTCGGCGCAGCGCTCCACGGACTTGCGGTAAGCTGCGCCCGCCTCCTTGATTTCAGGGTGCCTCGACCCCGCTTCCGCGTTTGCGGCATCGACGGCCTTGGCGACATCTGGGTGCCAGCGGCGGAGGTGCGCGTAGGAGATGCGGCCGTCCGCAGGTAGCGCGATGCCAATCTCATCGGCGGGGATATGGCGGACGGCGTCGACCGCCCGCGACCTCGCTAGGTCGCGGGCCACGTGTTCGGCCGCGAGTGCCGGGGTCAGGGCCGCGTCGGTGAGCGCGTTTCTTGCCCGGTCGAGCCTGTTGCGGGCCATGAGCGAATCGAACGAGCCATCGGACGACCACGCAATAACGTGCACGTGCTTGGAGCTCGGGTGGTTCTCGTGCTCGGCGGCTACCCAGCGGACGCTTGACTCGGGGATGCCCATTGCCTCGGCAAGTGCCGGCGAGAGGTTTCGTCGGCAGAAGCGCTGCCAGTCCTCCTTGCACGCGAGGTCGAGCTCGCGCGCCTCGTCCCTGCGGACGCTGAGAACGACGGTGGCAATCGCGCCGTCGGCCTTTTCGAGCTCCCTGCGGGCCGTGCGGAGCTGGACGGCCCCGTTCTGGTCGAAGAGCGCGGTCGATCCGGGCCTCTCGGCGCAGTAGCCGACGAGCCCCATCCTCTCTGCGAGCTCGGAGCGCCTGAGGTCGTCGACGGTGGCTGACTTGTCGGCCCCCTCGCGCGTGGCGACGTATTCGATGTTGTTGGTGATGACTGCGGAACGCCCGCGCGAACCGGGGAGGTGCACGCGGGCGTTCACGACGAGGCTGCTACGACTTGCCATCGGCTAGGCGCTCCCTCGCCTCCGAGAGCGTCATGCCGCGCTGCATGAGGCCGGCCTGCTTGTCGTAGGCGGCGTAGATGTCCGAGGCGCTCACGCTATTCAGACCCTCGAACGTGCCCTTCTCGATTTCGACGGCGGCGATTGCCGCGACGATCGAGGCGCGCGTGGCGCGGTGCACGACGCGCGCGATGCGGTCCTCCTGCTCGGCGTTGCGCTCGCCGAGCGTGCGGTCGAGCTGCTCCAGCAGCGGCTGCATGACGCCGCGCAGATAGGTTCCGAGCTCGGTGGAGTAGAGCGTCAGGCCGTCGGAGGCGAGTCCGGCAGTGATGAGCTCGCGGGCGGCTGCGCTGTCGCTAAGATCCTTGGAAACCCCGTAGGCGTGGAGGCGGCGATACGCCTTGTCAGGGAGTCGGAGGCTCATGACCTTCGACCCGTCTTTTCCGATGGCCATCTTAGAGTCCCTCGTTCGGGAGGGGCGCGCCGACAGCGCGGAGGGCGGCGATGTTCTCGGGCGTGCGCTCGTAGGTCTTGGGCCAGAAGGTGACGGGCATCATGGCAAGGTCATCGCGGGGGATGCCGTAGGCGAAGAGGTAGGCCTCGATGGCGTCGCCGTATTCTGCATCGTTGACGCGATAGGCATCGGTGAAGAAGATGCCGGTCGGGTCGTCGTTGCAGCCCTTGACGAAGTAGACGCCGTTCCCGCCTTCCTTGAACGGGTTCAGGACCTTGTACTCCGGCTTCGCGTAGTAGGCGATCCCCGCGCGGACGATGCGCGTAAAGCCCGGGCGCTCGTTGGCTCGCGCCGCTCGTGCGAAGCCCAGGTCGGGATCTGACTCCAGCAGATGGGTGAGCACGGAGCCGACGGCGTCGTCCTTGTGCTCGGGGATCGTCCCGAGGAGATCGGCGAGACGCGATTTGGTTTTCTTGACAAGTACCATCATGGTTTTCCTCTCTGCCGGTGCCGTATGGGTACCGGCGATTCATTTGAGCTTCTTCGTTGGTGACGCTTCTAGCTGCGGCGAAACGTTGCAGTGCCGAAGGTGCCAAAGAACAGGAAAGAGTTTCTTGACCAATGGCACCTTTGGCACCATCGAGAGACTTTGCAGGTGAGGGGCGGCAAGCGAGGTGCCGCAACGGAATGCTGCGGCACCCTCGTCGGCCCTAATCCGTCTCCCGGTACACCCAGCAGCGCTGCTTGCCGTACGGGGGACAGAGGCGCTTGTTGCCCGGGACCCATCCCGGGCACTGCGATGACAGGATGCGGCCGACCATCTTGCAGTTGGCCTTGGTCTTCTCGAGATGGAGGGCCTTGTCGAGAATCTCGAACGTGCATATGGGACGGTCGGTGTTGGCGGGGAGGTATGCGAGGACCTTCTGCACGCAGGGGTCCTCCTCGACGAAGCGGCTGCGTTGCGCGGTCGCCTCGATCTCCATCTCGGGCGTGAGGACGGTCGAGAAACGGGGGTCGCCCGTCTTCATCCACGTGCGGGCCTCTGCCCATGCCTGCCGGATGGCGGTAGGAAAGCCCTCGTCGAAGACGGACTTCTCCGTGCGCTCGATGCCGCAGAGCACCGGGAGGAAGCGCCTCGCGCCGCTCGTCCGCTCGCGGATGAAGTCGGCCTCGTTCGTGGTGCCGATGAAGACCACGCGCCGGGGGAAAGCCTCCGTCCGTCGACAGTAGGCTCCCCGGAACTCATCTACCTGACGTGTGATCCCGGCCTTCACGCTCTCGACGGAGCGCTCGGACATGCCGTTGAGCTCGGGGATCTCAATGATCCACTTGCCCCGGTTTTGCTCGCCCGTGAGCCTGACGTCGCCGAGGTTGATCACTGAGTCGCTGAAGTACTCGTCGCGCATGGCGAGGCCCCTCGCGAAGGAGGACTTGCCGATACCCCCGGCACCGCACAGGATAGGCATGTAATCGGCCTTGCAGCCCGGGCTGTAGGCGCGGGCGATGCCCTCGCAGAACAAGATGCGCTCGACCTCCGAGACGTATGCGCTCCTCTCCGCACCGAGGTAGGCATTGAGAAGCGTGCCGACGCGCGGGGTACCGTCCCAGGCGAGGGCGTCGAGCATGGTAACGAGCGGGTCATAGGCGTTGTCCTCACCGACGATGGTCAATGCGAGCAGCATGTACTTCTCCTTCTGGAGCGAGATAGTTTGCTGGAGGAGGGCGAAGAGCCGGGCGTCGTCGCTGTCGCGCCACCGGCGTTCCCGCGAACCTGCATCCCAGGGCAGGGACCCGGTCTTGAAGAGCTCGTTCGCGAGTCGGTTGTAGCCGACGTTCAGGGGAAGAGACTTGAGCTCCTCGACGATCTCGTTGACGGTCGGCGGGGAACGACGCTCCGGGGGCTGCGGCTCGGGGGCATCGTCGTGCTTCTGCGTGCCCATTAGATCACCTCACGAGACTGGTGGTGGCGAGGGCCATTTGCGGGGTGGTTCTTGGCGTAGACAAGCGCTTCGAGCCGGTCGAGGCGAAGCTCCGCTTCGAGTAGACGCTCGACCAGCTCTTCCTCCGACAGGTGATGGTCGAGGCCATGGTCGCGTAAGACGGCGTGGCGTCGGGCGGAATTCATCGTGCTAAGATTCATCGGCAGGGTCCTCCTTATATGTGGACTCAAGGTTTTGGGCGACGGCCGAGCTTTGGTCGGGGAGGCCGTCGTCCATCCCAAGGTTTGCGATAAGCGCGTCTTCGAGCTCCACGGGGGAGCGTTCGGGTGCGAACGAGCCGGCGAAGGCAGCGAGCGTCTCAAGCGACTCGACGAGTCCGTTATCCATGTCTCCTGCGCGCCGGATGCGTCGGAGCTCCGCTACGACAGGCCCCACGCGCTCCTTGACCGCCTTGCGCATGCGGGTGGTCGCGATCACGGTAAAGGCGCCTTCAAGCAGGCATTTCGTGATGTAGTCCTGCTTCGACAGGCCGCTCAGAGCAACGTGGAGGTCGAGCAGGACTGCCTCTTCAGGTGACATGCGGAAGGCGATTGTCTTGCAACGGCGACGACCCTTTGCGTCCAAAATCGGCCTAGACATCCGACATCACCTCGTCCAACGCTTCCACCAGATCGTGTTGCGTTGAGGGGAAGAGATGCGAGTACATCTCCGTGACCTCGGCAGTCTCGTGACCCATGCGGTCGGCGATTGCCGTGGGCGAGTAACCGCTGTTGATGAGGGCGCTGACATGCGAGTGGCGGATATCGTGGATGCGGATGCGCTTCACACCCGAGAGCTCACAGCCCCTCTTCATCTCATGCGACAACGCGTGCTTGGTGATGGGGAAGAGCCGGTCGCTAGGAGCGATCTCGGGATGCGTTGCAAGATAGTCGTGCAGCTCCTCGCGAAGAAGGCTCGGCATGACGATGTCGCGCTTCGAGGCTCGCGTCTTGGGCGGGCCGATAACGTCCTCACCCTTGATGCGGGCGTAAGAACGGCGGATGCGGATGACGTTAAGCTCGAAGTCGATGTCCTCCGGACGAAGGGCAAGGAGCTCGCCCTCGCGGCAGCCTGAGAGATAGAGTGTGAGGAAAGCGAGATAGACAAGGGGCTTGTCCTCGATGGCCTGGGAGAAGAGCTTGAACTCGGCAGGGGTCCAGTAAAGCATCTCCTTTTCGGGGCGCTTGGAGCCGACCTTTCCCGCCGCCAAAATGGGGTTCTGGGGCAAGCGGTAGAAGCGAACCGCGTGGTTAAAGATGGCTGAGAACTGGTTGCAGATGGTATGGAGATAGCTCTGTGACAGGTTCTGCTCCAAAAGCCAATTCTCCCAGCGCACTACGTCTGCGGCCGTAACGTCGCAAAGGCGCATCTTGCCGAAGAACGGGAGGATGTACTTGTCGATGATGGCGTCCTTGGTGAGCTTGGTTCCAACGCGCAGGCGAGGGTAGACGTCGCGGGTATACATGGTCTTGACGAAGGCTTCGACGGTGATTTCGATGCGCTGGTTGCAGGAGGCGAGGAAGTCGCGCTCCCAAGCCACAGCTTCCTTCTTGGAAGCGAACCCGCGCTTCGTCTTCTTGTGACGCTCGCCCATGGAGTTGCGGTACCAGGCCTCAACTGTCCAAGTCCCGCGCTTTTTGTCGCGACTAACCGACATGGGTCATCGCCGCCTTCTGCTTGGAAGGGGCGGAGAGGAGACGAGCCTCGAAGTACGAGCGCTGAACCTTCCCAGGGATGGTCATGATGCCTTGAGCTGCAAGTTCTGCATTTAAGGTCTTGATGAGCTTGAAGGCAAAGGATTTGCTCATGCCTGTGGCTCCTGCAACCTCCTCAGCGTTCATGAATTGGTTGGACATCGTGAATGCTCCTTTCGGTCGGTTTATACCTCACGAATATGTGAGGTGCTTCGAAAAATAGAATAGCTCACAAAAACGTGAGGTCAAGCGAAAAACTGAATTATCATCACGAAAATGTGATGTATGTCGATTAACCTAGTGGACGATAGGAAGCTAACCACGGAAGAAGCGATGATGCGCGATTCGGACAAACTACGCATGGGCATGAAAATACGTACGCTACGCGCGCGGCGAGGAATGACGCAGAAAGAGTTGGCTGATGCTGCGGGTCTGGGGGAATCGGCACTGAGGAGTTATGAGCTTGGTGCGCGATACCCAAAGGAAAAGCATCTTGAGTCGCTCGCAAAAGCGCTTAAGGTCCGTCCAGAAGCTTTCGAGGTCTACGGTATCGAGAACGAGCTTCAGTTTATTCATATGCTGTTTAACTTCGAGCAGACATTCAAACTTGAGCCGGATAGAGAGGGCTCGCCTAGTCTGCGCTCGTATGGGTATGGAATGGTGCCGAAAGCGCTTATGGATTGGGGAAAGAAGTTCGCGCAGCTTGAAGAGGGGGAAATCTCAAGGGAGGAGTATGAAGACTGGAAGGACACATATAACCCGACAATTCTGACAAGTTGGTTGGGCGAAGAGATTCCTGATCCCTATACGGGAAAGGCCCTTGCAGGTGAAGAGCGGGAAGGTGCCGTGCATGCTGTGGAGATGATGCCGGAGACGCTTCAGGACGAGCTGATGCGTGCTCATCGAGCGGGGAAGATATAGTTTGCGCTTCGTTCCGTTCTCGTGAGGACCAAATGAGTATCAAATGGCGGCGGAGAAACACCTGATGGAGCGGGCTGGGGAAAACGGTCGCCTCGTTTAGCTGCGGTGCTCGTTATCGAGTGGGAGTAGGACGACAGGGTTCTGACCTGCGATTTTGAGTGCCGCACTATGCCGCTGAGTTTCGTTTCGTACGAGAGTCATGACAAAGCCACCAGCGACGGAGATGAGTAAAAGCGATTAAAGAGCCTCCGTTCCCTGCGTTGGGACGGAGGCTCTTTCTTTGCCGTTTTACTCCCTTGTCTCCGTTCGGGGATTATTTCTTGCTCATTTAGGGCTATTCGCGCTGAAAGATTTTGACTAGCTTGGTGTCCTTTATTTCGTAGACAATGTCTGCGACGTTCTCGACCAGCCTCTTATCGTGGGAGACGAACACTATCGTTCCGGCATAGGCGCTCATCATCTGCTCGAGGGCTTCGGCGCTCTTGATGTCCAGGTAATTTCCAGGCTCGTCCATGAGCAAGATGTTGTATCTGCCCAGCAGCATCTTCGCGAGTAGCAGCTTGATGACTTCGCCTCCCGAGAGAACGCCAACGTCCTTTGTCAGGTCGCGCGGTCCGATTCCCATAGAGGCGAGGATGCCTCGAATTTCGGTCATGCTGTACTCGCAACCATCCTGCATGAACGAGATCGCAGACTGACGGGCGTCGAACTTGTAGCCTGTTTGCTCGAAGTAACCGATCTCTGCCTTGGGAGAGATGTTGATACCGTCGGCGCGTCGAGCGATTGCCTTCAGCAGGCTGGTCTTTCCTGTACCGTTGCCACCGGTGATGGCCACTTTGGCACCGAGCGGTATCTCGAATTTCGCGTGGTCATAGAGCATGCAGTTGCCGAAGCTCAAGCTGAAATCGTCTGCCGAGATGGGAAATTTACTATGCAGTTCCAGGGCCTTGCTCTGGCGGAACCGCACGGCGCGAATGCTATCTGGGGCCTCAATCCCTTCGAGCGCTTCGAGGCGCTTCTCCATGTCCTTAGCCGCCTGGTACATCCTCTTCTGTTTGGTGCCGGTTGCTTTCTGATGCCCCAATCGACCTGCATACTCGTTGCTTTTTTTCGCAGCCTTCCGCTTGGCGTCGACCTGCCGTGCTTTTTTCCGTTGTTTTTCGATGGCGGCTTCGAGGCGATCGCGCTCGCGCATCGCCTCTTCGTATCGAGTCGCCTGAGCTTTGCGCTCTTCTTCTTTCTGTCGCAGATAGTCGGAGTAGTCACCCCAGAATTCGGAAATACCGCCGTCTTTGAGCTCCCAGATCTTGTCTACCACCTGGTCGAGAAAATGACGGTCATGGCTCACGATGAGCAGAGCCCCATCAAATGCCTTGAGTTGTCCGACGAGAAGGCGGATGCCGTCTTGGTCGAGGTGGCTCGTAGGCTCGTCGGCGAAGATCGCGCTTGCATGCTGGGAGAGTGCAGAGGCAATCTTGGCGCGTGTTTCCTCCCCGCCGCTCATCGTCTCCTGCGCCACTCCGGCGACGTTGAGACGGGAGAGCATCTCACCACTGTCCTGAGCCGCATCAAGGTCGAGTTCATCGAGTTGGCCGATGAGGGCAATGCTGCCGAAGCGCCTGACGTCGGCGTCCGCAATGGTAAGATTGCCGCTCAGAATTTTAAGCAGGCTGGTTTTGCCTGCGCCATTGTCTCCCACCAAGCCGATGCGATCGTAGGAGTAGATTTCCAACTCTTCGATATCCAGGATATCGCGGCCGGCATATTCCAAAAAGATGTCTTTAGCTTTGACTATGAGTTCCATAGGTTGAACCGCCTTTTGTGTATTAGCCTTTTACTGGAAGCGCAGCTATGCCAAAAAAGATTGCTCACGTCGATTTTTCGCCTTTGCCCAATTGCCGGCGCGAGCGTTTTGACCTTGCGCAAGCCGGCAAATCCGAAAATGATAGTTGGCGACGAATAAGGAGCGCGATGTGGGATGTCGGCGCAATACCTCGTCGTCGCAAGGGCTTGAAGGCTGACGCGTGAACCGATGGCTGCCGCCTCTTTTTTTCGAATACTTGGGCTATTGAATCCGCCCGGTATCTCTTTTCCCCACGTTTCGGACGCTCGGAGCAAGCAGCATAGCCATCGCAAGCAGTACCATGGTCGCTCCAGAGCCGACGAACCATAACGGAGCTCCAAGCAGATCCGCAAAAACGGAGGGGGCCGCGAGGCCCATGGGCATGGCCCACGCCATGATGGTTCCGTAGAGGCCGAAAACGCGGCCTAGGTACTCAGGAGGTATCTGCTCCTGCATAAGGGCAGTCTGGGTTCCCGCGTACAACGGGGAGCATGCGCCCATAAGAAAGCTCGCCGGTAGGAAAACGGCGAACAGCGACGGGCCGAGCAATCCGGATGCGATTGCGACGACGCCGAAGCCGGCGATCGCGGCGACCATGGTGAGCGACTTATTGCGGAACCCTCCCGTGGCCGCCAAAATGCCGGACCCAGCCAGCATGCCTGCGGAGAAAAGGACCTCCACCAAAGCAGCATCCCCCGTGCTACCGCCAAAATGTCCCAAGGTCATTATTGGGAACAATGCCGCGAGTGGGGAGAACGCGAAAGCGAAGACGAACCCGCACCAAAGAAGGGCGAACAGCCCCCTGTATCCCCTGATCAGCTTGTAGCCGTCCGAAATCTCAGAGAAAAGTTCTCGAACTTTATTGGAAAAGGACGAGCTGCGGTCGGCTTCGTCGAGTCCTCCTGCGTCTATCTGAGCGGCGAGGACAGCTAGAGAAGCGAAAAGCGCCCCCAGCACGTCGAGGGCAATCATGGCGGTAATGCCCGCCACAGGATAAATCACTGCCGCGAGCGCGGCGCCAAGAATGTATCCGGCGGACTGAATCGCCTGCATCACTCCCGATAGGCGAACGAGATGCTCTGGCGGGGCGAGATGGGGCGTGAGGGATTGGGAGGCCGGCGTGTAGAACGAAGTGCCAGCTGCGCGGAGAAACAGGGCGATGAGTATTGACCACGCAGGTAAGCTGCCGGCCAACGAGGCAATCGCCAAGGCGGCGCCCACCGCGGCAACGAAGAGGTCGGCGCCGATGAGAACACGTTTCAAAGGCAGCCTGTCGACAACGGCGCCCGCAAGGACTCCGAACAAAGCAATCGGCAGAAAGCCTGCTAACGATGCCAGGGAGAGGAGGGAAGATGATTCTGTCGTGAGGGCGATATGCCAAATGAGACCCATTTGGAGAATCAAGCTCGTCAATGTCGACACGAGCTCCCCGCCCCATACGAAACAAATCTTAAATTGCCATGAATGGCACAGCGAAACAGACCTGCGCCGAGAGGTTTCAAATATCATGGTTATGTCCAATCGTGAAATGGCGTGCAGAAAAACAGCGCGACGCCACAACAGCGCCGCTTTCTAGGCGCTCATCCACGTGCGGAAAAGACCAACCACGACACCCCTCCTTTGTTAATTCGGTCTGGCAAACCATGTAATATTAACGAGGCTTGAGTTTGCCTGTCAAGAATCGACCATCGGAAAGGGCAATCCTCTCTGGCCATTCGATTCCTTTTGTATCTTTGGTTGCATAGGTGACCCGCCAGGGCTATTACGCGTGGAAGAGGCGCCTGCCGAGCTGGCCGATGAGGCGCTGAAGATGGCCCTGGTCAGGCGAAACGATCCCAAGGGATGCGTACATCATTCGGATAGTAAGAATGTTGCCAGCAGGTTTTGCGGCAACCGCAAAGGAGCCGTATCCTGCAGCTGGAATCACGTTGCAGCATCCTGACCCGCATTCCGATTGGCGGACGGCCCGCTTCGGCATCCTGACCAGCACAGCGATCGAGCCTTGTCATTCCTTGGATATGCCGGTTGCTCGGGGCGGTCCCGACGGAGGCCCTCGCCTCCCCGGTCCGTGACCCAAGAAGGGCAAGCATGCTGATCTGCATGGCTGGTTCCTCCTTTATGTAGACGACCATGCAAAGAAGGGACAACCGAGGAGGCAGGTTACTGATGCGGGCTCCCGCACGCCCATGACTACCCGACGGGCTGTTTTTCATCTCCGATGCCCGCATTGCAGCATGAACGAATGTGCCTCGACATCTCTGCTGGCATGGTACGACTGGGATCGCACCTCGACGCATCCTTGCGCATACTGCCTTCCAAGTTTCGAAACCGGGAAGGAAAGTGTATGTGAGCGACGATATCGGCGCCGATTCGACGCTCGAGAGGGAGATTGCGCCGATTCTATCCATCGGGGATGCATTCCCGAAGATTCTCATCACTCGCACGAGGCATGAGCCCCATACCCGGGAGGGCGTGCTCGTGCTGAATTTCGCGAGGTGGCTGCTTGGCGGGTAGGGTTCTGAACGTCGCATTGGGATATCGCGCGACAGGGCACGCAGGGCTGTTTGTGCCCGCACGGGAAACGCCGTCGCCATGCGGGCGGCCTGTCGTGTCCGATTAGCCTTTTGCTAAACAGGCTTACGCCAACTCATGGGCAAGCCACCTGAGACTATTCACTTTGCTTATCGTTGACAAAGACCTGTGGCCTGCGGTTTTGTGAACGGCTCGTAAGCCACCCGCGTCGACTCACTTACTGTTGAAGCTGGTGGTTTGCAGGCTCAAAGGCGGTTGAGTTTCAAAACGGGCGTTTTTCGGCGATATCGAGCCTCCAAAGGCGGCTCTCCGTGCCCCTTGGGACAAAAATAAAAACTCAATACTCTGAGTTTGAAAATGGTTTTTGAAGTTGTCCCAGCTTTTGTCCCCGAAGCCGATGAAACGCGACGTCGCGTCATTCAGCGGCACTCACTTCGAGATGCCGCCGAAAACTGGGTGCAACTGGAGTGACGAGACGGCAAAACTATAACCACCGAGTGGGAATAGTAAATTCCTTAGTTATGGGGGTATTAATTTGATTCCCTTTAGGATACACCCCCATAACTATATGAATTGACCTGCTGACTCCAATGAAGATCGGAGGGTAACTGCCAGGGGTGCCGGCCCAGCGAGGGCTGATTTCCGATCTCAGCCGAACACATTAGGCGGGCAGGCCGTTCCCGCAGCTAGCCGAACGCCCCCGAGGCCCCATCCGGGCCCCGGGGGCGCCGTTTTCCCAGTTGATGGAACGGTGGAGATGTGTTTCGATAGGTC
>UQIL01000018.1 GCA_900541025.1 uncultured Collinsella sp. | reverse complement strand
CTCGCACGGAGAGCACATTAAGTGCTCTCCGGCTCGTGCGGAACTCGCGATCGACTTCATATGCCGCCGGGCGGCCGGGGCGAACGCGGGTCCCTAGGTTTTCAAAAAAGCGGTCGGCGCGCAGGTGCGCCGACCGCCGATATATGGGGTCTGATATTTTCTACCAGCTAGGGCCTCTTACTCGTCGAGGAGATCTTCTGGCATGTCGTTGCCGTCGCCTAGATCGACAGGGGTTTCTTCGGGGGCAGAGCCGTTTTCCGTGGCTTCACCTTCGGGCTTCTCTTTGGCGGCTGTCATGCGGGCCACGGCGCATATGCGGTCGTTGTCGTCGACGGTCATCATCTTGACGCCCTGGGTGGCGCGGCCAGTCTGGCTGATCTCATCGGTCTTGACGCGAATGACCGTCGCGCCCTCCGTCACGATGAACAGCTCGTGCTGCGGGCCCACCGTCTTCATGGCCGCGAGGTTACCCTTACGCTCGGTCATTTGGATGGTGTAGACGCCCTGGCCGCCGCGGTTCTGCTCCGGGTAGTCCGCGACCGGTGTGCGCTTGCCGTAGCCGCGCTCGGTGATGACGAACAGATCGCCGTTGCCGTTGGTGACCTCCATGCCCAGAACGCTCACGCTGTCCTTCATTCCAATGCCGCGAACGCCGCTGGTGTCGCGACCGGTGGCGCGCACCTGGTCCTCGGGGAACATGATCGCCTTGCCCGCGGTGGTGGCCATGATGATCTTGTCGCCCTCGCGCACACGGCGCACGGCGAGCAGCGCGTCGTCATCCCTCAGGTTGATGGCGATCAGGCCGTCGCGACGGCTGCGGTCATAGGCGCTCATCACAGTCTTCTTGACCATGCCGCTCTTGGTGGCAAACATCAGGTACTCGTCGGCCGGGAACTCGCGGCAGCTGATGACGCTCGCGATCTTCTCGCCTTCCTCGAAGGGCAGCAGGTTGACGATCGCGGTACCGCGCGCCTGGCGCGTACCCACCGGCAGCTCGTGCACCTTCAGGCGATAGACCTTGCCCTTGCTCGAGAAGAACAGCACGTACTCGTGCGTGGACGCGATGAACATCTCATCGATAACGTCGTCCTCTTTGAGGTTGACGCCCGACACGCCCTTGCCACCGCGCTTCTGGGCACGGTAGGCAGCCACTGGGATACGCTTAACGTAGCCGGTGTGGGTGATGGTCACGACCATATCCTCGTCGGCGATGAGGTCCTCGACATCCAGGTCCTTCTCAACCTGGCTGATTTCGGTACGGCGCTTATCGCCAAACTTCTTGGAGATCTCGCGCATCTCTTCCTTGATGACGCCCAGAATCTTCTCCTCGTGCGCCAGCAGGTCCTCGTAGTAGGCGATGGCGCGGCGCAGGCCGTCCAACTCTTCTTGGATCTTGTCGCGCTCCAGGCCGGTCAGGCGGCGCAGCTTCATCTCGAGGATGGCCGTGGTCTGCTCGGGCGTAAAGCCAAAGCGTTCGATCAGTCGGCTGCTGGCCTCGGAGTCGGTCTGCGAGGAGCGGATGATGCTGATGACCTCGTCGATATGGTCTAGGGCCATCAGGTAGCCCTCGAGGATATGCGCGCGGGCCTGGGCCTTCTTAAGGTCGAAGCGGGTGCGGCGGGTGACGACGTCGACCTGGTGGTCGATGTAGTGCTGCAGCATCTCACGCAGGCTCAGGCATTTGGGAACGCCGTTGACGAGTGCCAGGTTGTTGGCGCCAAAGGTCGTCTGCAGCGAGGTGTACTTGTACAGGTTGTTGAGCACGACCTGCGGGATGACGCCCTTCTTGAGTTCGATGACCAGACGGATACCCTTCTGGTTGGACTCATCGCGCATGTCCGAGATGCCCTCGATGCGCTTGTCGTTGACGAGCTGGGCGATCTTCTCCTGCAGGGTGCCCTTGTTGACCATGTAGGGAATCTCGGTAAAGACCAAGCGGTTGCGGCCGGTCTTGGTGGATTCCACGTGGGCCTTGGCACGCACGGTAATGGAGCCGCGGCCGGTCTCGTAGCTCTGCTTAATGCCGGCGCTGCCCATGATGATGGCGCCGGTGGGGAAGTCCGGACCGGGCATGATCTGCATGAGCTCGTCGACGGTGGCGTCGGGGTTGTCGATCAGGTAACAGGTGGCCTCGATCGCCTCGGTGAGGTTGTGCGGGGCGATGTTGGTGGCCATGCCGACGGCGATGCCCTGGCTACCGTTGACCAGCAGGTTGGGGAAGCGCGCAGGCAGTGCCACGGGCTCGGCGAGCGATTCGTCGTAGTTGGGCTGCCAGTCGACGGTATCCTTCTGCAGGTCACGCAGCAGTTCCATGGCGGGCTTGGCCAGGCGGCTCTCGGTGTAACGCATGGCTGCCGCGCCGTCGCCGTCGATGTTGCCGAAGTTGCCGTGACCGTCGATGAGCGGCGTGCGCATGGAGAACCACTGCGCCAGGCGAACCATGGCCTCATAGACCGCGGAGTCGCCATGCGGGTGGTACTTACCGATAACTTCGCCGACCGTCCAGGCCGACTTCTTGTGCGGGCGGTTGGGGTAGATGCCGCTCTCGTTCATCGCGTACAGGATGCGGCGGTGCACCGGCTTTAAGCCATCGCGCACGTCCGGCAGGGCGCGCGCCGTGATGACCGACATCGAATACTCGATAAATGACTGCTTCATCTCGCGGCCAAACTCCGAAATCTGGAGCTGGCCGCCGTTTATATCCTCGCCGGCCGAGGCGCCACGATCGACTTCGCCAAAGCTCTCCTCGAGCTCGCCGTCGTCGTCTTCTTCCTCGTCATCATCGGCATCGGGGTTATAGGCGTCAGGATCGCCGTCCTCGCCCTGCTCAGCGCGGGCAAGCAGGCGCTTCAGATCGTCGGGCATGCCGGCATCGCCGGCCTCGCCCATACCCTCGTTATTGTTGATATCGTCTGCCACGTTACCTCCTCATGGTTTGCGTGGTCCATTAGTTCCCTACCACGGAGACGGCTTTTCCAGGTGCCGCAGATTCGCCCGAAAGAGGAGGGAAGCGTACTTGGGTACGCGACCGACGATTGAGGGCGAATCTGCGGTGGCTGGGAAAGCCGAACAGGTTAGGCGTCTAAGAAGCGCGCGTCGTGCGCGTGCTTCTCGATGTACTCGCGGCGATAGCCGACCTCGGAGCCCATCAGCTCGCGCACGGCGCGGTCCGCCACCACGGCGTCCTCGATCGACACGCGCTGTAGGATGCGGGTCTTGGGATCCATCGTCGTCGAGGCAAGCTGCTTGGGGTCCATCTCGCCCAGGCCCTTGTAGCGCTGGACGGTATAGCCCTTGCGCTTCTTGGTGATCTTGCCGTCCTTGGCCTTGCCGTCCTCGTCGTTATCGTCGGGGTTCAGGCCCAGGCTCTGGATGGTGTCGCGCAGGATCTCGTCTTCGGGCTGGCGGCCGTTGGGATACACGTAGTGGATCTTGTTGCGCACCTTAATGCCAAAGATGGGCGGGCAGGCAACATAGACGTAGCCGGCATCGATCAGCGGACGCATGTACTTGTAGAAGAACGTCAGCAGCAGGATGCGGATATGCGCACCGTCGACGTCTGCATCGGTCATGATGATGATCTTGTGGTAGCGCGCCTTGGTGATATCGAAGTCGCCGCCGTCGCCGGCGCTCGTCGTGACGCCGCAGCCGATCGCGGTAATCAGCGACTGGATGGTGTCACTCGAGAACGCGCGATGGTCACCAACGCGTTCGACGTTCAGAATCTTGCCGCGCAGGGGCAGAATCGCCTGGATGTCTCGGCGACGGCCGTCCTTGGCCGAACCGCCTGCCGAGTCGCCCTCTACGATGAAGAGCTCGGTCAGCTCGGCATCGCGCACCGAGCAGTCAGCGAGCTTACCGGGCAGGGACGCCGTCTCGAGCAGGCTCTTGCGGCGGGTCGCCTCGCGCGCCTTGCGGGCGGCATTGCGCGCCTTGCAGGCCTGTTGCGCCTTCTTGACGATCTCGCGGGCGGGCTTGGGATGCTCCTCGAGGTAATCGGCGAGGCCGTCGGTCACGATCTTGAGCGTGAGCGCGCGCATATAGGAGCTGCCGAGCTTGGCCTTGGTCTGGCCCTCAAACTGCGGATCGGGCAGCTTGACCGAGATAACGGCCGAAAGGCCCTCGCGCACATCGTCGCCGGTCAGGTTGGCGTCTTTTTCCTTGAGCAGGTTCTGTTTGCGCGCGTAGTCGTTGATCACGCGAGTGAGCGCGGTGCGGAAGCCCTCAAGGTGCATGCCGCCCTCGGGGGTGTAGATGTCGTTGGCAAACGACATGACGTTCTCGCCGTAGCCGCTATTCCACTGCAGGGAAACCTCGACCTCGCCCATCTTGGCCACGGGAGCGTCCGGGTCAGATTTGCCCTCGATGTAGATGGGCTCCTTAAAGGCCTCGGGGACGTCCTTGCCCTCGTTGAGGAACTTGACGAAGTCGACGATGCCGCCCTCGTAGCAAAACTCCTCCACGTGGGGAGTCGCCTCGCGCTCGTCGGTCAGCACGATTTTGAGGTTCTTATTGAGGAACGCCGTCTCCTGCAGACGGTTGTGCAGCGTATCGAAATCGTAGATGCAGGTCTCGAAGATCTCGTCGTCGGGCCAGAAGGTGACGGTGGTGCCCGTCGAATCCGAGGTGCCCACGACCTCCATCTTCTTGACGGTCTTGCCGCGCGAGAACTCCATCTCGTAGGTGTTGCCATCGCGACGAACTTGAACGACCACGCGCTTGGACAGCGCGTTGACGACGGAGATGCCCACGCCGTGCAGGCCGCCCGAGACCTTATAGGCCGAGTTGTCGAACTTACCGCCGGCGTGCAAGATCGTCATAACGACCTCGAGCGTCGGGATCTTTTTAACAGGGTGCTCGTCGACGGGGATGCCGCGCCCGTTGTCGACGACCGTGATGGAGTTGTCGGCGTGGACCGTCACCTGGATCTCGGTGCAGAAACCGGCCATGGCCTCGTCGACGGAGTTGTCAACGATCTCCCACACCAGGTGATGCAGACCGCTGGCGCTCGTCGAGCCGATATACATGCCCGGGCGCTTACGAACGGCCTCGAGACCTTCGAGAATCTTAATCTCGCCGCCATCGTAATCGTTTTCGTTTGCCACACGTCCTCCTTCAGTCAAGAAAATGTGTACAGCCTTACTAGTTTATCGTAAAAAAATACCCTCGGGAACGAGGGTATTTGGCTCTACAAGGCCACCAGATGCGATTTAAGGCTCTTTTTTGCTTTGCACGCCCTTGGCCCACTCGGCACTGGCTCTCATGGCATTCTCGAGGGCCTCGCGCAGTTTTTGGTCTTCGATGGGCGCCACTTGGCGCTCGATCTCGGTACGCTCGGCCTCACTTAGGTCGGCGTGCGGGGCCGGCGGTCGCTCGGTCGTCGACGGGCGCAGGCGCTCCTTGGCGGCGGGCGGCGTGTGACCGGGCGCGGTGGTTTTGAACACCAGGCCGTCCACATGCGCACCGGCGCGCTCCATGCGCGCGCGGATGATCTCGCGCAACAGCGTCATTTCCTGCGTCCACGAGGGCGAGTCGAGATACACCAGCAGCTCATTGGACTCGGGCAGGTAGCGCAGTCCCGTCACATGCCGTCCCTCGCGCGTGCCCGAGCACACCGCGTTCCATGCGCGATAGACCGTGCGCGACTCCTCGGCGGCCTCCATCTGCGCACGGCGCTCGGGGGTCGCCGACGCCAGGATGCGCTGGCGCTCTGCGTTCAAAAACCCGCTGAAGGCGACCGTTTCGCTCTCGCGCTCGTAATTAGCACGTCTCACCCATGCTCACCACCTTGGCTCGATCAAGCAGGTCATCGGTAAAGTACCCCAGGTTGGTCGTGGTTATGACCGTCTGGATATCATCGCCGATCAGCCGCAGGAAAGCGCCGCGACGCTCGCCGTCGAGCTCGCTCATCACGTCGTCCAAAAGCAGCAGTGGGGCGGTGCCCAGGACATCGCGAGCCACGGCAACCTCGGCCACCTTCCAGGACAGCACCAATGTACGCTGCTGTCCTTGGCTGGCAAATGAACGGGCGGAGCGACCCGCCACGGTAAACTCAATCTCGTCGCGATGCGGTCCCACCAACGTCACGCCGCGGCGGATTTCCTCGTCGGCGTGCTCATCAAGGGCAGCCAGCATGCGCTCGTACGCCCAGCCCTTCAGCTCTTCGCGATCCTCGACCTGGGGCAAATCCCCCAGCGTGGACGCATAGGCCACGTTGGCAGCCTCGCCGGACGCCACTTGCCCGTAGGCAGTGTGCACATGGCCCGCCAGCCGGTCGAGTAGGGCCAACCGGTGCACGAGCAGGGCCGAACCCGCGCGGGCAATCGAATCGTTCCACGCGCCGAGCATCTCGCGACAGCACCAGGTCTCCTTGAGCAGGGCGTTACGCTGGGTCACGCAGCGCCCATAGGTGCTCGCAAGATCGGCATAACGCGCACTCAGCTGCATGCCAAAGTCATCGAGGGCGGCGCGGCGCACACTGGCGCCTCGCTTAACCATGTCCAGATGGTCGGGGCAAAACAGCACGCTCGGCAGAACCCCGCGCACACCAGCGGCAGAGCATCTCTTGCCGTTGCGGCTAAACGAGCGCTTACCGTCCTCCGCGCTCAATCCCATATCAAGCACGCGGCCGTCGCCCTCGAGCCTCAGCTCGATCTTGCACGAGCCCACGCCGTCATGGACGAGCTCCGCTGCGGTCGGATGCCTAAACGAGGCGCCGCTCGTCAGCAGCTGCAGCGCCTCTATGAGATTGGTCTTTCCCGCCGCGTTGGGTCCCGCAAGTATCGTCACGCCCTCGTCCAGGGCAAGGCGATAGCTATCGAAGCTGCGGTAGTGCGCGACGGAAAGATCGCGGGCGAACATGGTCATAGCGCAGCGCTAGATGCGGACCGGCATGACCAGGTACAGGTAGTTGATCTTATCGTAGGACTTAAAGATGCCCGCCTGCGAGTAGCTCTTGAGCTCCAGCGTGATCTCCTTCTCCTTGGACAGGGCATTGAGGCAGCCGAAGATGTAGTGGTAGTTGAAGGCGATGGTACCTGACTCGCCCTCGGCCTCGACATCGATCGTCTCCTGCGCAAGGTCCTGGTCATTGGAAATGGAGGACAGGCCCATCTGCCCGTTCTCGACATCGATCTCGAACTTGACGGCGGGGTTGGCGCTCGCGATAACGGCCACGCGCTTGAGGGCGGCGTTAAAGGCGGCGACGTCGATCTTGACGCTCGTCACGCACGAATCGGGGATGAGCTGCTTGTAGTTGGGGTACACGCCCTCGATGCGGCGCGACACGTAGGTGGTGTTGCCGGCCTCGAAGACGACCTGGGTGTCGGTAGCCCCGATCATGATGGTCGCCTGGCTAGCCATGATGTTTAGCGCGTCGTTAAAGGCGTCGGCCGGAACGTTGAGCTCAAAGGAGCCCTCGAGGGTCGAGGTCTCGACCTGCGTATCGCACACGGCCAAGCGGAAGGAATCGGTCGCCACCAGGCGTACGGTGTTGTTTTCGACCTTCATGTGCACGCCGCCCAGGATGGGGCGAGCCTTGTCGGTCGAGGTGACGCGCCACACGCGGCCGACCATTTCGGACAAGACATCGGTCGGCAGCTCCACGGCACTCTCGATGGCATAGGCCGGAAACTCGGGGAAGTCATTGGCATCGAGCGTGTTCAGGCGGAAAGAGCTCTTCTCGCAACCAATCAGCACCTGGCGCTCGGACAGCTCAAAGGTGACCGGGGCATCGGGGAGGGTCTTGGTGATATTGGAGAGCATCTTACAGGGGATAACCATCTCGCCCTCTTCTTCGACATGTGCCGCGATGCGATGACGGATCGAGATGGTGTAGTTAGAGGTCTGAAATTCCAAGATGCCGTCTTGGGCCTTAACGAGCACGCCCGACAGGATGGGGAGGGTGGATGCCGAAGCGACACCCTTCATAACGACGCCGATGGCTTGTGTAAGCGAGCTCTGGCTGACGGTGAACTTCATCTTTTAATACCTTTCTATAGATATAAATATCTTAATAATAGTAATAGTACTGACGAAACTGTTGATTACTCCCAAAGACGCAGGTCAGACCCAGAAAGAGAATCGACAGCAACCTGTGTGCAACGGGGGTGGTTTTCCTCGTTCAAAACCTGCGCAAAACTTTTCACCACCGCGGGTTGGGTTTTAGACACCTTATGCCCATGGTTTCGACAAGTTTTCAACAGGTGTCTCTATTTCCCTACGAACGCAGTGTAATTTTATCGCGCAGCGATTTGAGGTCTTCGGTGACGGTGCGGTCTTCCTGGATCATCTTCTGGACCTTTTTGTAGCTCGTGCTGACGGTCGAGTGGTTGCGGTTGCCAAATTCGGCGCCCACCGCCGTGGTCGTCATCTCGCACATCTCGATGGCCAGGTAGATAGCGATATGGCGTGCTTTGGCGATATTGGCGTTGCGACGCGGGCCGATGAGCTCCTCGTGCGTCACGCCGTACTGCTCTTCGATGACGGACTGAACCGTCTGGACGTTGATCTTTTTGGCCGATGTGTCGAAGTACTGGTTGGCGATGGCGTCGATATCGTCAAAGGTGAGTTCCCCGCCCTCGCGCTCGCGGTCGCCCGCCTCGCCGGCGCAGCGCTCGCAAAAGCTCTCGAGTTCGCGGATGTTGGTGCCCGAGACCTCGGCCATGTGTTTAAAGTGCTCGTCGGTCAGGTGCCCGCCGTCGCCCCCGTAGGCCGCCAGCAGTGAGTCGTCGCCTGCCTCGGGAGCGGCGACGATGGTGTTCTCGTAATAGCGCTGCAAGATCTTGTATTTCATCTCGTAGCTGGGCTCTGCGACCAGGCAGAGCATGCCGGCGTTGAAGCGGCTGGTCAGACGCTCGTCCATGCTCAGGTCCTTGGGGGCGCGGTCTGCCGCGATGACGACCTTCTTGTTGTTGCGGATGAACTCGTCCATGAGCTGGAAAAAGTAGTCCACGCTCGCGCGCTTGCCGATGATGTTTTGGATGTCATCGATGATGAGCACGTCCACGCCGTGGTACGCCTGCATGATGGGGGCGTTGCTCTTCTTTTGGCGGTCGAACTCGGTCATCAGGTCGTCCAGATATGCCTGGGAGTTGGCATACTTGACCTTGATCTCGGGCGACTTCTCGGCGAGCTCGTTTTTGATAGCGAGCAACAGGTGGGTCTTGCCCAGGCCCGATTTGCCGTAGATGAACAGTGATGTGCACGTGCCGCGCTCGTCCGCGAGGGCGGCAAACTTGAGTGCCGAGCGATAGGCATGGCTGTTCTCGGGGCCGTAGACAAAGTTCTCAAAGGTAAATTTTGAGTTCGCGGCGAGTGGGGCTCCATCCGTATTCTGCTCGGCCGGCACGGTTGGTGCTGGCATGGGTGAAGCGGGGGTCGCAGCTTGCGTGGATTTAGTCGGCGCTCCACCCTTCATCTGGTTCATCATGCGACGAAAATCATCGGCCGAGAGCGTGTTCTTGATTGCAATGCCCGAATCAGCGCCCGCCGCTGCGTCGTGAGCGATGGGCATGTGCGTGACGGGTGCGTTCGTTGACGTCGCCGCCGCGGTCGGCAATGGTGCCATGGTTTCACGGGAAACATCACCGTGCTGGTGCTCGATTGTCGGCGCGTCGCCTGTGGAGGCCGGCACCGCCGGGGAAGCAGCGGGAGCCGTGGCGGGCGCCGTCGCGGCAGCGGATTCCGTCGCGGCGCCTTGCGGTGCCACGATGTCGAGCGCAATCGGTGCAAAGGCGATTTCTTCCAGATAGGCCTCAATAGTCGGCTGATGCTTTTTGAGCTGCGCGATGGCAAAGCGCGAGGGCGCCTCGATCGTGAGCGTATCCTCGGTCAGGCTTATGGCGCGCGATTGCCCCAGCATGTTGATGAGGCGTGCATCTTGGCCGTCGCGCTGGCAAAAGGCGATGGCATCCCCCAGTATGATGCTTGCTTCCTCGTCCACTGTCTCTCCCGTTCTTTAGCTCTGAGCTCGCACGCGAGCGGTGCCGAGTTCGGTCAGATGGTATTTCTGGCCATGCTTGATGACCAAGCCGGCCTGCGCCAAGTCATTGAGCGTGCGTGACCAAGTGGGGGCCGAGTTTCCAAACGTCCTCGCCAGATCGGTTGCACCGCACGCTTGATTTTGCGCCAGATAGCCCAGCGCGGCGTTGCCGCGATCGCTTACGAACACGTCCGGTTGTGGCTGCGCATACTGATTTGCTGCATTAGGATACATCATTT
Organism: uncultured Collinsella sp.; assembly: GCA_900541025.1. Classification (GTDB taxonomy): domain Bacteria; phylum Actinomycetota; class Coriobacteriia; order Coriobacteriales; family Coriobacteriaceae; genus Collinsella. Next base: position 42,024 of record UQIL01000018.1, on the reverse strand, counting down.
GAGCTGCTGGTTGTTGAGAACTCTGCATCGGCGGCATTTGCTGTTGAAAACTTTGAGGCCACTGTTGGTAAGGCTGCGGAGGCATCTGCTGGGCCCAGGGGTTGTACTGCTGCTGCGGCATCTGCTGGTACGGCTGCTGATATCCCTGCTGGTACTGTTGCGGGAACTGCTGGCCATACCCCAGTGGCGGCATCTGCTGATATGGATATCCCTGTTGGTACGGCTGATATCCCATTTGCTGGCCACCCGGTGCCCCCGTCGCCTGCTGCATTGCTGCTGCATCCTGATCCGCCAGCGGCATGGCCCCTGGCGCGTTTGGCGGCATCGACATCGATGCCGCCTGGGGCTCTTGTGTAGGAAGCATTCCGGGCTGCTGCATCTGTCCCACGGGGGGCTGCATCTGCTGCGTTGCCATGGGCTGCTGCGCAAAAGCTCCCGGCAGGGGATATGTGGGCTGCTCCGTCTCGGGCCGCACGGCAGCACCGCGTCCGCCGGCACGCTCTATTTCCTGCACGCGTTTAGGGTCCAGGCTTACCGTAACCACGGTGCCGTTGCCCATGTTGTCCTCGATGGACACGGCCCCGCCGGCGTTTTCCAAATACTCCTGCACCATGGGAAACCCTGCTCCGGTTCCACGGATATAGCGCTTCATCTTGCTGTTTGCGCTGGTAACGCCAAAGTCGAAAGCGCGCTCCTTGTCGTCGATGCCGGGTCCTTGATCAGCAAAGCGGATGGTGTCTCCGCCGTCCAGAATCGAGATGATGGGCTCGGCAAAGTGCGCGTGGATAAAGTTTTCGACAATCTCGCGGATGACCATGAGCGAGATATGGCCACCTTGTTCTTTCATGCACTGGTAGACGGTGTTGGTCGTCTCTTCCAAATACGTGCGGACATCTTGCGGATCAATGACGATCACACGCGGTGTCGACAGCATGTCATCATAGACGGCGATGCGCGCGGCGTACATGGCTTTTGGCGCCTGCGTGGTCGTCTGCTCGCCTTCCTCACGCTCTTCGCGCACGCCGGTGATGTGCTCGTTGTCGGGTGCCGGGTCTCCGGAATCGACCATGGTGTAAAAGTCGTCAGACATGCCGCTCGCAATCTTTCAAAAGGTTTCGAACAAATAGTAGCTCACCGTGCAATGTTTCTCATCTTTCGACAACTTTTCAAAACCTGTTGAAAACTTTGGAAAACGGACGAAAAGTTCTCAACATTGCCAACATGACCTGTTGAAAACTCGATGAAATATCGTGAAAAATTGCCATGTACTGCTAAATCGAGCTCGGCTTATGGGGGAACCGTGTGAACTGCGCAACCTTTTACCTTTGATTTCTTGACATTTGAACATTGATTTCCCTACAATCTTCAAGCTCACGTGTCTATATCTGCGTCCGCGTCCCCGCGGACACTCGAAATGCAGCAGGAGGAACTTAAGATGAAGCGTACGTATCAGCCTAATAAGCGTAAGCGTGCCAAGACCCATGGCTTCCGTGCCCGTATGGCCACTAAGGGTGGTCGTGCCGTGCTCGCCCGTCGTCGCGCCAAGGGCCGCAAGCGTCTCACTGTCTAGCAGCGATACACACATCTCGCATGAAGACTATTAAGTCTCGGCAAGATTTCGAGCATGTGTTCAGTCAGGGGCGTCGTTTCAATCATCCTCTGATTCGAATGACCATATGTGAATCGGTTGGCGAAGGCGACTCCGGAAGGGTCGCCTTCGTTGGTGCTAAACGGCTCGGTTGTGCGGTCGTGCGCAACCGTTCTAAGCGTGTGATGCGCGAGGCCGCCCGCAGCTGCGGATTTCCCGTTGCGGGTTATGACATCATCTTGTTCGCAACTCCCAAGACGAGGGTTTCCTCGCCGCAGGAGATGGACAAGGCGTTGCGTTCGCTTATGAAACGCGCCGGCGTTGCCGGGGAGGAGCGATGAGCAATCACGTCTTGCGGCGTGTTGCCATCGCTCCTATTCGCATATATCAACAGGTTATTTCGCCCTTATTGCCTGACGCCTGCATTTATTATCCAACGTGTTCGCAATACGCCGTTCAGGCGATTGAGAAATACGGTGTTTTGAGAGGCTGCTGGCTTGCCGTGAGGCGCATCGCTCGCTGCAATCCCCTGCACGTCGGCGGTTATGACCCTGTGCCCTAGCGGGCACTCGCTATCGGAGGAAAACTTACATGTGGGATTGGATCGTTAACATCCTTTTTGAGCTGCTCAAGCTCATCCAGACCTTTGCGGTCGACTGGGGCCTGTCCATCATCATCCTGGTGGTCATTATCCGTCTGCTGCTGACGCCGCTTATGCTCAAGTCGACCAAGTCGACGGCCCGCATGCAGGTGCTGCAGCCCAAGATGCTCGAGATCCAGGAGCGCTATGCAGACGATCCCCAGCGTCAGGCCGAGGAGATGCAGAAGTTCTACAGCGAGAACAAGTTCAACCCCATGGCTGGTTGTCTGCCGCTGCTGATCCAGATGCCTATCCTGTTCGCCCTGTTCACGTTGCTGCGCAATCTGCCGCAGTACTTTGACGAGGGCACGTTCTCGTTCTTCAACATTCTGCCCGACCTGACCACGACGCCGAGCGCTTCCTTTGCCGATGGCTTTATGGTTGCACTGCCTGCGCTGGTCTGCCTGATCCTGTTTGCCGTCCTGACCCTGATTCCGCAGCTGTATATGTCTCGCAATCAGACTGGTCAGCAGGCCCAGAGCATGCGCATGATGGCCGTTGTTATGACCGTCATGATGCTCTGGATGGGCTGGAGCCTGCCCGTCGGCGTCCTGCTCTATTACGATGTATCTTCTGCTTGGCAGGTTATCCAGCAGATCTTCGTGACGCAGAAGGTTATCGACAAGGCCAAGGCCGATGAGGAGGAGCGTCTTAAGAACGCCCCGCTGCAGGTCGAGGTCACGCGCCGCGAGAAGAAGCCGCGTCCGCACAAGAAGAAGTAGTCGGGATATCAATCTTATTTAGGTACCTAACTTTTGGAGTACGTTATGTCTGAAGAGATCATCGAGGATATGCTTGAGGAGGTTGCCCCGCAGGTTGCGGGCGATTATCCCGAGATTGCACAGCGCTACAAGGCTGGTGAAGAGCTGACTGATGAGGAGCTTGACACCATTGCCGATGTTGCGATTTCTATTCTGCGTTCCATCCTTTCGCACTTCGATGCCGCCAACTCTCCTATCGATGAGTATGAGGGCGATGAGGGCGAGCTGATTCTGGACGTAACGGCTCCTGACCTTGCTGTTCTCATTGGTCGTCACGGTCGTACGCTTGATGCCCTTCAGGTCATGTTCTCGCTTCTGGTGAGCCGTAAACTTGGCTTTAGGTATCCCGTTGTGGTGGACGTTGAGGGCTACAAGAGCCGCCGTCAAGACAAGGTCGCATCCATGGCTCAGTCTGCTGCCGAGCGTGCTATTCGCACTCATAAGAGTGTTTCGCTTCCGCCCATGAATGCCTATGAGCGTCGACTGGTTCATATTGCACTTCGTGGCAACGATGCGGTCGATACCCATTCTGAGGGCTCTGACCCCGATCGTCACGTAGTGATTGTTGCTCGATAATCTGCTTGAGCTTATGCTAAGGGGACGTGGTTTCCACGTCCCCTTTTTTTGTCAAAAGTTCTCGATACACTGATTTTTGTCAGAAAGGAGTCGTCTTGTTTGTGTTGACTGATGAGCAAGCAAACCAGATGCTTAGCCGTCTTGCTTCGTATTGCAAAGACTATTCATTGAAGGTTTCCGATGACGAGCTTCGGGCCTGTATTCAGCACCTGGATCTTGTATTGGAGACCAATAAGGCTACTAATCTTACGCGCATTCTGAATGTTGACGATGCTGCAGTTCTTCACATTCTGGACTCACTTGTATTACTTCCTTATATCAATAAGGCCCCTGAGGGTGCGCTGCTTGATATGGGTACTGGTGCTGGTTTCCCTGGTATTCCTCTGACTATTGCCAGTGGCCGTAAGGCAACCTATATCGATTCAGTTGGTAAGAAAGTTGATGCTGTTAACTCTTTTGTTAAGAGTCTTGGCCTGAAGCACGCCCATGCTGTTCATGATCGTCTAGAAGAATATGCACGTTCTCATAAGAAGCAATTTGCTGTTGTTACTGCTCGTGCACTTGCTCCGTTCCCGGTTCTTGTTGAATATGCTTCTCCTTATTTGAAAGACGGTGGACTCTTTGTCATTACTAAGGGCAATCCCACAGATGAAGAGCTTGATTCTGGCGAGGCTGCTTCTAAGATCTGCGGCTTTACAGCGCTTTTCACCGATGAATTAGATTTGCCTGATGGCTTAGGGCATCGTGAGTTCATCATTCTTAAGAAGTCTCGTCCAGCATCCGTTACTCTTCCGCGTGCTAATGGCATGGCGAAGAAGAATCCGCTTGCTTAGATGTTTCACGTGAAACATAATGGATAGTGTCGACTCAAAATGTTTCACGTGAAACATCGTAGTTGATAACAAATCGGAATGTTTCACGTGAAACATCCTCCGTTTAACGGCATTAATACACACCAGGAGGGACCGTGGGATTTCGCGACGTTAAGCGTTCCAAGAGCGCAAAAAACACGCGTATCATTGCAATCATCAACCAAAAAGGCGGTGTTGGTAAGTCGACGACGGCTGTAAATCTTGCCGCAGCACTGGGTGAACAAGGTCGGAAGACGCTCATTGTCGATTTTGACCCGCAAGGTAATAGCACGAGTGGTTTTGGAATCGAAAAAGAAGACCTTGATCACTGTATTTATGATGCATTGTTGAATGACGTGCCTGCAGAATCGCTCGTTCTTGATACGAACTGTAAAAAGGTGTTCGTTATTCCGGCAACAATTCAGCTTGCAGGTGCAGAAATTGAGCTTGTGAGTGCAATTGCACGCGAAACACGTCTAAAAGATCTGCTTGAGCCGATTCAGGATGAGTTTGACTTCATCTTTATTGACTGCCCGCCTTCGCTTGGGCTTCTAACCATCAATGCACTAACGGCTGCAGATAGCGTTTTGATCCCAATTCAGTGCGAGTATTACGCGCTTGAGGGCGTAACGAAGCTTCTTGAGTCAATGAAGATGGTTAAATCGCGTCTGAATAAGGGTTTGGATACTTATGGCGTGCTTATGACGATGTATGACTCGCGTACTTCTCTTTCAAATCAGGTCGTTGAAGAGGTTCAGTCGTACTTTGGCGACAAAGCATTTAAAACATTGATTCCTCGTACAGTTAAAATCTCCGAAGCTCCGTCTTTTGGTGAGCCTGTAATTACCTATGCACCCCAAAATAAGGGTGCAAAAGCATATATGAACCTTGCAAAAGAGGTGATCAAGCGTGCCTAGTGTGAAGAAGCGCGGTGGATTAGGCCGTGGACTAAACGCGCTCGTGTCTGAAGCTGAATATGAGACCGGTGGTTCTGCAGCTTCAGCTTCAAATGCTGCAGCAGAAACGAAGCTTCCGATTGAAGATATCGTTCCAAACCCGAATCAGCCACGTATTCACTTCAATGAAACTGAACTTCGCGAGTTGAGCGAGTCAATCCAAGAACATGGCGTTTTGCAGCCGCTCTTGGTTCGCAAGCATGGTAACGGTTATGAGATCATTGCCGGTGAACGCCGTTATCAGGCGTCGAAACTTGCTGGTCTTGAAGAACTGCCCGTCATCATTAAAGATGTTAATGATGAAGAGATGCTTGCCCTGGCGCTTATCGAGAATCTTCAACGTTCCGATTTGAATCCCGTTGAAGAGGCAAAGGGGTATCGCCGGCTTATCGATGCAAGTGGTATGACGCAGGAAGCCCTGTCAAAGGCTGTCAGTAAGTCGCGCTCTGCAATCACCAATTCCCTCCGTCTTCTAGATCTTCCTGACGTTGTTCAGCAGATGATTTTTGAAGGAAAGCTTACCGCTGGCCATGCAAGGGCGATTCTGGCTGTTCCCTACGAAGATGCTCGGATTCGACTTGCCGAGAAGGTGGTTGCAGAAGGTCTTTCGGTACGTGCGACAGAAAATCTTGCTCCATTGTTTTCTGCCGGAGAGACGCCGAAGACACCCAGACCCGCAACGCCTCAGTCGTTTAAGAAGGCTGCTCGTGTTCTTCGTCAGGTTTTCAATACCAACGTGCGAGTGAAGAGCTCCCGCGGTAAGAATAAGATTGAGATTGAATTCAAAGACGAAGAAGAGCTTTCCCGCATTCTTGGCGAAATGATTCAATTTGGTCAGGAGGATCAGGATGAAGAATAAGTTCCTCACAGTGATTGCTTTGGTAACCACCGTCGCCGCTGGTGCCTTTGCCGGATATAAGATCGCGACAGACGAGGAGTTGCGAGGTCGACTGCTTCGTGGAGCGCAGGATATTGTCGACACATCTAAGAAGAAAATGGATGTAATGACGGAAGATGTCGCTATGCGAACCGCTCAGGTAACTAAGAATCCCAAGATTAATCAGGATTGGGTTAATCATCAATGGGAGAACGTTGGTTATTAGGTACCTAACAATTACTCAGCAATTCTAAAGGGGTCCTTGTCTGATACTTAAGACAAGGACCCCTTATTTCGACTCAAAATTGTTTAATAAGTTTGAGTGCCTAAGTTCTTTGGATATAAATGAAACGGCCTCGATTGCAATTTCTGCAATCGAGGCCGTCGATGTTTCACATGAAACGCTGTCGGGTGTCTCCCCTACGCGTTCTTTTGAACTTTGAATCGCTGCTTCAGCTGACCGCAGGCAGCGTCAATGTCGTTGCCACGTGAATTGCGGATCGTGGTCTCAATACCGCGGGACTCAAGGCGACGCTGAAGATCTTCGACCTTGTGGATCGGAGACGGCTTGAGCGGGCTGCCCTCAATGTCGTTGAGCTGAATCAGATTGACGTGGCACAGCGTTCCCTCGCAGAAGTCGCAAAGTGCCTGCATCTCAGGATTAGTATCGTTGACGCCTTCAATCATTGCGTATTCGTAGGTCGGGCGGCGTCCGGTCTTCTCGGTGTAAAGCTGCAGGGCCTCGTGAAGGCGCAGCAACGTGTATTTCTTAACGCCGGGCATAAGCTTGTTGCGCGTAGACTGGATAGCGGAGTGCAGCGAGACGGCGAGCGTAAACTGTTCGGGAATGTCGGCGAACTTGCGAATGCCGGGAATAACGCCGCTGGTGGACACGGTAAGGTGGCGTGCACCAATACCGATACCGTCGGGATCGTTAAGAATGCGAAGGGCCTTAAGCACCTCATCATAGTTGGCGAAGGGCTCGCCCTGGCCCATAAAGACGACGCTCGTCGCGCGCTCGCCAAAATCGTTAGAAACATGGAGCACCTGGTCGACGATTTCCTGTGCGGTCAGCGAGCGTTTAAGGCCGTTGAGGCCGGTGGCGCAAAAGGCGCAGCCCATGCCACAGCCGGCCTGGGTGGAAACGCAGACGGACAGCTTGTTGCGGCGCGGCATACCAACCGTCTCAACGGAAATGCCATCGTGATACTCGAGCAGATACTTGCGAGAGCCGTCCTTGGAAACCTGCTTGGTGAGCTCTGTCGGCGTATCGAAGGCAAAGGCGTCTTTAAGCTGCTCACGGAAAGCCTTGGGTAGATTGGTCATATCATCAAACGAACAAACGTTCTTCTCAAAGACCCATTCGATTAGCTGCTTTGCGCGGAAGGCGGGCTGGCCAAGTTCGGCAACAAGCTCGCGGATATCGTTTTGGCTCAAGTCGCGAATGTCCTGAGATTTAGTCCTGGGATTCATGGAAGCCTTTCGATTTTGGGGAAACGTAGAGGGTATCGCTACAATATGGTATCAGCTGCAGAAATTATAGAGGAGGAGTCTGCCCATGCCGGGTAAAAGCCTAGAGAACATGCACGTAGCGGTCTTGGCGGGTGGTCATTCCGCTGAGCGTGAGATTTCGCTCAATTCGGGAAAGAACGTCGTGGCGGCCCTGAAGGAGGCCGGCTACACCTCGGTTGAACTGCTGGACACGGCTGCCGATAACTTTATGGTGACCATGGCAACCAGCGGCTTTGACGTGGCGTTTATCGCCATGCACGGAGCAGGCGGCGAGGACGGTGCCATGCAGGGCGCCATGGAGACCTTGGGTATCCCCTACACGGCCTCGGGCGTGCTTGCGAGCGCCTGTGGTGCCGATAAGGAGGTCTCGAAGCTCCTGTACGCCAAGGCAGGAATCCCCATTGCCCCTGGTCTGGCACTCGAGACGGGCGACGAAGTCGATATCGATCACATCGTCGAGGTTTGTGGCGAGCGCTGCTTTGTGAAGCCCGCCGTCAATGGTTCGAGCTATGGTATCTCCCTGGTTCACGAGCCTTCCGAGCTGCCTGCCGCCATCGCCAAGGCCTTTGAGTACGGCGATAAGGTGCTGGTCGAGAAGTGCATCGAGGGAACCGAGATCACGGTGGGCGTGTATGGCGAGGACGAAGTGCGCGCCCTGCCGATCGTCGAGATTCGCAAGCCCGAGGACTGTGAGTTCTACAATCTGGACGTTAAGTACGTCGACCCCACGGATATCCATCGCATTCCGGCTCAGATTTCGCCCGAGAACTACGCTCGCGCCCAGGAACTTGCCTGTGCTGCCCACAAGGCCCTCGGTTGCCTGGGCATCTCGCGTAGCGACTTTATCGTGAGTGAGGACGGCCCCGTTATCCTCGAGACCAATACGATTCCGGGTATGACCGATACGTCGCTGTATCCGGATGAGATTCGCCATACGGACGATATGACGTTCCCGCAGGTCTGTGACAGCCTGATTCGCATGGGCCTTCGCCGAGCGGGCATTGCATGCTAATCAAGGACGCCGTATCTCCTGGAACGCCGCAGTTTGTCATCGATTCCTATGCCACGCTTGCCGAGCGTGCCAAGACGCAGTCGTTCGGGCTTATCGAGGAGGATGTCATCGTCCTCGACACCGAGACCACGGGTCTTTCGGTGCAAGACAATGAGCTGATTGAGATTTCCGCGGCCCGACTCTCGGGCCGCGAGGTCGTTGACCGCTTCGATACCTTTGTGCATCCCAAGCAGTTGATTCCCGCCGAGATTACCGAGCTCACGAGCATTACGAACGCCGATGTGGCTGACGCTCCGTCGGCCGTCGACGCCGTGGCTGCTCTCGCCGATTTTGTCGGCGGTTGCCCAGTCATCGCTCATAACGCCACCTTCGACCGCTCGTTTATCGAGTCGGTCAAGGGCGGAGTTAACGTCAGCGATATTTGGATCGATTCATTGGCGCTGTCTCGCATCGCACTGCCGCGCCTGGCGTCGCACAAGTTGTCCTTTATGGCCGACCTGTTCGGCTGTGACTCGGTGTCGCATCGTGCGAATGCCGATGTCGACGCTCTGTGTGGGGTGTGGCGCGTGCTGCTCGTGGCGCTCACCGACCTGCCTCAGGGTCTTATGACGCGCTTGGCCGATATGCATCCCGATGTGCCTTGGTCTTATCGTCCCATCTTCTCGATTTTGGCGGGTCAGAACCCGGGCTCCATCTTCTCACTCAGCGCCGCACGCGCCGACGTTCTCAAGGCCGACCGTGCCGACGATCGCGTGGATGCCGACGAACTGCCGGTCCTCAAGATGCCGAGCCGCGAAGAAATCGAGGCGGATTATGCTCCGGGTGGCCTGGTCAATCGCATGTATCCCACCTACGAGCCGCGTGATGAGCAGATTGCGATGGCACTCGAGGTCCGCGATGCGCTCGTCACGGGTACGCACCGTGTAATCGAGGCGGGTACGGGCGTCGGTAAGTCGATGGCCTATCTGGTGCCTTTTGCCGAGGCTGCACGCCGTAACAACATTACCGTTGGCATTGCGACCAAATCGAATAATCTCGCCGACCAACTCATGTACCATGAGCTGCCAAAGCTTGCCGAACAACTGGACGCCGGCCTGTCATTTTGCGCCCTCAAGGGCTATGACCACTATCCGTGCCTGCGCAAGCTCGAGCGCATGAGTCGCGGCCAGGTCGAGATCACCACCAAGCGCGATCCGGCTGACACGCTCACGGCAGTTGCGGTCATCATGGCGTACGTGTGCCAGTCGGCAGACGGCGACCTCGATTCGCTTGGCATTCGCTGGCGCAGCGTCAATCGTCCCGACTTTACGACGGCCTCGCGCGAGTGTGCCCGTCGCCTATGCCCGTTCTTCCCCGACAAATGTCTGGTTCACGGCGCGCGTCGCCGTGCGGCGCATGCCGACGTGGTGGTCACCAACCACTCGCTGTTGTTCCGCAATGTCGCTGCCGAGGGTAGGATTTTGCCCCCGATTCGCCATTGGGCAGTCGACGAGGCCCATTCCATCGAGCGCGAGGCTCGCCGCCAGTGGGCGCGCGTGGTCTCGGCCGATGAGTCACGCGTTCTGTTTGAGCGCCTGGGCGGTTCGAGCTCCGGTGCGCTGAGCCAGGTTTCCCGTGATTTGGCGACTTCTGAGGGCTCCACGCTCTATCTTGGCCTAACCGCCAAGGCGACATCCACCGTCGCCCGTGCGAGCATGGCAATCGCCGACGTGTTCGATGGCGTTCGTGAGCTCGGCCGCCGTGCCCGTGGGGGTTATGACAATGCCAATCTATGGATTGGCCCCGAGCTGCGCGAATCGGACGACTGGCATGATTTTATGCAGTCGGCGCATGCCGCCATCGACGCACTGGAGCAAGCGGACAAGAGTGTCGATGCGCTGGTGCAAGCCGTCGCCGGCGATAAGCCCGAGATCGTTGTCGACCTGAGTGATATCTCGCATCGTCTGCACGAACTAACGGAGAACCTCAAACTCATCATCGATGGTACCGATGAACACTACGTGTACTCGCTGCAGGTTAACCGCAGACTGCGTGCCGGCGGCGAGTCAATGACCGCAGAGCGCATCGACATTGGCGAGGCCTTGGCAACCGAGTGGCTGCCTGAGGTCCACACGGCTATCTTTGCCTCGGCGACCATGACGGTGTCTAAGAGCTTTGAGCACTTTAACCACGCTGTCGGACTCGACCGTATCGGTGCTTCGACGTCCTCGTCGCTGCATCTGGATTCGAGCTATGACTTCGACTCAAATATGGCCGTGGTCGTTGCCGGGGATATTCCCGACCCGCGCGATCGCGAGGGCTATCTGTCGGCACTCGAGCGCGTACTGGTCGACGCCCATCTTGCCATGGGTGGATCGGTGCTCACGCTGTTCACCAACAGACGTGACATGGAGGATCTGTTCGCCCGTGTGGAGCCCAAACTGGCCCGTGCAGGCCTGGAGCTTAACTGCCAGCAGCGAAATTCGTCCCCGCGCCGTCTGCGGGACCGTTTTATCAACGAGCCGACCTCGTCGCTCTTTGCGCTCAAGGCCTTCTGGGAGGGGTTTGATGCCAGCGGCGAGACGCTGCGCTGCGTCATCATCCCCAAGTTGCCGTTCTCGAGCCCCACGGACCCGCTCTCGTGCGAGCGTAATCTGCGTGAAGATCGCGCCTGGGCACGCTATTCGCTGCCCGAGGCTGTGCTCGAGGTCAAACAAGCCGCCGGCCGCCTCATTCGCTCGTCGACCGATTGTGGCGTGCTCATCTTGGCCGACCCACGCCTAGTGACGAAGGGCTATGGCAAGAAGTTTTTAACTTCGCTGCCCACGAGTTCCTATCAGCGCATTGAATCGGCGCAGATCGGTCACTATCTGCAGTTGTGGCGTGCACGCCACGAGCGGCGCCGCTAGAGCGGGCAGACTAAGGTCTTCGCCATATCGCATAGACGCTTTGACAGAGCGGGGTCATCCAGAATGTGGATGGCTCCGCCCGCTGCTATTACCTGGCTGAGCAGCCAACGCTCGGAGCCGTAACGCACGATCACTGTTGCCGCACCTGCCCCGTTTGGCTCGATCGACATAATACCTGCCCAGTCTAGACGCTCTGCCATGTCGAGCGGCATGAGGAGCTTTGCGCTCTGCTCCGCTTGGGAGAGGGAGTCGTGAAGGGATGCGGTCGAAGGCGCGTGGCGCTCGACGGAATCCTCGGTGAGGGAAAGACCTTCGATTTTGTCCATGCGGTAGGAACGTTGCCCATCAACCTCGATGTCCCAGGCAATCAGGTAGGTCTGATCGCCATGCGTCGCGATGCGCAAGGGGTCGATGAGGCGCTCGCGCGGCTGTGCATCGTCCATCGAACGATAAGTAATGCGGCAACGAACGCCGTCCTGAATAGCGCTGCTGAGCTGCTGCCAGTGCGATCCGCGGACAACAGTGTCGACGACGCGCTGATTGTAGCCGAGCTCTTCGGGAAGGAGAGCATGTCGAATCCGAGCCGCCGCCTGGGGCTCGATCCCCAGTGATTCAAGTTCATGATTGAGCACGGCGCCTTCGGCGGCACTCAGGCGCAGCGGCAGCACGCGTCCAGCATCGCCGGTAAGGGATATGTGTTCGCCGTTACGCTCGCAGATAATGCGGGCGCCCGACTCGCGATCAGCGAGGGTCGAGACGATATCGAGGATCTCGTCCAGCGAAGCTCCGGAAATGTCGAAGCGGCTGCAAATCTCATTTCTCGTCAGCCCCGCGCTTCCGGCTGCGTAGAGGGCTTCCATGATGTCGATGGCACGCGAGAGTCTCTGCTCGCTGGTGAGTTTACGAGCGGGCATGCTCATGCACCGTCCTTTCGATGAGGTGGTTCCACGCCAGTTTGAGTGCATCGGGGGCAACGGGCCTCATGCCGTCCATGGCATGGGCCATGCAGAATGAGGCGGCGGCGTCAAAGTCGCGCACGTCAACGGTCCAGGTCCATCCTTCTTCGCTGCGTGCAAGATCGCCTCGCCCGCGCGTGAGACCGCTGACCATATCGGCTTGCGACTCGCGCGCGAACGAGAACGTTGCCGCAACGGGCGGTCGGTCGGCAAAATCGAACTCAAAGAACAGGTAATCGTTGAGATTGAAGTCTGCGGGAATGGAGTATGCCTTTGAGGGGCGCCAAGCACGGACGATGCGGTCGCAGCGGAACGTTCTGATGTTGTCGGTGGCATTGTCCAGACCGCAGAAATACGCCGTGCCATCGTGTTCGAACATACCGTAGACGCAGACGGTGCGCTCTTTCTGCTCGCCGCGACCGTTCTGATACAAAAAGCGCAGTGCACAGCGCTCGGCAAAGGCGCTCCAAACTGCATCGACGGTGGGAGAACGGTGAATCGGCGCCTCGTCTGCGGCAGATATGCCGGTGAGATAGGCAATCTTGGACCGGATGTCGGCAAGCGGCGCGGCAAAGGCGGAGGAGCCGGCCGCAAGCGTCTGGTCGATGGCGTCTAGCAAGATGTCGGCATCGTCTGCGGTGATGAGCCCACCTGCCGCAAACGTGTGCTCGCGGTCGATCGTCCACGAGCTTTCCTCGGTCTCTTGCGCGCCGGCGAGGCGAACCTCTTTGATTACGATGCCGCGTTCGAGTAGTTTGTCGCGATCGCGGCGGAACTTGCGCTTATCCGAGTCGATGTTGCCCGAGCCATACCCCAAATCGGAATCCAAGACGATTTGTTCGGTCGTCAACGGCTCGGGAGAACTGTTGAGTACAAAGAAAAGATTGAGGATGCGCTGGGCCGTTTTATCGAAACTGGGTTCCGGCGTTCCCTTTTTGTTAATAGCGGTCGTGTCGCTTGCCGTCATAGAGTCCTCGCATGGGAAGGTGGTTTGCTGCCATGATTTTAGTCCGATATGGAGATTAGGCTATATCCTTGTCCGCTCGGGGCGTTAAGATGGCCCGAATTCGGTCGTTTGCGCTCGCTCGGGGTATACTTTCGACTATATACGGTTCTAATGTGCATGCATTGGGCCTATTTGTCGGATTATGGATGTGGAGCGCACATGGCGAACACCCAGAACTATATCAACCACCTGCTGCAGAACACCGGCATCACGCCGGCATGCAGCGAAGAAGAGCGCTTGGCTGCCGAGGATATCGCTCAGATTTTCCGCAACCATGGCTTTGATCCCGAGGTGCAGGAGTTTAATGCTCCCGCGCCGAGCAGGCTGGCATTTGCTATCACCGGCATCCTTGCGTTTGTCGGCGCCCTGCTTATGGGTATCGGTGGCGGCATCGGCTTGGTCGGTACCCTGCTGGCCATCATCGGTGCCGTGCTCTATGTGCTCGAGCGTACCGGGCATCCCGTGATTTCGGGGCTGGGAAAGACGGGCGTGAGCCAAAATGTCATCGCCTATCACAAGGCTTCTGGCCCGCTCGCGTCCCCGCGCAATCGCCCGGTGGTCGTTGTCGCACATTACGACTCCCCTCGCGCCGAGCTGCTTGCCCGCGAGCCCTATGCTTCGTACCGCGCGCTCATCGCTAAGTTGCTGCCCGTCGCCACGGTTGCCCCCGCTGCCGTCGCCGTCCTGCGTATCCTGCCGCTTCCCGGCGCGCTCAAGGTTCTGCTGTGGATCGTCGCGATTCTCGCCTCTCTCGTTGCGCTCGCCAACGCGGCAAACATCATCTCCAATCGCTACATCCTTCCCTATACGTCCGGCGCGGTGTGCAACAAATCTTCTGTCGCCGCTTTGCTTGGCGTTATGGACAATGTCGCCCCCTTCCAGGGCGAGAATGAGTTCCCCGACGATGTTCCGTTCGACACCTATTTTGGTGAGCAAAAACGTCGCGCCGAGGAGATGGCACGTGCGGCGGCGGAATATGCCGCGGCCCAGCAGCAAAACGACTATGGCAACACCATTGAGTACGAAGAGCCTACCTACGAGGAGGACGAGTTTGGCCAGCCGATCGCTTCCGATGATCAGCTCGAGTCCGAACAAGGCGAGGCTTTCGACGAGCAGATCGATGGCTTTGAGGGTGCATCTGCCGACGAGACGCTGATCGGCTCCATTGTGCCCGAGGCACAGGGCCAGGCTGTCCAAGTCGAAGAGCCTGCTGCCGAGGTTCCCGCTGCCGAGTCGGCGGAGGAGTCTGTTGTGGTCGAGCCCAGCGAGCCTGAGCCTAAGCTCTATCGCAATGCCGCCGGCAACATCCGCTTTGGTTCGGATGCCATCCGCGCACTCGGCATGCTTCCCGAGTCCTGTACGCTCGATTACGAGGAGGGCGAGGAGCCGACATTCGAGCCCGAGCTTGCCCCCGTCGTGACTGCACCTGCGCCCGTTGTCGCCGTGGATGATGAGTCTGCCGCGGTTACCGCTGCCGTTGCCGAGCCCGAGGCGGTGTCCGCGATCGATCCCGCGGCAGGACTGGACATTTTGGCTCCCGCCGCGCCGGCGCAAGACGTTACGGACGAGTCTGACGACGATTACGCTGAACAGCCGAGGCGCGTGTCTTACGAGAGTGATACCGATTTCTCGGCCGAGATTCCCGCGGCGACGCCCCATGCCGATATTGCATCCGCCTTCTCTTCGATTGGGGCCAGTGCTTCCAGCTTCTTTAAGGGTGCATTTGCAAAGGGCAAGAAATTCATCGACGACTTTGAGGAAAAGCGCGCCATCGCACGCGAGGCTGCCGAGCAGGAGGCTATCGCTCAGCAGCAGGCAGCCGAGGCGGAGCGTGAGCGTGCGGCGCAGGAGTTCGAACAGAACGAGGCTCAGCAGCCCGTGGCCGTCGACGCTGCCGAAGCTACGACGTCTTTTGAGTCCCAGCAACCGGCATCCGCTGATGTTGTTGAGGCGACGACGTCTTTCGAGCCCCAGCAGCCCGTTGATGGCACCATGTCGTTCGACGCCGCGCAGTTCGATGCCACGATAACGTTTGAAAAACAGGGCACCGCGATTGCTGAGCCCCTTGAGGCTTCCGATGATCAGGCCGCTGTGGCAAACGATGCCGAGACCGCCGATGCGGTTGAAGTCCCGGATGCTGCCGAAGACCAGGTCGTTGAGGTCAGTGCTGAGGAAGAGCAGCACGTAGCGGTTGAGCAGAACGATTCGGCCGAGGTCGAGCAGGATGAGGCAGCTGTGGTCTCCGAGGTTTCCGAGGCGCCCGAGACGGACGAGTCGAGACCTTACTCCACGCAGATTTTCACCATGCCGACTCCGGGTGGTTCTGGCTCCACGGTTGCCAACGTCGCCCCCACTCAGGACGAAACGGTCGATTCCCTCATGGCGCAGATTTCGTCTCAGGCCACGCCGCGCCCGCAGATGAATGTTCCCGATCCGGCGTCAGTTCCGGTGCCTACGCCCTCCTCGTCGCCGTTGGCTTCGGTTCCCGATCCGTCGCTGCCGTCGATGAAGCAGGCTAACGTTGCGTCTCGCACGTCACTGTTCGACCTTCCCGACCCCTCGGCTCAGGTCGATGACCCCTTCGCGACGGCGCAGGGTCCCGAGCCCACGTCGGCGCCCGTTGCACCTTCCATGCCCGTCGCGTCGGGCGCGCAGCCGCTCGAGACCATCTCGGCTCCCGCTTCGGCCGCGCCCAAGCCCCGCAAGCGCGGTCTGGGCGGTCTGTTTGGTCGTAAAAAGAAAAACGATCAGGACAGCATGAGTGACTGGCTGGGTGTCGAAGACGATTACGATGCTAAGAAGTCTGGCCGCGGTATCGGCTCGTGGGATAACTTCGAGGACGATAACGACGGCTGGAAGGGCGGCGCCACGTCTTCCGATGGTGCATCTGACGAGGACATGCTCTCGGCTGTCGCTTCTATGGGCGATGACGAACTGCTTGGTCACGATATCTGGTTTGTGGCGACGGGTGCCTCGGATTGTGATGGCGCCGGCATGAAGGCGTTCTTGGCCTCGCATCGCGATAAGCTCCGCGGCGTATTCTTCATCAATCTTGAATCCGTCGGCGCCGGTAGGCTTTCGGTAGTGACGGTCGAGGGCGAGCAGCAGCTGCTTAAGGGCGACCGCCGCATCATGAATCTGGTCAGCAAGGTCTGCAAGTCGTTCCATGTCGATTGTGGTGCGCTCGAGATGCCCTATGCCAAGACCGATGCCTATGCCGCACTCGAGGCGAGCCGTCGTGCCCTCACCATCGCCGGTGTGGACGGCACGCGCCTGGCTTGTGCTCGCACCGAGGACGACCTGCCCCACAACGTTAACCCGACGAACATTGCCACGGTATCCGAGGTCGTGACCGAGGTTATCCGCCGTTCGTAGGCGGAGCTCTAAGGAGTCAACGTGTTTTCGTTCATTAAACGTCATTGGCCTGTTTATTTGATTCTGACCCTTATTGCCGTCGCTTTGGGATTTGGGGCTGCCTATATCGTGGGTGTAAAGGGGTCGACCCCCGCATCCGCAATCAGCGAAGAGGTGGAGCAAGAGCAAAGTACGGGTGCCGATGGAATCCCCGAGTCCGAGCAGGCGCTCGTCGACAGCGGATCTTCATCTGCCGAGTAGATGTGGCGATTTAAATGATTGAAAGCGGGCGAGGCGGGAGACTGACTCGCCCGCTTTTTATCGCGTTAGCGCTTCTTTGGGATCGACCTAAGGCGAGCGAACCATAGGGCTGCCGCACCCGAGGTCAGGAGCGCGGTGATGCAGGCGGCGATGGGAACTGATCCTGTTGCCGGTAGGTCCTGCGGTAGGGTGCAGCGCTGAACGACACGATCCTCGTCATGTGACTCAAGTTTGTCGCCGCCGCCGTTGCGACAGAGGTCGACACGGGCGCTGTTGGCAACTGGTGCCTGGGGCGTATAGGAAGAAGTTGCCTGCATATGGACTACTGCACTCCGGGCGTCTGTACCGAGGGTTGCCTTGGCGTCATCGAGATCGTCATGTTCGTTTTTAAGGTCTTCGCGCTTCCAAGAATCTTCGTCGCACCTGGTTGCAAAGTCGGCGTCCACCGCACCGTACTCAAGGCGAATGCCCGTTACGATGGTATCGACGGGAAGGTCGAGCTCATTTACCTCAAGCGTGATTGATTTTGTGGTCGGGACATCGGTTTTCCAGAGTTGCCAGCCTTCGTAATCAACGAGACGACGGTCCCCGCCCAAGCTCTCTTTAACTTCGTCGGACTCAAGCCAGGGGTTTTCATGTCCATCGTCAAGTGTTGCGTTTGCCTGTTCGTCGATGCCTGACGAGCCCAGTGGCGTTGTGCGGTACCACACGTTGCACAGACCGTTGAGGTCGCCGATGGCAATAGGGGTTTCGATTGAGACGAGTCTTGCCGTACCGCCCTTGGCGCACTCAAGATCATCGGTAATCGTGAACTCATCAACCCAGGTGGTCGACTCGTTTCGCGCATCGACGGTGTAGGAGAAAAACCCTTCCGCATCGGCTTGTGTCGCGGCGCGGTTTTTGCCATCGCCGTTAGCCAAGAGGCCATCCCCGGTGGGCTGGGCAATTTCTTGACGCTTGTCGACCTGTCCCTTGATCTCGATCGGTGCGTCCTTCATTGCGAAAGATTGGACTTCTCCCGTAGCCTTCACTTCAAACGTTATCTCCTCGGCAAGGTCGTAGGTTCGCGGGGACATCATTTCGCGCAACGTGTAGGTGCCGGGCGCAAGATGTTCGATACGGTGCGGTTTATCGGATGAGGTCCAGGAGTCTATTTCGGTTTCGTCTTGTCCATATAGGGTGAGCTGAGCGCCCTCCACCTCTTGTTTTCCGGTTAGGTCGACTTTTGAGATATCGATCTTGGTGAAATCGTCGGATACTCCGAGATGGGCTTCGATGACGGACGTTGTCTGGTCGGCATATGACAGCTCGACCGTATGGGGACTTTGGTCTAGGAGATATCCTTCGGGCGCTTGGGTCTCAACGACTTCGTAGCATGCGGTTCCACATCCCAGCGAAAGATGGCTCGCACGGGCGGACCCCTGCTCGTCAGTCGTTACGGTGGCGACGGTTTCGCCGTCCAGGGCAACGATGCTGCCGTCGGGGCGAATAATATCGCCTGCGGCTCGGATATCAAATACAGCCCCCATGAGTTTGCGCCCGTCGGTAGCGTCGGACTTTACGATTTCGATGCTTCCGGTTGCCGCATCGTCGAAGTATGAGGCAATCGCAACGGGCGTTAGATACCTGTCGGCGGGGATTGTTATCTCGAGATCCTCTCCGACAAGATAAGGTTTCTTTGCCGAGACTTCTCGCACGTAGTAGGTGCCCGGGTTAAGAGACTCGGGCAGCGTGACGGTACCAGTTGCGTCGGTCGTAAAGGTGTTCAGGACATTGTGGGACGGATACCAGCACGTTTGCGAGATGGGCTCGTGGTTGCTGCCGAGCAACTGGAAGCTAAAGCCTGCAAGGGGAACCGCGGCACCGGTTTGGGCGTCGCGCTTAGCAATCTGGAGATGTGTCGATAGGGCATGGTTGTCCACGATGTACTGAAGCTCGGCACCGTCGGCAATCTGTTCAGCCGAGACGGTCCATTCTCCTGCCTGTTTAAAGCCTTCGGGGACGGATTCTGGGACCTCCCGAAGTGTATAGCCGGCACGGTCGTAGGGGATGGCTCCGTGGGCGCCGTCGGGCCGCTTGCCCGCACCGAACCATGCTCCGGGCTGGTCTTTGGTGGAGGCAAAACCATAGATATTTGTGGTTAACGTTCCAACAACCTGTTGTGAGCTATTGCTGATGACTTCAAAGACAACGCCTTCCGCGGGCTGCTCCAAGCCAGACTGATCGCTGTTGCCATGATCTTTGAATTTGGAAATCTCAAGGTCAAATGCAATCGGAATATCGGAAACGCGAGATTCGAGCTCGACGACGCCCGAGTCGCCCAGCTGGTCGGCTCCAACGGTGTAGGTCCAGCTGTCGCTGGGCAGCAGGTAGCCCTCGGGGGCCTTCGACTCATAGATGGTGAAGGTTCCCAGGGGAACGTTATCAAGGGCCGCTCGACCGTTTTCGTCGGTCGTGAGGGTTTGCGTCCATCCGGGGGTGGATTGAGAGACGCAGGTAAACTCGGCACCGGCAAGCGAGGTCCCCGCTTGGGCTCCAGCGCCCGTTGCGGCGTCGGTCTTTACGATGCGCAACGTGATGGTGCCTGGCTGCTCATCGATTGTGACATGACCACCATTGCCTTCCGTGGTAAAGGGGATGCGGTCGCGTCGAGGGATATAGCCTGCCGGTGCCTTTGTCTCTACCAGGTAGTATGCCGTGTTAGGTAAAAGTGTTGCCTGTGCTCGGCCGTTGCCGTCCATTTTGAGCGTGCCCACGCGCGCGTCGCTCACGCTCTCGAAGATATCGAATGTTGCCCCGTCAAACTGATAGGTGCCGTTTCCGCTGGTAATGACGGTGTTCGCGGACTTCTTTTGGAAAGAAACAGAGACCGCTGGCAGCACGTAGAGCATGTCTTGACGTTTGCTGCCGCCCGATATGGGTCCCAAATAGCGCCGTGCGCGGTGCGGAGCGGCTTTGATGCCTCCCGATTTTGCATTGTCGTGAAGCCACCGTGCGGCAGCCACAACCTCATTGTCGGCGGTAAAATGCCCGCTCTTTGTTTTGCCTTGAGCTGTTGTATAGGAGTAAGTGCCGTCGACATGGGTGGTGCCGTTAAGCATCCATACGGCAAGTTGAGTGGCGGCACGGGCGCGATCGGGCGACAGGCTGTAACCGCCAAATGACGTTGCGGAAGGATATCCGTGACAAACGATCGCCGCGAACTCGTCGTCGAGCCATACCCAGCCCTGATCAAAGTTGAGCCATGGGCCACCCGGCTTGGTGGGACCGGGACGTTCCTGGTTCATACAGTACGCGATTGAGGCGTCTTGAGCCTCGTACTTACCGATGAAGAAGGGCCCACAATCGTCGCTAATGGTGCGAAAGCCGAGCTGATCGTACCCGTCGATGGCAAGTGCGGGTCTCGGAGCCAAGCAACTGATGAGTAGGAAGAGGAGTAGGAGCAGCGGGCCTGTTGCGATTGCGCTGTGGACAGAGTGCGTGGGTGCGTTGGACATGGCTGCTCCTTATCCCTCGTGCGCCGCACGGGGAGGCTGCGGCGCTTGGGACGAGGCTACCCCCGAGGTTCATGCGGGTAAGTACCGGAAGCTGACCAAAAGCTTGCCCGATTTCCGACAAATTGGGTTCATATGGAACAATCAAATAAAACCGCAGGTAAAAGATGGTGAAATAAGGACACCAGAGGTCCCTGTCTCCACAATTGGACTGTTTTTCAGACGATTCTCCACAGCTAAAACAAGCATCGACACCCTTGTATCGAACAAGACAACCGCGTTATACTAGCCAACACACAAGCGGGCATCGCCAAGTGGTAAGGCATCAGCTTCCCAAGCTGACACTCGCGGGTTCGAGTCCCGTTGCCCGCTCCACGCAAAACAGCAGGTCAAGAGCTTAGAGCGCTTGGCCTGTTTTTCATTCGTGCCTCTTGCCGCAATGAAATGCCGCAAAATCGCCGCAAAACTCCGGCGAAACCGTATTCGCCTCGACGCCTCCCGCGCCTCCTCCGGCTCTTTTTTTGGGCTTAAGAAACTTAAGGTTGAACGGCCCGTGTGCCCCTCCCCGCCCTTTTTTAATGGGTGACACAGTTGACGTTAAAGCAGCGGGGCCGCACCCCGCGCACCGGGATACGGCCCCTTTTTTAGGCTTTCGATAATTCGATTTGAGCGGCCCCGCCCTCGGCGCGGTATCGGCTTGGAACGAGCGCGGTTTTGGTCTACGGAGGCCGCGCCCCGATACCGCCCCGGCGATGGGGCCGCCCATGCGGGGTGCTAGGCCCTGAGCCAATGTTCCCCGCCTCGGCCCCTCACGTAGACGGGGGCGTAGGCGGCGACTATCACGCCGTCAACGGTAAGCCCGTCCTCCGGCTTGGCGTCCCGGGCCACCGTGGCGGCCTCTAGGGCCGTGTCCAACGGCTGCACCTCCAACGTCCCCGCCTCGGCGTCAAAGCGCCGAATGCGGGCAATCTGGGGCGCTGAGGGGCAATCGTCGGCTGTCGAGCACGCCACCAGATCGCCGCGCTCCGGCTCTAGCGCCGTGTCCACCTCCACGACAACCCCCCCCCGCAGCGGGTACCGCGCCCGCTATCTCCGGCAGGCCCTCGGCGATCATGCCCCCGATAAATCGAGTCGCCATGTCTCCTCCTCGTCTCTCCGTTTCGTCCCGGCGCTCCCCATGTTGCACCGACGCCGCGCCCTCGGCGGCCTCGCTCCGCATGTCCCGGCGAAACGCCGAAACCCTGCACACGCCACGCCCCCGGCCCCGCCTCGCGGGTTCGCCCCGGCATGAAAAAGCCCCGCCGGGGCGGGGCTGAACTAGGCAAGCAGTTAGACCGATTAGCCGATTGATGGGCTAAAGGAAAATGCTAGAGTCATGCTCCATGAGCTTAGGCTCACCGGACGAGATGGACTCTTCCAGAAGGTCGGCATATTCGCAAACGTGCCCGTAGAACATAGGCTCATAGCCGAACATCTCAATAAAGACGGGTTTGGCCTTCTCGATACGAGCTTTTGCAAGCTTCTCCTGCTTAACCCGGCTTTCCATCAAATCAGCTCCTCAAGCATCTCTTCGAATATCTTAGTTGATTCAGGTAGGTATTTCCGCAGGACGGCGAGAGATTCCGGGTTCGCGGTGCTTGCGCTTTCCCGCCGCCTCGGCCTCCGCCTCCTCGATCTCTTTGAGGGTATGCGCAGCGCTCCACCGGGAACGGCTGAGGGCGTCGGGTTCCCATTCGGCGTGGATAGCGGCCCTAGCCCTCCCCATGCTCCCTGCTTTCCCTGAGCACGTATGAGCTTCGACCGTTCTCCCTCACGGCCTCCAGACCCGATGGCGGCAGGCCGACGGTTTTCATGCCGTGCCTGTCGCAGCTCGAAACGATTAGGCCTCTGCCGTCTATCCATGCCTTCACCGCCTCATGGCATACGGGGCACGGGGCGTGAAAGAACGTCTCGCCCGTCTCGAAAACGCCGGGGCCTCGCTCATAGTCGGTAGCCTCCTCGCTACTAGCCATTGGGCCTGTAGGCCCATGGCTAGTAGCGGATAGGTCATAGCTAGTAGGTAGTAGTTTATAGCTATGCTGTGTGCACACCCCGTCCGACACGGGGTCTGACACGGGGTGTGACACCCCCTCTCCAGCTGGCGGAACGTTGCCGTTCCCGTCCTCCAGCCACCCGGTGAGGTCTATGTCCCGCAGCATGTTGGCCTTTCGCCACGAGTCCTCGCGGGCGTCGCTGAGGCGGTCGGCGTTGGCGTCGAAATAGGCGCGGGGCACGCCGTCCAGATGGTCTGGGCACACGCCCGTGAACCAATAGTCGATGAGCGCGGCAAGGTAGGCGCACCGCTCGCCCTCGTCCTCTATCCTGAGCGACGCGAGGTAGTCCCGCAGTTGGATTTTGTCGTATGCGCACGGGGGCTTGCCGCTCGCAATGCCCCGGTCTTTCCTCATGCGCCTGAGTGCCGCCGCCCGGCGCTCGACCTCTCGGCGGTACTCTGTCCGCTTTTCGCTATCCATCGTCCACCCCCACGAGTGCGAGTGCCGACTTGCGGGTTACGTAGACGCGCCGCCCTATGCGCACCTCGTCGAGCGCCCCTTGCCGGATGAGGCGGCGAACGTCCCTCTCGCTGAGGTCGAGCACCGCGCCCGCCTGAGCCGACGTTATCAACCTCCCCATGTTCACGGGCACGGGCCTAATGTCCTCGTTCCACACTGCCGCCGCCCCCTCTCTTTCGCCTCGCTATCTCGCGCCCAATGGCCTCGATACGGCCCCGCGCCCAAGTGCGGTAGGGCTGCCTGTACCCCTTGGCGGCTAGGCGGGCAGTGAGGCGGTCTATCTCCTCGCCCATCTGCCGCCCGGTCATTCCCGGAACGTCGGCGTTCGCCGCGTGCCTCGCGGCCTCCAGCGCCGCCCTAATCGGCCTCATGCGCCGCGCCCTAGATGAGGCCCGCGTATGCAAGCAGGCTATCGCGGTTGACGTTCCAGCGGGTGCCAGTGTTCGAGGCTTTGAGCTGTCCGCTCTGACAGGCGCGGGCGATGGTCACGCGTGAGCGACGGGCGATAGCCGCCGCCTCGGGTGCCGTGAGCGGGTTGGGAATGTCGGAATAGCGGCCCTCGTTCGCGGCTTTCCTGAGTTCGTCCAGATGTTCCTGAGTGCACATGGCTATAACCTCCAATGGTTCGGTTGCTTTCTCTCTGAGCGCTCTGTAACGGTTATAGCCATGTTGCAACGAAACATAAAACGGACGCTCTACCTGCTGTTATTCGGTAGAGCGTCCGTGATGCTTGGTATTCAGTTCCGTTTGCCGAACTTTCGGCGTGTCGGCGTGACCGTTTTTCGGCCTATGCGCACCGGGCGACGCCGCAGGCCGAAAAAACCGAACGGGTTTTTCTATTTGTCCTCGACCTCGTTAGCTATGGCCATGTCCGTAGCTATCTCGGCTAGAACCTCGCGCTGATGCTCCGTGAGGTCGGGCCATGCGTCGAGTAGGATGCAGTACGGGGCAATCCACGGTTCGGGCGTCTCGTAAAACTCCGGACTAGCCATGCAATCTGCGTCTAGGAGGCCCCGAATAAACTCCGCGTACCCATCGGGCGTACCGCTCCAGTAGCGCTCACAGTAGTTGACTATACGAACGAGTTCCGGCGCTTTCACGAGTTCCGGCTTGGCCGCCCACTCGCTGACCCTAGAGTTTGACCTATCGCATACGTTCGCCAAAACGCTCTGTTTGACCCCGCAGGCATCCCGTATGCGGCGAATGGCGTCCGTCCCCGCCCCGAACTGAGGTAGACGTGTCGGCAAGACGCCGTACCGCCTCATCCATGCGGCATCCTCTTCGGGTGTCTCGAAAACCTCTTGGAGGGCGTTCAAGTCATTTCCCCTCGCTTTGCGTGCGCCCATCACGCCTCACCGCCCGACAAAACGGCTTGCATGGTCTGGGCCGCGCGTTGCTTGCCCTCGGCTGTCGCGTCGGCGTAGATATTGAGCGTCATGGCGGCGTTCGAGTGCCCCATAGATGCTGAGATAGCTTTAATGTCCACGTGGGCGGCTACGGCCATGGTTGCAAACGTATGGCGTAGGTCGTGGAACGTCGGGCGGGTTCCCCTCGTCCCTTTCAGCTCCAGCGCCTCGGCAAGGTTGCGCCACCTCAGCCAAATCGTGTTGGGGCGCATGAAACCGCCTCGAATGTCTCCGAGCACGTAGAGCGCCCCGGTGAAAGGCACGCCCGCAGCGAGGCACGCGGCCTCCATCTCCTCGCGCCGCGCCACGAGGTCGGCGGCAAGCTCTGAGCCGAAATACACCGCGCGGGCGCTGCCGTCGTTCTTGGGGTCTTTGGCGTAGAACCTCGTCCCGTCGCGGCCTATGCTGTCCTCCACCTTGAGCACGCCGCTATCGGTATCGACGTTCGCCCACCGGAGGCCGCATATCTCGCCCTCCCTCATGCCCGTGTATAGGGCGATTTTGACCCCGAGCATGGCGGGCGTCATGCCCGCCACCCTTAGCACCTCGCGCACGGTTCGCACGCCCTCGGCGGTAAGCGAGTTGGGGCGCGGGCGTCCGGCCTTGGGCGGCTTGACGCCTCGGGTCGGGTCTTTGCCCAGCAGGTCGGTATCGACGGCCTGATTACAAGCCGAGCGCAGCAGCGTGAGCGCCTTTTTCATCGTGCCGGGGGCGTATGTCTCGCCCATCTTGGCGACCCACGCCCTCACCATGTCCGGGTTGAGATCGGAAAGTGCCACCTCCCCGAGAAGCGGGGAAATGATGTTGTCGAGCAGACGCCCGTACTCGTTGAACGTTGACGGGTCGATACTCGGGCGCTTGCCGTCGATATAGCGGCGAACGTAGGCGGCCACGGTAAGCACCGTCTCCGGGTCGAACCCCAGAACCGCCAACGCCGAACCCTCGCGCTCCTTGCGCTCCTCCTCGGCGTTCAAGTCGGCTAGCCACGCCTCAGCCTCTTTCTGGGCGGCCCTCTTGCCCGTCGCGTCGAGCGTCTTTGAGCGCTTGCGCCACTTGCCGCCCTCGTCCTTGTACGAGGCCTCGGCAATGAGGCCGCGCCCCTTGCGCTCCCTGACCCTGACCGTCGTATATCTCATGGCAGATGCTCCGTTCACCCCGTGCGCCGCAAAATACGCCGCAATACCGCCGCAAAATCGTATGTTCCTCTTTGCGGCACGTTGCACATTATGGCACATAACGAACGTTTTACCTGCAACGATAGCGACTCTATTTATCTCTTTGAATTATTTAGTTGGAGATTCCCAAGCTGACACTCGCGGGTTCGAGTCCCGTTGCCCGCTCCAGTAAAAAGCACAAGCACGACACCGTTCCGGTGCCGTGCCTTTTTTCAATATAGTGCCGGGACTCGAACCCGACAGGGTGCGAGCGTTAAGCAAACGCGAAGCGTTTGTAGCGAGCAGGCGAAGGCGCCGACAGGCGCCTGAAGCCGGTGCGGATTTGCGAAGCAAATACGCGGACGTCCCGTTGTCCGCTCCATGGAGCACAGAAGACCTCGGGACGGCCAATTCAACAAAGTCTTCCCCATCGTCACCGTGAATCCGAGGGGATCGACCGTAGCCGGTGCGGATTTGCGAAGCAAATACGCGAACGTCCCGTTGCCCGCTCCAATCTCAAAATGTTAGGTTGATGCCCGTAGCTCATACGGGCACCTGCGCACGGTACAATAGTCGAGTTACGACCAACGTGCCAATAACCAAAAAGGAGCCGCTATGATCGATCGCTATACCCGCCCGGAGATGGGACACATCTTCTCCCTCGAGAACAAGTACGCCATTTGGCAGGAGATCGAGGTCCTGGCCTGCGAGGCCCAGGCGGAGCTCGGCAAGATCGGTATTTCCAAAGACGAAGCCCAGTGGATTCGCGACCACGCCAACTTCGAGAAGGCAAAGGTCGACGAGATCGAGGAAGTCACGCGCCACGACGTCATCGCCTTCCTGACCAACATGAAGGAGTATATCGATGCCGACGTTCCCGAGGGCGAGCCCAAGCCCAGCCGCTGGGTTCACTACGGCATGACCAGCTCCGACCTGGGTGATACGGCTCTGTGCTATCAGCTCACTCAGGCTTGCGACCTTATCATCGAGGACGTCAAGAAGCTCGGCGAGATCTGCAAGCGTCGCGCCTTCGAGGAGCGCAACACGCTCTGCGCCGGCCGTACTCATGGCATCCATGCCGAGCCGATGACCTTCGGTATGAAGTTTGGCTCTTGGGCCTGGGAGCTCAAGCGCGATCTGGACCGTCTTGAGGACGCCCGTAAGAACGTTGCTTTCGGTGCCATCTCGGGCGCTGTCGGCACGTACAGCTCCATCGAGCCGTTTGTCGAGGAGTATGTCTGCGAGCACTTAGGTCTGGTTCATGATCCGCTGTCCACGCAGGTCATCAGCCGCGACCACCACGCCTATCTTGCCGGTGTGCTCGCTACCACGGCAGCTACCTGCGAGCGCATTGCGACCGAGGTTCGCAACCTGCAGAAGACCGATACGCTCGAGGCCGAGGAGCCGTTCCGCAAGGGACAAAAGGGCAGCTCCGCCATGCCGCACAAGCGCAACCCCATCACCATGGAGAAGGTCTGCGGGCTGTCGCGCGTCGTGAAGTCCAACGCTCAGGTCGCTTTTGACAACGTTGCCCTGTGGCACGAGCGCGACATTTCGCACTCCTCTGCCGAGCGCGTCGCCCAGGCCGATAGCTTCATCGCCCTTGACCACATGTTCCAGTGCCTCATTCGCGTTATCGATGGCCTGCAGCTGTATCCGGCGCGCATGATGGCCAATCTCAACAAGACCCGCGGCCTCATCTTCTCTTCCAAGGTGCTGTTGGCTCTCGTCGACACGGGTATTACCCGCGAGGACGCTTACGCCATCGTGCAGGAGAACGCTATGGCAACCTGGCACGAGGTGCAGGATTGCGTCTCCGGTCCCACCTTTAAGGAGCGCCTCGAGGCGGATCCGCGCTGCACCGTCAGCCAGGAGAAGCTCGACGAGATCTTCGATCCGTGGGACTTCCTCACTCGTATCGATACGGTCTTCGACCGTCTGGAGCAGCTGAGCTTCGAGTAGGCTGGCTTTATTCGACCGCTTGCGGATACATTTCAACCATTGGCGCCTTGCCCGTCTTGGGCGAGGCGCTTTTTTTCGTTGCTGCCGCAGGCTCCGGTAATAGAATGATAATTCGGCTGCTGTTTTGATGAAAGGAGGCACGTGCCCAGACGTATTAAACGAGGCGCTATCGTCTCGCTTGTGCTCATGCTCTTTGTTGCCGTCTGCGCGGGCGCCCTGACGTATACCGTTCGACGCAGTCCTTCCTCCTCGAATGAAGCCGATAAAGATCTCCCGGTGCTCAAGATTGGCGTTACGGATAATGACCCCTATGTGTATGTCGATACCACAGGCGATTACGCCGGTATCGATATCGATATCGCCCGCGAGGCCTGCAAGCGTGCTGGAACCAAACCGCAATTTGTTGACATATCTTGGAATGATCGCGATCGCCTGCTCAAAAACGGCGATATCGATTGTCTGTGGTGCGACTATTCGCCCAATTATCGCGAAGACGATTATTACTGGACTGAGCCGTATCTGACCGTGACAGTCTCGGTCGCCGCCAAGAAAACGAGTGGTATCAAGGGTTTGACGTCTCTCGATGGAAGCAAGACCATTGCGGTGATTGCGGGTTCAGTGAGTGAACGCCGATTGCTTGCCGGGGACCTGGGTATCTCGCCGGATGTGCACATCAAATCATATGGCTCTGCCGAACTCTGCAAAGCTGCCCTGGTCAAAGGTTATGTTGACTGTTGGATGGCGGACGTTCAATCGCTCGACCGGCTCGTCGCGCAGTATCCCGGTGTTTATCGCGTGTTTGCCGACAACGTTATGACAGTTGACCTGGGCGTTGCGTTTGAGAACAGCTATGAGGGGGAGTACGTCAAAAACCTCAATACCGTGCTGTTCGACATGGATCGGGACGGCACGATTGATCGTATTGTGAGCAATTACAAGGCAGGAGCGACGGCGGACGGGCAAAGGGCGGAATCATGACAAATGACAAGTGCCGCTTGCGTCGAAAGGGTTTGGTCGCCGCGGCTATCGGCGTTGTGGCCAGCGTTGTCCTATTGAGTTTGCTCTACATGGTCGGTACGCATCGCTGTCTCGATAAAACGCTTGGGTTTGGCCAGGAAACCATGGTGTTTCTAAAAAACGCCTGCAAAAAATATGACCGATATGAACAGGGAAGAAAAACCGAGGCGACGCACAATTTGGATGCTGCGCTCGAGTCGTTTGCGGCGTTCTTGCCGCCTGATCGCGTTGAAGTCAACGACGATCTGGTCGAGGAATATGTCCATACCGAGTGTCTTTCGGGAATGTTGGTCATGGACGCCGACGGCCATATGGCCGCTCATTACGATACTGACGGTCGCGATCCACTGATGCTGTGGCGAGAGGAGCTGGCCTGTTCGCCGGTCGCATCGATGTATCGAGGCTCCAAAGTGTCCTACTCGATCGTCGTAGAGCGTCGCGGCGTCGACTTTGCCGTGAGTGCCATCCCGTACGGTGATGGGGTGGCGTTGGGGTATCAATCGCTTGCGGCTGAGCCCTCCGATGACTATTCATACGTTATCGCTGACGTGCTCGTGAACAACACGTTCCATCAGGGTCCAACGGTGCTCGTGATGCGCGATGCGCAAATCGTATCCTCAAACGATTCGACCGTCGATATAGCCCTTGCCCGACTTCTTGCCGATAGCGGAACTGACTGGAAAGACGAAGGCCTAACGCGCGTCGAATATCAGGGAACTACCTGGTATGCCGTGCGTGCGGCGTATAAGGACTACCGCCTGTTTGCGCTCTACCCCAAATCTGAGGTCATGTCTGGCAGGATTGCATTTGTCGCTGCCGGCGTGCTGGCGTGCCTGGCGTTTTGGGTCGTAGTGCTGTTGGTGCGCACTATTGCCGACCGTCGCAACTTGGCCGAAAAGGACAAGCAGCTCGGCATCATCAATGCCATCAGTTCTGCGTATGAGTCGACCTTCCTGTTGCATCTCGATACGCTCGAGATCGAGGGAATTAACATGTCGCCGTCGATGGCGAAAATATTTGCTGAGCATACCGAGGCATATGACTTTTTGGACACGGTTTGTCGAGACGTTGTGAGTCCCGAAAGCCGCGAAGTGGTCATGGAACTTATAGATACAAGTACGCTTCGGGACCGTATGGAGGGCGTGCCGCACTTGGATGCCGAGGTGCGAGATTGCCGAGGTGCTTGGTATTCGCTGCAGGTTGTTCCGCAGCGTCGCGATGAGCGGGGCCGACTGGAATCGGTCGTCGTGGCGACGCATAACATCTCGATGGCAAAGCGAGCCGAAGAGCTTTCTTTTCAGGACAAACTGACGGGGCTTCGCAATAGAAATTACCTTGAGTCCCTTGGCGACGACTCGGTGAACAAATCCCTGCCCGTGAGTGTGATCATGATGGACTGCAACCACCTCAAGCGCACCAACGATCTTTACGGTCACGAAATGGGCGATGAGTTGCTGCGGCGTACGGCGTCTGTATTGAGGCGGGTGGCGGGCGAGAAGTTTGTGCCCATGCGCGTTGGTGGAGATGAGTTTTTGTTGATATGCCCCTACACTGATCGCGAGTCCGCGCGTCAATTGGTGCAAGATCTTCGCCGCGGTCTTGCTGCGGCGAGCGATGATGCGCTGGCCGTCAGCGCGTCATTTGGCATCGCGACGGTAGAGACACCCGGCTGTACGCTAGCCGAGATATACCGCGTTGCCGACCATAACATGTATCAAGAGAAGCGTGAAGTTCACGCTCAGGACGCGAATCGTTAGTATTGCAGTCACCGGTTTGTGCATCGTAGGATGTTGAATCGGTGCCCGCGATACTATATCGGCCCGGGCGGGGATAATAGACATCTGAAATTTCTCTATGAGAGGGGATCTCAATGATTAGCTTTGACTACAAGCCTCAGGGCGTGTGCTCTCGCAATATCCATCTCAATCTTTCCGACGACGGCAGCAAGGTACTGGGCGTCGAGTTTACCGGCGGCTGCGATGGCAACCTTAAGGCCATCTCCAAACTGGTCGAGGGCGCTCCTGCCGACCGTGTGATCGAGGTTCTTGCCGGCAATACCTGCGGCATGAAGAAGACCTCTTGCGCCGATCAGCTTACGCGCGCTATCGAGGCCGCCCGCGCCGAGATCGCCTAATGGGTATCGCCGACCACATCAAGAACGGAATATCGCGCCGCGGCTTTGTGCTCGGTGGAGCTGCCGCGGGCGCTGCCACGGTGCTTGCCGGATGTTCGAAAAAAACAGGCACCAGTGATGATGCCGCTGGCGAGCCGCAGGTTATCAAGGACGATTCCAAGATCATCTCGATTACGGATGAGTACGAGGCAGTCGACATCGATCTTAAGCCGGTGGCATCGTGGACGCTGCCGCTGGGCACGTTGCTGTACTACTGCGAGGGTGACTATACTGCGGCAATGATGGCGCCCGCATCGGCACTGCACGCCAACACACTCGGTGTGCTCAACCTGGGCGATGGCTCACTTACCACATTAATTGAGGATCCTATCGAGGGTACGGGATATGCTTTTTACGATGTCCGTGCCGGCGATGGCGTGTTTGCGTGGGTTGAGATGAACTTTGCCAATTCATCGTGGAAGCTCTACGCTCAAAATCTGTCGGGCGCTTCGCTCTCTGGCGACGTGGTTGAGCTCGATCGAGGTGGCAAGGACTACGATCCGCCACTGTTTACGGCGTTCGGGTCATCAGTCATCTGGTATAAAATGCCTTCGGCAGGCGGCAATAAAACGAGTAACGATTCGTTTTGCTATCGTCGCTCGCTTGATGAATCTAAGGCCGAGACAATTTGGAAATCGACGGGCCGCTTTGCGTCGGCCCCACGCGCGAGCGACGGCATTTTGACCATCTCGCCGCGTGTCCGCAACGACGAGGGCGTCTACTACGGCATAACGGCAATCGATCTGACCGATGGCAACAACACCAAACGTGCCCAGCTGGTCCTTCCCTCGTCAGTCTCGCCTTTCGAGGCCGTATATATGGGCGATACCTTCGTGTTTTCTATCGAGGCGACCTATAGTGGCGTGGGCGGCCTGGGCAACATGGGCACGTATATCGGTAATGAGGGAGGGCCGTACCTCTTCCTGTCCCGCGAGCCTCTCGCATGTGCGGCTGGCAAGAAGAATAAATACCTTGTTAAGGTACAGGCATCGCATTTCCTGATCGACACCTCTGCCAAGACCTATGGTTCGCTGTTGTCGCCCGACCGCGCTTTGGAGTATGGCGATTATCCAGCTACGGCGGGAAAATCGGACTCATTCCTTACGTACGCCACGGTGCGCAACAGCCAGGGTATACCCGAGACGGTCACCGCACGCCTATTCTCTCTTTAAGCTTAGAGGGGTTAAAAAGGCGCCAACAGGGGAATAAACGCGTTGTAATTGTGAGTACCGCCCGCCGAGCTGCCACGTCATAGCGGCATCCGGTGGGCTCAGGTGCGTTAAAATGATCTTGTTCTTAGCTAATTGAGACAGGGGGGCCGTGTTATGGCTTCAGATGCAAAAAAGATTCTGCTGGTCGAGGATGAGAAGGCAATCCGTGACGCCGTCGCTGCCTATCTCGAGCGCGAAGGCTACTGGGTTGTGGGCGTCGGCGACGGTCAGTCCGCGATCGAGGAGTTCGAGAAGCATCAGTTCGACCTGGTCGTGCTCGATCTTATGCTCCCCAAGATCCCCGGCGAGCGCGTTTGCCGCACCATTCGCGATACCTCGGATGTTCCCATCATCATGCTGACTGCCAAGGGCGAGATCGAGGACCGTATTATCGGTCTTGAGCTCGGCGCCGACGACTACCTGATTAAGCCGTTCTCGCCGCGCGAACTTGTCGCCCGCGTACGCGCCCTGTTCCGTCGTGCCCACCAGGCCGACGAGCCCGCCGTCGAGGTACTCGACTTCGGCGATCTGGTCATCGATATCTCGGGCCACAAGATCTTGGTCGAGGGCAAAGAAGTCGATCTGACGGCTTCCGAGTTCAAGCTGCTCACCACGCTTGCTCGTCATCCCGGCCGTGTCTACAACCGTATGGAGCTGGTCGAGAAGGTGCTTGGGTACGACTTTGAGGGCTATGAGCGCACCATCGACAGCCACGTGAAGAACCTTCGCGCCAAGCTGGGCGATGATCCCAAGAAGCCCAAGTGGCTCTACACCGTCCACGGTGTCGGCTATCGCTTCGAGGCTCCGGCCAAGACCGATAAGTCGGACGAGAAATAGGGAAATCACATATGACACCTGCGCGCTTTGAAATCGGACAAAAGCACAAGCAGGAGAGCGAGGCGGGTTCCAAGGCTAGTTGGAACACGCCTCGTTCCGATTCACGGCCAACGATGAGCTATCCCTCGCGCATGGCACTTGCTTTTGCTCTGACATCGCTCATGACGGTATTGGTGCTGGTGGGCGTGGTCTCTGTTGTGTGGGGCACGGTCTTTTCGGATTACACGCGCTCCAATATCGTCGAAATCGCAAATTCTGCTGCCGAAAAGCTTGCGACGTCGTATGAGGAAAACGGCAATTGGACTGCGGGCGAGCTACGTACGGTCGCGACATCGAGTTTGGTGTCCGACGATTTGGGTATGCAGGTCGTCAACAAGAAAGGCGTTGTCGTTTATGACGACTCATGGCCTTCGGCAAGCGCGACCGCCGATGTGCGCGAGAGCGAATCAGCGTCGAGCAGCTCGAGCGGTAAAAAAGCATCGCATAGCCCGGTCTCGTCTGCTCCAACCGACTCCGATAGCGTTGCCAACGTCGAAATCATAACGTCTTCGGGCGAGCATGTCGGACAGGTAAAGCTATGGGCCATCGGCTCCGATGCCTTGCTCACCAAGGCGGACTCTGCATTTAGGGAGAAGACCTTTAACGCCATGGCCCTCGCCGCGGTTGTTGCAATCTGCATTTCGGTCGTTATCGGATCGCTCGTGTCGCGCATGCTCACCAAGCCGATTCATCGTATTACGAGCACGGCCAAGCAAATTCGCGATGGCGATCTGTCCGCTCGTACTGGTTTGCGCGGTGATGACGAGATTGATCAGCTGGGTGAGACCTTCGATGAGATGGCCACTTCGCTCGAGAAGGATATGAAACACGAGAAGCGCCTGACCTCAGACGTTGCACACGAGCTTCGCACGCCGCTTATGGCCATGCTCGCAACGGTCGAGGCCATGCAGGATGGCGTGTATCCCACCGACGATGAGCATTTGGAGACCGTTGCTTCCGAGACGCGTCGCCTGGCTCGTCTGGTGCAGCAGATGCTCGACCTGTCGCGCATGGAAAACAGCACGGCTCCGCTCAACCTTGAGCCGGTGGACATGGTTCCTTTCGTGCGTTCCATCGTCAATGCCCAGGAGCGCCTGTTTGTCGACCGCGATCTGCGCTTGCGCTTTGCCGACGAGACCCAAGGTCACGACGATGTCGTCGAAGCCGATCCCGACATGATCACACAATGCGTCATCAATCTCATGAGCAACGCCATGCGCTACACCCCCGAGGGCGGTTGGGTCGTGGTGTCGGTGCTCAGTGACCGCAAGCACGTCAGCATTGCCGTTTCTGATACCGGCATCGGTATTGCCAAGGACGATCTGTCGCGCATCTTCGGGCGGTTTTGGCGCGCCGATGCCAGCCGCGCCCGCGAAGCTGGCGGCCTGGGCGTTGGCCTCGCCGTGACCAAGCAGATCGTCGAGCGTCACCATGGCTACATATCCGTGGAGTCGGAGCTTGGAAAGGGTACGACTTTTACAATTCATCTGCCCCGCGAGCACACGGCGGACGCGGCATCTACTACAATGGAGCACTAGCTTTTCGCTATTCGGTGAAGGAGGGGCCGCGTCCCTGCCGCTCCGAGTTTGCGAAAACATGCGGGAAAGAACCCGCATTTCTGTCGTATTTAGGTAAGGAGTGACTCACGTGACAACGATGGAGCGTCGTCCGGATTCCCGTGGCAAGGTTCGTGATATTTACGATGCCGGTGAAAACCTGCTGATGGTCGCCACCGACCGCATTTCTGCGTTCGACTTCATTCTTCCCGACGAGATTCCGTTTAAGGGAGAGGTGCTCAATCGCATCTCGGCATTCTGGTTCGATAAGTTTGCCGACATCGTTCCCAACCATCTCGTTTCCATCGACCCGGCGGATTTCCCCGAGGAGTTTGCTGAGTATCGTGACTACCTCGCTGGCCGCGCCATGCTGGTTAAGAAGGCCCAGACGATTCCTATCGAGTGCATCGTCCGCGGCTATCTGACCGGTTCGGGCAAGAAGACCTACGACGAGAACGGCACCGTCTGCGGCATCCAGCTGCCTGAGGGCCTGACCGAGGCTTCCAAGCTTCCCGAGCCGTTGTTCACGCCGTCCACGAAGGCCGAGATCGGTGACCACGACGAGAACATCTCGTTCGAGCGTTGCTGCGAGATCGTGGGCGAGGACATCGCCACGCAGATTCGTGACCTTTCCCTCAAGATCTACAAGGCCGCTGCCGAGTACGCCGCGACCCGTGGCATCATCATTGCCGACACCAAGTTCGAGTTTGGTGTCATCGATGGCAAGGTCACGCTGATCGACGAGTGCCTCACGCCCGACTCCAGCCGTTTCTGGCCTGCTGCCAGCTACGAGGAGGGCAAGATCCAGCCTAGCTACGACAAGCAATTCGTCCGCAATTGGCTCAAGGCCAACTGGGATATGACGGGGGAGACCCCGCACCTGCCCGCCGAGGTCATCGATGGCACGTCCGAGCGCTATCGCGAGGCCTTCCAGATCATCACGGGCTCCCAGTTCACAAGCATGAAGGAGAACGCATAAGTGAGTACCCGTAGCGCCACGAACAAGCGCACGCAATCCCACGAAGTTACCGGGGTTGCGCGCAAGTCTGCCGCATCTGCTAAGCCCGCCCGCCAAGCAGCGAGCTCCGTTCGCGTCGTGCCGGCTTCGTCTAAGGCACGCCGCAAAGAGCTCGAGAAGGGCGAGAACCTCGAGGGCCTCTCTAAAGAGGAGAAGCGCGCCCGCAAGGCTAAGCAGCGCGCCAAGGAGGACCGCATCTATACGGTGTCGAATATCCTCCTCAAGCAGGACGAGGACTACACCAAGCGCCGTCGCATCTGGTGGATTGTGCTCGCCATTGGCATGGTGCTCGTCGTGGCAATTTGGGCCTCGCTGTACTTCGCTCCCGCTGGCATGGTGTCCAGCCCTGTCCAGATGGTCGGCATCGTTTTGTCCTATGTCATCATCCTAGGTGACTTTATCTACGACTTCGCTCGTATTCGTCCCTTGCGCAACATGTACCGCGCGCAGGCCGAGGGCATGTCCGAGAACAAGCTCAACGCTCTTATCGAGCGCGCAGCTGCCGAGGAGGACAAGAAGGACTCCAAGAAGAAGTAGCGTTTGCATACATACTTATCGCTAAGATATAAGGCGCGTCGTTTTTGCGGCGCGCCTTTTTACTGTTCTATAGATAGATGGAGTGGCACATGATTCGAGCTGCCCTGACGGTCGAAGAGGCCCTGGAGGGTATGAAGTCCCTGGAGCCCAAGATTAAAAACTATGCGCGCCTGGTTGTCCGCAAGGGCGTAAACGTTAAGCCCGGCCAGGAAGTCGTCGTTCAGTCTCCGGTTGAGTGCGTGCCGTTTGCGCGCGTGGTGGTCGCGGAGGCCTATGCTGCCGGCGCCGGCCACGTGACGGTCATCTGGGCCGATGATGCCGTGACGAGGCTCACGTACGAGCATGTCGAGAAAAGCTATTTTGAGCAGACGCCCGAGTGGAAGCGCCTGCAGCTGGATTCCCTGGCCCAGGACGGTGCCTGCTTTATCTTTATCGAGGGTGCGGACCCCGCCGCCCTTAAGGGCATCGATCCCGCTAAGCCCGCTGCAGCTTCTAAGGCAAAGAACACGCAGTGCAAAGTTTTCCGCCGTGGACTGGATTACAACATCAATCCGTGGTGCATCGCCGGCGCTCCGGTCGTGGCTTGGGCGCGCGAGGTGTTCCCGGGAGACGCCGATGAGGTTGCAATCTATAAGCTGTGGAATGCGATTCTGCACACCGCTCGCGCCGATGGCCAGGACCCAGAGAGCGACTGGGAGCTCCATGACGCCGCATTCGAAAAGAACCTGCGTTTCCTGAACGGCAATCGTTTCGACTGCCTGCATTACACCGCGGCAAATGGAACCGATCTGACGATTGGCATGACGAAGGGTCACGAGTGGGCCGGCGGCAAGGGCAAGACGCCCGATGGGCACCCCTTCTTCCCCAACATTCCCACCGAGGAAGTCTTCACTTCGCCCGATCGCATGCGCGCCGACGGTATCGTGTACTCGGCCATGCCGCTCATCCACCACGGCAATAAAGTCGACGATTTTTGGATTAAGTTCGAGGGCGGCCGCGTGGTGGACTACGACGCCCGCGTGGGCAAGGCAACGCTCGCAAGTATCATCGATACTGACGAGGGCGCTGCTCACCTGGGAGAGGTCGCGCTCATTTCCAAGAACACGCCGATCCGCGAAAGTGGTGTTCTGTTCTACGATACGCTCTATGACGAGAACGCTAGCTGCCATCTCGCGCTAGGTGTCGGTTTCCCCGAATGCATCGAGGGTGGGTATGACATGTCCAAGGAGGAGCTCCTGGAGCATGGCGTTAACGTCTCGAGCACGCACGTCGATTTTATGATCGGCACGGACGACATCGATATTACGGGCATTACGCCTGATGGACGTGAAGTTGTGATTTTCCAGAACGGCCAATGGAGTTGGGAATAGTCCCAGACCGTGGTACAATGCCACCCGCGGGCCGTTAGCTCAGCTGGCAGAGCAGGGGACTTTTAATCCCAAGGTCCAGGGTTCGAACCCCTGACGGCCCACCATAGTTTGCGCAGGTCAGAGACGGTGTTGTCTCTGACCTTTTTCTTTATGTACCCAACGAGTACCCAAAACGGTACCCCTCAAATCACGTGGATTCCATAATTCTGGTCTGTCCGTAGAGGGCGTTAACGTCCGGATGGTCGGACGGATAGATCGTTGCCGATGCGTTCGTCCATCCGTCTGTGGGGGCCGAGGACGGTCCGAGTGGATGCGAGCGTTCTGCGCGCTTTCGATAGCCGTAGGGGCTCCTTGGGTAGCCCCAGGCTGTCGAAAGGGAGTTGAACGCGAGCCTTGAGCGCGGGTATGCCGGTGTGGCGTAGTGAGCGGTCGTTGATGCACCGAAGCCCTATATCTATTACTTACTTATTTATATATAAATGGAATGTAACTTGACGTTACACCTGCGGCGCTTCTACCTGCGGTTCGGGACGCTTGAATGCCCCCTTTTGAAGGGTGGGTTAAATGTAACCTCAAGTTACACATGTGTAACCTCACGTTACAGGAAGTGTAACTTCAAGTTACAGAAGATGTAACGTCACGTTACAGGCTGGTTTAACCTCACGTTACACTTAAACCCACCCTTTTGAACACTGAAAAGCCGTCCCGCAATAGATGCGGGACGGCTGCCTAGTCGCTCCATCCCATGGACTTGGCGGCATCGAGGATGGCTGCATATCGGAGTTGCAGTATGCCGTCAACCGAGTCGATGAGATGCCTTGATTTCAACGCCTTTCGCGCTTTGCAGACGCTCGGCCGCGCCGCGTTAAAGAATTCGGCCAGTTCGATGTCGGTTTTCTTCAATCCGCAAACCTTATAGCCCTTGCATGAGCCGATGCGCTCGTATCGTCGTATTTCTAATAGCAACTGAAGTTCAAGCTTGCCCCTCGCGGCGAGATATAGCCATCGATCACTTTTGTCGTCACATAGCCGCGATTTGGCGGCTTCCTCGGTTTCCGTTGCAGCAGCGCAGATTTGTGGCGGTTCAACGCCGCTGAGCTGTGCGAACCGTTCACGTGATATAGTATTCTCAATGCTAATCGCATCCTGAGTGATGCTTGGTGCCGTTGGAAGTGATGATTCCAGCGGCACTTCTTTTTTCGGAGGATCATCCGTCACTGTTATCTCCTCCGTTTCTTCTTAGGCCGCCCGCCACGGGTGCCACCGACAATCATCTTTCCATGCCTAATCATCGCGTCATCGACAGCGGGCAGGTAGAGCCATTCGTCCTCGGTTGAGGTCGCGAGTCCCGCTGCGATCAGTGCGTTGACATGCTCGGCTGCGACAGTCTATTGACCGTGCGTCCCATAAAGTTGCTTGGCCAGCATCGCGTAATCGAGTTTCAGCGCGTGTCCCCTAGCCGTTGATGCGAGCGAACACAGTGCGAGCCAGACACCCATATCGGCGTATGCACGGCTGCCGCGAGCAGTATGCAAGCGCCTGAATTCGTTTGCGGT
Source organism: uncultured Collinsella sp. (assembly GCA_900541025.1). Taxonomy (GTDB): domain Bacteria; phylum Actinomycetota; class Coriobacteriia; order Coriobacteriales; family Coriobacteriaceae; genus Collinsella. Next base: position 2,904 of record UQIL01000018.1, on the reverse strand, counting down.
CGTTATTGGCAGGTTAATGCGCATGAGCGGTAGCTGCACATTCCATGCGGCCTTGATGGCCTCATCATCACTAATTGTGCGCCCCATTAGGCCGCGCCCTTATCGCGCAGCCCGCAGACCGCGAGCAGGTCATCACGGTTGAGCTTCCACCGGCGCCCGATTTGAACGCCACGGATCTCACCGCGTTCGACCATTCTCAAAAGGTGCTTGGCACTAATGCCGATTGCCGCTTCGGCGGTTGTGGGTGTGATGAGCAGCGGTAACGTGTCATACTCGCCGAGGCGGAACCGTTCCAAAATGGCCTCCTCTGATTTATGCATAGTTGACTCCTTTCTAGGCCTATGGCCCGATAAAGACTGTGCGGCTTATGCCGCTATAACAAGGCTATGGCGGCTTTTGGCTCCGTGCGAACCGATTTGGTGCCAAGGGGTGACAATCGGTGATAATTTCGGGCGGCAGGGTATTCTGTTCCGTCTAATCGCGCCTTTGAGAACGGGGGTTTCGCCCCGCAGGGCGCCGGGTTTTAGGGCAGAGCCCTAACAAGCGCCGAACCGTAGGTTTCGGCGCGTACGCGGACGGGCAAAACGCAGTTTTGTACGGCAGCGTACGACTCTTGCGTATTTCGAAAAACTACCCTTACGGCCATTTCGCCCGACTTCGTATGTCCCGCTCAAAACGGTGGGTTTCCGTGCTCGGGCCCGCCTTTCGCCTTCGCCGAAAGGCGGGCCTTATGAGGGATTGTCTAGGTATGCTTTTTCAAGGTTGGCAAGCATCCATCCCATGACCTTGTCCTCATCCAGTTCGAGATAGATTCGACAACCTTCTTCGTCCCTGTTGCGATAGGGCTTCGAACGCCTGACAACATAGCCTGCCCTTTCCAACTGGTCCGCCAAGCAGCTGGCCTTAGCGGTTTCGCCGCTTATCCTGAATTCGAGCATGGTTCACCTCCGTTTCATTGTCCCGATAGTCCGAATAGTCTTAAAAGAAAACAGCTGTCTAGCTGGTCTTTTGTCTGAATTAGAGCCGATTTGCGGCTCTGAAAAAAGCGGTCGGAGCCCGATGGGCGGCCGCTGTATTTACGGGCCGAAAATCGGTATCTGAGGACCGCAGGGGCCTATTCACCGCTCGCCCGCAGTTCCAGGATTTCAACCGTGGGCGGTGTCGCCGTCATCGTTGCCGCCACTGCATCCATTGCCGTTCGCTTCGCCTGGGCGTTTACGCCCGTGTAGATGTTCAGCGTCATTGCGGCGTTGGCATGACCCAGGAGCGAGGAGACGGACTTGATGTCCGTCCCCGCGAGGATCGCTGCGGTAGCGAACGTGTGGCGCAGGTCGTGGAACTTGGGCGGCTCGCCCTCCGAGCCCACCAGCCCCAGCTGTCGAACCGTGACGGCCCAGTGACGCGACAGGCGCTCAGGGGCCATGAACTCTCCGTCAGGACCGCCCAACACGAACATCGACTGCTCGAACGGCACGCCCGCCTTAAAGCACTCGGCTCGCGCGGCGGTCAGGCGGCGAGTAAGGATCCCCGCGACTTCATCGGGCATGGGAATGCTCCTGCGACTTCCGCCGTTCTTGGGTTCCTTCTCGTAATGCCCGTTTTCTCCAAACCCGATGGAAGCTTTGACGTGCAGCAGCTTTTGTCCGAAATCAACGTTGCGCCACCTGAGCGCAAGCAGCTCGCCACGCCGCATACCCGTGAGCAGTGCGAGGTAGATGCCAACGTTTTCGGGACAATCTCGGGCGATTGAGAGGAACGTGAGCAGCCGTCCTCGCTCTCGTTCGTCCAGTGCGTTGGGCTCACGGTGACGGGCTTTAGGCACGCGCACGCAGTCCACGGGGGAGTAGTCGATCACGCGGAGCCTGCCGACAGCATCGCGGTATGCGGCCTTGAGCAGCGTCACACTCTTGCGAATGGTGGATGGCTTGTAGCCCTCTTCAACGGCCCAGTTAATCCAGTTCTGAGCTGCGGTTACGTCTAACGAGTCGAATTCGATGCCGCCGATTCTGCGCTCAACAAGTCGCGCGGCACCGCGGTAGTCGTAGACGGTCGAGGACTCAATTGAGCCGGATGCACTGAGCATGTCGATATAGCCGTCTAGCAGGTCTTTTACGGTCTTATGTGCCATGCTGCCGAGCTTGAGCTTCTTCTGCGCAAGATCCTCCATCTCCTCGCGCCATTCCTTCAGCTCGGCCTGAGCTGCACGTTTCGATTTGGCGGCCATGACCTTGCTGACCTGCCCGTATGTCCCGTCCTGCTTCTTAAACTTCAGGCGTCCGCGCCATCTGCCGTTGCGGTATGGAAGGAGACAGGACGAGGTGTAGTAGCGCTTTGGCTTCATCGATACCCCATAATCGCGGTGCGTACCCGCTGCGTACCGCGCGGAGTACCCGTGTTGAATAAACCCGCTCAGGCTGTGCAGTCCGTCTAGTCGAACGAAACCGCAGGTCAGAGTGGGTGTACGGTATCACTGTCCAAGCGTTAAATCAAACGAGGTGCGGCTTTTAATCCCAAGGTCCAGGGTTCGAACCCCTGACGGCCCACCATAGAAAAGAAAGCGATCGACTCCGGTTGGTCGCTTTTTTGTTGCCGCGACACGGGTTCGAACCCGTCGGGGCGCGGAGCGCCGCAGCGGCCGCCTGCGGAGCAGGCTGAACCCCCGACGGCCCACCCAACGAAAGGAAAACAAAATGAAAACAGATAGATACGGAATTAGCGGCAGCACATTAAAGATAATAGCGGCCATTTCGATGGTTCTCGATCGGTTGATTTCCGATCTCAGCCGAACACATTGAGCAAATAGGCCATTCCCGCAGTTAGCTGAACGCCCCCGCGGCCCCTCCTGGGGTCCGGGGGCGCCGTTTTCCCAGTTGATGGAACGGTGGAGATGTGTTTCGATAGGTC
>UQIL01000017.1 GCA_900541025.1 uncultured Collinsella sp. | reverse complement strand
GCGCCCTTGAAGTTGAACGTCAGATTGTCCAAATGCGGCCCGCGCAGCGTCGGCCAGTTACGGCGTTTGGTAAAACGCCGTAACTTTAAAGCTCCGTTACTTCAACGTTGTTGAAGATCTCGTCCCAGCGGTCCATGACCAGATGGCCGGTCTTGGGATCCATGGCGTTGAGCTTGCCGCAGGTATTGGCGGTCTTGAGCACCGTGACATCGTCGGCACCAGCAGCAATGGCATGCGCAAAGCCGGCGATGGTCGAGTCACCGGAACCCGTCGCGTTCACAGCCGCAATCGCGGGCGTCTTGGCGCGGAACGCGCGGCCCTCATGGAAGCCCACCGAACCGGCAGCGCCCATCGAAACGACAACCCAGGGAATACCGGCAAAGCGGTCATCGGCGGCAAGCGCCTCGCGCAGGGCATCGACATCATCGGTCGTAAAGGACGTACCCAGCAGGCCGTTAATCTCGGTCAGGTTGGGCTTTACGAGCTCAGGCTTAGCGTCGGACTCCAGCGCGGCCTCCAGCGATGCACCCGAGGTGTCGAGCAGCACCTTGGCGCCCGCCTCCTCGGCGATCTTGACGAGCTCGGCATAGTAGCCGGCATCGACCCCACGCGGCAGCGAGCCCGAAAGCGTCACAACGTCCGCCTTCGCTGCAAGCTCGGCAAACTTGGCCGTAAAGGCCTCGAGCTCGGCCGGGGCGATCTGCGGACCGCTCTCCAAAAGCTCGGTCTGATTGCCCTCGTGCAGGATATTCAGGCAAATGCGCGTCTCACCGGCGATGGGCACAAAGTCGTTCTTGACGCCGTCGGCATCCATAAGCTCAGCCATATAGGCACCCATGTGGCCGCCGAGCAGGCCGGTCGCGAGCACGTCGTCGCCCAGCTGCAGCAGCACACGGCTCACGTTGAGGCCCTTACCGCCAGCGGTCTTTTCGGGCGTCACGCGGTTAACGTCGTCGATGATCAGCTTGCCGAGTTGATAGCGCGTATCGATCGACGGGTTCATGGTAACGGTCAGAATCATATTGAACTCCTGTTCCGGGGCGGCATGACCCGCCCCAAACATACGATAACTCGTTAAAGGATCTCGATCTCAAAGCCGCGGGTAACGGTCTCCCCCGGCTTGGCAACCAGGCAGCCACGCTTGTGCTCCAGAATATCGTCCTCGTCGGAGCAGGTGGACAGGCCGCCCCACGGTTCAACAGCCACAAAGTCGCCCTCGGGCTTGCTCCACACAATCAGGTACGGCATATCGGGGAACGTCAGGCGCACGCCCTTGTCCTCAGTTTTCTTGGTCAGCGTAACCACGCGGCTCTCAAGCACGTCAAAGATGGTCTCCGCGAAGTCGAAGAGTTCGTGGGTAAGCGGCAAGTCGTGGCCGACCATCGGGTTCTTGCTGCGATGCTCAACATCAATCAGGCCCGTCGAGGGAACGGCAGTACACAGCTCGTCGGCCTCGCGCTGCTCAAAACGGAGCTCATAGTCGTCATAGGACTCACCCTCGTCGAGCGGGCACTTAAAGCCGGGGTGACCGCCCACAAAGAATGGCATGTCCTCGGTGCCCTCATTGGTCACCTCGTAGGACACGTTCACCTTTTCCGAATCGATCGTGTAACGAGCAACGATCTTAAACGGATACGGGTACTGCTCGAGCAACTCGGCATGGTCGGCAGAGCTTAGGCTCAGCGCAACCATGTTGTCGCTCTGCTCCTCGAGCTTCCACTCCTGCTTGCGCGCAAAACCGTGGCGGGCGAGCTTTACCTCGCGGCCGCCCATGGTCATTGCGTGACCGTCACGAAGGCCGCCGCAGATCGGGAAGCAAATGGGTGCCTGGCCCGACCAGACCGAAGGATCGCCCTGCCACAGATACTCGCGACCGTCGGCCACAATTGAGGTGAACGAGCCGCCCGCCGTGCTCAGTGCTACGCGGATAGAACCGTTATCAAGAACAAACTCCATAGGAGCCTTCCCTTTCTTATGACAGCCCGCCAAGTCAATAGGGCTGATAGAAAACCGGCCCGCGCCCCCTCACAGAAACGCGAGCCGTCAATTGAAAAGCTGCAGAATACTGGGTCCCGCCAAAACGAAGCCCACAAGCTCAGCAAGCAAACGTGTTATCGGAGCAGCTTACTGAACCAGAAAGCTTCGCAACAACAGCGGTAACCCCACAGGTACCCCCAACGTCAGCGAGAAGTCAGCTGGCGAGGCAAGGTGCCGTGAAGCGAGGCGGCATTGACCTTCTGGTCATGCCGCCGAAGCTGAACGGCAGATTGCCCGCCAGATGGCTTCGCAGCGTCGGCCGGTCCGGCGTTCGGCAGAACGCCGGAACCTAATTAGTCGTGATACTCGCCGCGGTCCCACTTCTCGAGGAACTCGTCAAAGAAGTGCGGGTCAGCCTGAGCCTCGGCGTCGGCCTTATTGCAGGCGTCGATCTTGGCGATCAGGGCGTCGTGCTCGGGAGTCTTCTCGTAGGGCTCCTCAAGGAAGGCAAGCATGATATCGGCCATCAGGAACTCGCCGGTGATCTTGCCGCCAAAGCCCACGATGTTGGCGTTGAGCTCGCGACGGGCATACAGGGCAGAGGTCATGTCGCGGACCAGGGCGCAACGGGCGCCGGGAACCTTGTTGACGGCGTTGGTGATGCCGATGCCGGTGCCGCACAGGGCCACGCCAAAGTCGGCCTTGCCGCTGGCAACAGCCTCGCCCACGGCCTTGCCGTAGATGGGATAGTGCGTACGGGTGTGGCTGTAGGTGCCGCAGTCGAGCACCTTGTAGCCAGCCTGCTCCAGGCGGTCGGCCAGATAGATCTTCTCGTCCGTAACGATATGGTCGCAACCGATTGCGATGGTCTTCTTCATCAGAACGTCCTTTCGTCTGAATTCACAAGTTGAGGTAGAAGTTCGAGTTCTCGGTGGCTCTCGTTAGGCCATCTTGTTGAGCATGTCGACACGGATCTGGTGACGGCCGCCGGCGTACTGCGCGCGCAGGAACTCGCGGGCGATCTTCTTGGCGACCTCGGTGCCCACAACGCCCGGGCCCATGGTGACCATGCGCGAACCGTTGTGCTCGCGGGTCATGTAAGCGGAACGCTCGTCGGAAATGTTGGCGACGACCATGCCCTTGATCTTGACGGCGGCCATATAGGAGCCGACGCCGTACTTATCGAATGCGAAGCCCTGGGAATCCTTGTGCTCCAGCAGGTCCTTGGCAACGGCGGTCGCGGAATCGACAAAGTCCGCGGCAGGGGTCTCGGAATAGTCGACGACCTCGTGACCGTCGGCGATGAGCATCTCCTTGATGGACTCCTTCATCGACATACCGTCGGCATCGGAAGCGATTACAACCCTCATGACATCCTCCTTGAGAGATACGCTAGCGCGTAGTTTCTGTTTGGAAGTGTTGAATCGCGTTCAGGTCCGGGCATCTGAATGTGCGGTTCTTCACTGTTCATGTTTATTTGAACACATTCGAACAGTAACTGCAACAACTATTTGTTTATCTTTGTTCTTTTTTGAACAAATACCGTTTACGGATGATTGCTGACCGTTTGAGCCCGGCGCGGACGTAGCGCCCACGTGTTCAACAAACAAAAGGGCGACCGAGAACGTGTCTCGGCCGCCCTTCTTACGGTTGATCTTCCAAAGAACGCTTTGCCGCCTACTCAGACTGCCTGCCCTTCTTGGCGTGCTTGGACGGAGCACTCAGAAAGCGGCCCGTCAAATAGTTCGCCGGGCCGGAAATATCAATCCCCAGTAGCGTGTGTCCCAGCCACAGAAACGCCGCGAGCACCAGCAGCGGGATAACGCACGAGGTCACGATCATCACAATGACGCCTTCGATGAGATCGGTCACTTGCTGCACAATTTCATCGGTCATCTGCTTGGCGCCGCTGGTCACCGACGTAACAAGACTCGATGCCCCATCAGTCAACTGCTCGAGCACGTTTTTGGACTCCGTGGCCTCGGATTTTTTCTTGTTCGATTTTGAGCTGGTCTCGGCTGACTTGTCCGTAGTGTCGGCCGCGTCCGCAGCCTTTTGCTCAGCTTGCTCAATACTTACGCGATACGTTTCATCGACCTTCTGCGACACCCATACGCTCGCGGGCACAAGCGCCATACCGATCACGGCAACCACTAGCACGCGCGTCGCCACACGGCGCAGGACAGCGCTCGTGCTCCAGCGCCCGTGAATGCCGAGCGACACCGCAAAGAGCACCAGCGCAAACGGGATCAGGATGCCCAGGCCAACCGACCACAAAATGGTCAGCAAGTATTTCTCGAGGTAGAGCACGGCAAGCACGATGCCCAAGTTACCCGAAAGCTGCGCGAGCTGTTCGGCAACCGGCGTTCCCGTATCACCAGGTAGCGCGGTAATGCCCGCAGATAGCGCCACGCACGAGGTCGTGAGCGCCAGTACGTTACCCTTCTTTTGGTCGATGACCTCGATGGTGGAGTCCCAAGTTTTGGTATCGGCGAAATGCGGACGAGCTACAAAGCCCGACAGCAGCGCCAGTACCACGAGCGCAACGATAAAGCCAATCTGAATCTTTTTGTTTGCGCACACGACATCGGACAGGCTGGGCTGCAGCTCGGTTACCGTCGTGTGCTCGGTTATCTGGACAGGACGCCCATGAGCCATCTCGTGCGCGTCTCTTTTTTGTATTGACCCGTTATCCGGCATTTGGATACCTCCTCAGTCCGGCGTTTAATGCGAAAGAAAGTATACCCACCGAGCAAAAATCGAACGGGAAGACGAACGGAGCGCACCAAGACTGTCCCCAATGACTAGTCATTTAAGAACGTCCCCAATGACTATCTCGGGATGAGTTGCGGGGAGGAGGACAGAAAAAGCCCTACCGCGGGTAGCGGCAGAGCTTTTGGAAGGGGACTTGGTTGTGAGGGCTCGTTAGGCGAGCTTGGCCTCGAGCTCGGCGATGCGCTTGTAGGCATCGATGGTAAAGCGGGTCTGCTTCTCCAGAATCATAGTGGTCATGAGAGTGTCCTGAGCGTGAGCCATGATGAAGGTCATCTCCATCTCGCCGCCGCCGGCCTCCTGTGAAAGCAGTTTGGTCTGCGTGTCGTGGGCACCGATGAGCGCATCGCTGGCATCCTTGTGCAGCTGTTCGGCCTTCTCAAAGTCACCCTCGCGAGCAGCATCGAGCGCTGCAAGCAGATCGGTCTGGGCGTCACCTGCGTATGCGACGATCTCGAATCCAACCATCGAGATTTCTTCTTTGGTTGCCATATTGCGTTCCTTTCACATATGAACCAATGGAGAGCATCGCGTCCGGGCATACGCGCTGCGTTGTGTATGACAGAAACAATAACATTCAAACAAAAAAGAACAGCTCAAAACGTAATTTCAAACTATGAACGGTCACTTTTCGCCCGTGAACGGTTTTTAAACCAATCTGAACAATATCGAACACAATTAGCGGCAACCCAAACAGGGCCGCACCTAACGCAAATCGCGCACCGTATCGCCCTCTACGAGCACACCGGGGATCAGCATGTGCTCCACGCCAGATGCACCCCCATCAGCGCCGGCAATCTTGTCGACCGCCCACATGCCGACGCGCTTGTTGTCAAAGCGCACCGTGGTCAGGCGACGGTCGGGCACGATATCGCCCAGGCTGTCATCAACACCCACCACGCTCACGTCCTCGGGCACACGCCTTCCGCACGACTCGAGCCCGCGAATGCAGCCGTATGCCATGGCATCGTTGGAAGCATAAATGGCCGTACAGGTCGGATCTTCCGCCAGAGCCTGACCGGCAGCATATCCGCTCTGTGCCGTCCAATCCCCACGGACGAGTCGCGGCGGCTCAATTCCATGCGCGCGCAATGTCTCGCGCCAGCCTTCCTCGCGCCGCATGCCCGAAAGTGAGCGCTCGGGACACGAGATAAAGTGCACGGTTTTGTGCCCCCTCCCCAGCAAATACTCGACCACCTGGCGCGAGCAATCGAACTGGTCGTTATCGACCGTTGAACAGAGCGGGTGCTCCAGCATGGTAACGAGCACCGTCTGCATGCCAGGTAGCGGCTCGAAGGTGCCAAAGTCCGCCGGCATGCGATTCATGATCACAACCATACCGTCCACTGGCAGTGCGCTCATGCGTGACGATGCGCTCTCGAGGGTATACGGATGCCCGTCTACTTTAGTGAGGGTGATGGCATAGCCGTGTTTGTCGGCCGCGGCGGCAAAGCCCTCCATACGGTCGAGGTTGCCGGTGCCGGTAATGTTGAACATGGCGACGCCGACGGTCTTAAACTTACCGCGGCGCAGCGATCGACCGGCAAAGTTTGGGCGATACCCCAGCTCGCGCATGGCGGCACGCACGCGTTCCTTGGTCTCGGGGCGCACGCTGGGCGAATCGTGCACGGTGCGCGAGACCGTCTGCTCCGAGACGCCCGCGAGACGCGCCACATCCTTAACGGATACCGATTTTTTAACAGCGGCCATAGGTCGATCTTTCTATGTCAACGATGCCATTGATGGCACCTTGCGCAGTCATTTTTACCGCCTTCAAGTATATCCAACGCCTCCCCCACCATACGCTCACCACCCAAAACCTACCGTTCACCGACATTTTTGCTTCCCCAAACGGCTTTTGTCGACCAAATGTTAACGTTGCCATTGTGCAAACACAGAGCCACCGGGCGGCTCAAACGTTTACGCGTAAGGAATCGACGGTTCGCAGGCACAGGAACCACCGGTTCGCTTCTTTTTTTGTGTCACAAAATGGCAACGTCAACATTTTGGCAACCGAAAGTCAAAAGCTACCATCGTTGCTAACCCACCGACTCTTAGGAGCATTGCATGGAGCAACTCATCGCCATCATCGAAAAGGGCCAGCCCTTTTTCAACGCGATCGCCCGCAACAAGTACCTCAAGGCGATCCGCGACGGCTTTATCTCCGTCATCCCCATCATCATCTTCTCGTCCATCTTTTGCCTGGTAGCCTCGGTCCCCAACATCTGGGGTTTCTACTGGCCCGATGACATCAACAACGCCCTGTGGAAGTGCTACAACTACTCCATGGGCATCCTGGCCATCGCCTGCGCCGCCACCACGGCCAAGCACTTCGCCGACGCTCAGAACCGCGATCTGCCCAAGAACAACCAGATCAACTTCATCTCGTGCATGTGCGCGGCCATCATCGGCTTCTTGCTCCTTTCGAGCGACACGATCGCCACGGACGCCGCCAGCGGTTTCAACACCACCTACCTTGGTTCCAAGGGCCTGCTGACCGCTTTCATCGCTGCGTTTGTGACTGGCATCATCTACAAGTTCTTCATTAAGCGCAACATCACCGTCAAGATGCCCGAGCAGGTTCCGCCCAACATTTCGCAGACCTTTAAGGACATCATCCCCTTCTCCGTTTGCATCACCGTCTTTTGGGTCTTTGACATCGCCTTCCGCGCTGCTTTTGGCTTCTGCTTTGCCCAGGGCGTCATCCAGGTGTTCCAGCCCCTGTTCACCGCTGCCGATGGCTACATCGGCCTCGCTGTGATCTACGGCGCCATGAGCCTGTTCTGGTTCGTGGGCGTCCACGGCCCCTCGATCGTCGAGCCCGCCATCGCCGCCGCCCTCGTTGCCAACATGACCGACAACCTGGCTGCGTTCCAGGCTGGCCAGCACGCTTCCGCTGTCCTGACCCAGGGTGCCCAGTACTTCGTCGTCTGCATGGGCGGCACCGGCGCCACGCTCGTCCTGGTCTTTATGTTCTGCTTCCTGGCCAAGTCTCAGGAGATGCGCGCCGTCGGTAAGGCCGCCATCGTCCCCGTCTGCTTTGCCGTCAACGAGCCGCTGCTGTTCGCCGCGCCCATCGTGCTCAACCCCGTCTTCTTTGTCCCGTTTGTCTTTGCCCCGATCGCCAACATCTGGATCCTCAAGATCTTTATCGACTTCTTGGGCATGAACGGCTTTATGTACACCCTGCCCTGGACCGTCCCCGGCCCCATCGGCACTATCATGGGCCTGGGCTTCCAGCCGCTCGCCTTTGTGATGCTCTCCCTTATCCTGGTCGTCGACTTCGCTCTGTACTATCCGTTCTTCCGCGCCTATGACGCCCAGAAGTGCGCCGAGGAGGCCGAGATCTCCCAGGAGGAGCTCGCCGCCAAGAACGCCGAGAAGGCCGCCAAGCTCAACGACGCTTTCCAGGGCAAGGCCGATGCCAAGAGCGTTGCCGCCGGCGCCGCTGCCGAGGCTGTAAAGACCGATGCTCCCGCCGCTGTCGCCGTTGAGGCAACGACCGCCAGCGACCTCAACGGCAAGCGCGTACTCGTGCTCTGCCAGGGTGGCGGAACCTCGGGCCTGCTCGCCAACGCGCTGGCCAAGGCCGCCAAGGAGCGCGGCATTGATCTTGAGACCGCTGCCGAGGCCTATGGCAACCACGTGGACATGCTCCCCGACTTCGATCTGGTCGTCCTGGCCCCGCAGGCCGCAAGCTACCTGGCCGACCTGCAGAAGGACTGCGAGCGCGTGGGCAACAAGTGCGTCGCCTGCCGTGGCAAGCAGTATATCGAGCTCTCCCAGAACGGCGATAAGTCTCTCGCCTTCGTCTCCGAGCAGCTTTCGAAGTAAGTAACGCTCAGGGCCAGCCGACCATCCACAGCCGGCTGGCCCTTCGATTTAGACGATTGGATCATCATGTCCGTTAACCCTGCTAGCGTCACCAACCCGCCCGCGCAGTTTCCCGAGGACTTTGTCTTTGGCGGCGCCACCGCTGCCTACCAGGTAGAGGGCGAGACCCGCACCCACGGTAAGGGCAAGGTTGCCTGGGACGACTTCCTGGAGGCCCAGGGGCGCTTCTCCCCCGATCCCGCTTCGGACTTCTACAACCAGTACCCCGTCGACTTGGAGCTGTGCGAGGAGTTCGGTATCAACGGCATCCGCCTCTCCATCGCCTGGAGCCGCATCTTCCCCAACGGTACCGGCGAAATCAACCCCGAGGGTGTCCAGTTCTACCACGACCTCTTCGCCGAGTGCCACAAGCACCACGTTGAGCCGTTTGTCACGCTGCATCACTTCGATACGCCGCTTCCCCTCTTTGAGAAGGGCGACTTCCTCAACCGCGAGACCATCGACGCCTTTGTGGACTTTGCCACCTTCTGCTTTAAGGAGTACGCCGACCAGGTAACCTACTGGTTCACCTTTAACGAGATCTGGGCCGACGCCTCCAACACCTACATTGAGGGCACCTTCCCCGGTGGCGTCAAGGCGCATCTGGCCGAGGCCTTCCAGTGCGAGCACAACATGATGCTCGCCCACGCCAAGGCCGTGCTGGCCTTCCACAACGGCGGCTTTAAGGGCAAGATCGGCGTCATTCAGTCGCTGGAGTTTAAGTATCCGCTCAACGAGAACGACCCCGCCGACATCAAAGCCGCCAACAACGAGCACGTGCTGCAGAACCAGTTTCTGCTCGACGCCACCTTCCGCGGCGACTATGCCCCCGACACCCTCGAGTGCGCCAACCGCCTGGCTGCCGTCTCAGGCGGCACCATCGAGATCCTGGACGAGGACCTCGAGATTATGCGCGAGGCCGCGCTCTACAACGACTACCTGGGCGTTAACAACTACCAGTGCCGCTTCTTGAAGGCTTACGATGGCGAGAACGACCTGCACCACAACGGTACGGGCGAGAAGGGCACCGGCCGCTGGCGCGTTAAGGGTATTGGCGAGCATGTGAACAAGCCTGGTATCCCCACCACCGACTGGGACTGGATCATCTATCCCGAGGGCCTGTTCGATCTGCTCGTCTACATTAAGCAGCGCTACCCCAACTACAAGCAGATCTTCATCACCGAGAACGGCATGGGCTACAAGGACCCCTACAAGGACGGTTTTGTGGACGACCAGCCGCGCATCGACTACATCGAGCAGCACCTACGCTGGTTGCTCAAGGCCATGGAGGTGGGCGTCAACGTGGGCGGCTACTTCCTGTGGAGCCTGCAGGACCAGTTCTCCTGGACCAATGGCTACAACAAGCGTTACGGCTTCTTCTACGTTGACTTTGAAACCCAAAAGCGCACACCCAAGGCAAGCGCATACTGGTATAAGCACGTGGCGCAAACCCGTCGTCTGGACTAGCGGCTTGCGACGAGCGGTTGGCGGAGTTGCACCGCCCACATAACCTGTCCCCCATTTCTCAGCCGGGGGTGGCACGTCACACGGCGCGCCGCCCCCGGTCTTTTTGGGCGGTTCGGGGTCCGTTTGTCTCGATCTGTAACATCTAGCCGAGTTTTTTGGTCCTAGCTGTTACAGATTGAGACGAACAGGATTGCTCTTTCCGAAGAATCTAAATCTGTAACACGTAGCCCGCTTTTGACCGTCTACCTGTTACGAATCGAGACAAACGGAGTAGGACCTAACCCCGTATGTCCCTAACAGTCGAGCGTTCGACCAGCGTACTCGGCACATGAATCGCCTCGATAGACGAGCTCTCTCCAATCGCCGCCTCAAACGCAAGCTTACCGACACCGCGCAAATCAAATCGCAGCGTCGTCAGCCGATTGTGAGGAACAAGTCCCTCGAGTGCGTCGTCGATACCAACCACGCTCACGTCGTCGGGCACGGACAGGCCCGCGTTCTCGAGCGCGGCGATAACGCCCAGCGCCATCTGGTCATTTGCCGCAAGCACGGCAGTCGGCGTCTGCGACCCGCCGGCAAGCACCTCGGCCGCAATCCGCTCGCCCATGGCGTACCCACTGTCCGCACTCCAATCGCCACGCAGCATCGGAGCGGCATCGACATGAGCACGACCCAGCGTATCGCGCCAACCGGCCTCACGAAAACGCGAGGAAATCGAGTTTTCCGGACCCGCCACAAACCGCATATTCGAGTGACCATGTTCCAGCAGATAATTGGTCAACAGCTCGCACGAACCATACTGGTCGGAGTCGATCGTCGTGCAGCGCGGATGCGCATACATGGACAGGATGACCGTTCGCACTCCCGGCTGGGGAACAAACTCCTCAAAATCGGGAGCCATGCGGTTCATGTTGAGAATCATGCCGTCGACGGGTCGCTCGACCATGCGGCGCGAGGCATCGGCAAGTGCATAGGGCTTGTCGCCGCCCATCTCGATCATAGTGACGGCAAAATCATGCTCGCGCGCCGCTTGCATGATACCCTCGAGCGTCGCCAGGTTACCGACACGTGTGATGTTGTACATGCACAGGCCAATAGAACGATACGACCCGCCGCGCAACGCCGCTCCAGCAAAATTGGGACGAAAGCCCAGCTCTTCCATGGCGGCCAGCACACGCTTGCGCGTCTTTTCCGTCACGTTGGGCATACCGTTGACCACGCGAGACACAGTCTGGCGGCTCACGCCAGCGAGCGCCGCAACCTCTGCCGCGCTCGCCGAACGACCATTCCTTGTCTGCTGATCCATGCCTTCCACGCTAACCTGCTTCCCAACTATTCCCCGCGCCCATGGCGCATCGTACATACATTGATAACGTGCTCATGATACCCGAGCCATATACCACAACATGAAAACTTCTGTCAATCAAAACCGCTTACCGAACAAATACAACCGTTCGCAGCTGTTTGAAGTTGTTTTGTTTCTATACATCCCAGCCGGATGTTAACGTGCTCATTGTCAAATGTTCACGTGCTCATTTTGCTTCTAATCATTTTAAGATAGTGTTTATCGGGCTTTTTCACCGCTGAACGCTAACCAGGGAGCCTCCTGAGCGCAAACGCACAATATCGAACAGCGAGACGAGAGGATGTATGCATATGTCTTTGCTAAACCGCGTACAGCAGCTGCCGAAGGGCTTTGTTTGGGGCGCCGCAACCGCCGCGTACCAAACGGAAGGTTCCACGAAGGTGGCAGGCAAGGGTAAGACCATGTGGGACGATTACCTTGTCGCCCAGGGTCGCTTTTTGCCCGACCCGGCCAGTGATTTCTACAACCGCTACGAGGAGGATATCCGCCTTTCTGCCGAGCATGGACTCAACGCCATTCGTGTGTCCATCGCCTGGACCCGCATCTTCCCCAACGGCGACGATGCCGAACCCCTCGCCGAGGGCGTTAAGCACTACCACGAGCTGTTCGCCTGCTGCAAAAAGTATGGCGTCGAGCCCTATGTGTCCCTGCATCACTTTGACTCCCCCGCCGCCCTGTTCAACCAGGGCGACTGGCTCAACCGCAAGACCGTCGACGCCTATGTGCGCTATGCCGAGTTCTGCTTCCGCGAGTTCCGCGAGGTCAAGAATTGGTTCACCATCAACGAGCTCATCAGCCTCTCGCACTCCCAATACATCCAAGGCAACTTCCCGCCCAACCATCACTTTGATGTGACGAGCGGCATCCAGAGCCAGCACAACGAGCTCGTTGCCCACGCCCGCGCCGTCAACCTGTATAAGGATCTTGACGAGACCGAGCACCTGGGCGGACGCATTGGCATGGTCAACGTCCTGACGCCGGCATATCCTGCCACCGACTCGCCCGCCGACCAGCACGCCGCCGACCTGTACAACGCCTTCTACACCGACTTCATCATGGACGGCGCCTTCCTGGGTCACTACTCCGCGCGCACCCTCTCACTCATCAACGAGATTCTGCGTGCCAACAACGCCACACTTACGGTTGAGGACAGCGACATGGAGGAGCTCGCCAAGGCGGCACCCCGCAACGATATGTTCGGCCTCAACTACTATCAGTCGGCGTTTATCGCCGCCTACGATGGCGAGTCCACCAACAGCTTTAACGGCACCGGAGACAAGGGCACCTCGTGCTTTAAGTTTAAGGGCGTCGGGCAGCAGGTCGATATGCCGGGTATCCCCACCACCGACTGGGATTGGCTCATCTACCCGCAAGGCCTCTACGACACGCTCAAGCACATCAGCGCCACCTATCCCAACCTCCCCGTCATCTATATCACCGAAAACGGCCTGGGCCACAAGGACCCCGAGCCCGACGCAAACGGCATCGTCGCCGATCCCGAGCGCATCGACTTTGTCGACCAGCACATGGAGAAGGTGCTCCAGGCGCGCGCCGAGGGCGTCGACGTCCAGGGCTACTTTATCTGGAGCCTGCAGGACCAGTTCTCGTGGGCCAATGGCTATAACAAGCGCTACGGCCTGTTCTACATCGACTTCGACACGCAAAAACGCTACATCAAGCAGTCGGCACTCTGGTACAAGGAGCTCGCCGACACTATGGCGGACGCGCAGTAGCGCATCGCCTCGCTTTCCCCCGAGAAGGGAGCGGCCCTATGCGATACAAACCCAGCCGCTCCCCTCTCTCCCCCTGGGACCGACCCCGCCTGCACCCGGGCTTTTAGCAAGCGGGAGACCATATAGGTTTTCAACGTCCATGCCATTAAGATTTCATGCAAAGAGGAGCGTGAACTATGGAATCGATCGTTAAGTTCTTGGAGAAAGGTCAGCCGTACTTCGACAAGGTCTCTAAGAACATCTACCTTCAGGCCATTAAAGACGGCTTTTTGGCAGCAATGCCCATCATCCTGTCTTCTTCTGTCTTCCTGCTTATTTCGACCCTGCCGGGCGTTGTCGCCACGGTCGGCGGCTTTACGCTGCCCGACTGGTGGAACGTCGACGTCGTGAACTTCTGCAACAAGGTTTACAACTTCACGATGGGCGTCGTGGGCATCATGGTCGCCGGCACCACCGCAAGCGCGCTGACCGGCTCCAAGAACCGCCGCATGCCTGCCGGCAAGGCCATCAACGCCACGAGCACCATGGTCGCCGCCATGTGCGCTATGCTCATCTTGGCCGTTACCCAGACGAGTGCCAAGATCGACGGCGCCGATGTCTCGGTGTTCTTTACCGACAACATGGGCACCAAGGGCCTGCTGAGCTCCTTTGTCGCCGCATTTGCCACGGTCAACATCTATGCCTTCTGCATTAAGCGAGACATCACCATCAAGCTGCCCAAAGAAGTCCCCGGCGCCATCGCCCAGAACTTCCGCGACATCTTCGCCTTCAGCTTCTCCATCCTGTTTGTCGCCGTCATCGACGTTATCTGCCGCACCTGCTTGGCCGTCCCGTTTGCCAACGTCATCTCCACGCTGGTGAGCCCGCTGTTCGCCGCTGCCGATTCCTACGCCGGCCTCGCCCTCATCTGGTTCATGATCCCGCTGTTCTGGTTCATGGGCATCCACGGCCCCTCGGTCGTTAAGCCTGCCCTCAACGCCGCGCTGTTTGGCAACATCACCACCAACCTCGCCACGCTGCAGGCCGGCGGTCACCCCGCCCTCGCCCTGACCGAGAACTTCGGTAACTACATCGGCGAACTCGGCGGCACCGGCGCCACGTTCATTGTCCCGATCATCTTCCTGCTCTTTATGCGCTCCAAGCAGCTCAAGGCCGTCGGCAAAGCCTCTGTCGTACCCGTGATGTTCGCCGTCAACGAGCCGCTGCTGTTCGCCGCGCCCATCATCCTCAACCCGTACTTCCTGATCCCGTTCCTGTTTGCCCCCGTGGCCAACGTCCTCATTGGTAAGTTCTTCATCGACTTTTTGGGCATGAACGGCTTTATCTATGCCATGCCGTGGGCACTCCCCGGACCGATCGGCACCTTCATCGACACCAACTTCCAGCCGATCTCTCTGGTCCTGGTTGTCGTCCTGCTGGTCGTTGACTTCTTGATCTACTACCCGTTCTGCAAGGCCTACGACAACGTCCTGTGCAAGCAGGAGGCCGAGACCCTGGCCGAAGAAGAGGCCGAGGAGACCAAGGCCGTCAAGACCGCTGCCGCCCCCGCCGTTGAGGCTCCTGTTGTCGAGACCGCTTCTGCCACTGAGGCCTCCGCAGCTCCGTCCGCCCTTAAGGGCAAGGATCTGAGGGTTCTGGTTCTGTGCGCTGGCGCCGGCACCTCTGCACTGCTCGCCAACGCGCTTAAGGAAGGCGCCGACGAGCTGGGCATCGACATTACCGCCAACGCCGGTGCCTACGGCAGCCACTACGCCATCATGGACCAGTACAACGTCATCGTCCTGGCTCCGCAGGTTCGCACCTATTACAACGAGATGAAGGCCGACACCGACCGCCTGGGCATCACGCTGCTGTCGCCCAAGGGCAAACAGTACATCGACCTCACTAAGGATCCCAAGGGTGCCGTCGCCTGGATCGAGGAAAACCTCGAGGCATAAGACGCTGACACCACCTGCCGCTTGCAGACAATAAATGGCCCGTGCATCGATGTGTGATGCGCGGGCCATTTTGTTTAGACCGCACCCGTCCTCCTGTTCATCTCAATCTGTAACATCTAGCCGAGTTTTTGGGTCCTAGCTGTTACAGATTGAGACAAACGGAATAGGCCGAGCACGTCTACGCCCGCAAGTCCTTTACGCTGGAACGCTCGACCAACACGCCCGAGACGAGCGTACGGCTTCTGGAGCTCGGAGCTTCTAGGCCCGCAACGACCTCGTTGAGCGCACGGACGCCCAGCTCGCGGTGGCGAAACTTCACCGACGTCAGAATCGAGTTGGGAATCGTCTTGTAAAGCTCGTCATCAAAGCCGATCACGGACACATCATCGGGCACACTCAGACCCTTGTCACGTAGAGCCATCATCACGCCGTTTGCCATGCAGTCGTTAGCAGCGAGGACCGCCGTGCAATCGGGTTTATCGGCAAGCACAAGGCCAGCGGCATAGCCACTATCCGCATTCCAATCGCCTTGCAGAGGCTCGGGCGGCTCAATGCCACGCGCCTCGAGCGCCGCTCGCCAGCCTTTCATTCGGCACTGGCTCGACAGCGACTCTTTCTTACCCGAAACGAAGTACACGTTCTTGTGCCCGTGGTTCAAGAAGTACTCGCACGCCATGCGCGCGCCGCCCTCTTGATCGTCACTGACGGTGGAGCAGGTAGGATGTTCCATTGGTGTGATAATCACCGTCTTGAGGTCTTTCGGCGCCTCAAAGGTATCAAAGTCATCGACCATCTGACGCAGGTTGAAGATCATGCCATCAACAGGCAGCTGCGACATCCTGCGCGCCGCATCGGCAAGGGTCATCTTCTCCCCAGCGCGCTTTTTGATCATCGTGAGAGCAAAGCCTCGCTCTTCGGCGGCATCGGCGATACCGTCAATCATGTCCACGGCGCCGCCCGACAAGTGAAACATCACCACGCCGATGCACCCGTAACGGCCCAACTTGAGTGAACGCGCGGCAAAGTTGGTTCGAAACCCGAGCGCCTCCATGGCCGCATGGACCTTATCGCGCGTCGACTCTCGCACGCTATCAGGCTCGTTGATCACGCGCGACACCGTCTTGAGAGAAACACCCGCGGCAACTGCCACATCGTTCATTGAGACATTTTTCTTGTCCATCGTTGCCACTACTTCTCCAGTCGGTTTTGCATCGCTTGTTTTTTGTGTTCTAGCATACACTACCTGCCCAACTGACAAATCAGCCGTTTATCGGACAATATCGACCGTTCACCCGTAAATCCTTGTTGCTCTTCCAAAAATGTCTTACGTTGTCATTAACGAAATGACAACGTTGTCATTTCGCAATGCCTTCCTTACCCAGGAAGGTTTCCGGGCAGTCCTGACCATCCATCGACGACCAGTTCCATCCACATGCATCGCGCATCAAGCAGCAAAGGAGCTCTATGGACGCCATCGTAAAGATGCTCGAAAAGCATCAACCGTTCTTTGAGAAGATCTCGAGGAACATCTACCTCCAGGCCATCAAGGACGGATTCCTTGGGTGCATGCCCATCGTCCTTACCTCTTCGATCTTTCTGCTGATCGCCACGCTTCCCGGCGTAGTCGGCATCACGCTGCCCCAGCCGCTCATCGACTGGTGCAACAAGCTCTACAACTTCACCATGGGCGTCATGGGCATCATGGTTGCCGGCACCACCGCCAAGAACTTCACGGCATCCATGAACCGTCGCATGCCCGCCGGCAAAGTGCTCAACGACGGTTCCACCATGGTGGCCGCCCAGTGCAGCATGCTTTTGCTCGCCGTTACGCAGTTCACCACCAAGTTCGACGGCTCCGAGCTTTCGGTCTTCGATTGCACCAGCATGGGTACGCGCGGTCTGTTCTCGGCCTATATCGCCGCGTTCATTACCGTGTGGGTTTATAAGTTCTGCGTCTCGCGCGATCTGACCATTAAGCTGCCCAAGGAGGTCCCGGGCGCCATCGCTCAGAACTTCCGCGACATCATCCCCTTTGGCGGCGCCGTCATCATCTGCGGCATCATCGATGTGGTTGTGCGCAACCTCATGGGCGTTCCGTTCTCCGAGCTGCTCATCAAGCTGCTCTCCCCGCTCTTTACCGCTGCAGAAACCTATCCTGGCCTTATCCTTATCCAGGCAGCCACCGCGTTCTTCTGGTTCATCGGCGTCCACGGCCCCTCGATCGTCCAGCCGGGCATCGACCCCATCCGTCTTGCCAACCAGGCCGAGAACCTGCAGGTTCTGCTGGCCGGTGGCCACCCCGCCCACTCCCTCACCTTTAACATGTCGCTCGTAGGTGAGTTCGGCGGCACCGGCGCCACCTTCATCGTGCCGCTTCTGCTGATTCTCTTTATGAAGTCCAAGCAGCTCAAAGCCGTCGGTAAGGCCTCGATTGTTCCTGTTGCCTTTGCCGTCAACGAACCGCTGCTCTTTGGCGCGCCGATGATCCTTAACCCCTACATGCTCATCCCCTTTGTTGCCGCCGGCTGCGTCAACGTGAGCGTTGCCAAGTTCTTTATCGATAACGTAGGCATGAACGGCTTCTCCTTCGTGGTGCCTTGGGCCACCCCCGCCCCCATCGGCATCTTCATCACCACGAACTTCCAGCTTATCGCCCTGGTATTTGTCGCGATCATCATCTTACTGGACGCCATCATCTACCTGCCGTTCTTGAAGGCATACGATAAGCTGCTCTGCGACCAGGAGGCCGAGCGCGCCGCCGAGCTGGGTCTCGAGTCCAATGGTGCCGCTGCCATCGCCGCCGACGCCTCTGCGCCCGCTGTCGAGCAGGCCACCGCTTCCGTCGAGACGACCGCCGCTGCCGCCGAAAGCAAGCCTGTCGCCGATCAGCCCGAGCCTGCCGCCGACGCATCCGCTAAGAAGGATGTCGACGGCCTGAAGGTCCTCGTCCTGTGCGCCGGTGCCGGCACCTCTGCCATGCTTGCCAACGCCATCAAGGAAGGTGCCGCGCAGACCGGAGAGAACATCGCTTCCTCCGCAGGCGCCTATGGTCAGCACACTGCCATCATGGATCAGTACGACGTTATCGTGCTTGCCCCGCAGGTTCGTAGCTACTACAACGACATGAAGGCCGACACCGATCGCCTGGGCATTAAGCTGCTCGCCCCGCGCGGTAAGGAATATATCGACCTTACTCGCGACCCCGCCGGCGCCATTAAGTGGCTCCGCGAGAACCTCGACTAGTTTCCTCCCTCTGTTGGTGCCCGGATCCCCAGTTCGGGCACCTCTCCCTATTCGTATCCCACAGAAAGGATGACTCATGACCAACCCCATGCAGTTCCCCGACGGCTTTGTCTTTGGCGGCGCCACCGCTGCTTACCAGGTTGAGGGCGAGACCCGTACGCACGGCAAGGGCAAAGTGCCCTGGGACGATTTCCTGGCAGCCCAGGGTCGCTTCTCCCCCGATCCCGCAAGCGATTTCTACAACAAGTACCCGGTCGATATCGACCTGTGCCAGCGTTTTGGCATCAACGGTATCCGTGTCTCCATCGCTTGGAGCCGTATCTTCCCCAGTGGCACCGGCGAGATTAACCCCGAGGGCGTCGCTTTCTATCACGAGCTTTTCGCCACCTGCAACAAAGCTGGCGTTATCCCCTATGTCACGCTCGATCACTTCGATACGCCCGAGGCCTTTTACCAGAACGGCGGCGAGGGATTCCTGACGCGCACGACGATCGACGCCTTTGTCGAGTACGCCAAGTTCTGCTTTGCCGAGTTCACCGAGGTCAAGCACTGGTTCACGTTTAACGAGATTCCCGCAACCGCCGAGGGCAGCTTTATCGTCGGCAACTGGCCGCACGGCGAGAAGTACCGCCTGGACAAGGCCTTCCAGCTCATGCACAACATGATGGTGGCCCACGCCAAGGCTGTCGTCGCCTTCCATGAGGGCGGCTTTGAGGGCGAGATCGGCATTGTTCAGAACCTGGAGCCCAAGTATCCCCTCGATCCCAACAGCGCTGCCGACTGCGAGGCAGCTCGCATGGCCGATGTCATCAACAACCGCTGGGTACTCGACGCCACCTTCCGTGGCCACTATGCAGCCGACACCATGGAAGCCGCAACCAAGCTTGCCCATATCGCCGGCGGCGAGCTCGACGTCCGCGACGAGGACATCGCCGCGCTGACCGCCGCGCTCCCCTACAACGATTGCTTGGGCGTCAACACGTACAAGTGCCAGTTCCTGCGTGCCGCCGAGGGCGAAAACGACATCAACCACAATGGCACCGGCGACAAGGGCTCCTCGCGCTGGTTCCTCAAGGGCGTGGGCGAGGCATGCGTGCGCGAAGGCGTTCCCACGACCGATTGGGACTGGATCATCTATCCCGAGGGCCTGTACGACCTGTTGCTCCGCATTAAGAACGATTACCCCAACTACAAGAAGATCTACATCACCGAGAACGGCATGGGCTATAAGGACGACTTCGAGGACGGCTTTATCGATGACGCCCCTCGCATCGACTATATGCGTCAGCATCTCGCATGGATCCTCAAGGCGATTGACGGCGGCGTAAACGTCAACGGCTACTTTGTGTGGTCGCTGCAGGATCAGTTCTCCTGGACCAACGGCTACAACAAGCGCTACGGCCTGTTCTACATCGACTTTGAGACCCAGAAGCGCTATCCCAAGGCGAGCGCGTACTGGTACAAGAACGTCGCGAAGACCGGCCTGCTCATGGCCTAATTCAAGCCGCGTACCCCCTGTCGGCCGCATGCGAATCCCCCACGGGTTCGCATGCGGCCTTTTTGTTTTTTGCCGAGCCGCGCGGATCGTTTGTCTCGATCTGTAACATCTAGCTGGGATTTTCGGTCCCAGTTGTTACAGATTGAGACAAACGCGCAGGCCGGTCCGAATAATCTAAATCTGTAACACCTAGCCCACTTTTGACCATCTACCTGTTACAGATCGAGACAAACGCACAGGTCAATCCGCTCAATCTCGATCTGTAACATCTAGCCGAGCTTTTCGGTCCCAGTTGTTACAGATTGAGACAAACGGAATCGGCCAGGCAGAAAATCTAAATCTGTAACATCTAACGAGCATTTGATCGCCTAGTTGTTACAGATCGAGACAATCAGATGGTCAAATCCTCACTTTCCAGGCAGCTACGAAGCGCTCCTCTTTCTTAATTATTATCGGCATCACGAACACACTTCGGTATCTTTTAATGCCAAAATGATACCGAAAGCGTGTTCGAGAATACGGATAATTCCATGCGTTAGCCCAATCAAGCCCCAGGCTTACAAACTCCGTTATTGTTCAGAATGCCAATGCATTCGCGTTTGCGCGTCATTTCGCGTCACTTTGACGCGCATAATGACACGCAAATTTTTTCGTGTCATAATTTTGACGCGTAAAATGACGTGTAAAATTTTTACGTGTTATTTTTCACGTCAAATTGAAGCGAAACGGAGCATCACAATGCAAGAATCCAAAGATCTTGAATTCAAGGAATGCGTCACCAATTCGTTCCTTAAAACCGTCTCCGCTTATGCAAATGGCACGGGAGGACGCGTTCTATTTGGAATTAACGACGACGGAGAAGCCGTTGGCCTCGATGACCCCAAGCAGACCTGCCTGGATATCGAAAACAAGATTAACGATTCGATCATCCCCCAGCCCGATTACTCCCTAAAGATCGACGAGCCCGATGCAACCGTGGAGCTTACGGTCTTTCCCGGCAGATCGAAGCCTTACCTATACCGCTCGAAGGCATACAAGCGCAATGACACCGCGACCATTCCAGTTGATACCCTAGGCCTTTCGCGTCTTGTACTCGAGGGTCAAAACCTCTCCTTTGAGCAGCTCCCGGCAAACAAACAAGATTTATCTTTCACCGTTTTAGAGAATCGTCTAACAGCAAAACTTTCGCTTCAGTCATTCACAACCGATACTCTCAAAACCCTTGGCCTGCTTGATGAAACCGGAACCTACAACAACGCGGCAGAACTGCTCGCGGACGAGAATGGCTTCCCGGGTATCGACATCGCAGTGTTTGGTGAAACTATCAACCTCATTAAGCAGCGCAAGACTCTTGAACATGCATCCGTTCTAGCGGAAATTGACGGAGCCCTTGAGCTTTTCGAAGCCCAGTACTGCTACGAAGAGATCCAGGGGATGGAGCGGATCCGCAAGGAGCTCATTCCGCTCGAAGCATTCCGCGAGGCCATTACCAATGCAGTCGTTCATAGGACTTGGGATGCGCCCGCACACATCCGCATCTCGATGTTCGACGACCGTGTGGAAGTCGCTTCGCCCGGCGGCTTGCCGGCAAGCATGACCGTCGATGAATATCTGTCCGACATGCTATCCGTTAGACGCAATCGTATTCTTGCCGAAGTCTTTTTGCGCCTGGGTCTTATCGAAGCCTTTGGAACGGGCATCATGCGAATTCGCGATACCTATAAGGACAGCGTCAGAAAGCCCCGGTTTCAAGTTTCGGATAACGCCATTGTGGTAACACTTCCCCTACTCATGGATAACCCGGGGCTCAAAGGCGACGAACTTATCGTATTCGGACTGCTGAGCGGAGTACACCCTCAATCGACAAGCGAGCTTGCGGCCAAAGTCACCTTTAGTCGCTCGAAGCTTCTTCGCATCCTCAAAAAACTCGTTGAGACAGGCCTGGCGACAGTTGAAGGCACCGGCAGAGGGCAGAAGTATCGCCTGCTACGCTAGTTAGCAAATGACCTGCGTGTGCTCCTCGATGGCGGCGCGGTCTTCGGCGGAGATGCTCGGCTCGCACACTACGGCGTCCAGGCTGTCCAGGCGGCAGAAGGTGTAGAAGTCGCGCTTGCCGATCTTGCTGGAGTCGGCGATCAGATAGCGCGAGTCGGCCTTGCTAAAGGCGAGCTGCTGGATACGCCCCTCGTCCATGTTGGACGTGGATACATCGCCATCCAGAATGCCGTTCGCGCCGATAAAGGCCGCGTCGATTCCCAGCGCGCGCAAGGTGTCCTCGGCCGTGGGGCCCACAAAGGCGGCAGTACGACGGCGGTACATACCGCCCACCAGGCACAGGTCACAGTCCTCGCGCGCCTCGAGCAGGTTAAAGACCGAAAGCGAATTGGTCACGATGCGCAGGCGGCACGCCGGCAGCATCGAGGCCATCTGCTCAACCGTGGTGCCCGTACCCAAAAAGATAGTCGAGCCCTCTTCGATGAGCTCCACGGCACGGTGTGCGATCTGCAGCTTTTCCTCAGCATGCTTGGAGCGCTTTTCGCTGTGCGAGTACTCATGGCGAAGCATCGCATGGGGGCGGCCCTGCGCACTGCGGGCACCGCCATGCACGCGCTCGATCTCGCCCAAGCTCGCGAGTTCCTCAAGATCGCGGCGGATCGTCATATCCGAGACGCCCAGCGCGTCCGAGATCTCCTTGACCGAAACCGTACCCTGCTCCTCGAGCAGCTGACGAACCTTATCCTGTCGCTCCGCTTTAATCACGATGAGTCCTCGCTGTTCCACGCTCACGTCAATTCAAACAATAACGAACAAATTGTATCAGACTCGCGCGCGTCAGAAATGAACGCCCGCACAGCTCCAATCATCACTTTTTTGAGAAAAATACCCCCTGCTTTAGTGGGGTGTAGTGATAATCTCGCCTGTTCGCGCTACAGTTTGTCCGAAATACCTCGATGTTAGGAACCAAATGATCACTTCCGAGCTTTTCGGCACCGCGCCGTGCGGTACCCCCGTTCATCGCTACACCCTCAACGGGCCCGAGATCTGCGTTCGCATTATGGACTACGGCGCCACCGTACTGGGCATCGACGTGCCCGACATTCCCGGCAACGTGCGCGATGTGGTGCTGGGCTTCGATAAGCTCGAGGATTATTTTGATAACCCCGCCTGCTTTGGCGCGACCATCGGCCCCGTGGCCAACCGCACCGCAGACGCCACGATCACCATCGACGGCACGGACTGGCACATGCCCGCCAACGAGGGCGCCAACAACCTGCACAGCGACCTTGAGCACGGCCTGCACAAGCGCGTGTGGGATGTTGAACTCGACGAGCTCCACAATGCCGTACGCATGACTACCTCGCTCGAGGATGGCGAGCTGGGACTTCCCGGCAACCGCACCTTTACGGCCGTGTTCACCGTGACGCCGACGGGCCGCTTCCGTATCGAGTACAGCTGCGAGAGCGACCGCGCCACCTACGTGTCCATGACCAACCACACGTACTTTAACCTTGCCGGCCATAACGCCGGCATGGACTGCGAGCACTTCTTTGTCGCCAACGCTGCACACTACCTGCCCATTAACGAGCAGAACATCCCCACCGGCGAGATTGCTCCGGTCGAGGGTACGCCGTTTGACTTCCGCGAGCTGCGTCCCGTCGCGCCTGGCATGGAGGCCGACGACCCGCAGATTAAGCAGGCCCGTGGCTACGACCACTGCCTGTGCATCGATGGCTATCAGTACGGTCGCAACCTGCGCCGCGCGATGCACGTCGAGGAGATGTGGACCGGTCGCGAGCTGGACTACTACACCACCGCACCGGGCGTGCAGCTCTACACCGGCAACTGGCTGGGCGACGAGCACGCCAAGGACGATGCCAACTATGGCTGGGGCGCCGGCTTTGCCCTCGAGGCCGAGATGTACCCCGACACGCCGCACCAGCCGCTGTTCCCGCAGGGCATCGTGGGCCCGGGTCACCCCTATAGCAATGTGATCGAGTACCACCTTATGAGGCACTAAGCCCACAACGCGACATATCGCACAGCAGCGCCCGCCGGCACACCGCCGACGGGTGTTTTTCTACCTAGTCATTGGGGACGTTCTTGGATGACTAGTTGGATGGGATCGGGGTCGGAGCTGGGGAGTAAGCGGATTTCTAGCTCTATGCCTAGTTCTCGCAGTTCTTCGAGGGCGGCGGTGTCCGTATCGTCTATGGCAACGGCAGGCGTTACAGAGCGCTTTCCCTCCCCTGCCTGCATATGGCCGATGCTGATCTTGGTTATTGGCACACCGCCTTTAACCAGCGCGAGTGCATCGGCGGGTGAGGCCACCATGATCAAGATCAATTGGCGCGGCGCCGCAGTGTGAATGATGTCGATAGTCCTTTGCACCGAGAAAAACCGCGTCCAAACGCCTTCTGGCGACGCTACCCTCATGGGTGCCCATTGGCGCGAATCCGCCGCAATCTCGTCGTTGACGATCAGGACGAGATTGGAACCCACAGCCTCGTTCCACAGCTCAACGTCTTGCCCGTAAATGAAACGGTCATCAATGCGTGTGAGAAGAATCTTGGGTTGAGCCATCGCTGCCCCATTCTGCTTGAGACCCGTAAGAGCAAGATGTCACGCCTCCAATATTAGTGCATTTAAAGTGAGAAAAGCCGTCAGAACACTTGCGCGGATTTGCGATGTCCCGTATCATAGACAGCCGTTGACGCCTCAGTTGCGTCACCATATGGCCGCCAGCGTAGCTCAGTTGGTAGAGCACCGCTCTCGTAAAGCGGGGGTCACCGGTTCGAGCCCGGTCGCTGGCTCCATTGCACAAGATAGCCGCCTTCGGGCGGCTTTTTTGTTGCCAATTTCGGGCGCATATCCGCCAATCCAAGCACAACGCCGCCGGCAACTCCCCTACTCAACAAAAAGCCCCGCCAACCGCAATCCCCAAGGGAACCGCGATTAACGGGGCTCAAGCGCGCTCCTCAATGGAATCACGCCAGCATACGAACAGCTCAGCCGAGCAGCGCGCTACTCCTCCCAGTAAGCGTCTGCAAGCAGCTTAAAGCAGATCTTCTTGACCGGCTGTGCGCCATCGCCCGGGAACTCGAGCGTGGGCATGTGAGGCTCGCCGGCAACAAACAGCGCGAACTTGTCGTCGGCAAGATCGCCGGCGATCGAAGTGTCGGAATCGACCAGATCGTAATCGTCCTTCTCGTCAAACTCCTGGACCAGCGTCAGGCTACCCGTAGCGACCTTAAAGGCCTCGCGACCCTCGACGTCGATCTGCAGATCGTGATAGCGCTGATGCGTCTCATAGTGAGCCTCGTCCTCGGGACGCGTCGTGGGAGCCATGACGTTCGCAAAGACCTTATCACCCAGAATCGGATGGCTTCCGACCTCGAGCTGCGCCGGGTCGTTCTCCTCGAGCCAGTCGATCAGCACGTCGAGGCCCTTGAGCATTCCGCGGTACTCCTCGATATCGCCCAATGCACCGTAAATCATCTAAATCCCCTCTCGGTTCGTTTCTTTGGCGGCTACTCGGTAAACGCGTTACCGACGCTGTTGCCACCCACATACGTCTCGACCAGGGTAAGGTCGGGATTGAACACGACAGCGTCGGCGTCGCGCCCCGGCATAATGCTACCGCACTTGTCGTCGGCTCTAACCATAAGCAAACATCCGATGCCAGGGGCGACGCCCAAGCTCTTACAGCTCGGTCACGACAACGCCGTTGTAGACCTCGTCCCAACGGTCCATGACCAGATGGCCGGTCATGGGATCCATGGCGTTGAGCTTGCCGCAGGTGTTGGCGGTACGCAGCACCGTCTCGTCGTCTGCGCCGGCAGCGATGGCATGCGCGAAGCCTGCGATAGTGGAGTCACCAGAGCCCGTGGCGTTAACGGCAGGGATATCGGGCGTCTTTGCGCGGAACGCACGGCCATTGTGGAAGCCAACGGAGCCGGCAGCACCCATGGACACGACGACCCAGGGGATATCGGAGAAGCGGGCATCAGAGGCGAGCGCGGCGCGGAGCTCGTCCACATCGTCGGTGGTAAAGCTCATGCCCAGAAGGCCGTTGATCTCGGTCAGGTTAGGCTTGACCAGCTCGGGCTTAATTTCGGACTTAAGAGCGGCCTCGAGCGAAGCACCCGAGGTATCGAGCAGCACCTTGGCGCCGGCGTTCTCGGCAATGCCCGTGATCTTGGCATAGTAGTCTGCCTCGACACCGCGGGGCAGAGAACCCGAAATGGTGACGACGTCGGCCTTGCCCGCAAGCTCAGTAAACTTGGCGGTAAAGGCATCGAGCTCCTCGGGGGCAATTGTCGGGCCACTCTCGAGCAGCTCGGTCTGGTTGCCGGCGTGGAGGATGTTGAGGCAAATGCGAGTCTCGCCCTTGATGGGCACAAAGTCGTTGTTAATACCGTTGGCGTCCATGAGCTCAGCCATGTAGGCGCCCATGTGGCCGCCGAGCAGACCGGTTGCCACAACGTCGTCGCCCAGCTGACCCAGCACACGGGCCACGTTGAGGCCCTTGCCGCCGGCGGTCTTTTCGGGCGTCACGCGGTTGACGTCGTCGATAACGAGCTCGTCGAGCTGATAGCGCGTATCGACAGACGGGTTCATCGTAACGGTGAGGATCATTTTTAGCTCCTTATCTCGCAGGCTCCTTGTGCCTCGCGATACGAGTCGACAAAACGGAATTACAGAATCTCAATCGTGAACGAGCGAACGACGGTCTCCTTGGGCTTAGCGACAAGGCAGCCGCGCTTATGCTCAAGTACGTCGTCCTCATCGGAACAGGTCGAAAGGCCGCCCCAGGGCTCAACCGCCACAAAATCGCCCTCGGGCTTACTCCACACAATGAGATACGGGAAGCCCTCAAAGCTCAGGCGGACGCCCTTGTCCTCCCCCTTCTTGGAAAGCGTGACCTGACGGCTCTCGAGCACATCAAAGATGGTCTCCGCAAAATCGAAGAGCTCATGCGACAGAGGCAGTGTCTTTCCCACCATGGGGTTCTTGGAGCGATTGGTCACGTCAATCAAGCCAGTCGAGGGGACGGCAGTGCAAAGCTCCGCAGCCTCGTCCTTCTCAAAGCGCAACTCGTAGTCCGTATAGGCCTCGCCCTCATCGAGCGGACACCTAAAGCCGGGATGACCGCCGATAAAGAACGGCATGTCCTCGGTTCCCTCGTTGGTCACCTCATAGGAGACGCGCACGGCAGCGTCCTCGAGCGTATAGCGAGCGACAAGCTTAAACGGATACGGATAATCGCTCAGCAGCGCGGCGTAATTCTCCGAAGCCAGGCACATCACCAGCTCGTTTTCGCCTTGGCTCAGCAGCTTCCACTCCTGTTTGCGCGCAAACCCGTGGCGAGCGAGCTTTACATGATGCCCGGCAAACGTCATGGCGCTGTTGTCGCGCAAGCCTCCGCAAATCGGGAAGCAAATCGGTGCCCGGCCGGACCACACGGCGGGATCGCCCTGCCACAAGTACTCGCGACCTCCAGCCTCAATCGAGGTAAACGAACCACCAGCCGTGGACACCTTAATAGAAATCGAATCGTTGGAGAGAGCGTATTCCATTGCCCATCCTTTCGAACAACTGCTTTTGCTCGCAAGTACCTGTCTCGGCCCTGACCAAAGGACAAACCCGCACGTTCACCGATGCATCCGGTATCCCAGGCATGCAACGGGGCACCATACAGACATTGATGCAATTACAGCTGAAAGGCCTTCTTATGCGAACCATCATCCTCTATGCCTCGCGCCACCACGGCAATACGAAAAAGCTCGTGGACGCCATCGTCGAGGCGCACCCCGAAATCGATACCCTCGACGTCAAGGCGCTTGGCAAAAACGAGTACCCCGACCTGCACGAATACCATCTGATTGGCGTCGCCACGGGCATCTATTACTCCGAGATCGACAAGGACATGGCACGCGTGCTCACGAACGTGCTGCAGCCGCAGAACAAGGTGTTTGGCCTTATGACCTACGGTGGCAAAAACAAGTGGTACGGCAAGGATATCGATGGTATCTGCCGCATGAGGCAGGCCATCTTTATGGAGGTCTACGGCTGCCCCGGCTTTGATACGTGGGGGCCGTTCAAACTCACCGGCGGTGTCCAAAAAGGACACCCGACCGCTGAAGAAATTAAGGGCGCCGTCGACTTCTTCGACAAGATTGAAGACGAGTACGGCGACATCATCGTCGAAGAGTATGCCAAGCGCGAGAAGCGTCTAGCCTACGAGAAGGAGCATCCTGCAGGAGGCCTGGTGGCCGGCGTCAAGCGCACGGCAAAGAAGATCGCTAACAAGCTGTAACTGTAAAGGTGCTTTTGAGCGTTTAACCCATACGGCGGGTCCGAGCAGATTCGGGCCCGCCGTTTTTTCTATCGTTACTCGGTAAAGGCGTTGCCGACGCTCTGACCGCCAACATACGTCTCGACGAGGGTGAGCTCATGGTCGAACACGACAAAGTCGGCGTCGCGACCCGGCATGATGCTGCCGCACTTATCCTCGATGTGCGCAGAGCGAGCCGGCACCTCGGTTGCCATGCGAATGGCGATATCGGCGCTGGCGATGCCCCAGTCGACGATGTTCTTGACGCCCTGGGCAAGCGTGAGCACCGAGCCGGCAATGCTCTTGCCGTCGGCGAGCCAGCACAGGTTGTCCTTCATAATGACGTCCATGCCACCACTGGTGTAGCTGCCCTCGGGCATGCCGCCGCAACCCAGGCAGTCGGTAATGAGCACCGTGTGCTGCCAGCCCTTGGCCTGCAGCAGCGCCTTGATGGCAGCAGGGTTAACGTGCTTGCCGTCACAGATGATCTCGGCGTAGGTCTCGGGCGTGGACATGGCAGCGCCCACGACACCGGGCTCACGGTGATGCAGCCCGCGCTGGCCGTTATAGGTATGCGTAAAGCAGCTGGCACCGGCGTTGATGGCAGCGATGCACTCATCGTAGGTGGCGTCGGAGTGACCGATGCTGGTCACCACGCCCTTGGCGTTCAGAGCAGCCGCATAAGCAGCGGCACCGTCGCGCTCGGCCGCCATGGCGCTCTTGACGATGCGACCACCCGCAGCCTCCTGCCACTGATCAAAGATCTCCTCGGAGGGATCGATAAGATAAGCGGGGTTCTGCGCGCCCACGTGCTTCATGGTAAAGAAGGGGCCCTCCAGGTAGATGCCCTGAATGCGAGCACCGCAGAAGTCGGGGCCGCGACCCTCGTCCGCCTGAGCGATGGCAGCGCAGGCGTCCTTGATCTGCTCGACGCCATCGGTGAACGTCGTGGGCAGCCAGCTGGTGGTACCGCGACGGGCGAGCTCGGTCGAGCTGATATCGATGCCCACGGGATCATTATCGGTAGTTGAGTGGTTGTAGAAGCCATGGATGTGAGTATCGACCATACCCGGTGCGATCCACGACCCCGTGTAGTCCTTAATCTCGCAAGAGGGCTCGTCGGCCTGCCAGGCGCCAAAGACGCCATCCTCGACCATAAGATAGCCGCCCAGTTGCGGGCCTGCCGGCAAGAAGAACTTGTCAGCCTTAATTGCGTACGTGCTCATATGCACTCCTTGCTTCTAAAGCAGTTGACTGTGGTGATGCTATGCCCAGCTCAGGTAAAACAAAAAGCGCCCGCCCGCCGTTATGAGCGGACGGGCGCCCTTACAGAGGGACGCGATCAAGCGGTGAAGGGGTGAATCGTCACGCCCTTGACCACGCGATTGACCGTGCCGGTGGGGCTCGGCGTATCGGGCGTGTTGCCCACACGCACGGAGTTGAGCAGGCTGATAGCCTGGGCAAACATCACGAACGGCAGAGCAAGGTAGCCCTCGGGAAGTGCCTCGTAGCCCTTAAAGGTGAAGGACTCACCCTCGTAGACGGTGGCACCTTCCTGCTGAACGGCGACGGTGTGCTGAGCGATCTCGTCGCCACCGATCTCGTTGAGGATGTCGATGTCGTACTGACGGGTATAGGCATCGTTATTGACGAACACGAAGACGAGCGTCTTATCGTCGACGAAGGACTTGGGTCCGTGACGATAGCCCATAGAGGTGTCGTAGGAAGTAGCGACCAGACCGTGAGCGAGCTCGAGGATCTTGAGCTGGCTCTCCTGGGCAAGGCCACCGAAGGAGCCAGAACCCAAGTAGGTCACGCGGTTGAAGTCGCCAGCCAGGTAATCGGCGATCTCAGGCTCACGAGAGATGACCTCCTCGCCCATCTTGGCAATCGTCTCGACCCACTCGGCCTTCTGCTCGTCAGAGGCCGTATCGAAAATAAGGGTAGAGAGCAGGGTCATGCAGGAATAAGAACCGGTCATGGCGAAGCCCTTGTCGTTGGCGCGCGGAATGAGCAGCGTCAGCGCGTTGGGATCATCGGCAGACTCAACGGCGAGCTTGCCCTCGGGAGCGCAGGTGATGTTGAGGAACTTGACGTTGTGGACGAGCTCCTTTGCAACGGCAACGGCGGCAAGGCTCTCGGGGCTATTGCCAGAGCGGGCAAAGGAAACCACGAGCGTGGGATCCTCGGCGCGCAGGAAGTCGCGCGGGGCGCTCACGATGTCGGTCGTGGCGATGGGCTTAAAGTCGTAGAGATCAGTGTTGCCAGCGTGACGCAGGTACGGGGCGCAGGTATCGCCAACGTAGTCGGACGTACCGGCACCGGTGAAGACAACGGACAGACGACCCTCGCCCATAGCGCGAGCCTCGGCCAGGAAGGCCTCGATGGCCTCCTTGTTCTCGCGATAGATGTTGAGCGTATCACGCCAAAGCTCGGGCTGCTGAGCAATCTCGGCCGTGGTGATCTGGGCGCCGAGCTCGGTGAGCTCCTCGACACTCTTCTCGAACATTTCTAATACCTCTTTCTTTACTAAATTGCCTGATATACAAAGACTCAACCTGAAAAGTCAAATCGAGTAGTAGTCATAGGCTGTTTTTCTTTCGTTAGCACTCGTATCCGATCACACAGTATCTCGATAGTGAGAGATTCTGTACTTGAACTTGTCCGCGCGAGCCACCGAAAGCGTGAACTCGACAACATCATTTTGGGTGTTGTGAGTAGTTCGGACTATGTCCAGAACTGGCGCACCCTCACTAATACCTAGAAGCCGAGCGTCACATGGACGTGCTATACCCGCAGAGAACTCCTCATCTGCTACTCGAATTTTCTGCTGATAATCCTGCTCAATGACATCGTAAAGGGGCTTATGTTCGAGTAGAGGACGCTTGAGTGAAATAAAGAGCCTTGCTGGAAGATAGCTACGCTCAACCATCATAGGTATACCATCTGCCATCCGTAAACGTTTGAGTTTTAACACCTTTTCACCCAAACGAATCCCCATTTGTATCGAGAGCGTTTTATCTGCTTCCATTTCACAGAACTCTAAGATGGTTGTTTCTGGCAGCCGGCCCATCGCTTTCATCTGTTCAGTAAAACTGTACGATTGGGTAAGATTTGTTGCTTGAGCTAGTCGATCGGCAACAAACGTACCGCGACCTTGTTTTCGCACAATCCGACCAAGATACTCAAGTTCCTGAATTGCAAGTCGGACAGTCGATCGCGAAAGCCCGTAGCGTTCGGCAAGCTCACGTTCGGACGGAATCAAATCACCTGGCTGATATTCATGATCAATTTTTTCGATCAGAGTATCTACGAGCTGGTCATATAGCGGTTGTCTGTGCCTCGTGCACGTCATGATATTCTCCACGTAATGAGCAATTGACCAATACTTCAGCCTTCAGGTAACGCACCAACATGTCCAATAAATGGGCTAATAGCGACACTACATCTCATCGTCTTCGTCAATGTCAGCACTCTCGAGTTTCTTGAGATCGACTCCCTCACGACCAACGACCCGTGCGCGTTCGGCAAGTTCATCAAGCGTTGGGTCTCCAAACGCACGCGTCATAACGAGCTCCACCAACATAGGTAGATTTGTTCCGGTGACAACGGTCACGTTATCGAGCTCAGTCGTCATTGGGATAGCTTGATTGAACGGAGTACCGCCAAGCAAATCAACAAACACCAATACGCCATCACAAGCTTGACGCATCTTGGCAATGCAGGTTCGCAAATCATCACCAAAAGTAACCGCCTCCGAGCCCGCAAAAGGAACTACCTCAAAATTAGGCTGTTCGCCGGCGACCATATCCACAGCGCTTTTCAAACCAGGTGCAAACTGACCGTGACCAGTTAGTACAAATCCAATCATTCTATCTACCTTTCTACCGTTCGCTTTCTCTAGCCATAGAACCCCTCAAAAGGGCTCTTACGACCACTGCATCATTAAAGTTTAGTGAGTATTTTGTTTTATCGTGGGAGGTCTGTGAGCGTCTCTAAGCTGCTTTTCAAGGTTGCGATATCTACGTGCTTCGCTCTTGTTCCCGCTACTCTCATATTGATATGAGAGCAGCAGATAGAGCTTTCCGCGTAACCCAAGGTCGTTCGTATCTAGCATGGCTTCCATCTCATCGATCTTATCATGCCGACGGCGAAAGACTATGTCGTAGGTCAATTGACTGTCCGCCAAAATACCCTTCGACACGACGGGACGCATCTCTTCCAACATGGACGCCGCCCGCTTGCGGTCACCCGTCTTGATATAGAAATTAAAGGCGCGAACCGCAAGCTGTCGACGTTGCTTATCGCTGCACGACATCTCCAGCAAGTGGTCAAGCATTCGATCTGCATATGCGTCCATATCAGCAGCTTCGTAGATAGTGAAACGAAGGTAATACTGCTTATACGTAGACATTACTATACGCGCTAGTTTGCGATCGAGCAGGTCTATGCAATCTTGGTATAAGCCCAAGTTAAACAATACCTGCAATTTCATATCGAAGTATTTTTTCGCTCCTTCGGTCACAGCGAAATAAGCCACGACAACACAAATGAACAGGACAATCCAAAATGGCATTGCACTATATTCCCTTCAAGGCAGCCTTAATGAATTAATCGAACACGATGACTGCATAACCGCCTATGAACAGCGGTGTCCGACAAAACAAAAGAGGCGCACACTCCAGGGGATATGGCGATAAAGTCGCCTTGGAGGTGTGCGCCACATCTTAATTGAGGATCAAATGTCGCGACAATATGGGGTACTTAGCCCTTGCAAATGATACCGAATGCACCCAAGGCAATGGACAGAACCAAGACGATAAAGATAGCCTTCGTCGAGGTCATGCCCTTCTTACCAAGGAGCCAGTATACGAAGCCGACGAGCGCGGCAGGAACCAGCTTGGGGCAAATCATATTGCAGATATTCTGCAAGTCAACGGTAACGCCACCGATAACAGGCTTCGCTGCAATGACGATACCGACATTGGTTGCGACCAGGGCACCGACCATAAAGACACCCATTACGGAGGCCGCGTCGGTCAACGCGTTCAGGCGGTCGCTCATGGTGGTGACGAGCTTCATACCCTGCTCATAGGCCATGTGGGTCTGCTTGCAGCGGAACCAGTCAACAAGGATGTTAACGGCGACCCAGATGAAGATACCCAAGGGGTTGCCGTTCATGGCCATATTGGCAGCCAGGGCGCCAAAAATGGTCGGGAGCAGCGAACCGAAGATGGAATCGCCGATGGAAGCCAGCGGTCCCATGAGACCAGTCTTGAGACCGGCAACAGCCTCGAGGCCCTCAATGCCCTCCTCTTCCTCAATCGCCAAATCGATACCGGTGATGATCGTGTTGAGGAAGTTTGAGGTGTTGAAGAACGGTGCGCACTGGGCGCGGCAGGCTTCTTTTAGCTCCGGCGTGCCGTCACCGTACAGCTTGCGCAGCGTGGGCAGGATAATCCAGAGATAACCAGAGTGTTGCATGCGCTCGTAGTTCCAACCATCCTGGAAACCAAGCAGGTTACGACGGTTGATCTGCGCAAGGTCGTCCTTGGTAATCTTGTAGCCAGTGGTGCCATTGGCGAGTTTCTCATTAGAGCTCATCGTCGTCGTCTCCCTCCGCAGCGCCAGCAGCAGCGACGGGACGCTGGTTGTTCTTGTAGTACAGCAAAGACAGAGCAAAGCCAATAATAGCGATCGCCAGCATCGACATGTTATTGAACATACCGACCATATCCACGGCGCCCTTACCAAGCGCACCGTTCACAGCGACGATGTTGGCGTTGAGGTTCATGATGCTCGTGAAGGCCGTACCAAACAGGGCGGCGACTACAAAGCCGAGCAGCAGGTAGGCGACGTGCTTTTTGACCGGCAGGTAACGGAGCAGGATGGCGAAGCCAACGGCGGGCAAGGCACCGCCAGCAACAGACAGACCGTCACCCAGCCACTTCAAGTCGCCGTTAAGGGCGGTGGTGATGCCCTCGACCAAGCCCTGGCCAAATGCGAGAGCCAGGAAGACCGGAATCATGCGGGACAACATCCAGGAAACGGCACCGAGCAAGTAGTGTACGTTGTAGGCGCCCCAGTTCATCTTCTCGATATCGGCATCGCACATGTGACCGAAGAACGTGTTGGCGAAACGACCGGCGATATCGGTGTAAACGAGAATGGCAGCGACAGGTACGCCGATAGCGGCAAGAGCCGTCTCGGGATTCATGCCCGCGCCCACGGCAAAGGCCGTGGCGACCAGAGTGCCGGAGTTGGCATCGATACGAGAGGCGCCGCCAAAGGTACCAACGCCCAGGACGGTGAGCTGCATGCTGCCGCCGATAAACAGGCCAGTCTGTAGGTCACCCATAATCAAACCGGTAATCATACCAGAGAAGACGGCTGAGCCGGCACAGGTGTACCAGTTCAGCTCATCCAGAATCTGATAACCCGCATACAGGGTTAACAGAAGAATCTGCCACCAAGCAATCATGGTTAACTCCTTATTTAAGGTGTAACAGTTTCTACAATACCAATACGCTTATATAAACCGTGCATCCCCCTTCACGGCCTAGCGTTAATTCGACTAGAGCGTGAGAGCCTCTGGGTTATCCTGCGGCGTCAGCTGAATGACAATAGGAAGATTATCGGCCTTGAGTTTGGCAAATGCGTCAAGGTCCCCCTGGTCGCAACTAATGTTGCGATTCAGCTTCTTGACCGGCTCCATTGTCGTCATATTACCGACGATGAGCTGCTCAAGCTTAACACCTTGTTCCAAAAGTCGAACGTAGACCTCAGGCTTTTTCGCAACAATGAAGAGACGTTGCGCATCATATTTGCCAGCAGTGATGTTGGCAGCGGCCTTGTCGACAGGAAGCACGGACAACTTCACAGTTGCCGGGCAAGCCATGCGAAGAACCTGCTTTTGGGTAGCATCTTGCGATACCTCGTCGTCAACTACCATGAAGCGGCTTACCTGACGGGCGTTAGACCAGAGGTTTGCCACCTGTCCGTGAATCAAGCGAAAGTCGATTCGTGCGCCTACAATCATTTCTACTCAACTCCTTCTTGTTCAAGTGTACGGATAACGGGCTCAGAGCGAAGGGAGATTTTCGCATCATACACGCCCTCTGTTTCGAACATAACGAGTTCATTGGTACCAGGGTGTAATAAACCGTGCGGAACATAGAGCGTCATGATGGGACCCTTATCCCAAAAACGTCCGACATTCGTTCCGTTTACGAATGCCACACCCTTTCCAAAACCCGTAGTGTCGATAAAGGTATCAGCCGGCTCAGATATATCAAACTTTGCGCGATAAAAGGAAGGTTGCCCCTCTACCCAGCCGGCGGAATAATCAAGATTATCGATGTTATCGAGTGGCAGACAACGCATCTCCCAACCGGTAACAAAGTGAAGATCAACGCAAACTCCTGTCCTAATGCCCTTATGCTGCGTATCAGCGAGCAATTTGTGACCATAATTGACGCGACCCATATCCTCGGTCAGAACATCCAGGCGGTTGTGTTCACAGGGAAGAACGCAGTGAATATCTTCCCCGATGTGCTCCTGATACTGCGTCGCCACCTTGTCACCGTTCACAAACACCTGAGCGCGGTCGCGGGCGTCAATAACCCGAATACGCTCTTCATCTGCACGGTCACGCTCGACAGTCGTGGTATATAACGTATATCCATACGACTGACCCATCTCTTCCATGGGCATAGGATATTGGGCTTCAATCGGCTCCGAAAGAATATCGAGCACATTAAAGAGACTTACGCGCTCACTCACCGAAATATCGGGCATGGAAAACGCCTTTTTTGTTAACGGCTTGCTTTGCGCGATATCGGGATACAGCTCGTGAACTGTCCTTTGAATTGCGAAGTATTTCTCGGTCGGGTTGCCCTGTTCGTCCAATGGAGCATCGTAGTCATATGATGTCACCTGGTGCAGGTCATGCGTATGGCGTGCAGAACATCCGTTCATAAATCCAAAGTTGGTGCCTCCATGAAACATGTAGAGGTTTAAAGATCCTCCAAGCTCGAGCACCTCGCGAACGCAAGAGGCAAGATCTTCGGGATCGCGTCTGATGACGTTCTCCCCATAGCGATTGAACCAGCCGTCCCACAACTCCATGCACATAAGAGGCCATTGTTTTCCATGCTCCTTGTGAAAAGCAGAAAGAGCCTCAAAGTTCTCCTTTGCATGAGAACCAAAGTTGCCGGTGCACAACACATCATCGTCAATGAGCGTACCGGCACGAAGGCACCCACGCCACGGGCCATCGGAAGTACAAAGGGGCACGGAAACCCCACGCTCGACCATAAGGCGACGAATCGCGCGAAGATAGTCCTTATCCTCGCAATATGATCCATACTCGTTTTCAACCTGCATCATGATGATATTTCCGCCCTTGTCAATCTGACGCGAGACGAGTATCGGCATGAGATGGTCGTAGTACTGCGCAACGTGAGCAAGAAATTTGGTGTCGCTGCTACGCGGCCTCATATCATGTTCGCGCAGCAGCCATGCTGGCATGCCGCCAAATTCCCATTCTGCACAAATAAACGGAGAGGGCCGAACAATTGCATACAGACCGAGCGATGCTGCCTCATCAAGAAATGCCGCCAAATCGATTGAGCCAGAAAAATCGAAGACGCCAGGCTTTGGCTCATGAAGATTCCACGGTACATACGTTTCGACCGTATTAAACCCAAGAG
Source organism: uncultured Collinsella sp. (assembly GCA_900541025.1). GTDB lineage: Bacteria > Actinomycetota > Coriobacteriia > Coriobacteriales > Coriobacteriaceae > Collinsella. The sequence continues at coordinate 15,971 of UQIL01000017.1, read as the reverse complement.
CCTTAAGGTTATAGAGCGAGTGGTGCCAGTCGCTCGGATGAACACGCATATAGTGAATCGCCCCCGACAAGATGGTGAACGGCTCATCATCAAGTAGGAATTGATTGGTGATCTTAAACGAATGCATGCTACTCCCGATCTTCGTGCTCTACGACGCGGATGCCGGTTCCTCGGCCCTCGGCTAAACGCCTTGCCTATTATGGACGCATTAACGCAATTATGTAGACAGAATCTGAAGTGGTCCGTAAACGGTAGCGAAATGGCGATGAACGGCTTTAATGAACAAAATATAAACCCGCTGGTAAATTACTTTTTAACTATAGATTTCTAACGATTCTATATTTGAAAGGTGGTATGTACCAGCTATCCACTATTTCATACTAGTTACATTATGTTTCAATCGCATTTCTTCAAATGCTTATCTACTTTGTTGTTGCCGATTTGAGTGCGCGTGCGCCAACCCAAGCATCGTCACGGCTTCAGTTCCCCTATTCATAAACATAAAACCCCGCCAAACGTGATTCCCCTAGGGGAAACACATTTGGCGGGGTCCTTGCGTGATTTCCCTAGGGGAATCACGCCATCAGGCGAACAACTCAGCCGAGCAGCGCGTTACTCCTCCCAGTAAGCGTCTGCAAGCAGCTTAAAGCAGATCTTCTTGACCGGCTGTGCGCCATCGCCCGGGAACTCGAGCGTGGGCATGTGAGGCTCGCCGGCAACAAACAGCGCGAACTTGTCGTCGGCAAGATCGCCGGCGATCGAAGTGTCGGAATCGACCAGATCGTAATCGTCCTTCTCGTCAAACTCCTGGACCAGCGTCAGGCTACCCGTAGCGACCTTAAAGGCCTCGCGACCCTCGACGTCGATCTGCAGATCGTGATAGCGCTGATGCGTCTCATAGTGAGCCTCGTCCTCGGGACGCGTCGTGGGAGCCATGACGTTCGCAAAGACCTTATCACCCAGAATCGGATGGCTTCCGACCTCGAGCTGCGCCGGGTCGTTCTCCTCGAGCCAGTCGATCAGCACGTCGAGGCCCTTGAGCATTCCGCGGTACTCCTCGATATCGCCCAATGCACCGTAAATCATCTAAATCCCCTCTCGGTTCGTTTCTTTGGCGGCTACTCGGTAAACGCGTTACCGACGCTGTTGCCACCCACATACGTCTCGACCAGGGTAAGGTCGGGATTGAACACGACAAAGTCGGCGTCGCGGCCAGGCATAATGCTGCCGCATTTATCCCCGACGTGAGCAGAACGCGCAGGCACCTCAGTCGCCATGCGAATGGCGATATCGGCGCTCGCAAGGCCCCAGTCGACGATGTTCTTGACGCCCTGCGCGAGCGTGAGCACCGAGCCGGCGATAGCAGAGCCATCGGCGAGCCAGCAAAGGTTGTCCTTCATAATGACGTCCATGCCGCCGCTGGTGTACTTGCCCTCGGGCATGCCGCCGCAACCCAGGCAGTCGGTGATCAGCACCGTGTGCTGCCAGCCCTTGGCCTGCAGCAGGGCCTTGATAGCAGCGGGGTTCACATGTTTGCCGTCGCAGATGATCTCGGCATAGGTGTTGGGCGTGGTCATAGCGGCCCCGACGACACCGGGCTCACGGTGATGCAGACCGCGCTGGCCGTTGTAGGTATGCGTAAAGCAGCTGGCGCCAGCATTGATGGCGGCGGCGCACTCATCATAGGTGGCATCGGAGTGGCCAATGCAGGTCACGACACCCTTGGCGCTCAGAGCCGCGGCGTAAGCGGCAGCGCCATCGCGCTCGGCCGCCATGGCGCTCTTGACGATACGACCGCCGGCGGCCTCCTGCCACTCGTCAAAAATTTCCTCGGACGGGTCGATCAGATAAGCGGGGTTCTGGGCGCCCACGTGCTTCATGGTAAAGAACGGACCCTCCAGGTAGATGCCCTGAATACGAGCACCGCAGAACTCGGGCCCACGCTCTTCGTCCGCCTGTGCAATAGCGGCACAGGCGTCCTTGATCTGCTCCACGCCGTCGGTAAAGGTCGTGGGCAGCCAGCTGGTGGTGCCACGACGAGCGAGCTCGGTCGAGCTGATGTTGATACCCTCGGCATCGTTATCGGTCGTGGCATGGTTATAGAAGCCATGAATGTGGGTGTCCACCATGCCCGGCGCAATCCATGTACCCGAATAATCTTTGATCTCGCAAGCGGGCTCATCGGCCTGCCAAGCGCCAAAGACGCCATCTTCGACCATAAGGTAGCCGCCCAGCTGCGGCCCCGCCGGCAAAAAGAACTTGTCGGCCTTGATAGCATACGTGCTCATCTATGCTCCCGTACCCGCAGTGCGTTTTAGGGCGGATCAAAAACCACTGCATTGTTAATTCGAGCGATTGTTCGTTGCCTTCTACCGCTTGGCACATTTTGCACCCGCCGCAAAACACGCCAAGCCGTTTATACCCAATAACTCTAGACTGCGCGGTTGTGGTAGACCTTGTACTTAAACTGGTCGGCGCGCGCAACCGAACGCGTATACTCGATAACCTCGTTGTTCATGTCATATGTGGTACGAATCAAATCCAGGACCGGTGCGCCTTCGGCAATCTCGAGCAGACGAGCGTCGGAATGGCGGGCGATACTCGCGTAGAATTCTTCCTCTGCCACGCGAACTTTCTCGTGAAAGTCCTGCTCGATCATGTCGTACAGCGATTTGTTCTCAATCATGGGGCGCTTAAGCGCAAAGAACTTGCGGCTCGGCAAATACGTGCACTCAATCATCAGCGGCACACCATCGGCAATACGCAGGCGCTTGATCTTGTACAGACGCTCGCCCAGGCGTGCGTTCATCTCTGCCGCAATATTCTTATCAGCCTCGACCTCGGTAAACTCAAGAATCGTCGTCTTGGGCACACGGCCGATCGCCCTCATCTGCTCGGTAAAGCTATAGGTTTGCGTGAGGTTTGCCGTTTGCAGAGAGCGGTCGCACACCATGGTTCCACGGCCGCGCTGACGAACCACCAAGCCCAAGCGCTCAAGCTCCTGCAGGGCAAGGCGAACCGTTGTACGCGAGAGCCCATAGCGTTCCGACAGGTCACGCTCAGACGGCAAATAGTCGCCGGGTCGAAGCTCGTGATCGATTTTATCGGTCAGCAAATCGACGAGCTGATCGTACAGAGGTTGTTTGCGCGCTCCCATTGCCATAATGATACCTGCCGGATAAATGACTCGAAATTGGTTGTAACCAGACACCACGTACTATAGCAGTTTTAATGGAATAACAGCAGGTCAACCAGCATATTTCAATATTGTTTGCCGGTTGATAGCCTGCACACTGTAATACCAATTACATCACTGCATCAAGTATTGAGGTAGCAAAAAGGGCCGCCCCCGCGGAGCGGGACGACCCTTTGTAAGACTGATACGTCTTTAAGGCTTAGAGAAGCTTCTTGAGCTCCTCGGCAACAGCCTGGACCTGCGTGCCGATGATGACCTGGGTAGCACCCTTGTCCATCTTCATGACACCCAGAGCGCCAGCCTTCTTGCAGGCGGCCTCGTCGACCAGCTCGGAATCGCCAAGCTCAAAGCGCAGGCGAGTAGCGCAGCAGTCAACGGTCTTGACGTTCTCCTTGCCACCGACGGCAGCGAGAACAGCAGCGGCCAGAGCGGCGAACTTGTCGTCGCCAGCGGCAGCGGAAGCGGAGGTCTCCTCGACATCCTCGTCCTCGCGACCAGGGGTCATGAGGTCGAACTTGGTGATGGCGAAGCGGAACACGAGGTAGAAGACCACGAAGGCAGCGATGCCCAGCGGGATGATCATCCAGGTGTTGGCAGCAGCCGGGAGGCTAGCGGAGAACAGGAGGTCGGTAGCACCAGCGGAGAAGCAGAAGCCGGCACGGAAACCAACAAAGTAGGTGATGACGGTGAAGACGCCGTACAGGGCAGCGTACACGACGTAGAGCGGGAAGCACAGGAACATGAAGCCGAACTCGAAGGGCTCGGTGACGCCGCAGACGAAGGCGCAGATGGCAGCGGAGACAACCAGGCCGATAGCAGCCTTCTTGTTCTTAGCGGTCTGAACCATAGCCAGGGCAGCACCCGGGATACCGAACATCATGCAGGGGAAGAAGCCGGACATGTACATACCGAGGCTCCACTTGACGTCAGCGGAGGTCTCGCCAGCCCAGAAGTGGGTCAGATCGCCCAGGCCGATGGTGTCGAACCAGAACACGTTGTTCAGAGCGTGGTGCAGACCAGTCGGGATGAGCAGGCGGTTAAGGAAGGCGTAGATGCCAGCGCCGATACCACTCATGGCGGCGATACCCTCACCAAGAGCAACAAGAGCACCGAAGATGAGCGGCCAAGCAAAGAGCAGGACGACGGAGACGACGATGCAGATGACGGCGGTCATGATGGCGACGCAACGCTTGCCGGAGAAGAAGGCCAGCCAGTCGGGAAGACGGGTGTCCTTGAACTTGTTGTAGCAAGTACCACCGATGACGGCGGACAGGATACCGATGAAGGAGTTACCAGCGATCTTGGAGAACGCGATGCCCTCGGTCGTGGCAAGCCAAGCGGTCTGAGCATCGGCGTCCATACCACGAATGGTGCCAACAACAGCGGGGTTCAGGAGCTGCTGGATCATCAGGAAGGCGACGAGGCCAGCGAGGCCAGCGGTGCCATCGTGATCGTCGGCAAGGCCGACAGCGGCGCCGACTGCGAACAGCCAGGCCATGTTATCGATAAGAGCGCCGCCTGCCTTGATGAGCAGGAAACCGGCGGTATAGGCAAAACCGGTAGTGTCACCGGCAGCACCCATGACTGCGGGAGCGAGCAGGTAGCCCACACCCATAAGAATACCTGCGACGGGAAGCGCCGCGACGGGAAGCATCAGCGCTTTGCCGAGCTTCTGGAGGTACTTCATCATATGGTATCTCCTCCAACCTTTCTTTCGTTGTTCACCAACGAGTTCCATGTCCGCGCCTTGTGCATACCGGCTTCTCCGCTTGCCGGCATTGGTGCGCAAACTTAGACAACCCAATCCCTATTTGGGGTTGCCGGTATGTACGGTAGCACACACTCAATTCAAACGTCCACCACATTTCGTTCAAATTACTATATCGTTGCCAAACGGTTATTTTTAGCCCGTAAACGGTAATTTCCGCAGGTAGACATGGTGCATTTCTTTCGTTATCAAACTAATTCTTAGCAATTTCCATTCGATTTCGTCTCAAAATTGGTTACTACCAGATGAACAGTGGTACCACATTGTTACTACCAGTTTGGCCGAAATCATTTTCACTTTACATGAATAAAGTCTTCAAGAATTTGTATATAAACCCCTCCCCTACCACTCTCTTCCCCGCCCTTTCTTACAACGCAAAAGCCCGCTAGAACGGCGTTCGTTCTAGCGGGCTCAATCAGATATATCGGCTTCGTACTCGAAAGCTCAGGCGATCTTTATGCAAACAGGCCGTAGATGCTGATGTTGGCCTTGGCGTAGAGGCCGTTAGCATACTCGGTCCACTTGGAGCTGGCGCTCGAAGCCTGCGAGGAATACTGCTGGTAGGCGGTGTAATAGGCGGTCATGGCCTGCTTATAGGTAGCGCTATCGGCCGTAAAGGCATCGTCGGCAAAGGCCTTAGCGTAGGCGCTATCGGCGTCCTTCCAGGTGCCTTTCTCGCTATCCCACTCGTCGCCGGCAAGGTTGATGATGTAATCGGCGTAGTCCTTGCTCGCGGTCTCCTCGTTGCCGTCAGCAGGCTCAGTCGGGGCGGTCGGCATGCTTGCGGAGGTGTCGCCGACCTTCTTCTTGTAGAGCTTCTGCAGCGTCGCGGACTGACGGACGATCTGCTTGGCCTGGTCCTTGGACACGCCATACTGCGTGGCCATGGTCTTGTAGTCCGAAGTGCCGATGGAATCCTCGGCGTACTTCTTCATCTCCTTAGAAGAGACGGTGATGCCCTCGTCCTCGGCAGCGTCGAGCAGGATCTTGTTGCGCACGTAGGACAGGATGACGTCGGCAGAGGGAGCGGTGTAGTTGCCATCGCCATCCTTGACGGTGTCGAGGCTGTACTGGCTCTCAATGGCCTCGCGCGCGGTGATGTCGCTCTTCTTGCCGTTGTAGCTGTAGCTTGCCACGGTCGAATCGAGCTGGTCCTCGGTGAGGGTCGCCGAGCCGACGCCCTTGCCGCCAAAACCACCGTTGCCGATAAAGAAGCCGACCACAGCAGCGATCACGACTGCAACCACGAAGGCGGCAATCATCGTCTTCTTGTGCTTGGATGCGCGGTCGTCTTCGTCGGAACCCAGGATATCGTCGTCCTCGTCCTGCTCCTCGGGCATGAGGTTCTCGTCGGCGGCGTCCGCGGCGATCTTTGCCTCCAGGCGAGCGTCCTCCTCCTCGGCCGTCGTACCGGCGGCAATATGTTCGGCAGACGTACCGGCGACCAGATCGATCTTCTCCTCCTCATCACCATCGGGGCCTTCGCCGCGCTCGATGATCTGGATGCCGTCGATCTCGTCCTTCTCGTCCTTCTTTTGAATCAGACCCATATCAGTTACTCCTTGTTAGGAAACATAGTCCACAATAGAATACGCCCGACAAAGCGCCGGGCGTATTGATTCTCAGGTTATACGCAAACACTTAAGTACTATTTAGGCGTTTGCAGTCTGCATGCCTTAGGCCAGGTGCGCGATAACGGCATCGGCAAAGGCCTGCGTGCCCACAGCGCCCTCAACGGAGCCGGTCTGGGCACGACGAACGTCGCCGGTAACCTGCTCACCCTCGTCGAGCGTGGCAGAAACGGCGGCGCGAATGCGATTGGCCGCGTCGTTCTCGCCCAGGTGATCGAGCATCATAGCCGCGGACAGAATCTCGGCCGTGGGGTTAGCGATATCCTGGCCAGCGATATCGGGCGCGGAGCCGTGCGTCGCCTCGAAGATGGCGCAGTCGGCACCGATGTTGGAACCCGGAGCCATACCCAGTCCACCTACCAGACCGGCGCACAGGTCGCTCACAATGTCACCGTACAGGTTGGGCAGCACCAGGACATCGAAGTCGTTGGGGTTCTGGACCAGGCCCATGCAGGTGGCGTCGACAATCTTGTCGTTGAACTCGATATCGGGATAGTTGGCGGCCACCTCGCGCGCAACGCGCAGGAACAGGCCATCGGTCGCCTTCATGATGTTGGCCTTATGCACGGCCGTCACCTTTTTGCGGCCGCAGCGGCGGGCGTACTCAAAAGCGTACTCCACAATGCGGCGGCTCTTGGCGATGGAAATCGGCTTGATTGAGATGGCGGAATCCGCGGCGAAGGTCTTCTGGCCCGAGCGCTCGACGAGCTGCGAGAGCTCCTCGACCTCGGCAGCGCCCTCATCGAACTCGATGCCGGCATAGAGGTCCTCGGTGTTCTCGCGCACGATAACCAGGTCGACGTCGCGGAAGCGCGAGCCGTCGCCCGGCTGCGACAGGCAGGGGCGCACGCAGGCGTACAGGTCAAAATGCTTGCGCAGGGCGACGTTAACGCTGCGGAAACCCGTGCCGACCGGCGTGGTGATGGGGCCCTTGATAGCAACCTTGGTCTCGGCGACCGCATCGAGCACATGTTGGGGCAGCGGCGTGCCAAACTCGTCCATGACGCCGGCACCGGCCTCCTGGACGTTCCAGTTGATCTGGACACCAGTGGCCTCGACCACGCGGCGCATAGCCTGCGTAATCTCGGGACCGATACCGTCACCAGGAATCAGGACTACATCGTGCGCCATAATCTGTTACTCCTCGTCTTCGGCGTCGTCAGATTTTTTTACGCTAGCACGCTTCTTCTTTTTGGAGAGATCCAGGCCAAAACGTTTAACAAGCATTTCGCAAATCTCGCTCGAACGGGCCTTGAGATAGCTACCCTTGCCGTTCTCGGCATCGAACTTAAGGCGCAGCGCGAGCTTCTCGGCGACCTCGGCGTCAATCTCGCCCCGGCCAAACTCGTACAGGCAACCGAGCATGTCGCGATACTCGAGGTCGCCGTGGTAGCACTGGATGGCCTCGTCCAGGATGGGCCAAGCCTCGCGCGAACGCTCGACGCTCGTGGCGCCCCACACGCACAGCAGGCGGAAGGCGGCATAGCGCAGCGTGGACGAAATCTCATCGAACAGCGCGGTCTCGGCGCCCTCAAAGGCATCGCCCAGCTGCTCGGGGCAGGTGGTGGCGAGCGCCGCCAGGGCATCGAGAGCCTCCCAGCGGGTCTGAGCCTCGGGGCGGTCGAGCGCCTCGATCAGCGCGGGCACGCAGGGCACGACGCGCTGCGGATCGCGCTCGGCAAGCAGGCGCAGCACGCGGGCGGCAAACTGACGGATGCGGCGCGTGGGGCAGCCGAGCTCCTGGACCAGGCGGTCGACGGCGTTCTCGTTCTCCTCTGCCAGCTGGAGCTGTGCCAGCTCCTCGTCGGTGAGCTGTTCGTCTTTGTTTTCTGCCATAGTTACCTCTTTTTACTATTTCTTAGCGTGCTTGTCAGCACCCTTGCTGTCATCGGTGACCGAGATGAGCTGTCGGTCGGCCGCGCCATTGCGACGCGCACGGCGGCGCTCCTCGGCATCGCCCGCGTCGGCGGCGGCGCGGTGAGCCTTGTTAACGTTAAAGACCTCGTCGTGTTTGCGCCACGGACCGACGGACTCGCCAAAGCTCATCTTAAGGCCGGCGATAAAGCCGCCGAGCCAGCCGATCGGCGCAAACTGCACCAGCGGGAACAGCGAGAACACCCAGGTCAGCAGGATGACTGCCGCCGCTCCCGCAAAGTTGGCAATCCAGTAGTCGCGCTTGGTGATGACGCGCTTTTCGCACGCCCACTGGCCGCACAAAAAGCCAATGTAGATCGCGAAGAGAAAGAGCACCAGCGCAAGCACCACGAACGTCCAGCTCATGGGCGCTACTCCCCGTGATGGTGGCCGCAGCAGCACTCGTGGCCATCATCATGGCCGTGGCCGCCGCAGCACTCGTGGTCCTCGCCATGGTGGTGGCCGCAACCGCACTCATGGTCGTCGCCGTGCTCGCCGCAACCGCAGCCGTCCTCGTGAGCACCGTGCTCTTCGGGACGATACTGCGACCAGTCCAGACCGGCGGCGATGGCGTCGGCCTCCTCCTTATAGAGGACCGTGATGGCCTGGGTGCCCAGCTTGGCACCACCGATGGCATCGAGCATGTCGTAGAGCGTAAAGGCCACGTCGGCGCCGGGCAGCGCAAGCTCGCGATCGTCGGCATAGGCGAGCGCCAAGCGCAGGTCCTTGATGAAGTGCTCGACCATAAAGCCGGGCTTGTAGTCGCCGTCGAGCGCCTTGGTAGCCAGGCTCTCCATGGCGCCGGACTTGCCGGTACCGCCCAGGATCATCTGGCGGGTCTTCTCCAGATCAAGGCCGCTCAGCTCGGCAAATGCCATGGCGTCTGCCATGCCGACCATGCAGGCGCCCAGCGACACCTGGTTGGCGAGCTTGGCAGCCTGGCCCTTGCCGGCGCCGTCGAAGCAGCAGATGTTGGCCGCAAAGGTGGCAAGGATGTCGCGGACCGGCGCGATGTCGTTCTCGGTAGCGCCCACGATAGCCGTGAGCGTACCGGCGATAGCGCCCGACTCGCCGCCGGTGACGGGGCAGTCAAACGCCATGCGACCAGAAACCTGGGCGGCCTCGGCAATGTCACGGGCAAGCTCGGGCGAGCTCGTGGTGAGGTCGATCAAGACCGCGCCGGGCTTAGTGCACGCGAGCAGGCCGTCGCCCGCCAGGTAGAGTTCCTCGACCTCGGAGGGATAGCCCACCATGGTAAAGACGACATCGGCGTTCGCCGCGGCATCGGCCGGCGTATCTGCCCAGACGGCGCCGCGCTCGATAAGCGCCGCCGCCTTGGACTTGGTGCGGTTGTTGACCGTGACGGGATAGCCGGCGTCCAGAATGTGGCCGGCGATGGGGGCACCCATGATTCCGGTGCCGATGAATGCGACGGAGAGCTTGTTTGCCATGAAACCTTTCCTTTTGGGTTGGGTGTTGTTACCAGGTTGAATACTCGGTGCCAGCGTTTGGGCTGTGAGTCGAGGGCGATTACGGACGCAGCGCTTGCCTACTGACCGCGCACGCGGCGGGCGATACGGTCGGAAAGCGACGCCTTGTCGGCGCGGTTCTTACCCCAAAACGCGCAGCCCACCATGCCGGGGCCCACGTGCGAGCCGATGGTGGGACCCACGGAGCCGCGAATGATCGTGACGTCGGCGCAACCCTCCTCCTTGCGGATGGCGGCTTCGAGCCAGTCACCATCCTTTTCGGCATCGGCCGTCATGATGGCGATGGGCATGGTGCGATCGGGCACGTAGTTCTCGCGGAACGACTTGAGGATGGACTTGAGCGCCTTCTTGCGGCCGCGGTTGACGCCGATCAGCGACAGCGAGCCGGCCAGGTCGTAGGAGAGCTCGGGCTTGACGTCGAGCTTTGCCGTGAGCTGCGCCGCCGCGGGAGGAATGCGGCCGCCGGCAGCCAGTGCGTCGAAGCTCTCGAGCGTAAAGTAGCCGTGCACGTAGGTCTTGGCCTCGTTTGCCCAATCGACCAGCTGCTTGGCAGTCAGTCCCGCCGAACGCTGACGCACGGCCTCGAGCGCCAAGAGCGCGCCGGCCGCGCAGGGCAGAGCGTTGTCGACCACGTACAGCTCAAAATCGGGATACTCGGCACGCACGGCGTCCGCCGCCTGGCACGCGGAGTTGTAGCTCGACGACAGCGCCGAGGTAAAACACAGGTAGACCGTGGGCGTGCCCTCTTTGGCGCACTCGGTAAAGAACTCGATATAGCGACCGAGCGACACAGCCGAGGTGGACACGCGGGCACCGGCGCGCATGCGGTCGTAGAACTCCTTAGGGCTCATGCTCGACCAGATGTCATCCGTGCGCTCTTCGCCATCGATAATGAAGGGGAAACCCAGGATATCGACATCAAGGTTCGCGGCGACCTCGGGACTAAAGTCGCAGCAGGTATCGACGACGATGCGGCAACGGTCCGAATGGCCGGTAGATGCAGCCTTGTCCATCAAAGCGACTCCTTACGTAAAAAAGGCGGCCACCCGCATGGGATGGCCGCCAACCGTTAACTCATGCAAGTTAACGTATTTTACTCGTCAAGTGTTTCGATGCGGGGCTTGATGATGCCATATCCACCATTCTTACGGTGATACACCACATTGATGAGGCCGGTCGTCGCGTTCTCGAACACGTAGAAGTCGTGACCCAGCAGATCGGTCTGCACCAGCGCCTGTTCCTCGGTCATCGGGGTGACGTCGATAACCTTCTCGCGGACGAGCAGGTCGTCCTCCTCCTCGGGCAGCAGCAGGTCGGCCAGATCCTCGACGCGCTCGACCGGCGCAACATCCGCGGCGCTGGCACCGCCCTGGCGGTTGTCCACGACCTTGGTCTTGAACTTACGCAGCTGGCGGGTGACCTTATCGGCGGAGAGGTCGATGGCGGCGTACATATCTGCACCGTGCTCGGCAACGCGAATCACCGAACCGCGGGCACGAACCGTAACCTCGACGATTGCCGGGTTGGGGTTCGAGGGGTTCTTCTCATAGCGAAGTACAACGTCGACCGTCATGGGCTCGATATCGAAAACCTTGAGCGCCTCGCCGATCTTCTCATCCACATGCGCACGCAGAGCATCGGTTACCGTCGTCTTGCGTCCAGAAACCTTGATATCCATACGTGGCTCCAATCTGCCTCGGGGACTTACTGTACTGGCTATGTACCCATTGCCGTGCATTTAATCACGCGGATTCCTAAAGACCCGAATAACGATTGCTTGATACCGCATACCGAAGTCTCGCACTTTTCTGTGGCAAAGTGCGCTATAGGAGGGAGCCGGCGGCTTTGTATTTGGTCCCCAAAATTGGCTTTGACCTGCTGGTTTTATAGGGATGAAAAAGCCGGGCTCCCCTATTAGGGAAGCCCGGCAGTGCGTGTTGAAACCGTGAAGAGGTGTCCTTTCCAATGTATAGGAGACACCACCCCTAGCAATAACTAGCTATTGAGTTTGTTAATGTCGTCGTCAGTGATGGTGCCTTCCTGGCTGGACGATTTGTCCTCGGAGGATGCGGTCTCATTGTTGGAATCGGAGGACTCGCTGCCGGAGGACGTGGTCTCACCGGACTCAGAGTCGCCCGGCTGCACGTTAGCGCCCGAAACCGTCTTAGTGGTGAGGTCGTAGGGCATCCTGCCATACCAGACGCAGTGGACTGCCTCGAGTGTACCGTCGACCGTGATGTCGTCGAGGGCATCGCTCACGGCACGGCACAGTTCGTCATTGGATGAGAGGCCCGCAACACCAAGCGTCGAGGGTGCCTCGAGCGCACCGACATAGGAGATCTCGCTCATTAGGCGTGCAAGGTAGCCGCCGGCCGTGGAGTCGCAGATCACATAGTCGACCTCGCCGGACTCGAGTGCCTCAAAGCACTCGTTGATGTTGGAGTAGGTCTTTTGGTTGGCGGTGATGCTCTGCTTAGCAAGCGCCTCCTGCGAGGCCGAGGACGCCTGAACGCCCAGGGTGGACGTGTTAAGGGTATCGGTGGAAACGCTTAGCGACCCACCATCGCTAGTTTTACCGAACACGGAAGTGGCATCGTACAGGCAGGTGCCGAGCGAGCTAATGTCCCCGTCCGTGGAGTTAATCTCGCCGATAAAGATATCGGCCTTTTTGTCGCCGAGCGCGGAACCTGCCGAGGACGCATCGACGAAGGCGACCTTAAGGCCCATGCGGCTTGCGAGGGCGCGGGCGGCGTCAACCGCATACCCCGTGAGCTCGCCGTCGGCGTCCTGCATGGCCTGCGGCGCATCGGAAGTATCGAGGGCGACCGTCAGGGTTCCGGGAGTGACCAGGGCATCGTCCGACACCGCCGGCGTGACGGTCTCGTACTCGATCTGGTCGATCGTGGGAGTCGTGAACGTAGACAGCGGGTTGAACGCGCATCCGCTCAGGCCCAAAACGGCGATGACTGCTGCGGTCCCAGCACCCAACCGAGCCGCGTGCATCAAGCTGCCCCTCACCATGTCCACTACCCTGCCTTCTGTGTCGTATACGATCCGTGCGTTGCGCGGAATATCAGGTTGTTCCCACCAGCTGACCTGGTATTTGACCCCACACTTGCGCACCGGGGTGTTTGCTCGGGAGGCCGCAGCCACCTTCACGACTGGCCCGCTCGCCCGCGAGGCGGTATTGCCCCAAAGAAAGTAGAACGGACGGTGCGGCTTACATCTAGGACGCGCCATGATCGCGCCGCGCGCACGCGGTCGCTTACGTGGATCCCTTTGACCGCGTCTGTCTTGGACTAGGACGGGCATTTCGTCCGTCCGCAACCACAGCCTGGTAGGAACGTAGCGCATTATAGCTAAGTTCAAGCTAAAGTTTAAGGTTAGGGGCGTCATTCGCATCGCGAGTACAGATTTCGCAGGTCGGAGTGGGCTATTCGTGCCCCTGTGAAGCCCGGAGCTCCCCTATGGGGAGCTCCGGGGCACCCTTCCTAGGGTGCTGTGGCCAAAAAATGGCAAATATGAGTACTGTCACCAATTTAGTAACAGGCAATTTTGGCCTCTCGGACAGATTTTGCGCTCAGTGTCGCCAACCTGATGCTAAGTTATTCTACATTTGTATATTATCTTCTTACTTTATGCCGCCCCCGAGTCCTAAATTCCTTGATTTTGCTGTTACTGATTTAGTGACAGTACTCATATTTGCCATATTTTGGCCGGGACATATGATTGACCCCCTATTTTCGACGTGAATTAGACCGGCTTAAGCCCAAAACACGCCCGCAGCGTGTTAAGCAACGCCTCTTGCTTCTTCCTGCGGGCATCGACACGATTCCGGTACCGCTTTCGCATACGCTGGTGAATACGCCATGCGAGCGCTTCCATCGCTTCCATGTCGCAGAGCATTTCGTTGTTGACCGTCGCGACCTCGATTCCCATAGTAATCAAGCCCGTGTTGCGCTTTTCATCATGGATACGTCCCCTCCGAGAGGAATGGCCCAGCTCACCGTTGTATTCCAGGTCAAACCGGGCTGCCTCTTGATACGCATCGCAAACTGCATGGGGCATCCCCGAGATTGCCCGCGCACGGTCATCGAACTCGATCTTGTAGTCGGTCTTAAAAGGTCCGCAGGCAAACCCGCCATAGGAAAACGGAAGCGAAAACAGGGCGAGCATGATGCACTCCATGGGCGAGAGCAGGTTTTCCGAAAGATAGGGACACAGACGCTGCAGCTGTTTGGCCGCGGTCCCCTTGCATACCGCGAGATAATCTGCCAGACGATCGGGCGTCAGCACCGGCTCGACCTCAAAGTAGCCCACATCTGGCGGTTGGTCCTTGTCCTTTGCAAGTTTGTTCACAACAGGCGAGCTGTAGGGAGGCAGAAACTTACCGCGATCGCTCAGTGAAATCTTGGAGCACAGCTCCTGGGCCAGGGCAAATGCCTGGATGCAACCGACTTCGCGTGCAACGGCAGCGCAAAGGGCCTTGGGAGACAAGCTGTATACCCCCGGCTCCACTTCCAGAATCGATCCGGCCGGCAACCCCGCGGAACAGACGGACCAACTCACGCCAGGTATGCGGCGGCGCTGCGCCGCAGTCCCCACCAGCAGGCACAAGTCTTCTTGCACCTCGCCACTCGCGGCTCCAATTCGCACCAAATCTGAAAGGTAGATATCCCCGGCCGAAGGCGATGACGTACACAGCACGCGGCGCTCCTCCTCGGGATCGAGGTCTTTCCAGCTGATGTAGCCCATCTGCCGGCGCTCGGCGCGCATCATGCGCAACGCCGAGGCGCCCGTCAGGATCACGGAAGCCGCGAGCTGTTCTTTCGTCGGCTCGACGCGCTGGTTGATTTTTACCGCCACATGAACCACCCCTACCAAACGCGTGCGATAGCAAGGCCATCGACAGCCGCGGCACCGGCGCGCTTGAGTTCTGCCGAAGCCGCCGCCATCGTCGCGCCTGTGGTAATGACGTCATCGATAAGCAGCAGGCGGCGGCCCCGCACGTCCTCGACCGTCTCGTACATGCCCCGGGCGCGCTCTCGGCGCTCCTCGCGACCGAGTTCGCGCTGGTCGCCATGGCCGTACTTAACGAGGGCATCGAGCAGCGGTACACCCGACAGCTCACAAAATGGACGCGCAATGGCCTCCATATGATCAAAGCCGCGCCGCCGAAACGCCGCCGCTGTCGCAGGCACAAACACAACTGCGTCGGCAGCGGACAACACGCCGCCATAGCGATCGGGGGCCACAACTTGGGCATGCAGGGCGGTGTCGTATAGCAGCTCTGCCAGATACGGCGCCAGGCGTCGCTCGCCCGCGTCTTTGTACGCTTTAATGATGCGCGGCAGCGGATGCGTGTAGGCAGCACATGCCAGGCAGCGATCGAGTGCCTCGGCCATTGCCGAGGACGCACCCTCGACCGAGCACTCAGTGCACAGCAGGTCTCCAAACGGAGCGCCGCATCGAGTGCAGCTATGACGCGGATCGATGAGCGTAAGCGCCGCGAGGCAGTCTTGGCAAATTAGCGCGCCGGAGCGCTCGCAGCCGGCGCATCGCGTGGGCGACAACGCCTCGAGCGCCTCGTGCGCCGCACGCTCGGCAAACGGTAGCAATTCATCCGCAAACGGCAGGGTGCCAACGCTTTGCAGGCAACCCAACGCATTCAAATGTCTCTTCACGACACAACCCTCCCTATGCAAAGGCAGAGGGAGGGTTGTTGATTCAGCGCCATGATACCCCGACGCGTTTGGGGTTAGGCAGGTTAAATCCGCTCGCGGGCGTTATTCGCCGGCAGGCGGTTGCGGCGCGGACGAGCTCGGGGTCGAGCCCTCGCCACCGTCCTGACGCGGCTTGCGGGAGCGACGACGGCGACGGCGCTTCTGGCCCTGGTCGGCCGAGCCCTCGCCGCCACGATCCTCGCGCACGTCACGCTCGTCGCGAGAGGCGCCGCGCGCGGCCTTGGCTGC
>UQIL01000016.1 GCA_900541025.1 uncultured Collinsella sp. | reverse complement strand
CAACGATATGGCACCGTGGGGACACATGTATGTCAATCCTGGTCTAACAGAGCCTTAAATAATCATTCGGTACAAATTGATCATTTAATCCCCGTCCCAGAAAAATCATCAGCTAGTTGCGCCTAAGGTGGACGACGGTCTCGCAGTGGAAGGTTTGTGGGAACAGATCGACTGGCGTGATCTTTACGGGGGAGAAGGTGCCTTCTTCGACAAAGCGTTTGAGATCGCGCGCCAGGGTGGCCGGGTCGCAGCTCACATAGGCGACATCGCGAGCGCTTGTGCTGGCGATGAGGTCGATGGCCTCAGGTGCTAGGCCTGCACGCGGCGGGTCGACTACTAGGACATCGGCGTCCTGGTCGGGGAACTCGCGCACCGCGTCTCCGCCAATGACGTCGACGTTATCAAGCTTGTTGATTTCCAGGTTACGGCGTAGATCGCGCACGGCGGGGCCGTAGGCCTCGACGGCAGCGACAAAGTCGCAGCGGCGGGCGAGCGGCAGGGTAAAGGTGCCGGCACCGCAGTACAGGTCCACGGCAAGCTCGTCTTCCTGCGGATCGAGCGCCTCCATAACGAGCTCGATCAAAATCTCGGCGCCCTTGGTGTTGACTTGGAAAAACGATGGGGCGGACAGGCGCATCTGGCCGTCAGCGATGTTCTCGGTCCACGAGCCCTCACCGGCGAGCATCTCCACCTTAGAGACACGGCGGGCCTTCTTTTCGCCCTTGCTCATCACGCGCACGATGCTCGTGGGATGAGCGGCGTCCGCCAGCACGCGGGAGACCTGCGAGCGCGGAAAAGAGCCTGTCGGCGTCCAGAGTGCGACCTCGAGTGCCTTGGTGCGGCGCGATGCGCGAATGCCCACGCGTTCGAGCCCCAAGTCATGGCTGCCGCTTAGATAGTTAAGTGCGCCGACGACCGATTTGAGTGCCTTCGGGAAGCGCTTATCGAACAGCGGACACATATCGACGGTCACGATTTTGCTGGGGTCGACACCGTGCATGCCAAGGCGCACGCGACCGTTGACGACGGTCGGTTCGAGCTCGATTTTATTGCGGTAGCCCCAGTCGTCCTTGGTGTGGCAGATGGGCTGTACCAACTCATCGACCTGCTCAGGAGCGAACTTGCCGATGCGCTCGAGCGTGGAGCGCAGGTTTTGCTCCTTGGCGGCGAGCTGTGCCGTGCGTGAGAGATTGCCCCACGAGCAGCCGCCGCAGATGCCCACGAAGGGGCAGGGAGGCTGAATGCGATCGGGGCTTGGCTCCAGAATCTCGGTGGTGCGGGCGCGCATGAACGACTTGCCGTCCTGTACGACCTCGGCCTCGACGATGTCGCCTGCCACGGCACCCTGCACAAAGACGGCCTTGCCGTTGTCGGCGTGCGCCAGCCCGTCGGCGCCGTAGGTCATCGATTCTATAGTGAGCTTCATATTCCTGCCTGTCATTCGCGTTGTTGTTCGCACCATGGTAGCAGGGAAAAGCGCCCCGCATCCGAGGCTTTCCTCAAATGCGGGGCGCTTCTACAAACTGCTTCTACAAACGACTATTTCGTCTTGCCGGTAATGAGCGTCTTAAGACCCAGGCCGATCAGGCCCAGACCCATGCGCACGCGGCCGGGGCGATGGCGCTCGATGGCCTTGGTCTTGCCAGCGGGCTTATCGCGACGGGCACTCGTCTCGGGTGCGGGCTTGGTGACCTGAGGCTCGGGCCGAGGTACAGGTGCAGGCTCGGGCTCAATGACGGTCGCCTGGACCTTCTGAACCTCGGGTGCGGCCGGCTGCGGCTCAGGAGCAGGGGCGGGCTTTGCCTCGGCGGCGGGCCCCGGAGTCGCGGTAGCGGGCGCGGGCGCTTTCTCCACGGCGGGCTCTGCGGCAGCCTCGGGCTCATTCACCGGGGGAGCGGCAACCGCTTTCGGTTTGGCAGCTGCCCCATGTTCAACCTCGGCCTGAATAGCCTCCTCGGCTACGCGTTCCTTCTCCTGTGCGCGCTGTTGCGCGGCGGCCTCGGCGTTGCGATAGGCACGCTCCAGCAGAGCTTCCTGCGAGTTGAAGGGTTTTTCACCCTCTGCACGCTCCACGGGGACCCAGGTGCCGTCGCTCGTGAGGCTGCGGGCCTTCACGTTGTCCCGCAGCTGCATGCCCATGTACTCGTGCACTAGGGCGCGGCAGGTGGGGTCGAGCACGGGGAAGGCGATCTCCACGCGGTGCTCGGTGTTGCGCGTCATCATATCGGCTGAGCTCAGGTAAATCATGTCCGAGTCCACGCCGAAAGCATAGACGCGCGCGTGCTCCAAAAAGCGTCCGACGATGGAGCGGACATGCACGTTCTCGGTCTTGCCCGGAACACCGGGCTTGAGGCACGAGATGCCGCGGATGATCATGTCTACGCGCACGCCGGCACACGATGCCTCGGCGATCTTGTCGATAACCTCGCGGTCGGTCAGTGAGTTGAGCTTAAAGAACACGCGGGCGGGCTCGCCGGCAAGGGCGCGCTGGATCTCGCGGTCAAGCCCGCGCATGATGAGCGGTTTCAGTCCGACGGGCGCCACACCCAGGAAGCGGTAGTCGCCGCGCAGGTTGCCCAGCGACAGATTGCGGAAGAACAGGTTGGCGTCTTCACCGATGCCGGGATGGGCTGTCATGAGCATAAAGTCGCTGTAGAGTTTGGCCGTCTTCTCGTTAAAGTTGCCGGTGCCCAAAAGCGTGAGGCGGGTGAGCGCCATGCCCTCGCGATAGGTGAGCTGGCAGATCTTGGAGTGGCACTTAAAGCCTTCGGAGCCGTAGATGACGGTGCAGCCTGCCTCTTCCAGACGCTCGGCCCACTCGATGTTGTTCTGCTCGTCAAAGCGGGCGCGGAGCTCCATGAGCACCGTGACCTCTTTGCCGTTCTCGGCGGCATCGATCAGCGACTCGCATAGGCGGCTCTGCTTGGCCACGCGGTAGAGCGTGATGCGCAACGAGATGCACTCGGGATCGTAGGCTGCCTCGTGTACCAGATCCAGGAACGGATTCATGGCCTCGTAAGGGTAGAAGAGCAGCTTGTCGTGCTGCAGCACCTGCTCGCGGATGGAGCGGGTCATGTCGATGGTGGGGTTGGGCTGTGGCTTAAACGGCGTAAAGAGGAGCTCGTTGCGCAGGTGCTCGGGAATCTTGCCCTCAATGCCAAAGACGTAGCCCAGGTTGAGCGGGATATCGCAGGTAAAGACAGAGCGGCGCGAAAGCTCGAGCGCCTTGCGGATAGTCTTGAGCGTCGCCTTCTCGAGCGACCCCGAGACCGCGAGCACTACCGGCTGCAGGCGCAGGCGCTTCTTGAGAATGCGCTTCATGTGCTGGCGGTAGTCCTCTTCCTCTTCGATGCCCTCGCCGTCCGGATCGATGTCGGCGTTGCGGGTGACGCGGATCAGCGCACGATCCAGCGGCTTATAGGAGCCAAAGCAGCTGTCCAGGCAGGCGAGGATGACGTCCTCGAGCAAGATGTAGGAGTAGGTGCCGGTGGGCGAGGGGATCTCGACCACGCGGTTCATCGAGGCGGGAATCTCGATAAGGCCCAGTAGGCTCTCCTCGTCGGTGGCGCCGTCCAGACCACAGGCCAGATAGAGCGCGCCGTTGCGCAGGTTGGGGAAGGGGTGGCGAGGATCGATGACCAGCGGCGAGATGACCGGCGACACGTAGGCCTGGAAGTAGCGGGTTACAAAGGTGCGCTCCTCGGGCGTAAGCGAATCGATGTGGGCGCGGTGAACGCCCAAGGTGTCGAGCTTGCCCTCGATGCTCTTAAAGATGGACTCCCAACGGGTAAGGAGCCCGGGCATTTCGGCCATGACGGCATCGACCTGTTCGGAGGCGGTCATATTGCTCTTGTTGTCGACAGGTTGTTTTTTGAGCTCCGCCAGATCGGACAGGCCGCCCACGCGCACCATAAGGAACTCGTCGAGGTTGGACTCGAAGATCGAGACGAACTTTAGTCGCTCGAATAACGGAACGGTTTCGTCGAAGGCTTCGTCGAGCACGCGGTTGTCAAAGCGTAGCCAGCTGAGCTCTCGGTTTTGCGTGTATGAGAAGTCGCGCGGCGGTTTGCGCAGCTTTGCGGCGGCTTGCTTCTTTTCGATTTTGCTCGGCATATGCATCTGTCCGTTCAGTCCCCACAGGGGACGGTAGCCTAACACTATTCACTATTGTCTCAATTTAGTCGACCTGTGGCACGGACGTATCGCGTGAACGGTATCTTTACCTACTTCTTACGCTGCCAAGGCATGCAACTAACTGCCCAACTCGTTTAGAAACAATCTATATCCATACTCAATTGGTGAGGATGTATGAATAAGAATGATTGCGAGCTGAATATAATCGAATCCAAATTGAATCATGAACAAACGACATATATATGCAGAAAACCGTTTTAGCTATGCAATTCCTAAACATGAAAATATTTGTGCAATCTAGCTTAATTCCTTAGAAAAAAGAACATTTACCTTTGAAAACCTGCTTTAGAGAACCGAAGTGCATCATGGGGGAATCATATGAGATATACCGTTCATCGCACTTTGCTGACCGTTCGGGGGCGAGGTGGAATTGCAGGTGGTTTTTGGATATAACTAGAGCTGTCAGCAAGCAGCGTCCCATACGGAGGGGCGCTGATACATTCGGCCAGTAAGGCCCGAAAGAAAGGTAGGAGGCCATGACGAAAGGTCTGCACGTGCCTTCCGAGATCGGCAAGCTCAGGAAGGTCTGCCTGCACCGTCCCGGCGACGAGCTCCTCAACCTGCCGCCCGACGAGCTCGAGCGACTCCTGTTCGACGACGTCCCGTTCCTGGAGGTCGCGCAGCAGGAGCACGACACCTTCGCCCAGATCCTGAGGGACCAGGGCGTGGAGGTCCTCTATCTCGAGAACCTCGTCGCCGAGGTGTTCGACCAGGTCCCCGGCGCCCGCGCCGAGTTCACCGACCAGTACATCGCCGAGGCCGGCATCCGCGGCCAGCACATGCCGCAGATCGTCCGCGAGAAGCTGGACTCCATCGAGGACAACCTCGAGTTCGTCAAGAAGACCATGGCCGGCATGACCAAGTCCGAGATCGACATGCCCCTCACGGCGTCCACGACCCTCGACTCCCTGGTCAACTCCGAGTCCGAGTCCGACCTGATCATCGACCCGATGCCCAACCTCTACTTCACCCGCGACCCGTTCGCGGTCGTCGGCGAGGGCGTCAACCTCAACCGCATGTACTCGGTCACCCGCAACCGCGAGACCCTGTACGGCAAGTACATCTTCAAGTACCACCCCGACTACAAGGACGTCTCGCTGTACTTCCGCCGCGACTGCCAGTTCCACACCGAGGGCGGCGACGTGCTGAACATCAACGAGAAGACCCTCGCCGTCGGCATCTCCCAGCGCACCCAGGCCGCCGCGATCGACGTCATGGCCCAGAACATCTTCTGGAACTCCGACTCCAAGGTCGAGCGCATCCTGGCCTTCGACATCCCGGTCTCGCGCGCCTTCATGCACCTCGACACGGTCTTCACCCAGATCGACGTCGATAAGTTCACGATCCACCCCGCCATCATGGGCACCCTGCGCGTCTACGAGCTGACCGCCGGCAAGAACCCGGGCGACGTGAACATCCGCCTGATCGAGGACACCCTCGAGCACGTCCTGGAGGACGCCACCGGCGTCGACCAGGTCAAGCTGATCCCCTGCGGCGGCGGCGACCCGATCGCGGCCTCCCGCGAGCAGTGGAACGACGGCTCCAACACCCTGTGCGTCGAGCCCGGCAAGATCTGCGTCTACGCCCGCAACACCGTCACCAACGACGTGCTGTACAAGGAGGGCCTGGACCTTCTCGTCGTGCCCTCCGCCGAGCTCTCCCGCGGCCGCGGCGGCCCGCGCTGCATGAGCATGCCCTTCTGGCGCGAGGACCTCTAAGGTCTTTCAGGACCCGTACAGGTCATAATACATACATCTAGCTGCCATTAGATGTCTCCCATTGGGGCGGTGCGGGTTTTCGCACCGCCCCAATCTTGTATGAGGGACGTCAACACGATTGGATGACTGCTTTTGTAAGGAGCTTGGCCATGGACATCAAGACGATTGGCGTTGAGGAATGGCTCAACGTTTGGGAGAAGAGCGCTACCTGGGACATCGCCCAGTCGACGATCTCGTCGCTCACCATGGGCGAGCTGCGCGCGCTCGATGAGCAGGACGGCGCCACGTTCTACGAGCGCTTGGACCGCGAGAAGATGAACTACGGCTGGATCGAGGGCTCGCCGGAGTTTAAGGCCGTGGTTGCCAAGCTGTATCGTCGGGAGGTCAATCCCGACCACATTCTGCAGACCAATGGCTGCACGGGTGCGAACCTCAACGCCATCATGGCCGTGGTCGAGCCCGGCGACCACGTTATCGCCGAGTGGCCCACCTACGCGCCGCTCTACGAGATTCCGCGCACGCTGGGCGCCGAGGTCGAGTATTGGGAGCTTTGCGAGGAACTCGGCTGGAAGCCCGATATCGAGGAACTCAAGCGCTTGGTGCGCCCCAACACCAAGCTTATCTGCATAAACAACGCATCGAACCCCATCGGTACGGTGCTCGATACCGATATGCTCGGCCAGATTGCCGAGATCGCCCGTTCGGTGGGCGCCTACGTGCTGTGCGACGAGGTGTATCTGCCGCTCGAAAACACTGAGTCCTTTATGTCGATGGTCGACGTGTACGAGAGGGCCATTGTCACCAACTCGTTGTCGAAGACCTATTCGACGCCTGCGGCCCGCGTGGGCTGGGTCGTGGCCGACGAAGAGGTGTCCAACCGCATCCGTACCTATCGCGATTACACCATGATCTGCGGCGGTGTGTTCAACGACGCCTTGGCGACCTATGTGCTTGAGCACAAGGACAAGATCCTCGAGCGCAATCGCAAGATCGTGTTTGGCAACCGCGATATCGCGCAGGCTTGGATCGATACGCAGCATCGCGTTTCCTGGACGGCCCCACAGGGCGTGTCTACCTCGTTTATCCAGCTGGATATTCCCGAGGACGACGAGGAGTTCTGCAAGCGCCTGCTGTCCGAGAGGGGAGTGCTGCTGGTACCCGGCAGCCGCTTTGAGCTTCCCTGTGGCGCACGCCTGGGCTACTGCGCGAGCGAGGACGTTCTGCGCGAGGGCCTGAGGCTTTTGGGCGAGGCGCTGGCGGAGTTTGATCGCTAGGATTCCGATGATCTTCGAGGGCGTTATCTAAATTGGCCGAAGATAATCGAAAACGGACCCGTTTCCCTAGTGAAGCGGGTCCGTTTTTCTATACCGAGAAGTCAAGTTGTTACAAATGGGGCCGTAAAGCGAGCCGGTATCCGCTGGGCCTTATACTGAGTTTCCGGTGAACGGTATCAAGCGTCTGGTAAACGGTAATTTATTTACCAGAAATGAATAGGACAAACTTTTTTCTGAATAAAAATGAAAATGGTTGAGACGCGGTATGAACCGCTAATTCTATTCATAGCTTTAGTGGAAATATGCAATTTGAGGATGGTTTAACAAAGTTAAGTTCCATTTGATTTTAGGATTGAAAACGCGTTTAAGCACGTAAATACGCTTTATTAAGATGAAGTGTGCCATGCGTGAAGTATATGTGTATGCCGTTCACCCCCTATAAAAAACCGTTCGGGGGCAAGGTGGAAGTATGGGCTGATTTTGGATATAAATATGTCGTCAGCAATAACGCCTCACACGGAGGGGCGCTAACGAATCGGCCCTGACAAGGGCCCGAAAGAAAGGTAGGAGGCCATGACGAAAGGTCTGCACGTGCCTTCCGAGATCGGCAAGCTCAGGAAGGTCTGCCTGCACCGTCCCGGCGACGAGCTCCTCAACCTGCCGCCCGACGAGCTCGAGCGACTCCTGTTCGACGACGTCCCGTTCCTGGAGGTCGCGCAGCAGGAGCACGACACCTTCGCCCAGATCCTGAGGGACCAGGGCGTGGAGGTCCTCTATCTCGAGAACCTCGTCGCCGAGGTGTTCGACCAGGTCCCCGGCGCCCGCGCCGAGTTCACCGACCAGTACATCGCCGAGGCCGGCATCCGCGGCCAGCACATGCCGCAGATCGTCCGCGAGAAGCTGGACTCCATCGAGGACAACCTCGAGTTCGTCAAGAAGACCATGGCCGGCATGACCAAGTCCGAGATCGACATGCCCCTCACGGCGTCCACGACCCTCGACTCCCTGGTCAACTCCGAGTCCGAGTCCGACCTGATCATCGACCCGATGCCCAACCTCTACTTCACCCGCGACCCGTTCGCGGTCGTCGGCGAGGGCGTCAACCTCAACCGCATGTACTCGGTCACCCGCAACCGCGAGACCCTGTACGGCAAGTACATCTTCAAGTACCACCCCGACTACAAGGACGTCTCGCTGTACTTCCGCCGCGACTGCCAGTTCCACACCGAGGGCGGCGACGTGCTGAACATCAACGAGAAGACCCTCGCCGTCGGCATCTCCCAGCGCACCCAGGCCGCCGCGATCGACGTCATGGCCCAGAACATCTTCTGGAACTCCGACTCCAAGGTCGAGCGCATCCTGGCCTTCGACATCCCGGTCTCGCGCGCCTTCATGCACCTCGACACGGTCTTCACCCAGATCGACGTCGATAAGTTCACGATCCACCCCGCCATCATGGGCACCCTGCGCGTCTACGAGCTGACCGCCGGCAAGAACCCGGGCGACGTGAACATCCGCCTGATCGAGGACACCCTCGAGCACGTCCTGGAGGACGCCACCGGCGTCGACCAGGTCAAGCTGATCCCCTGCGGCGGCGGCGACCCGATCGCGGCCTCCCGCGAGCAGTGGAACGACGGCTCCAACACCCTGTGCGTCGAGCCCGGCAAGATCTGCGTCTACGCCCGCAACACCGTCACCAACGACGTGCTGTACAAGGAGGGCCTGGACCTTCTCGTCGTGCCCTCCGCCGAGCTCTCCCGCGGCCGCGGCGGCCCGCGCTGCATGAGCATGCCCTTCTGGCGCGAGGACCTCTAAGTCTTTCCGTTTCCGGTGCGGTCCCCCTACAACCGCACCGGCTTCGCCCGTTAAACGGGCAACACTAATACTTACGTAATTCATTTCTTCGAAAGGAATCGAACCATGGGTGTTAACCTCTCCGGCCGTAGCTTCCTCAAGCTTCTCGACCTCACCACCGAGGAGATCGAGTACCTGCTCAAGCTTTCCAAGAACTTCAAGGATATGAAGCGCGCTGGCGTTCCGCACCGCTATCTCGAGGGCAAGAACATCGTTCTGCTCTTCCAGAAGACCTCCACTCGTACCCGCTGCGCCTTCGAGGTCGGCGGCATGGATCTGGGCATGGGCGTCACCTACCTCGATCCGGGTTCGTCGCAGATGGGCAAGAAGGAGTCCATCGAGGACACCGCCCGCGTTCTCGGCCGCATGTATGACGGCATCGAGTTCCGTGGCTTTGCCCAGGACGACGTCGAGGAGCTCGCTGCTAAGTCCGGCGTGCCTGTCTGGAACGGCCTGACCACCGAGTGGCATCCCACCCAGATGCTCGCCGACATCCTGACCGTCCAGGAGAACTTCAACTACGACATCAAGGGCAAGACTCTCGTCTTCATGGGCGACTGCAAGAACAACGTTGCTCGCTCCCTCATGGTCGTCTGCTCCAAGCTCGGTATGAACTTCGTGGCCTGCGGCCCCGAGGAGTGCATGCCCGCTGACGACGTCATCGAGGCCTGCAAGCCCATCGCCGAGGCCAACGG
The DNA here is from genome assembly GCA_900541025.1 of uncultured Collinsella sp. Lineage (GTDB taxonomy): Bacteria > Actinomycetota > Coriobacteriia > Coriobacteriales > Coriobacteriaceae > Collinsella. The sequence continues at coordinate 45,685 of UQIL01000016.1, read as the reverse complement.
CTGCACCATCAAGCTGACCACCGACGTCAAGGACGGCGTCACCGGTGCCGACGTTATCTACACCGACGTGTGGGTCTCCATGGGCGAGCCCGACGAGGTCTGGGCCGAGCGCATCGCTCAGCTTACCCCGTATCGTGTTACCTCCGAGGTCATGGCTATGGCCAACCCGGGTGCCATCTTCCTGCACTGCCTGCCCAGCTTCCACGACACCAACACCACGATTGGCGCAGAGAAGTGCGAGCAGTTCGGCATCACCGAGCAGGAGGTCACCGACGAGGTCTTCGAGAGCCCCGCTTCCAAGGTCTTCGACGAGGCCGAGAACCGCATGCACACCATCAAGGCTGTCATGTACGCCACGCTCAAGTAAGAGCATCTAGCATCTCGCTCGGGGTGTCTTGCTGCACACCCCGAGCGGCTTTGTCTGGTAAATATCTCGCGTCGGGCGGTGAGCACGGCACGGAAGATCCGCTTAGCGCGAGAAAGTTAAATGATTTATGAAGGGGGGATGAGAACCATGACTGAGACCGCTAAGAAAAAGCGCGGTATGCCTTCATCGTTCACCATTCTTCTAGCTCTGCTGGCAATTGTTGCAGTGATTACCGTTATCGTCTCCGGCACGTCCGGCGGCGCGGTTACTGCAGCCCGCCTGAGCGATTTCTGCACCGCCCCGATCCTGGGCTTCGCTGACGCTCTGCCCGTCTGCCTCTTCGTTATGATCCTGGGCGGCTTCCTCGGTATGATGACCGAGACCGGCGCTCTGGACAACGGCATCGCCGTTCTGGTGCAGAAGCTTAAGGGCAACGAGATCATGCTCGTTCCTGTCCTTATGCTCATCTTCTCCCTCGGTGGTACCACCTATGGTATGTGCGAGGAGACCGTTCCCTTCTACGCCCTGCTCGCCGCTACCATGATGGCCGCTGGCTTCGACCCCATGGTCGGCGCCGCTACCGTCCTGCTCGGCGCTGGCTGCGGCTGCCTGGGCTCCACGGTTAACCCGTTCGCCGTCGGCGCTGCCGTCGACGCTCTGACCGGCGTTGGCATTGAGGTCAACCAGTCCATCATCATCGGCCTCGGTGCCGTCCTGTGGATTGTCACTACCGCTATGTCCATCGTTTTCGTGATGAACTATGCCAAGAAGGTCAAGGCTGACAAGGGTTCCACCATCCTGTCGATGCAGGAGCTCAAGGACGCCGAAGAGGCTCACGGCAAGGCTGCTTCCGAGGTCCACAAGGAGGTCAAGCTCACCGGTCGTCAGAAGGGTGTTCTGATCGCCTTCGCCTTCACCTTCGTCGTCATGATCGTCGGCTTCATTCCGCTGGCCGATCTCAACGAGGGCGTCGCCAACTTCTTCGACGCTGGCGCTGTCTACGACGCCGACGGTAACGCCGTCGTCCAGGGCTGGTCTGCCCTGATCACCGGCCTGCCCATTGGCCAGTGGTACTTCGACGAGGCTTCCACCTGGTTCTTCCTCATGGCCGTCCTGATCGGTATCATCGGTGGCCTGTCCGAGAAGCAGATCGTTAACACCTTCATCACCGGCGCTGCCGACATGATGTCCGTTGTTCTCGTCATCGCCCTCGCCCGTGGTATCTCCGTCCTCATGGCTAACACCGGCCTCGACGTCTACGTCCTCGACGCTGCCGCCAATGCTCTGGCTGGCCTGTCCGGCGTGATCTTCGCTCCCATGAGCTTCCTGGTCTACTTCGGCCTGTCCTTCCTGATCCCCTCGACCTCTGGTATGGCTACCGTCTCCATGCCCATCATGGGACCGCTGGCTGTTAAGCTCGGCTTCTCGCCCGAGGTCATGGTCATGATCTTCTCCGCTGCTATCGGTGTCGTGAACCTGTTCACCCCGACCTCCGGTGCCATCATGGGCGGTCTCGCCCTGGCCAAGATCGAGTGGACGACCTGGCTCAAGTTTGCCCTTAAGCTCATCGTCGCGCTCTCCGTCGTCTGCGCCGTCATCCTGACCGTCGCCTGCGTGCTGCTCTAAGTACCCAACGGGTACCCCACGGAAACCTTGACGATCCTGTAAAGGATCACCTGGTCATCGTCTGTCCGGTGGGGTCAACCCACCGGTAGACTCCTACCTTTAGCCCCCTCCCGTTCCGTGCGCGGGAGGGGGCGCTCTTGTGTTCCGGCGTTTTACCAAACGCCGGAACCACTCGACGCTGCAAGCCCGCCAGAGCGGCAATCTGACGTTCAATCGTCGGGCATGGCCAAAAGGCCTATGCCCTCCTCTTTCACGTCACCTTGCTCGCTCTGGCGGGCTTTCGCTGACTTTTGCTCCACCTGCGGCGCTGCCATTGTTGGTGTTATGGGGCGGTGCAATGGGGTCAGGTTAGTTTGCACCAAATATGTCCGACAAGAGGTTTGACGGATGTTTGGTTGGTGCCTGTTGATGGTCTGGGTATCGGGGAGGGCGGGCTCCGTTATAATCGCCTAGAACATTAAATGGAAACGGGACGGGAGCCATATATGCGCCAGGGTTTCGACAACGCGAAGTATATCGAGCTGCAGGCTGCTCACATTAAGGAGCGCATCTCGCAGTTTGGCGGCAAGCTCTATTTGGAGTTTGGCGGTAAGCTATTCGATGACTATCATGCGAGCCGCGTGCTACCGGGTTTTGAACCGGACAGCAAGTTCCGCATGCTCAAGAGCATCGCCGACGATGTCGAGGTCATCATCGCAATCAATGCGAACCATATCGAGAAGAACAAGGCACGTGGCGACTTGGGCATTACCTATGACGAGGATGTGCTGCGCCTGGTTGACCTGTTCCGCGGCAACGGCTTTGCCGTCGCGGCTGTGGTCATCACCCAATATGCCGGCCAGCCCGCTGCCGATGTGTTCCGCAACCGCCTGAACGCGCTCGGTATTCCCGCCAAGCTGCACTATCCCATCGAGGGGTATCCGCACGATGTCGATCTGATCGTGTCCGACGATGGCTACGGCAAGAACGAGTTTGTCGAGACCACGCGTCCGCTCGTTGTCGTGACGGCACCCGGCCCCGGCTCGGGCAAGCTCGCTACTTGCCTCTCGCAGCTGTATCACGAGCATAAGCACGGTACCGCCGCCGGCTATGCCAAGTTTGAGACCTTCCCGGTTTGGAATCTGCCCCTTACGCATCCGGTCAACATTGCCTACGAGGCCGCCACGGCTGACCTCGACGACGCCAATATCATCGATTCGTTCCACCTTGAGGCCTACAACAAGACCACGGTCAACTACAATCGCGACGTCGAGGCCTTCCCGGTGGTCCGTGCCCTGATGGAAAAGATCCTGGGCAAGAGCCCCTATCAGAGCCCTACGGACATGGGCGTCAATATGGTCGGCTTTGCCATCACCGATGACGATGCCTGCCGCGACGCTTCCAAGATGGAGATCGTCCGTCGCTACTTTACCGCGGTCGAAAATGTGCGCCGTACCGGCGTGGGCGATGAGCAAGTCGACCGTCTCAAGATCATTATGAAGAAAGCCGGCATCGATAAGAACTACTCACCGGCGCGCTCGGCGGCCCTCACCAGGGAGCAACTGACGGGTGGTCCCGTGGGTGCCATGGTCATGCCCGATGGCTCCGTGGTGACCGGTAAGACCTCTACGCGCCTGGGCGCCGCAAGTTCGCTCATTATGAACGCCCTCAAGCATGTCTCGGGCGTCGACCTTGAGCTCGAGGTCATTAGCGATGAGGCGATTGAGCCCATCAGCAAGCTCAAGACGCATTTCCTGGGCAGCAAAAACCCGCGCCTCCACACCGACGAGACGCTTATGGCGCTGTCGATCACCTCGGCCACGAGCGAGACGGCCGCTCGCGTCCTTTCGGGCCTGGAGCAGCTTCGCGGTTGCGATGCCTTCTTTAGCGTGATTATCTCGCCGACGGACGAGACGGTACTGCGCAAACTGGGTATCAACGTGTGCTGCGAGCCCAAGTTTGAGCGCCGCGGTTTCTTCCATCGCTAAGTTTGAAGCACCGCGGTAATTGCATTGCATTTTGGCCGTATCGGGTTAGCGCCCGGTACGGCTTTTTGATCAATAAAGCGCCTATTTCGGCGAAAAATAGCTGTTTACCTGCCTAGAGACAATTTGAGCGGTATACAATAACCGTAACTGTTTCATCCTTAGCGGGATGCCGCATGATGGATATTACCTGCCATCGTGAGGTGTGTCGGTCGCGCACGGCGCGTTAGATGCTCGTGCTCGGTTTGAGGAGGCTGCTATGGCGGGCAAGGGTCGTGCGAGTGTCAACGATATGAAGCGTGTCGAGGTGCTGGTGTTGATGGAGATCGACCAGCAAACCAAAGACAATGGCGGGCCGTATAGTTTCTCGCGCAAAACGCTTGCCGAGCGCGTGGGGGTTTCGCCGTATCGTGCCCGCGCCGCAATCGATCGCTTGGATTCCGAAGGCATGATTGATGTCGTCTCGCGTTATAGCGACGACGGCGGTCAGCTTGCAAATGGCATTTGCCTCACCGAACGTGGCGAGTGGTATCTTGAGGGCGTCCGTACCGGCATGCTCGTTCAAGAAATGCTTGAGGACGAGGTTGCTGATCGATAGCAGCATGTAACCCTTGCCATAGCGACGCCGCCTGGGAAACCGGGCGGCGTTTTGTTTCAAGATTGAGAAATGCAATCGCACGCAAGAAAAATTGCGAACGGTCCGCGGCGCGAGTATTACAATGAAGACCCGTAAGATGTGGATAAACAACTTCTACGGGAAGCGCAGGTAACTCAATATGACCAAGCATGTGTTCGTAACCGGTGGCGTGGTTTCGTCCTTGGGCAAGGGTATCACCGCGGCCTCGCTGGGCCGTCTGCTCAAGTCGCGTGGCTACAAAGTAACGATGCAGAAGGCCGATCCGTATCTGAACGTCGACCCCGGTACCATGAGCCCCTTCCAGCATGGTGAGGTCTTCGTTACCGAGGATGGTTACGAGTCCGACCTGGACCTGGGTCATTACGAGCGCTTTATTGATGAGAACCTGACCCGCGATTCCAACTTTACGACCGGCGCCATCTATAAGAGCTTGATCGCCCGCGAGCGTCGCGGCGACTTTTTGGGCGGTACCGTGCAGGTGATTCCTCACGTCACCAATGCCATTAAGGACAAGTTCCGCCGCATCGAGGAGCAGACCGGCTCCGATGTAGTCATCACCGAGCTGGGCGGCACGATCGGCGACATCGAGTCGCAGCCGTTTGTCGAGGCCATCCGCCAGTACCGCAAGGAGGCCGGCCCCGAGAACGTCTGCTACATCCACGTGTCGCTCGTTCCCTATATCGCCGCCGCCCACGAGGTCAAGACCAAGCCCACGCAGCATTCCGTCAAGGAGCTCCGCAGCTTTGGCATCCAGCCCGATATCATCGTGCTGCGCTCCGACCACCATATCGATGACGCTATCCGCGGAAAGATCGCAAGCTTCTGCGACGTCGACACCGATTGCGTCTTTACCAACGAGGACTGCGCGAGCATTTACGATGTTCCGCAGCTGCTTGCCGAGCAGGACTTTGACCTGCGCATTTGCGAACGCCTGGGTCTGGATCCGCGTGAGCGCGACATGAGCGAGTGGAACGAGTTCCTGCGCAAACAGAATCACGCCAACCATCACGCCGACAAGGTGAAGATCGCCGTCGTGGGTAAGTACACGCAGCTGCCCGATGCGTACCTGTCGGTTATCGAGGCCCTGCACCATGCGGGCGTCTTCTACGATCGCCATGTGGACGTCCAGCTGGTCGACGGCGAGAGCCTCGACGAGCAGAATGTCTCCGAGGTTTTGGGCGACGCCTCGGGCATCCTGGTCCCCGGCGGCTTTGGCAAGCGCGCCCTGGAGGGCAAGATCCTCGCGGCCGAGTTTGCCCGTGAGCACAAGATTCCGTATCTGGGCATTTGCCTGGGTATGCAGGTGGCCGTGTGCGAGTTCGCCCGCAACGTCGTCGGCCTTGCCGGCGCCAGCTCCTCCGAGTTCGATCCGGACGGCCCGTTTAGCGTCATCGATCTGATGAGCTCGCAGGAGGACGTGACCGAGAAGGGCGGCACCATGCGCCTGGGCGCCTATCCGTGCAAGCTCGCCGCCGATACCCTTGCTCGCGAGGCATATGGCGAGGAGCTCGTCTACGAGCGTCACCGTCACCGCTTTGAGTTCAACAACGCCTTCCGTGACCAGCTCGAGGACGCCGGTTTGGTTATCTCGGGTCTGTCGCCTGACGAGCGCCTGGTCGAGATGGTCGAGCTGCCGCGCGACGTGCATCCGTGGTATGTGGCAACCCAGGCTCATCCCGAGTTCAAGAGCCGCCCGACCAACCCGCAGCCGCTGTTCCGCGAGTTCGTGCGCGCTTCGATCGGCCAGCACGAGGGTGTCGACCGTCTGCAGGTGACGCCCATGAACCTCGCTACGGACTAAGGGTGCCGGCGAATAAGGAACATACCGAAGCTACTCCCTCGTCGCTCGCCGTGGCGGCGGGGGAGTATCTCGATTACCTTGCGGTCGAGCGGGGTTTGGCGCGCAACACGATTGCGGCCTATCGTCGTGACCTGACGACGTACTGCGCCTATCTGGAGCGGGTGGGTATTGTGTCTTTTGAAGAGGTGACCCGTCAGGTCGTGGAGGGCTTTGTCGCCGACCGTCGCGATGGGGGCTATTCGGATGCCTCGGTGGAGCGTGCGCTTGCGGCCGTGAAGGGCCTGCATGCCTTTTTGGTGCGCGATGGGGCTGTGGCCCAAAATCCAACGGCGGCGTTGCGCCTGCCTAAAAAGGCTGAGCGTTTGCCGGAGTATCTATCGGTGGAGGATGTCTCGGCGCTGCTCGATCAAGACTTCCCCGAGGGCGAGATGGGCTTGCGCGACCATGCCATCTTGGAAGTGCTCTACGGATGCGGTTTGCGTGTGAGCGAGTTGGTGGGACTCGATGTGGGCGATATCCATATCGACGATGGCTTTGTGCTCGTTCGCGGTAAGGGCTCAAAGGAACGCCTGTCCCCGCTGGTGGGAAGCGCGGCGCGAGCTCTGACGCTTTATGTAACTGAGGGGCGTTCTCGCTTGGCGGCCCATGCCCGCGGAACCGAGACCTCGGCGGTCTTTTTAAATAAGAACGGCCGCCGTCTGTCGCGCCAGGGCATCCATGCCATCTGTGAGCGCTACGGGCGCCAGGTGGGACTGGTGGGGCTCCATCCCCATACGCTGCGTCACTCCTTTGCCACCCATATGCTTGCGGGCGGCGCAGACCTCCGTGTGCTACAGGAGATCTTGGGACATGCCGATATATCGACCACGCAGGTCTACACGCATGTCGATCGTACGCAACTGACCGAGGTCTATTTGGCGGCGCACCCGCTGGCACATCGTTAACACATCGCTGACCTGCATATTTATAGGTATTTGGGGACGGGCTCCAGATTGCCGCGGCGTGCTTTTGCGCGCGCATGGGCAATCTGGGGCCCGTCCCATTTTTCGCCACTTGGCGTCGCGGTGGTGGGCCGCACGGGCCTTGGGTGGGGGAGTTTGGGGGCGATGTGAACGGCATGTAAAGGGACGTAAAAATCGCCTCAAGGTCAACTTGAAGGTTGAGGTTCGCGGGTGTGGTTCTACAGGTGGCATCCCGCCGTTGCTGCAAACACAACATATTGTGTTTTCGAACATATGCTTGGGGGTGTTTTGCAATATATGGTGAGTGGAGTGGTGGGGCGGGGTGGGGGAAGGGGTGGGGAAAGGTGTTGAAAAATGGGGCGGTTCCCCATATTATTGATGACGTCGACAGGCGGGGTGGTTCCCCGCGTACGTGCCATCTGAGTAACCGAGGGGAGGGCGCACATGGGAATGACTGGTGCATACGAGCGCAATCTCGATGCAAAAGGTCGTCTGTCCCTGCCTGCACCCCTTCGCGAGGAGCTTGGAGAGCACGTTCGCGTGTTCAAAGCCCTGGATGTCGATGCTCTGTACGTGTTCTCTGCCGAGGCCTTCGATAAGTGGGTCGAAGGACTCTTCGCGGGTCGTGAGGGCCACGAGGGTTTTAACCCGCGTGACATTAATGACCAGAAGCTCATGAGGGCGATCAACAAGCGCACCACGTCGATGGACGTGGACAGCGCCGGTCGTATCGGTCTTTCCGAGTCTCTCCGCAAGCAGGCGAACCTCGACCGCGAGGTCACGGTTGTGGGCAACTACGACCACCTTGAGGTTTGGGATCGCGCCGCGGCCGATGAGGACGATGACGATGAGGCCCTGCTGGACCTCTTCTTCTCGTAAGGGCAAGGCACGGGTAACGGATGGAGCGTGGGATCTTGACACAAGAATATCGGCATGAACCTGTCATGCTCGGCGAAGTGCTTGAGTCGCTGCGGCTAAAGAGCGGCTCCGTTGTCTGCGATTGCACCCTTGGCGGTGCCGGCCATTCGGTAAAGATGGCCGCGCAGGTGGGGGAGACGGGCCTTTTGCTCGGCGTCGATCAGGACGACATGGCCCTCGAGGCCGCTGGCGCCCGTCTGGACCGCGAGGTTCCCGGCGTTCCGCACCGGCTGCTGAAGGGCAACTTTGGCGACTTGGACGAGCTGCTTTGCTCGGCCGAGGTGCCCGGGGTCGATGGCTTCCTGTTCGATTTGGGCGTTTCGTCGCCGCAACTCGATATCCCTGGCAGGGGCTTTTCGTATAACGAGGACGCCCCATTGGACATGCGGATGGATCCGGGTAATAACACCTTAAACGCAGCTGAGGTCATCAACACCTATAACGAACACGACCTCGCCCGGATTCTACGCGTCTACGGCGAAGAGAAGTTCGCCTCGCAGATCGCGCGCGAGATCGTGCGCCGCCGCGAGCAAGAACCGATCGAAACCACCGGCCAATTTGTCGAGATCATCAAGGCGGGTATCCCGGCTGCCGCTCGTCGGCATGGTGGACACCCGGCCAAGAAAAGTTTCCAGGCCATTCGCATCGAGGTCAATCACGAGCTCGATGTGCTCGAACGAGGGCTTGATGCCGCCACCAGGTGGCTCAACCCGGGCGGACGTATCTGCGTCATCTCGTATCACTCGCTCGAGGACCGTATCGTAAAGAACCACTTTAAGGAGATGAGCCAGGGGTGCACGTGTCCGCCGGAGATTCCGGTGTGCGTGTGCGGCAACGTGCCGATACTCAAGGTCATCACCCGCAAACCCCTGGTTGCCCAGCCTGATGAGGTTGAGCGCAACCCTCGGGCGAGATCAGCCAAAATCCGCGTGGCGCAGCGTCTGTAGGCGCGACCGCGCGATATTGGACCTCCCGCTCGCACCATAAACGAAGCTTAAACACACTACCAACGTACTCGGGATGGGAGGCGGCATATCATGGGCTACAACACTTCAAGCGCAGCACTCGCCTATGATATGAACGCCATGCCCGCCTATCGTGAGACGCCGCAGGCCCCCGTTGCTCCCCGTGAGCAGCGCACGCCGCGCTTTGATGTCTACACGGGCGCGGGCCGTCAGGCAAACCAGGCGGTAAGCCCGGTTTTCATGAGCGTTCTTAAAACGTTTTGCATCATTGCGGCTATCTTCATGACGATCGGCGTCGCCCGCGTGGCGCTCGCCGGCGTTACGGCCCAGGTGCTCAACAGCAACGCCGAGCTTACCAACACGCTCGAAAAGGCGACCGATGAGAGCTCCGACCTGGAGGTCATGCATTCGGTCTATGGCGCCGACACGCGCATTCGCGACCTTGCGGGCGCTTATGGCATGGTGGAGCCCAGCGAGAGCGTTACACTTGACTTTTCGCAGGATGCAGCCGCGGGCGCCAACGCGACCGCGACCGCTCAGTAGCAAGACGGTAGCTGAGTATGACAAATGACTATCGCCGCGGTTCCGATAGGGGCCGCGGTTCTGGACGTCCCTCGTCGCGGGGACGTTCTGGTTATCAAGGAACGGGTCGGCAATCTTACAACGCCGGGCGGTCCCGTGGCAACGACCCGGCGTCGCGACTTCGCGGCTCGGGCGGCCCTCAAGTGCATAACACCAGGTCGCGCAAGAGTTCGCCGACCGAATGGCTCACAGGCACGCCTCTGCCTCGCCGCAAAGCCGTCATGGGATTCATTGGGCTTGGCTTGGGCTTGGGCGTCTTTCGCCTTGCCGACTATCAGGTTGTCGAAGCCGATAAACTGCGCGAGCGTGCCGATGCGCGTCGCCTGCTTGCGCAGACCCTCTATGCCAAACGTGGCACCATCTACGACCGCAACGGTAACGTGCTGGCGTCGTCGGTCGAATGTCGCAACATCGCCGTGAACCCGCAGCTTGTCGAGGACGTTGACAAGACGGTGTCGGCGCTGGTCAAGGCAACTGGAATCGATAAAAAGACCTGCCGCAAGCTCGTTGAGTCCGATGGAACCTGGGTGTATATCAAGCGCCAGGTGGACGAAGACGATGCTGCGACGCTGGAGAAGAAGAACCTGCCCGGTGTGCTTTTTGAGCAGGCCATGAAGCGCGTATATCCATACGGCAATCTGGCATCGCAGGTGCTGGGTGTAGTGAATGTGGACAACGATGGCTTGACGGGTCTCGAAAAGCAATACAACAAGCTTCTGACCGGCACGAACGGTTCTCTCGTACGCGAGCGCGCGAGGGACGGCAGCTATATCGCGGGCGGTGCCTATAAAAAGGTGGCTGCGGTCGACGGCGTTGATATCGTGACGACGCTCGACGTCAATATCCAGCGTGCGGCCGAGGATGCCCTGGCAGAGGCAGTTGAGAAGACTAAGGCCAAGAACGGCTCGGCGCTGGTCACCGATCCTACGACAGGCGAGATCTTGGCAGCCTGCTCGTATCCGACTTACGACCAGACCAATCTGGAAAACGCCAAGACCGAGGATATGAACTTGCGCCTGGTCACCGACGCCTACGAGCCCGGCTCGGTCTTTAAGACGCTCGTGGCGGGCGCCGGCTTCGACTTGGGCGTCGTGCGATCGAGTACGTCGTTTGAGGTGCCGGCGAGCATCAAGGTGGGCGACGATACCGTCACCGATGCCGACAAGCGCGACTACGCCATGACCATGGATGTGCGCGAGATGATGCGCCGTTCGTCCAACGTGGGCTTTGTCCTGGTGGGGCGCAAGATCGGTGCCGATGACTTTGCCGCTTATGTGGACAAGTGGGGCATCGGTCACAGCTCTGGTGTCGATTTTCCGGGCGAGAGCCTGGGTATCGTCAAGGAGCGTGACCAGTATGACGGCGCCACGCTGGGCTCGATGAGCTTTGGACAGGCGCTGTCCGTCTCGCCGATTGAGATCGCACGCGCCGTGGGCGGCATCGCCAACGGCGGCGTGATGATGACACCGCACTTCTATAAGTCCAGCAAAGGCGACGAGAAGGACTGGGGCGAAGGCGAGCGCGCGATTTCGGAGGACGCCGCATCCCAGGTGACATCGTGCATGCAGACGGTCGTGTCCGAGGGAACGGGCGTTGGCGGCGCGGTTGACGGCTATGACGTGGCGGGTAAGACCGGTACGGCCGAACGTGCCGACGAGAACGGCGGCTACCTCAAGGAGAACTACATGTCGTCCTTTATGGGCTTTGCACCGGCACAATCGCCCAAGGTGCTGTGCTATATCACGCTCGACGGAACGCCGAGCGGCTCAGATGCCGCTGCGGTGCCGTTCCAGTCCATTATGGCCAACGCGCTCGACGTGCTGGGTATCCCGCACACGAAGTAGGGGGGTTACAATCTTTGGGGCGTGGTTTGTTGTCCCATATGAGGGTGTTCACATGCCCTGCACCACGCATGTGCGGCGCTGGGATACAATACGCCGATAGCATTATTAGGTTTACAGGGGAGCTGCAATGATAGAGATCGCCGTCAACAACCTCGCGGCCGCAACAGGGGCCCGAACCGTGACGGGAGAAGCCGATCGGGTATGCCGCGGGTGCGTTATCGACTCGCGCCAGGTCGAGGAAGGGACGATTTTCGTCGCCTTTCCCGGTGAAAACGTCGACGGCAATGATTTTGCTTCCCGTGCCGTCCAGTCGGGTGCCGGCGCCGTCGTGATGACGCGTGAGCCCGAGGCCGAGCTGGTCTCGCTGGCGCAGGACAAGGGGTGCGCCATCCTGCTGACCGATGATCCCGAGGAGTTTCTGCTGCGTTTGGCGCACACGTATCGCCTGGAGCTTGGCTGCCTGGTCGTTGGCATTACCGGTTCCATCGGCAAGACGACGACCAAGGACGTGCTCGCCGCCGTGCTCGCCAAGCGCTATCGTGTCTGGGCCACCAAGGGCAATTTCAATAACCTGATCGGCATGCCGCTCACGGTGCTTTCCGCTCCGGCCGATACCGAGGTCCTGGTGCTCGAGATGGGCATGAACCATTTCCACGAGATTGAGCGCCTGTCCAAGTCCGCCAATCCCAACCTTGCCATCGTGAGCAAGATTGGTACCTCTCATATCGGCATTTTGGGTAGCCGCGAGAATATCGCCCGCGCTAAGGCCGAGATTGTCCAGGGTATGTGCGCCGCCGGCGACTTCTTGCCGCTGCTGGTTTTGGGCGGTGAGGACGACTTTACGCCGTTCATTCGCGATACGTTCGCCCAGCCTGCTGGTATCGACGTTATGCTGGCCGGCGTCTCGGACGACGATGAGGTCCGTGCCCGCGACATTCGTGTTGATGACGAGGGACGTCCGGTCTTTACGCTCGATTTTGGCCAGGGTGAGACGATCGATACCATGCTTGCCATCCCCGGCGTGCAGTCCGTTCCTAATGCCGTTAAGGCCGCCGCGGTTTCCTATCGCTTGGGCGTGACGCCCGAGCAGATCGATGCTGCCTTTAGGGGCCTCACGATCACCGGTCACCGCCAGGAGATCAAGCGCGCCAAGAGCGGTGCCCGCGTCATCGACGATTCCTATAACGCCAGTGCCGAATCCATGGCTGCTGGCCTCGATCTACTGTGCTCGCTTTCGTGCACGGGGTCTCGCATGGCGATCCTGGGCGAGATGGGCGAGATGGGCGATGAGGCTCCTCGCATGCATGAGCTCGTGGGCGCCTATGCCGCCGCCAAGAAGCTCGACATGCTGGCGTGCGTGGGTGGTGAGCTGGCCCAGCTTATGGCCGATGCCGCGCGCATGATGGGCATGGACGAGGACCGCATCCAGGTGTTCTCCGATTATCAGCAGGTGCTCGACCGCATGGGCGGCGCGCTTGAAAAACATGATGTTGTACTGGTCAAGGGTTCCCGCTTTGTTGAGCTCGACCGCTTTGTGGAAGGTGTGTGCTAGCCCATGTTCGGCAATCCCTCGTATCCAACGTATCAGGCTTTTTTGGGGCTTGGCATCGCCGCTGCCATTGCGCTGCTGCTCATGCCGTGGTGGATCAAGCTACTCAAGGTCGAGGGTATCGGCCAGCAGGTTCGTGCCGACGGCCCCAAGCGTCATTTGGTTAAGCAGGGAACGCCCACCATGGGTGGCGTTGTCATCCTCGTCGCGATCTCGCTGACCTGCCTGCTGATGGGCAAGCTCACCACCGAGCTCGTGCTCGTGCTGCTCGCCACGCTGGCGACCGGCGTGCTGGGCCTGATCGACGACCTGACCTCCGTTACGCATGGGCGCTCGCTCGGTCTGACGCCCCATGCCAAGATGATCGGCCTAACCATTATCTGTGTCACCTTTACGGTGCTCGCCGTCAATTGGTGCGGCGTCGCCCCCGAGATTCGTTTTCCCGGCGGCCTGACGATTGACCTCGGTGTTCTTTCGACCACCATCTGCGGCCTTTCGTTCCCGTGGCTTTACATTGTCTTTTGCTGGCTGATGATCGCCGGTCTTTCTAATGCCGTGAACCTGACCGATGGCCTTGACGGTCTTGCTGGCGGCACCTCCATGATTGCCATGCTCGCCATGGCTGCCATGGCGTTTTTGCACGGAGACGTGAACCTGTCCATCTTCTGCACCGCGTGTGCCGGTGCCTGCTTGGGCTTTCTGTGGTTCAACTGCTATCCGGCGAGCATCTTTATGGGCGATACCGGCTCGCTTGCCCTGGGCGCCGCGTTTGCCTGCACGTCCATCATGACCAACACCGAGGTCGTCTCCCTCATCATCGGCGGCCTGTTTATCGTTGAGACCCTGTCGGTCATGATTCAGGTTGTCTACTTCCACTTTACGCACAAGCGCGTCTTTCTTATGGCGCCCATCCATCATCATTTCGAAAAGAAGGGCTGGGCCGAGACCAAGGTCGTCATCCGTTTTTGGATTATCGCTGCGGCCTTCGGTGCCGTTGGCCTTGCTCTGTTCTTCCAGTTGGGATAGTGGTCTTTCATGCCTCTTGCTGATGTCTTTAGCCTGCTCGTTTTGGGTCAGGGCAAATCCGGTCTCGATGTTGCCCGCTGGGCGCTGGCACATCCCGAGCGCGTAAGCGCCGTTACCGTTTATGGCGGTGGCACCTCTGAGCCCAATGACGCCACGCGTGCGCTCGAGGCTGCTGGTGCGTCGTTTGTCTATGGGACCGAACAGGTCGAGGGCGCCTATGACGTATGCGTGACGTGCCCGGGCATCTCGGAGTTCTCGGGCTTCTTTAAGGCCGGGCGCGAGCATGCCGCCCAGATTATGGGTGAGCCCGAGTTTGCCTATCGCCTGTCGCCCGATAACTGGATTGCCATCACGGGCACCAACGGCAAGACGACCACCACGTCGCTGACTGATTATCTGCTTAAGGCTGCCGGCGAGGCCAGCGTTGCTGTCGGCAACATCGGCGAGCCGCCGGTCAACGAGATTGACGGCCGAGCCCACAACGAGTGGTTTGTGGCTGAGCTCTCGAGCTATCAGATTGCTACGACCACCGAGCTCCACCCTCGCGTGGCGGTGCTGCTCAACATCACTCCCGACCACTTGGGCTGGCATAAGAGCCATAAGAACTATGCGCTTGCCAAGATCAAACTGTTTGACAATATGGTCGATGACGATCTGGCGGTTGTCGACGTCGAAGACGCCGGCATTCACGAGTTCGATGAGTACATCTACACGCCGGGTCGTCGCATCTGCAAGGTTGCCTTTGACGAGCCTGAGGGCGAGGATGCCGCCTTTGTGCGCGATGGCAAGATGATCGTGCGTCTGAAGGGCGTCGAGACCCCGCTCATCGCTACATCCGAGCTCAAGATCTCGGGCCATCACAATGTTATCAATGCCCTGTGCGCTGCTACGGCTGCCTTGGCAGTCGGTGCCGATGTCGACGGTGTCTGCCGCGGTCTGGCCTCGTTCCAGCCGCTCGAGCACCGCGTGGAGCCGTGTGGCGAGATTGACGGCGTGCGCTACGTCAACGATTCCAAGGCGACCAACACCGATGCGGTCGAGAAGGCACTGACGGCATTTCCCGATGACGACGTGATCTTGCTGCTCGGCGGCCACGATAAGGGCACGCCGCTCACGGACTTCGCGCGCGTTGTTATGGATAACGTACGCTCGGTCGTCTGCTTTGGCGATGCGCGCGAGCGCTTCACCGCCGCTATGGACGAGGCCGATGTCGATGGCGATGTGGATATCGCCCAGGCGGATGACCTACGCGACGCCGTGGACGTTGCCCGTTCGTTGTCGAGCCGTGGTGACGTGATCTTACTTTCTCCTGCCTGCTCTTCGTTCGATGAGTTCTCGGGCTATGAGGAGCGCGGCCGCGTGTTTAAGGACTATGTGGCCCAGCTTGCCGCTGCGGCGAAATCACAAATGGAATAGGGGTTGCCGGTGAGAGAGGAGAGCCCCCGACAAGGTATGAGGAGGCCCGACTCGGACCGTGCTTCCTCACGTCGCACCACACCGCGTTCCAGCCGCGGCGGGCAGTCGTTTAGCGAACGCTATATTGCCGGCGTTCCCGCCCGTATCATGCGCCCCCGTTTGATATTCATGGCCTGCTTGTTTACCTTGGTATGCTTTGGCCTGCTGATGGTGTACTCGGCGTCTTCGGTCGAGGCGCTGCACGAGAATGGCTCGGCGACGTTTTTTCTGGGTCGACAGGCCGCGTTTGCCGTGGTCGGTGTTCTGGCGCTGATTGCCATCGTGCGCGTTTTGCCGGACAGCTGGTTTGGGGAGGATGTGCTCAGGATCTTCCTCATAGGCATGATAGGGCTACTGTTTCTGGTGTTCTTGGTGGGCAGCGGCAGCCGTGGCGCCACGCGCTGGCTTAACATCGCCGGTATTCAGTTCCAGCCTTCCGAGTTTTTAAAGCCATTTGCCATTGCGTATTCGGCCATCATGCTTGATCGCTTCTTTTCGCCCGGTGGCAACATCAACGAATTCCTTCGCAAGATGGGCATCTACCTGGGCATTTCGCTCTTTCTGATCTTTATCCAGCCCGATTTCGGTACTGTCCTGATCATCCTGTTGACCCTCATGTGCATGGCGTTGTTTGCGGGTCTCGACCCCAGATTTATCATCGGCGTGCTAATCTTCGGCATTCTCGTGATCGTGATTGCGCTTGTCGCAGAGCCGTACCGTATGGTGCGTGTTCAGGTTGCCTTGAACCCTTGGGCCGACGAGTATGGTGACGGCTATCAGGCCACGCTTGCCATCATGGCCTTTGCCTCGGGCGGTCTGTTCGGCCGTGGCATCGGCAACTCAACCATGAAGTACTCGTATCTGCCCGAGGCGCACAATGACTACATCCTGGCTATCATTGGCGAGGAAGTCGGCTTTGTTGGAACCGTGCTGTTCTTCTTGGTGTTTGCGATGCTGATCTACTCGGCGTTTCGCATTGCCGAGCAGGCGACCGATCGTCGGGGCGCGCTCATGGCGTCTGGCTCCGCGGTCATTCTCGCGGTGCAGTTTTTGATTAACGCGCTGGGCATCCTCAACGTGTTTCCCATGACGGGCAAACCGTTGCCGTTTATTAGCTACGGCGGTTCGTCGATTATTGTGTCGCTCATGCTTGCCGGGTTGATCCTGCGCGTTTCGTACGAGAGCGCCCGCCGCGATGAGTATGACCGCCGACGTGAGAGCTTTGCCGTTATGGATGAGAGTACCGCCGGCGTGCCCCACGTGCGCGGCGAGCGTTCTTCGCGTAACGGTTTTACCGTCCTGGATGGCTCTGCGACCGAGCCGGCAGCCCGCCCGCGTCAGCGAACGGCGCCGCAAGGTCGTCCTCAGCGCCCCAGCCCTCGCAACGCGGGCGGCGGATATAATCGAATCGATTTGAACTCGGACCCGTCGGCGCGCTTGCGCACCGACGACCAGGGACCGCGTGTACGAAGGGACTACCATGACCGATAAGATGACCGTTGCTATTGCAGCCGGCGGTACGGCAGGACACATCAACCCCGCGCTCGCCTTGGCCGAAGAGCTGCATGACCGTGGCCACCACGTTGTGTTCGTGGGCCAGTCGCGCAAGCTCGAGGGTCGTCTGGTCCCCGAGGCTGGGTTTGATTTTGTGCCCATTACGGTCACGGGCTTCGACCGCTCCCGTCCTTGGACGGCGCTGACCTCGCTGTGGCGTGTCAATAAGGCCAAGCGTGCGCTCGCCAATCATTTCTCAAAGGTCGGCAAGCCCGATGCCGCCATTGGTTTTGGTGCCTATGTCGAGGTTCCGCTGCTGGGGTGGTGCAAGGGCGCAGGCGTTCCGTATCTGCTGCATGAGCAGAACTCTGTTCCGGGCCTGGCCAACAAGATGATGAATTCCCACGCCGCTCGCGTGTGCATCTCGGTGCCGGCAGCGCGTTCGGTCTTTGAGCGCGAAGGTGACCCTGACCACGTGCTCATGACCGGCAACCCCGTACGTCGCTCGGTGATCGAGGGCGATCGCGCTCGCGGCCGCAAGGCACTTGGCGTTCCCGAGGACGCTACGCTGCTGCTCGTCTTTGGCGGTTCACTTGGCGCCCAGCACCTCAACGAGCGCGTGGCTTCGCTCAAAAACGAGCTGCTTTCGCGCAAGAACCTCTATGTGTTGCATTCGACGGGTGCCGACGGCTTTGAGGAGACCGAGCGCGCTTTGGCGCTGACGCCCGAGGAGGCGAAGCGTTACCGCGTCCAGCCTTACATCGACAACATGGGCGATATGCTGGCTGCTGCCGATTTGGTGCTCTCGCGTTCGGGCGCATCGAGCGTGGCCGAGATCGCTGCGCTCGCCGTGCCTTCGGTGCTCGTGCCGTACCCGCATGCGACTGCCGACCACCAAACCACCAATGCCCGTTATCTGGTCGACGCCGGGGCCGGCGTGCTCTGCGCCGATGCCGATATCGACGGTTCTGCCTTTGCCGATGAGCTGCTGCACCTGGTCGATGACGCGGCGGCACGCGACGCCATGCGTCAGGCGGCGCGTGGTCTGGCTCAGGATAGGGCCGCCGCTCTTCTGGCGGATGCGGTAGAGGGTTTGCGTTAGTTAGACGGGATATCGTCGGTCGCCCTCGCGCTGATGCGGTAGGTGCGGTACAGTTAACGGGTTACAGGCAGTGTTTACGCAAGGAGTACACGAGCACATGGCTGATTCCCAGACTGCAACCTCCGCGCCCGAGTTTAAGAGCGCCCACTTTATCGGTATCGGCGGCGCCGGCATGAGCGGCATCGCCCTCGTTCTGCACGAGCGTGGTTATGCCGTTACCGGCTCCGACCTTAAGACGTCACGCTATATCCGCCAGCTTACCCGCGCTGGTGTGAAGGTGCATGTGGGCCATGAGGCCGCCACGATCGACGAGGTCAAGCCCGACGTGGTTGTTGTCTCCACCGCTATTCCGGAGTCTAACCCTGAGCTCGTGCGCGCTCGCGAGCTGGGCATTCCCGTGTGGCCTCGTGCCAAGATGCTCTCTGCTTTGGGCCACGGCTACACCACCGTCGCTGTTGCCGGCACGCATGGCAAGACCACCACGTCTTCGATGTGCGCCACCATGCTCGACCGCATGGGTCTGGATCCGAGCTTCTTGATCGGCGGCATTGTCGAGGGCTATGACACGAACGGCAAGAACGGCTCGGGCGACTATTTTGTCGCCGAGGCCGACGAGTCCGACAGCTCCTTCCTGTTCCTGAACCCCAACGTGGTCATTGTGACCAACGTCGAGGCCGACCACCTCGATCACTACTCGGGTATCGAGGAGATCGAGGCGACTTTCGCCAAATTCATGAGCCTGGTGGGCGAGGACGGCACCGTCATCGTCTGCGGTGAGGACTCGCATCTGGTCGAGCTCGCCAAGTCGACGGGCCGTCACGTGCTTTCCTACGGCTTTGCCGAGAGCAACGACATCGTCTGCATGCACCCGGATGTCAAGGGCATCCAGAGCGACTTTATCGTTCGCTTTGAGGACGGCACTGAGCACGCTGTGGAGATCAAGAGCAATCCCGGTCGCCACAACATGCTCAACGCCACGGCGGTGCTCACCGTCGCCCATGTCCTGGGCCTTGACATCGACGCCGCCGCCAAGGCGCTTTCGAGCTTTGAGGGCGTCCGCCGTCGCTTTACCCACGTGGGCGATATCGATGGCATCACCGTGGTCGATGATTACGGCCATCACCCCACCGAGATCAAGGCGACGCTTGCTGCCGCTTCGTCGCTGGGCTACAAGCATGTCGACGTCGTGTTCCAGCCGCACCGTTATTCGCGTCTGCAGGCCCTGTGCGACGACTTTGCCGATGCATTTGCCAATGCCGATAAACTGCTGCTGATTGATGTGTTCTCGGCTGGCGAGATGCCCATTCCGGGTGTTACCTCTAAGATGCTCGCCGATACCGTGCGCGCCAAGCATCCTGGCAAGGAGGTCGTGTACTGCTCCAGCCGTCTTGAGCTCAATCAGGAGCTCGAGCAGATGGTGGGCGAGGGCGACCTGCTGCTCACCATGGGTGCCGGTGACGTTACGACCGTCGGTCCCGAGTTTATCGAGTATCTGACTGCCAAGAAAGACGCTTAAGTCTAATGGGTCTGTTTAACGCCGTCATGGCGCTCTCGGGCATGATCGACACGGATGTGATCGAGGACGAGCGCCTTGCGCGTCATACGAGTTATCGTATCGGCGGCAAGGTCGACCTCTTTGTGACGTGCCATAGCTATCATGCCCTTCGCCGCGCCGTGGCGGTGCTCGATCGCGAGCAGGTGCCGTGGGTCATCATCGGCAAGGGCTCCAATCTGCTGGTTGCCGATGGCGGTTATCGCGGCGCCGTCATTTCGCTCGGACGTGAGTTTCAGCGCACGGTTGTTGCCGATGACGGTTGTACGCTGACGGTCGGTGCGGGCGTGATGTTTGCGCGCCTGGTCAACGATGCCCTGTCGCGTAGCCTCTCGGGCCTTGAGTTTGCCGTTGGCATCCCTGGCTCGGTCGGCGGTGCGATATCTATGAATGCCGGCACACGGACCGAGTGGATTGGCTCGCTGGTTGAGGATGTCGTAACGTTTGACCCGGTATCCGGTATCAAACATTATGCGGGGTCCGAGATCACTTGGGGCTACCGCGAATGTAGCCTTCCCCGCAATGAGATCATCCTCGAGTGCGTGCTCAAGCTTAAACCGGCGCCCAAGGCCGACATTCGCGAGCGCATGGAGCGGTACCTGACGAGGCGCAAGCGTACGCAGCCCATGGGTCGCGCATCCTGCGGGTCGGTCTTTCGCAACCCGCCCGATGCGAGTGTGGGCAAGCTTATCGAGGATTGTGGATTAAAGGGTTTTTCGATTGGCGGCGCGGAAGTTTCGCCCGTTCACGCTAATTTTATCGTTAATAACGGAACTGCCTCGGCCGATGACGTTGCCGCGGTTATCAGACATGTGCACGGAAAGGTGAGGGAGGCGTATGGCATCGAGCTCAGACCGGAAGTTAAATTCCTCGGCTTCTAGAGCATCGAAACCCACCTTCCGCCGCGCCGGAGGGCGTTCCGGCGCGCCTGCCAAACCTCAACGCAATACCGTCGCGCATTCTAAGTCTGTCGGGCATGCTCGACAGACCAGTCGTCCGGTCGTCGGCTCGCAGCTCGGTAATCGTCCGGCCGCAAAAAAGTCCTCGCGTCCCTCGGTGACGTCAAAGCCTGTTATGGGCGCCAAACCTGCCCGTCCCATGGCAACTCCTAAGCCCTCGACGGGAACTAAAGCGCCGCGTCCAGGTCGCACGCTGGGCGCATCGAAACCGCGCTCGCTGACATCGGTGCCGGCTACCGCCAAGAAGCCTTCGGGTAAAAAAAGCGTCAACCCGTTGTCTTCACTTGGGGCGATGGTAAATAAAACATCAGACGCCGCTTCTGTCGTTACAGGCAAAGGCAAAATCGTTGGCGGCGTTCTGGCCGCCTTGGCCGTGCTCGTCGTCGTTGCCATCGTGGTGATTAACTCTGGATTGTTTACCGCCACTGATATTCAGATTCAAGGCAGCGAGCATGTGACGAAGCACGATGCTATCCAGCTGATCGATTTGCCCGAGGGAACGTCGCTTTTTAACGTCGATCCCGACCAGATTACCGAGGACCTCAAGCAGAACCCGTGGGTCTCGGGCGTAGATGTCCAGCGTCAGTTCCCGCATACGCTCATCATTACGCCGATGGAGCGCAAGGTCATCGCAATTGCCTATATCAGCTCCGATGACCTTGCCTGGGCCATCGGGGATGATGACACCTGGATCGCCCCGCTGTCGACGTCGGTCGAAGTGGATGACCAGGGCAACGTCATCACGACGGGGCAGGGCTCAAATACCCTGACCGGCATTGATGCCGCGCTGGCGCTCGCTAAGCACTATGGCGCGGTGTTGTTGACTGATGTCTCGGCGGATGTCGCTCCGGTTTCCGGCCAGGCGGTGAGCTCCAAGGCCGTTAAGGCTGGCTTGGATTATGTGCGTGGTTTTTCGAGCGAGTTCTTGGGACAAGTCAAGGATATTTCCACGCCTTCGGTCGAAGCCATCTCGGCAAACCTCAATAACGGCATTGAGGTGTCGCTGGGCGATTCGGACGATATCGTCAAGAAGGAACGCGTAGTCACCAAGTTGCTTTCGCAGGTAGAGGGCGTAACGTATATCAATGTGCGCTCTCCGGGTAACTATACATTTAGGAACGCTCCGACCTCGTAGCGCTGGTTGATGCTTTGTTGAGGGGCCATACCACGCCGTTTATCTGGTTTGTTTGGTTTTCACGGTCAATTATTTGACTGATACGTTCATAATGTGCAAACATAATACGGTTTACCTTTGCATTTACTTTCAACCTGAAGGTTAATGTGCGCAGGGGTCGACCCATGCTATGGCTATAACCTTTGTTCGGAGGACCGACATGCACGAGACAGAGATCAACAACTACCTTGCCGTCATTAAGGTGGTCGGCGTCGGCGGCGGCGGTACCAACGCGGTCAATCGAATGATCGAAGAGGGCATCCGCGGCGTCGAGTTTGTTGCCATCAACACCGATGCTCAGGCACTCGCGATCTCTGATGCCGATATCAAGGTGCACATCGGCACCGACCTTACCCGCGGCCTGGGCGCCGGCGCCAACCCCGAGGTTGGCCGCAAGGCTGCCGATGAGTCCCGCGACGACATTGCCGAGGCGCTCGCTGGCGCCGACATGGTGTTCATCACCTGCGGCGAGGGCGGTGGCACCGGTACCGGCGCTGCTCCCATCGTTGCCGATATCGCGATGAACGAGGTCGGTGCGCTGACCGTCGCCGTCGTGACCAAGCCCTTCACCTTCGAGGGCCGCAAGCGCAAGAAGAGCGCCGAGGAGGGCATTAAGACCCTCTCCGATTGCGTCGACACCATGATCGTCATCCCTAACGATAAGCTGCTCGACATCGCCGAGAAGAAGACCACCATGCTCGAGGCCTTCGCGATTGCCGATGGCGTCCTTTCCCAGGGCACCCAGGGCATCACCGACCTCATCACCGTCCCCGGTATCATCAACCTGGACTTCGCCGATGTTAAGACCATCATGAAGCAGGCCGGTACCGCCATGATGGGTATCGGTACCTCTTCTGGGGACACCCGTGCCGTCGACGCTGCCCAGCAGGCCATCTCCAGCCCGCTGCTCGAGAGCTCCATCGATGGCGCCACGCGCGTGCTGCTCTCCATCGCCGGTTCCAAGGACCTGGGCATCCAGGAGATCAGCGACGCCGCCGACGTTGTCGCCAACGCCGTCGACCCCGAGGCCAACATCATCTTCGGTACCGTTGTTGACGAGTCCCTGGGCGACCAGGTGCGCATCACCGTTATCGCCACGGGCTTCTCCGACTCCAACGTCAACCGTCAGGACGAGCTCTTCGCTGCCCAGCAGTCCCAGAGCAAGGCCGCTGCTTCTGCTGAGCCGCAGCGCACCGCTCCGGCTGCCAGCCCCGCTCAGGCTGCCCCGACTCGCAACGTCGGTGGTACCGAGCTGCCCAACTTTGGCAACGATCAGTTTGAGCTTCCCGACTTCCTCAAGCGCGGCAGCTTCTAAGTCGTTCTTCGGATTGTTTTGCACAGGGGCGCGTCCGTATGGATGCGCCCTTTTTGTTTCTCGTTTGTAAACGAAAGCCTCCAATCTCCTTACGTTCCCTTTACGTTTGGTCCCTACCGCTGCGGGTATCCTTTTAAAGAAGTATGGCAGCCGTATGACACGGACTGCTGCGGCTTCGCCGCGATACTTGTGTTATTAGGAGGCTTTAGTATGGCAGCACGTGCGGACAACGTTTCGCGTGTCGACCATGATGGAGTTACGTTGGTAGAGGGCGCGACGCACGATGTCCGCTTTGCCTTTACCGAGCGCACTGGTGGCGTTTCCGAAGATGCGTACTCCTCGCTCAATCTGGGCTCGCATGTTGGCGATGACCCCTTTACCGTTCAAGAAAATCGTCGCCGCGTACTCGAGGCCATGGGTGCCGCCGAGTGCGAGCACAACTTGCTTGTCCCCAATCAAGTACACGGTGACCATGTCGTGACGGTGACCTCGAACGGCGCCGAAGATCTCGAGAACATTCGTGAGCAGATTGCCGAGGGCTGTGATGCCCTCGTCTGCACGGCGCATAAGGTGCCCGTGATGCTCTGCTTTGCCGATTGTGTTCCCGTGGTGCTGGTGGCTCCCGGCGGCTTTGCCGTGGTGCATTCTGGCTGGAAGGGCACGATTGCACGCATTTCCGCCAAGGCCTGCCAAGCACTCTGCGAGGCGGCTGGCTGCACGCCGGAGGACATCTCTGCTTATATTGGGCCCCATATCCTGGGCGACGAGTATGAGGTGTCCCAAGAACTTATGGATCGCTTTGCCGCCGAGTTCGCGTGCATCGATGCTACCGCTTCCCGTATGCTCGATCTTTCCGCCGCCATTCGCGAGGCGCTGGTGGATGCCGGTGTCGATGTGAATGGCATTGTGGACACCAAACTTTCCACCGTGCGTCAAAACGACCGCTTTTATTCCTATCGCAACGAGGGCGGGACCTGTGGGCGCCATGCTGCGATCGGCGTGATGCTATGAGAAAGATCGCATCGGTCCTGAGTGCAGCAGTGCTCGCGCTCACGCTGTGCGCCTGCTCCTCGGGATCTTCTACGTCTTCTATTACCGTGGCCGGCTCGACCACCTGCCTTCCCATTGCCGAGATTGCGGCCGAGGGCTTTAAGGAAGAGACCGGCATCGACGTGCTCGTCTCCGGCCTTGGCTCATCTGCTGGCATCGAAGCTGTTAGCGCCGGCACCGCCGACATCGCCAGCTCGTCTCGTGGCCTCAATGCCGACGAGCAGGATTTGGGCCTGACGCCTATCGTTATCGCACACGACGGCATTGCAGTCATCGTGAACGACGACAACCCGGTCGACAATCTCTCGACCGAGCTGCTCCGCGATATTTACGCCGGCAAGATCACCAACTGGAAAGAGGTCGGCGGAGAGGACCTGAAGATTCAGGTTATCAACCGCGACGAGGCGTCCGGTACGCGCGAGGCCTTCCGCACTATCGTGATGGACGGCGCGCCGTTCGATCGCCGCTCGGCTGTTCTTTCGGGTACGGGCCAGGTACGCGATGTCGTATCCCGCTCACGTGGCGCTATTGGCTACATCTCGCTGGGTTTTGTCGAGAGCCTCAACGCCAAGACCTCGGTTAAGGCCGTTTCAGTCAACCATGTCGAGGCATCCGAGAAGACGGTCGCAAGTGGCGGCTATCCCATCTCGCGTGACCTTTACTTCTTTGTGAAGGGTACGCCTTCGCAGCAGGCGCAGGACTACATTGACTATGTGACATCCGAGAAGATGGACAAGCAGATTCGCGAGGCGGGCTTTATTCCCGTCACCAACGACGGAAAGGGGAGTGAGTAGCGTGGAAGCACGGGAAACCCCCCAGATTGAGCATGAGGCGCAGGTGCCCAAAAAGCGTGAGTTGGCGTTGGTGTCACGCAGCACCTATCTTAAGGAGAAGGCGCTGCAGTGGATCTTCTTTGCCTGCGCGTTCTTGGCGGTCGTCACCGTCATCCTGATCTTTGTCTTTACCACGTACTCGGCGCTGCCGGTCTTTACCGACATCGGTCTGGTGGACTTCTTTAGCTTTACGTGGGCGCCCTCTGAGGGTCACTACGGCATCATGTCGCTGCTGGCGGGCTCTGGCCTGGTGACGGTCGGTGCCCTTGCCATGGGCGTGCCGTTGGGTGTGGGCACAGCCGTGTATCTGGTCGAGATCGCCAGCAAGCGCGTGCGCAGGCTCATTAGCCCCGCTGTCGACCTGCTGGCGGGCATCCCCTCCATCATCTACGGCTTCTTCGGCATGATCATCATCCGCCCGTTTATCGCCCAGCTGACCGGCGGCCTTGGATTTGGCGCACTGACGGCGTGGTTCGTGCTCGCCATCATGATCGTCCCTACCATCACCACGCTCACCATAGATGCCCTCAATTCCATTCCCATGGGCATTCGCGAGGCATCGTATGCCATGGGCGCCACAAAGTGGCAGACCATCTATAAGGTCGTGCTACCTGCCGCGAAGCTGGGTATCGTTGATGCCATCGTGCTGGGTATGGGCCGTGCCATCGGCGAGACCATGGCCGTGCTCATGGTCGTAGGTAACGCCCCGGTTATTCCCGACAGCATTGCGAGCCCCATCTCGACGCTCACGAGTCAGATTGCGCTCGACATGAGTTATTCCTCGGGCCTGCACCGCTCGGCTCTGTTCGGCATGGGCGTTGTCCTGTTTATCATCTCCGCCACGCTGGTGGGCATCGTCCGTCTGATTTCCAAGAAGAAGAGGGGGTAGGCTATGTCCGATTCCGTTGACACGACGGTCGATACGACCTCGTCGCGCGAGCGCATCAAGCGTGCCCTTTCCCACGGCAAGAAGGGCCGCATCAACAAGGACCTGTCCAACAAGATCATGCTTGGCGTGTTCCGTGCCGCGGCATACATCACCACGCTGGTGCTGGTCGCTATCATCGCCTACGTGGTCATTAACGGCCTGCCGCATATCTCGCTCGACTTTATCTTCGGTTGGCCCCAGGGCGTCAACGCCGAGGGCGGAATTTGGCCCACAATCGTCTCGACCGTCTATGTGACGGCACTCGCCATGCTTATCTGCACGCCGATCGCTGTGCTGGCAGCCGTCTATCTGGCCGAGTACGCCAAGCAGGGCAAGGTCGTCGAGCTCATTCGCTACGCTGCTGACGCTTTGGCCTCGGTGCCCTCCATCGTTATGGGCCTGTTTGGCTACGCCTTGTTTGTCGAGGCTATGGGTCTGGGCCTTTCGATGGTCTCGGCCGCCCTGGCACTCGCGCTCTTGATGCTTCCCATCGTCATGCGCACCACCGAAGAGGCCATTCGCGCCGTTCCGCGCTATATCCGTTGGGGCGCGTACGGCCTGGGTGCCACCAAGTGGCAGGTTGTCTCCAAGATCGTGCTTCCTTCTGCCTTTGGCCGTATTGCCACGGGCATCGTCCTTGCCATCGGCCGTGCCATCGGCGAGACCGCCGTGGTGCTCTACACCATGGGCCAGGCCATCAATCTACCTATTTCGCCGCTCGATTCCGGTCGTCCCATGACCGTTCACCTGTACCTGCTTGCCAACGACGGCATCAACATGAACGCAGCCTACGGCACTGCGCTCTTGCTGATGGTGATCATTTTGGCCTTCAACCTGTTTGCGCGCTTCCTGTCGCGTAAGCGTCGCTAGTTAAGGAGTCCCATGTCCGTTTATCAGTCCGCTCCCGCGTTGGAGCAAGCGGCCATTACGGCCAAGGATTTCAACTTTTGGTACGGTGACTTTCATGCGCTGACGGGGCTTGACCTCAACATCGCCAAAAACGCCATCACCTCCTTCATTGGCCCTTCGGGCTGCGGCAAGTCGACGTTTTTGCGCTGCATCAACCGCATGAATGACCTGATCGAGGGTGCGCGCGTCGAGGGCACCATGACGCTCGACGGCAACGATATCTATGCCGAGGGTGTCGACCCGGTCGACCTCCGTCGCCGCGTGGGCATGATCTTTCAGCAGCCCAATCCGTTTCCCAAATCCATCTACGAGAATGTCGCCTTTGGCCCTCGTCTGCAGGGCGTGACTAGCAAAAGTGACCTCGATGACATCGTGGAAGAATCGCTCAAGCGCGCCAACCTCTGGAAAGAGGTATCCAATCAGCTCAACAAGGATGGTTTGGCGCTCTCGGGCGGTCAGCAGCAGCGTCTGTGCATCGCGCGCGTGCTTGCGGTGCAACCCGATGTCCTTCTGATGGACGAGCCCTGCTCCGCCATCGACCCCACGTCCGTCTCTAAGGTCGAGGATCTGATGGCCGAGCTGGCGCCCGAGATGACGATCATCATCGTCACGCATTCAATGCAGCAGGCAGCTCGCATTAGCGACTACACCGCATTCTTCTTGCAGGAAGTTGCCGGCGAGCCCGCTACGCTCATCGAGTATGGTCAAACCGACGCGATCTTCACCGGCCCGGTGGACTCGCGGACGGAAGACTATATCACCGGCCGCTTTGGCTGATCGGTGCGACTAGTCCCAAGCCGATCGGATCTGGTCCGGTGCGTATTCACTGTGCGGGCGGCATGACCGCACCCAACTGATTGGAGTGAACCATGCGCAAACTGTTTTCCCGTCAGCTCATCGAGGCCCGTCACGAGATGCTGAGCATCTACGAGGCCGTCGATCTGGCCCTCCACGATGCCGTGAAGGCCTATGTGACCGACGACCGCAAGCTCGCCACCAAGACCAAGAAGCGCACGCTTTCGATTGACGCACGCTGCGCCAACCTGGAGGCCGTCTGCTACAACCTGATTGCCACGCAGTCACCGGTCGCCTCCGACTTCCGCTTGCTGCAGACGATCATCTACGTCGACTTTAACCTGCAGCGCATGACCGATAAGGTTCGCCAGATTTGCCGCGCCACGCGTCATATGATCAAGGCCGACATCTCGCTGCCCAAGGAGCTTGTCGGCACGGTCGAGGCCGAGGCTGAGGCCGTCTACCAGGTGCTGGGCTCTTCGCTTTCTGCGCTCGTCACCAACGACATGTCCATCATCTGCAACTTGGCCGTCGAGGACGAGCCAGTGCACGCCGCCTACGAGAAGTTCTTCCGCACCTTTAACCGCATGGACACGGGCGATTTTATGGACGACGACAGCAACTATGACGACCTGCGCCGCGCCATCATGGTATCGCGCTATCTCGATCGCATCGCCTCGATTTCCATCGATGCCGCCTGCCGTCTGACCTTCCTGTTGACCGGACAGCGTATGACTGCCGGTGATATCGCCTGCACTGATGAGGATGAGCTCGAGAGCATGCGCGTGCCTTCGGGCGAGGGTGTTATCATGAGGCCCGCCGTCGATGCACGCTACGTTGCCAAGGTGCCCGTTAACGAGGTCAGCGAGGGTCTTCGCTACCTGCTCGATCATCTTGAGGATGAGGGCGATGGCGAGGACGACGAGGAGTAAGTAACCCCGTTCGTCGAAAGATTGTAAATACCTAAGTGAGCGCGGCCTTGCACATGCGGGGCCGCGCTCTTGCGTTAGCATGGGACTACTTGTTTGGCTGTCAGCGGAGGCGATTGGCAATGGATAACTATTTGGACTTGATGCGCGCTCGCCGCGAGCAGATTCTGGAACGTTTTTATGCGGCGCTCGATCGCGCGGGCCGTCCCCACGACGCCGCGAGCCTCATTGCCGTGTCCAAGACCGTTGGTGTCGATGAGACCGTTGCCGCCATCCAGGCGGGGTATCGCCATTTTGCCGAGAACCGCCCGCAGGAGCTGGTTCGCAAGCTCACGGGTCTGGCGGAGCATCCGGAGCTGCCCGAGGTGCGCTTCGATATGATCGGCAACCTGCAGACCAATAAGATCAATGCGGTGCTGGGCTCAGCCGAGCTGATTCACTCGGTGGGTTCGCTGCATCTGGCGCAGGCGATCTCGAGCCGTGCTGTTCGCAAGATTGAGGCAGGCGAGCTCGTCGGCCCCCAGCGTGTGCTCATTGAGGTCAATGTGAGTGGTGAGGAGTCGAAGGGAGGCTTTTCACCCGATGAGATTCGCGCCGCCGCGGGTGAGCTTGCAGAACTTGAGGGAATTTGCGTACAGGGGCTTATGACTATGGCGCCCCGGGGGAATAAGGATGTGGCACGCCGCACCTTTGCGGGGCTTCGTGAGCTGAGGGATGAGCTGGAGGCGGCGCATCCCGATTTGAACCTGCCTGAGCTTTCCTGCGGTATGAGCGAGGACTTTGAGTCTGCCCTTGAGGAGGGCTCTACGCTCGTTCGCCTGGGCAGGGTAGTATTTAGCCCGGAGTTTGCAGTAAAATAAGGCTCTGAAGTGCGCACTGATTATCGGGGCGCCTGCACTAAACCGCGAGAGGACACAACCATGGGCTTCCTTGACGAGATTAAAAATAAGATGCACCTGGGCGGCCAGCAGGGTTACGACCAGGGTTATGGCCAGGACGACGACTACGGCTACGATGACGGCTACGACGATGGCTATCAGAACAACGGCTACAGTGGTGCTTCGGGCGAGGGCTTCTACACCCAAGACGAGCCGAGCAACGGCCTGCTTGGCCAGACGCGCCGCGGTGAAGCTGAGTCAGTTGCCGTGTATACGCGCTCCGGTCAGCTGGTCGGCGATGACTCCCGCCATGCCACGACGTATAACCCGCCTTCGCGCTCGCAGGACAGTGTTGCGAGCGGTTATCGTCCTGGTGCCTATGACACGCCGTCGAGCTACGCCGAGAATACCCGCGCCCGTGCCGCCGCTGCACCCGCGCCTGCACCGAGCGATGCCTCGGCCTATGCGAGCAATATCATCAACGCCACGCCGCAGCTGCCGGCCTATGTCCTGCGCCCCGAGAGCTATGACGACGTGGAGACCGTGGTGCGCCGCGTTCGCACCAAGCAGCCTGTCGCACTGATTTTTGTGGGCGTACGCACCGAAGTTGCCAAGCGCGTCTTGGACTTCTCTTACGGCTTTGCCTGCGGTCTGGGTGCCACGGTCAAGGAGGTGGGCGACCGCGTGTTCATGGTGCTGCCCGCCGGTTGCGAGGTCAAAGATTCCGATCTCAAGAAGCTTCGTGCCGACGGCTACCTTAAGTAAAGACAAGACGAGGAGATTCCCATCAACATCTACACTATCGTCCAGCTGGTCAACACGCTGTTCAACTTCTATTCCACGCTCATTGTCGTCTACTGCTTTATGACGTGGATTCCCATGAAGCAGGGTGGTTTGCTTCAGGATATTGCCGCGGTGCTTGATAGCGTGTGCGGTCCGTGGCTCAACCTGTTCCGTCGTTTCATCCCGCCGATGGGCGGTATCGATTTTTCGCCGGTCGTTGCGATTATTGCGTTGCAGTTGGTGCAGAGGCTGGTTCTGCAGCTTCTTATAGGTATACTCGTGTAGAACTGACTTAGTAACTTACGTCGGGCGTGTAGCGCCGAGGCGATGAAAAAGGAGACTTGTTATGGCTATTACCCCTGCAGACATCCAGGCTCAGACTTTCTCTGAGGCCAAGCGTGGCTACGATCCTGCTGAGGTCGACGTCTTCTTGGAGACGCTGTCCTCCGAGGTTGACGCTATGCTCGCTAAGATCGTCGACCTTAAGGGTCGTCTGACTGCTACCGAGCAGCAGCTTGCCGATGCGCAGGCTCAGCTTGCCCAAGCTCAGGATGCCACCGCCCAGGCCGTTCCTGCCGCCCCCGTGGCTGCTCCCGCCCCTGACTTCTCCGCTCAGGAGCGCCAGATTTCCGCTGCCCTGATCGCTGCCCAGCAGACCGCTGAGACTATCGTCAACGATGCTAACGAGAACGCTGAGCGTATCCGCAACGAGGCTGACGCCAAGGCCCGCGAGGTTATCCGCCAGGCTCTGACCGAGAAGCAGGCCGAGCTCGAGGAGATCGATCGTCTCAAGGCTTCCCGTGAGGAGTTCAAGGCAGAGTATCTCAAGCTCATCCAGCACTTCATGGACGATGCCCAGAATTCCTTCCCGGCCGATCTGATGGCCTCCACGCCGGTCGGTTCTGCCGCTTCTCCTGCAGTGACTGTTCCCGCCGAGCCGCTGCCCGTCGCTGACCCGGTTGTCCCCGTGGCCGATCCCTTCGCCCCGATCGACAACTTTGCTGCCGACGACCTGGACTAACATTCGGCCTACAATTTAGTGCCTAGAAAGGACCCGCAGCTTGCGGGTCCTTTTTTATGACTGTGCCGGAGTGCGTAACATAAAAAACCGAGCCCTGCACATAATGGCGCAGAACTCGGCGAACGGGTGAGCGGTCAAGGGTAGGTTTTAAGGCATGTCCCAAAACCTACTTGAGGAGGAAGTCGGAGAGGGGAATGGTACGGGCCTCGCGATGCTCGGGATCGGCGATGTGGTCGGCAGGATAGCCACAGACGAGCATGTGATAGGGATAAACGCCTTTGGGCAGATTGAACTGCTCCTGTGCCACCTCAGGCTTAAAATGGCATACCCAGCACGTTCCCAGGCCCTGCTCGGTGGCCTCCATCATCATCTGATCGCACACGATGGACGTATCGATTTCATTGGAATTCATCTGGTCATACGGGCGCACCCAAGCGTCATCGGTAACGCTGCAAATAAGGAAGACAAGCGGAGCCCCAAAGATAGACCCATCACGAGCAAACCGAGGCTGACAAGCAGCAGCTTTCTCCAGAAGCTCAGGTGTATCCAACACCATCACACGAGAAGGATGATTATTGCAAGCAGAAGGAGCAATACGCCCAGCCTCAACAATGGCATCCACTACAGCCTGCTCCACAGCCCGATCTTCAAACTCACGACAAGAATACCGACCCCGAGCCAGATCCAAATAAGACATACAAGCCCTCCAACAATTAAAAATCAAACAAACCCAAAGTAACCCAAACAGTACCCAAAGCAGCAATCAGCCAAACGCTCATCGAGGGCCAAAGTGTCCGAACGGATACCAAAGGTCCCTTCAGCCAAACCCCCATTGCGCTATAACTATCAGCCAAAGTTCCCAATGGTAGTACGTAAGGGAGCGGGCCCGACCACTAATACCTTTTGAACGACTCTGCTTGCAGCCGGAGTGAAAAAGGTATTAGTGGTCGGGCCCGCGACCGGTGGGATACGTACCCCCAATTAACTGTTCTTCATGACAATCGAATCCACAACATCGGCCACATTCTCGCAGCAGTCGGCGCAGTACTCCAGGAAGGCGTAGACGTCACGCCAGGCGATGACCTCGAGCGGATCCTTGCCGTTGACATGCAGGTTGCGCATAGCGTTGATGTAGAGCTCGTCGGCCTCGGACTCGATCGTGTTGATCTGGATGACGAGTTCGCGCAGGGTCTTGGACTTGCGGTAATTGGGAAGCTCGACCATCAGGTCCTTCATGGCGCGGCAGGTATCGGTCACCTTGTGGGCGATCACGATGGCATCGGGATGGATGCTCTGGATGTTGGTGAAGTAGACGCGCTGCACGACGCCCTCGATACGGTCGAGCACGGTGTCGAGCGAGCAGCTCATCAGGTCCAGGTCCTCGCGCTCAAGCGGGGTGATAAAGGCCGTGAGCAGGGCGTCCTCAAGCTCATGGTGCTTCTTGTCGGCCGCATGCTCGATTGCGTGCATCTTGTCGAGCATATCGTGAATCTTTGCAGGATCGAAGTTCTCGAAAATCTGGGTGAGCAGCTCGGCAGCCTGGACGGCAAGGTCGGCGCAGGCGACGTAGTTGTCAAAGTAGAACGAATCGGGTTTCTTTGCCATGAGTGGGTCCTTTCGAGGCGAAGACGGGTGGGCGAAGTATTACGGTCCGGATGGACGCTCGGTTTGACTAGATGAACATCATGAACAGCTTGGCCATGACAAAGCTGATGAGTCCGCAGGCGGGGAAGGTGAAGAACCAGGTGAACATCATGTCCTTGACCACGCCGAAGTTGATGGCCGAAAGGCGCTTGACGGCACCGACGCCCATGATGGCGCAGGTCTTGATGTGGGTGGAGGACACGGGAATGCCGGTAAGGGTGGCAAGCAGCAGATTCGCGGCGCCTGCGAGGTCGGCGGAGAAGCCCTGATACTTCTCGAGCTTGACCATGCTCTGGCCGACGGACTTGATGATGCGCTCGCCGCCCACGCTGGTGCCGACGCCCATGGTGGCCGAGCACAGCAGCATGATCCAGATGGGGATGCCGGCATCGCCGACGCTCGTCTGGCCGTTGGCGAAGGCAACACCTAAAAAGAGCACGCCGATGAACTTCTGTCCATCCTGCGCGCCGTGCATAAAGCTCATGGCCGCGGCACTCGCGATCTGAGCGTATTTAAAGAAGACGTTGGCACGTCGCCTGTTGGCGGCGGCAAACAGAATCGAGACGAGTTTGCACAGGATCCAGCCCATGACAAAGCCCAGACCGATGGAGAGCGCCAGGCCGTAGATGACCTTCATCCACTCGTGGACGTTGACGCTGCTCGCGCCGCCGAGGGCGATAGCGGCACCGGTCAGGCCGGCGATAAGGCTGTGACTTTGCGAGGTGGGGATGCCAAAACGCGACGCCGTGGCACCGTAGACGACGATGGAGAACAGAGCCGCGCACAGACAGGCAAGCGCCATGGTGCTGTTTCCGCCAAAGTCGACGATATGTGAGATGGTGTTGGCGACGCTCGCGTTAAAGTGCGTCATGATGAGCACGCCAAAGAAGTTGAATGCGGCGCTCATGAGAATGGCGGCGCGGGCGGGCATGCAACGTGTAGTGACGCAGGTCGCGATGGCGTTGGGCGCGTCGGTCCATCCGTTGACGAAGATGGCGCCGAGCGCGAGAATCACGGTGACGGCAAGGACTGGGTTCGACACAATTTGGCCGAGGAAGGTTGAGAACGTTACGTCCATATATGGGCTTTCTCGAAGTTTGCAGACACGTTACAAAAACATGATAAATCGTATCACCTCCTGTTGGTTTCTTTACCGAGTTCTGATGGGAGAAGTGAATTTTTTGGCACTAAAATTGAATATTAGCCCTGTTGACCGCGGGTATTCTTTTTGCTAACACGCCATGAGGACACGCGTGCGCGCCCCAACACCCCAAAACCACAGTCTGTTCGCTTTACAACATGCAAACATGCGTTCGATAATAGAGGGCATGGAATATCGACAGACAGACGGCAAAACTCGGCGCGTGCACAAGCAGTATGTGGACGTCGTGGCTCGCATCCTCGCGGGCGGACAGGTCGTGCCGGTCACCGTCTGCTGGGTCGACGGCCGTTGTTTTACGATCGACGAAATTATCTCGACCACTGGGTTTGGCCTGATGGTCCACGGCATCCGTACGGCAACATATAAGGTGCGTTTTGGCGGGCACGCGACCGAGTTGTATCTGGAGGACCAGACGCGCGACCGGGCGGACGGCTCGCAGGCGCACGTGATGCGTTGGTGGGTCTGGGCCTTTGATCGTACGCTTGAGGGCGAGCGCCGTAGGTAAGGACGTGCGGCATTCGGGTACAATGGCAGGAATCTTGTCACCTACGGCGCTGTCGTGCGCTTTTTGAAAGGACGAAGTATGAACGATATCCAGGGCTATCAGAACGGCCCCATCGAGACCGGCGCAAGTCGCGCCAAGGAGATGTCGCCGCGCGCGTACAATCTCGCCATGTCTGCTCTCATCTTCTTGGGCTTTTGCGCCATGGGCGCCGGTGCCTACTTTACGAGCACCATGTCGTTTGCGCGCATGATGATGAGCGGCGCCGCCTTGCCGCTGGTCTTTGGCTCGTTTATTTTGACCATCGTCGGCATGGTCATGATGTCGGCCGCCGCCAGCAAGCAGTCCGTGGGCCTGTCCCTTGTGGGCTACGTAATCTTTGCGAGCACCTTTGGCCTGACCGCGTCGTTTGGCCTTGCCAACTACGACCTGCCCACCATCAACACTGCCTTTATCGCCACGGCCGCCATCACCTTTGTCTTTGGTGCCTTGGGCGTGACGTTCCCCAAGTTTTTCCAGCGCGTATATGGCATCGGTTTTGGCATTCTGCTCGCCACGATTCTGGTTGAGATCGTGCTGATGTTCATGGGCGTCTCGCAGACCATCACCGACCTGATCGTGATCGTGGTGTTCGCCGGCTTTATTGGCTACGACACCTATGCTGCCACGACGGTGCCGCCCACGCTTCCCAACGCCGTGCTCATGGCATCCAACCTGTTCGTGGACATTATCAACGTGTTCCTGCGCATTCTGAACATCCTCGGCCGTCGCGATTAAAGCGCGGCATTGCGACGCTTCCTGCCGGACACGGTAAAACGATGCGAAAGGCGGTCCTTCGGGGCCGTCTTTTTTGTGCGCGGCGGGGTATGATGGATGGGAAAAAGCCGATAGCGGCAGCGACAGGAAAGGTGGCCACGTATGGCAGATGTCGACAACAGGAACCGTAACCGCAGGTCTAACCAAGCGGGTCAGCCCAATCCCAAGCGCGAGGCGCGTGCCAAGGCCGCCGAGCGCCATGTGGCGGCTGTGTCCGAGGCCTGCGCCAAGGACATCGAGCGTTCGCTTGCCGGCGTGCGCGAGTTCGATGGTATGCCTGCCGGTTTTGTCGCGGCGATGAAGGCCAAGGCCCAGAAGGCAGCGGCTGCTGAGGAGCAGGCTGCCGAGGACGTCGAGGCTGCTGAGGCTGCCGAGGTTGAGGCCGCTGAGGTGGAGACTGCGGTCGAGCCCGAGGTGGCACTCGAGTCCACCGAGTTGGCCGACGAGGCTGAGTCCGCGCCCGCGGAGGAGGCTGCTCCGGTCCTGCCCGAGGTCACTGTGCTTGATGCCTCCGCCACGCAGGCAATCCTCGATAACGGCCGCGGCTATGCGCAGTTCTGCGATATGGCCGTGCTTGCCTTTGCCTCGTTTACCAATCCGGGCGGCGGCTATATCCAGGGCTACCTGGGCCAGGAGGCGACGCTCTGCGCCGATTCGTACCTGTACAACGTGCTCGACAAGCAGCGCAAGTGGTACGGCGAGAACCGTCGCCGCAACATCAACTGCGAGCTGTACCGCAATCGTGCGCTGGTGGTGCCCGCCGTGCGCTTCGACCGCAACCACGTGCACGCATACGCCGATGTAATCGTTGCCGCCGCACCCAACGTCAGGCGTGCCCGCCAGGAGTACCGCGTGAGCGACGACGCCCTGCTGGACGCCCTGCGCGATCGCATCCGCTTTGTCCTTGCCATCTGCGATGAGCTGGGTCGCGAGAAGCTCGTACTGGGTGCATGGGGCTGCGACAACAACGGCTTTGATGCCGAGGCCGTGGCCGAGCTCTTCCGTAAGGAGCTCGCGTCGGGCGACTTTAAGGTCAAGCAGGTGTTTTTTGCCGTGCCCTCTACGCGCTGGGATGAGGACTTCGCCAAGTTTGAGCACGTGTTGGCAAGCTTCCCCGAGCGCAACGAGGAGTCCTATGCCCAGGTTGCCGCCCGCGCCGCAGCCGCTCGTGCCGCCGAGCAGGCCCAGGCCGCTGCCGAGGACGATGAGGATGACGACGACTGGCGCAAGTACCTGTAAACGGTGCGCGTGATGCGACATGCCGAGCCGACGGGGGCTGCTCCCGTCGGCTTTTTACTAAAGGAAGGGCTTACGATGAAAAACGTTCTGTGCTTTGGTGACAGCAACACCTATGGCTATGATCCGGCTGGTATGCGCGATGGCACCGCGGTGCGCTATGCGCAGGATGTGCGCTGGTGCGGCGTGGCGCAGCGTGACCTGGGCGATGGCTGGCATGTGATTGAGGAGGGGCTCAACGGCCGCACGACGGTGCGCGACGATATGTGCCATCTGGACACTAACCTCAACGGTATTCGCGCGCTTCCGATGATGCTCGAGGCCCATAAGCCGCTGGATGCCATTGTGATCATGCTGGGCACCAACGACTGCAAGACGGTCTTTAACGTGACGGCTTCCGATATCGCTCGTGGCGCCATGGCGCTGATTCGCGCCGTCCATGCGTTTCCGTGGACCGATGCCGCGCCTTGTCCGCGCATTCTGCTGATGGCTCCTATCAAGATCAAGCCGCAGATCGCCGATGCGTACATGACCGATTTTGACGAGCATTCCGTTGAGGCATCTGAACATTTTGGCGAGTACTATGCGCACGTGGCCGAGCAGTTTGGCTGCGACTTTTTGAATGCCGCCGAGTTTGCCGAGCCGGGCGATATCGACTATCTGCATATGATGCCCGAAAGCCATGAGAGCTTGGGACATGCCGTGGCAGCCAAGCTCAAAGAGATGCTCGGTGAGTAGCGCGACCCCAAGCCACCGCAAAGGGGACGGGCGCCTTTGCGGTGGCTTTGGACTGCGAATCTTAATACTGCCACAACTAACTGCGTGCCATCTACCTGCGGCTTTGCGGGGGAATATCCTAACTTATCCCAAGCGCGTCGAAGGCGGCGCGGACGACCTGCTCGGCGGTGGGCCTGATATAGTGCCGTCCCGACACGCCGGGAAGGGCGTGGCCCATCAGCATCTCTATGAGGTCCCACGGCAGGCGAAGCTCGACCTCCGCTATCGTACGCCATGAGTTGCGGAGGTTCGACCACGGAATGTGCTCGATGCCGCGGGCGTCGCAGAGTTTCCGCCAGCGATTGTTGCAAATGCTCCGGTTCATGGGTAGCCCGTCGCCCCGGTCGCTCAGCCACTCGCGGCCCTCGGCGGCGCGCGAGGCCGCTATCTCGACGAGGCGGTCGGCGGCCTGCGGTAGGATTACGACGGTGCGGGCGGACTTGGCGGTCTTGAGGGTACCCACCGGCTCGGTGCCGGACTGCTGCATCTGGCGGCAGATGTCGGCGGAGGCGAGAGCGGTGCCGCTGCGCTCCCAGCGCAGTACCTCGTCGGTGCGCACGCCAAGCGACTCGCCCGAGCGGCAGGAGCCGAAGCACGCGAGGATGAACGCGGGCTCCAGGGGGTTGCCGCGCAGTGCGTCGAGGACGCCCAGGGCCTCGTCGAGGGTGTAGACGCGCTTTGAGCGCTCGCGGGTCTTGCGGGTCGGCATGGTGTACCTGACGCTGGCGGCGAACGGGTCGAGCGGCAGGCGGATGAAGGTCGAGACGCAGGCGTAGACCTTGCGCAGGGTGAGCAGGGCGGTATCGGCGGTGGCGGCGGGCAGCGTCAGCAGCCAGTCCTGCAGCTCGACGGCGCGCAGCTGGTCGACGGGCATTGCGCCCCAGCGGGGTCCGACGTAGTTCTTCCACGAGCGCAGCACGAGGTCGCGGGTGTTGGGGGCGAGGGTCCCCGCCTCGACCTGTGCGGCCATCTTGGGGACGAGCCACGTCTCGTAGGCCTTGGCTATGGTGGGCACGGGGGCGTCGTCGGCGTGCTCGACGTGGATGCGGTCGAGTTCCGCGCACGCCTCGCGGTAGGTGCCGTACACGGTCTTGGTCTTGCGCCTGCGGCCCTGCGGCGTGTTCTGCATCCAGCGCAGGACGTACTTCTTGCCGCGCCTCATCTCGGTCACGGAGCCCCAGACGCGGCGGCGCTGCTTCTTTGTCATATAATCAGATCCGTTCAGATCGCGGGCTTATTCTCCGTTTCGCCCGGTTCTGACTCCGGCCCCGTCTCACGTTCCAAAGTGCAGGGGCCGTCTCCTTAGTCTCGGGGCCGCGGCATCAGCCTGCGGTCCCGAGATTTTTTGCTTTCATGGTCATCACCTCCCTAGATGTTGACGCATGGAATCTCGCCCTTGCCGGCCCCCAATCTCCACAACGTGTTCGGTTTACATTTCGCCGCGATGGGGCGACAATCTGATTAGCTCATCCACCGTGTGTGTGAAAGAGTCCTCTGGAGGCGCACAAACAGCGCCTCCTGCTTTTAGGGCTAGCCCTTTGCTTAGAGCTCAGGACGTGACCAGCCTCGGAGCCGAAATCCGGGGCTTTTTTATGGCCCGATTCTCGCAATCTTCTCGCTGCCGGCCGTTCGGACCGCTTGCGCGTCGGGCTATGACTCCGCCCCGTCTTCTGGCAGTTCGCCCGCTATTCCGTCGTCGGCCTCTATCTTCGCTATCACGGGGCTGCCCTCGAGGGTCGAGAGCTGGCTGATAGCCATCTCGCGTAAGTAGGCGGCCCTCTGCCTGCGGTCGATTCCCCTCTTGATAAGCTCGGCGTTCATGCTCTCGAGGTTCGCGAGGACGAGCAGCTGGTGCAGGCTCGCCTCGTCTCGGATGTTGCCCGTCGCGCCTTCGTGCGACTCCCTCCACTGCTTTGCCGTCATCCCGAACAGGGCGACGTTGAGGACGTCCGCCTCGTTTGCGTAGGTGTAGCCCTCGACCTGCCGGCTCATGCTCGGCTTCAGCAGGTTCTCCTTTACGGCGTCGGTGTGTATGCGGTAGTTGATCTTCGAGAAGAGCCTCTTCTCGTTCCACTCGCCGGAGATCCTGCTGTTCTCGTCGCTCTTCAGGCGCTGGTAGTCCTTGATGACGTAGAGCTTAAATTCCGGGGAAATCCACGAAGCGAACTCGAATGCGATGTCCTTGTGGGCGAACGTGCCGCTCGCATACCTCCCCCTCTTGGTCCTTATGCCGATGGCGTTTGTCCTCGAAATCCACTTCGTCGGCGTCAGGGTGAAGGAGTTGAGCCCGGCCTCTTCCCTAAAGGCATCGAATTCGATGCCTTTAAAGTCGGGGTTGTGGAGCGACTCCCAAACACCGAGGAACTCGATGGTGTTCCTGTTCCTCATCCAGTTCTGCACCACCATCTTCGGCTCATCGCTCTTGTACCTCGCTATGTCCGTGAGTGAGATGTAGTCGTCCCCGCTGCCGGTCGACGCGACCCCGATCTCTATACCGAGTGCGTTGATCTTCTCGATTGCCTCTTTCGGAGCCATCCGCGCTCCTCCGTTCTTCCAGTCTGGTTGGCAGGGGCCCGGTCGGCCCCAATGTCTCTACCTCTCGTCCCGCTCGCCCATGTACCAGACGACGCGGCCCTTGCAGACCACGGGCTCGTCGCCCGGGCCGGCGAGGATGTCGTCGTACTCGCCGCTGTGGCTGTCAGCCGTGAGCATCACGGTCGAGCGGCCCCGGGTGTAGTTGCGCACCACGGCGCCGTAGTCGGACGTCTCGGCGAGCACCGGCTGGCCGTTCACCGGCTCCATGTCGGGGTCGACGAGCAGCAGGGCGTCGTGGGGGAAACGGTTGTCCATGCAGCCGCCCTGCGCGTGGACCATGAAGCCGCGCGGGTGCGCGTCGGCGATGGAGGCGGGGACCTCGACCTCGTCGGCGAGGTTCCCCTCGTCGCACGGCTCGCCCATGTGGGCGAAGCCCAGCAGGGGGACCATGCGCGAGGTGCCGCTGATCGCGGCCTCGGCGGCGTCCTCTCCCATGAGGTCGGCTACCGTGGTATCGAAAAGCTCGGCGAGTTGCTCAAGGTTCGCTTTTCTCGGCATCGACTTCTCGGATTCCCACTGGCCGATGGCAACTCGTGATACATCGAGTTTGTCGGCTATTTCCTGCTGGGTCAGTCCAGCTCTACTTCTGAGCCGGCGAAGGTTTTTACCGATTTCCATGGGCCTCTCCTTGCCTATGTATAACTTTACTTATCATTTTAGAAAAGAAAACTTTTCATTCTAGAAAAGTTTTTGTTTACACGATGCAAAGAAAGATTTACTATTAGTTCAGCAAGAGAGAGGAGGCCACTTGAACACCCTGCGAGATGTTCGCGAGAGCAAAGGGGTTAAGAAAGTCGCAGTTCAGCGGATGTTGGGAGTTAGCCAACCGACCTATGACCGTTACGAGCTTTATCCCGGAGAGATGCGAGCCAAGGACCTCGAAAGGGTCCTGACGTTCCTCGGCATCACTCGCGACGATATTTTTTTGGCAACAGAGGAAAGTTAAAGTTTGCATCTAACGAAACGGAGAGAACCATGAACGAGAACTACATCGACATCGAGCTGGGCGGCTGGAACATCCCCGAGGCCATCACGGTCGAGGCCGAGCCCGTCGAGGCCCGCGACTTTTCCGACTTCGAGCTGTAGGGGAGGGCGTCATGAACAAGGACTACAGCGTCACCTTCAAGCCGAGCGAGGACCTCGACGGTGCCATGTGCGAGACGGAGGAGTCGATGAAGGGCCGCATCTGCCGCCTGTTCGGCTTCGAGAGCCGGAGCTTGAGCATGCAGGATGGCGACCTGAAAAGCGCCGAGATCGCCGGCACGCGCTACTACGCGTACACCTCCGTGCGCTTCACCGCCAACGGCATCGGCTGGTCGACGGACTTCGAGAACCTGGTCCGCGAACCGGTTCTCGACGAGCACTAGGGAGGAAGACATGATTCAACTGATTATCGGAGCGGGTCTGGGACTCGGCGGCGTGGCCGCCGCCGTCGCCATCAAGCGGTATAACGAGGCCGAGCGCGAGAGGGCCGCCGGGCACGCGGACCATTGTGGCAACAAGTACGAGGCCCGCATCGTCTCGCCCGCGTGCGCCCTGCCCCTCGTCCTGGCGGGTGCCGTCATCGCCGCCACCGCCTGCTTCTACACGCAGGACACCGGCGAGGTCTGCGTCATCCGCAACCTCGGCGGCTCGCTCGCCGGCTCGACCTCCGAGGCCGGTTTCCACGCCAAGGCCCCCTGGCAGGACGTCGTGACCTACGACACCCGCAACAACCTCATCAACTTCTACGGGGACACCGACTACGAGGTGGACGGCGGCTCCTACGAGGGCAAGCAGGTCTCCATCAACGACAAGTCGGGCGCCAGCGCCAACATCGACATCCAGGTCAACTACTCCCTGAACCCCGACGCCGCGCTCAGCCTCTACAGCGAGTACGGCACGCAGGAGAGCTTCGTGGAGAAGTACATCTCCAACGACGTCCGCGCCGTCACCCGCGAGGTCTCGGGCGGCTTCGACACGGTGACGATGCTCACCGACCGCTCCCAGTTCACCAAGGCCGTCCAGAAGGCCCTCACCGAGAAGTGGAAGGGCATAGGCCTCACGGTCGAGCAGGTGAGCGTGCAGGACGTCCGCTACCCGAAGAACATCACCAAGAGCTACAGCGAGGCTCAGGCCGCCGAGGTCGCGAAGCAGAAGGCCCAGAACGAGCAGGAGACGGCCAAGGTCGAGGCCGAAACAAAGAAGATCGAGGCGCAGGGCGAGGCGGACGCGAACGCGGTCCTCGCGAACTCGCTCAACGACCAGGTCCTCCAGCAGCACTACATCGACGCGCTCAAGAGCATCGGAAAGGACGGCAACCTCGTCGTCGTGCCCGAGGGCTCCCAGCCGATCGTGGGCACGAAGTAGGGGCGGTGGAGATGTTGAACCTTATCCATGCGGCCGTCCGGGTCTTCCTCGACGTTCTCGCGGTCGCGTTCGTGCTAGAGCACACCCGCGAGCTTCATGAGAAACATCGCGAGATCAACGACGCGCCCAAGCAGGTCGCAGGCGTCGTCGATGAACCCGGCGAGGACGATCGCGGCGCTGATGCGAGGGTGCCGCTCGACCCAGTCGACGAGCCGCACGAGTAGGGGGCCCGCTGGTCGGACGTGCTTCGGGCGATATGTCTGCTGTCTACGAATCATGGCCCGAAGCCTAACGCGTGTGTAACGCGTCAACACGGGTATTGCCGCTCAGGCAATACCCGCGGGCCCCATCCCCGGGGCGGCACCGTTGCCTCGCGGCTCTCCAACAACCATCCGCGGGGACGTTCCCTACCGGTGCCGTGCCGGGGGCGAGGCCCCGAAAGCAAGCAACAAAAAAGAGCCGCCCGGTGTGGAAAGCGGGGACGGCTCCAGACCTGAAAGGAGGTCACTCATGGATTCTAGCAGAGCCAAAACGTTCCAGCAGATGGCCGACGAGCTAGGCATCCGCCACAAGCTGATGTACACGTTGCGCGAGGCGTCGAGGGTGACGGGGGTGCCCTACGAC
The DNA here is from genome assembly GCA_900541025.1 of uncultured Collinsella sp. GTDB lineage: Bacteria > Actinomycetota > Coriobacteriia > Coriobacteriales > Coriobacteriaceae > Collinsella. The sequence goes on along the minus strand of UQIL01000016.1, from coordinate 2,562 downwards.
ACGCTGCGCATCGAGTGCAAGGCGGGCCGCCTGCGCTCGCAGCTGCCCGAGGGGCGCAAGGTGGGGCGCATGGTGCGCCCGGAATGGGTGGAGCAGTGGATCGAGGAGGGAACGCATGGCATCGAGGCTGCTTAGGTGCGCGGGGTTCGTCGTGCTCTGCTGGCTCGTCGACTACGTGGTGATGCCGGCGGTGCTGTGGACGGTGCTCGCCCTGTTCGGGGCGGTGCCGGCATGACGGCCCGCATCGAGTTCTCGGTCTGCTTCGCGGCGGGCAAGCAGCGCCACAGGCTCGACCGGCGCCACGCCCGGATGTACACGCCGACTGAGACGCTGAGGGCCGAGCGGGCCATCGCGGCGGCGTGCCGGGAGGCGATGGCCGAGGCTGGCATCCAGCTCATGCCCTTTGGCCCGCACGAGCCGGTGATTCTCAACGTCGACGCCTACCGTCCGCTGCCGGAGAGCCGGCCCAAGCGCGTGCGCTCGGAACCGGACACCTACAAGCCGGACGGGGACAACGAGGGCAAGCTGGTCATGGACGCGCTCAACGGGCTCGTCTGGGCCGACGACGCACAGGTGGTCGACCTGCACGTGGTAAAGCACCCCAGGGTGCGCGGGCAGGCTGAGCGCATGGACATATCGATCGCGCCCGGGTGGTCCGGGCGCAGGGACGAAACGGATGAAATGTAAATGAAGCGAAAGGCATTAAAGGAACTCATGAGGCAGGCCGTCGGCAACGTCCTCATCAATACGGAGCTCAATGCCAAGGCGCTCGAGAAGGACGTCGACCCCGCGGTGCTGCGCGGCATCGCCTACGGCATGGCGGTCGCGCCCGCGCTGATGGACGAGGAGCCCATCGAGTTCGACCGCGACTTCCTGGCGGTCATCATCGCGTACGGCAAGAAGTGCGAGGACACCTACGCCGAGAACGGCGCCGTCGCCACTATCTCCAAGATCTACGGATGCGAGGTGAGCGTCGATGAGTAACGAGGTCATCGAGTTCAAGGACGATGCGGGCATGCCCGTCAAGTTCACCTCGCAGGACATCCGCGAGCGCCTGTGTCCCAACGCGACCGAAAGTGAGCTGGCGCTGTGCATCGAGCTGTGCAACCGCCAGCACCTGAACCCCTTCACCAAGGAGGTCTACCTGGTGAAGTACAGGGACGCCCCGGCGAGCATCATCACTTCCTACCATGTGTTCAACCGCCGCGCGAACAGGCAGCCAAACTACGGCGGCATCGAGAGCGGCGTCGTGGTGCTCCGCGACGGCGAGGTCGTCAAGAAGAAGGGCTCCGCCGTCTACAAGGTGATCGGGGAGCAGCTCATCGGCGGCTGGGCAGAGGTCGCTTTCACCGACGGCAAGAAGCCCGCATACGTCGAGCTGGCGCTCACCGACTACAGCACCGGCAAGAGCAACTGGGCGAAGATGCCGGGCGTCATGATCGAGAAGTGCGCCAAGGCCGGCGCGTGGCGCCTTGCCTACCCCGACGAGTTCGGCGGGATGTACACGGGCGAGGAGATGGACCAGAAGGTCGAGCGCGACATGGGCACCGGCTCTCAGACCGTCCAGGCCGAGAGCGTCGAGCCCGTGGTCGACCCGCTGCAGCCCGTGCGCGACCTGTTCAAGCCGTTCATGGCGGCGACTGGGCTCGACAGCGCCGGGGCCATGGCGGCCATCTGCGCCGCCGTGGGCTGCACGTCGGGTTCCATGCACGACATGACGCTCATGCAGGCGCGCCGCGCGGCCTCGTGGATGGAGGAGGAGATCGCGGCCCGCAAGGCGCAACCCGAGCCCGCCGCCCCCGAGCCGGAGCCCGCGCCCATCTATGAGCCCGCGCCCGCCGAGTATGCGACCGACGACGACCTGTTGGGAGGCTTCTAATGGCAGACGAGGTTTTGGCGGTCGAGGCCGTGCCGCTCGAGGAGGACTTCGACACGCTGGTGGCGTCGCTCGCCATCGACGACACACTCGAGGACAAGCTGGCGAAGCTCAAGAAGAACGTGGATGAGAAGCTGGCGGACTACATGGACGTCAAGCACATCGAGAAGGACGAGGACTTCAAGGCGGCGAAGAAGTACCGCACGGCGGTCAACGACGTGAAGAAGCCCATCGAGGCGCAGCGAAGGGCCGCGAAGAAGAAGTACAGCGACCTGCTCAAGACGTTCGACAAGACCATCGGCGAGATCACGGCGCCCATCGACAAGCTATCCGATGAGTACAAGGCCGAGATCGACCGCTACGACGGCGAGTGCAGGGCCCGCCGCCTCGCCGCACTCAAGGGCCACTACTACGACCTCGCGGGCGAGATGGGGCCGCTGGTGCCCTACGAGCGCATCGCCGACGACAAGTGGCTCAACGCGAGCTTCGGCGAGGTCAAGGCCAAGAACATCATCGAGCGTCGCGTGGGCGAGCTGCTGCACCAGTTCAAGTTCGTCAACGGGCTCGACTACGCGGACGAGGACGAGAAGGCGTGGGCCGTGGCGTGGTGGGCGCGACGACTGCCGGCGGACTCGGGCGAGGTTGCGGCGGCTGTCGCCGCGCACCGCGAGGAGGTCGCCAAGGCC
>UQIL01000015.1 GCA_900541025.1 uncultured Collinsella sp. | reverse complement strand
GAAGGGAGCGCTCCCGCAAACTGCCTATTGACAACTTATAGGAGCGTCGGTTTTGATGGCGTCAAAGGCGGGTCTGGTTGAGTTTTGCCAAAAAGTCTACTCACTTGACGTTCGCGGCGTGTGGGCGGGTGCTTTTTCGTGCACGCGAGGTATCAAAAAGTGTCAGGAGCGCACCGTCTGCCGATATGCGGGAGTGAAAAGAAGTGTCGACCTGCGCCGTTGCCGTTGAGCGACGTGCCGTTTATAGAGATACTGAGCCTATGACAAACAGCGTGTGAAAGGATCGATGTATGGCTTTCCGTAAAGACTTCCTGTGGGGCGGCGCGACGGCTGCCAACCAGTGCGAGGGTGCCTACGACGTGGACGGTCGCGGCTTGGCTAACGTGGACGTGGCGCCGCACGGCTCCGAGCGCTTCGCGGTGGTCTCCGGCCAGCGCAAGATGCTCGACTTCGAGGACGGCTACTACTATCCCGCACAGACCGGCATCGATTTCTACCATCACTACAAGGAGGACATCGCCCTCTTTGCCGAGATGGGCTTTAAGACCTTCCGTATGAGCCTGGCTTGGACCCGCATCTTCCCCAACGGTGACGAGGCCGAGCCCAACGAGGCTGGCCTGGCCTTCTACGAGGACGTATTCCGCGAGTGCCAGGCGCACGGCATCGAGCCGCTCGTGACCATCACGCACTTCGACTGCCCGATTCACCTCATCAAGGAGTACGGCGGCTGGCGCAACCGCAAGCTCATCGACTTCTACAAGAACCTCGCGACCACGATCTTCACCCGCTACAAGGGTCTGGTGAAGTACTGGCTTACCTTTAACGAGATCAATATGATCCTGCACCTGCCGTTTATGGGTGCCGGTCTGGTCTTTGAGGAGGGCGAGAACAAGGAGGCCGTCGAGTACCTGGCCGCCCACAACGAGCTCGTCGCCAGCGCTTGGGCAACCAAGATCGCTCACGAGATCGATCCTGAGGTCAAGATTGGCTGCATGCTCGCCGCAGGTAGCTACTACCCCTACAGCTGCCGTCCGGGCGATGTGCGCCAGGCGCAGCTCGACAATCAGGACAATTACTTCTTCGTCGACGTTCAGAGCCGTGGCTACTACCCGGCCTATGCCGTCAAGAAGCTCGAGCGTCTGGGCATCGATGTGGGCATGACCGACGAGGACCGCGAGATCCTAGCCGCCAACACCGTCGACTTCATCAGCTTTAGCTACTACAGCACCCGCTGCTCTGCCGGTGCCGACAACCCCGATGTCGAGCGTACCCAGGGCAACGCCTTCGCCGGCGCCAAGAACCCCTACCTGCAGGAGAGCCAGTGGGGTTGGGCCATCGATCCGCTGGGCTTCCGCATCACCCTCAACGACCTGTACGACCGTTATCAGAAGCCGCTGTTTGTGGTTGAGAACGGTCTGGGCGCCAAGGATGTTGTCGAAGAGGACGGTTCCATCAACGACGACTACCGTATCGACTACCTGCGCCAGCATATTGCCGCGATGCGCGACGCGGTGACCGAGGACGGCGTTGACCTGCTGGGCTACACCACCTGGGGCCCGATCGACCTGGTGTCTGCCGGCACGGGCGAGATGTCCAAGCGCTACGGCTTTATCTATGTGGACCGCGACGATGCCGGCAACGGTACCCTCAAGCGTTCCAAGAAGAAGAGCTTTGACTGGTACAAGCACGTCATTGAAACGAATGGTGAGGACCTGTCCTAAGGAAGCTGAGACACTCAACCTTATAGTCTCCTAACCAAGGCGCCCGGCGAGTATGTGCTCGCCGGGCGCCTTGCCGTCTGCGGATTTTGGGACATGTGGCCCGCTTTTTGAGCCTGCCTGTCGGTACACTAAAAGCACTATGGGTACCCGCGAGCGACATATCGGCAACGCGGCCGCCCGATCCGCACCCGTGGCGGATCCCAGGGGCGGCAGGCTCTTCGCCATGCCGCGATTCCTTGTTGGCATAACACATCAGGTGTACCGCCACCGCGTCTTTGCTATCGCCGGTGTCATCACCGCGATGTTCCTCATGCTTTTGGCAGTCTTGCCGGCGCTGTTCGCCTTCGACCCCAAACTTTCTAACGCCGTTCCCGCCTATAGCGAGGTGTCCGAAGAGGTCGTGGATGCGCTCGTCCATTCGAGCTCTCTGCCGTTGCTTGTTGCCGCAATTGCATTTTCGATCTGGGGCGTATCGGTCTATCTGCGCTGTTTGGACTATGTGTTGCGCCGCCGTCTTGTTGCCATCGCCACCATCTGCGCCCTGTGGATGATCGAAGTCATTCTCAAGTACAAGTCGTTCACGCCGTTCTATGCCACCGTGCTGTGGTACCTGTACTACGTGCCCATGACGCTCATTCCGCTGCTCTACCAGTTGTGTGGTCTGCGCCTTGCGGGCCTGGAGCAACACCGCCTGGGTCGCCGCTACTGCGCTGCGCTGTGGATTATGGCTATCCTGCTTATCGGATTTGTGCTCACCAACGATTTTCACCAGCAGGTCTTCCACTTTGACCGTACAAGCGACACCTGGAGCAACGATTACACGTACGGCTGGGGTTATTTCGCCGTCCTCGTGTGGACGGCCTTTAACTTTGTGGCCTTTTTTATCCTGGTGGGCCGGTCCTCGTCCTTTCGCATCCAACGTTTCTCGGGCACGGCGGCGCTCGTGCTGCTGGGCGGCGCGTTCTTTGCCATCTCATATGCGTTGCGCGTGCCCTGGGCATGGAGGCTCAACTTCTCGCTCGTCTATTGCGTCTTGTGCGTGGTGGCGATGGAAATCTGTCTCGATTGCGGTGTCGTTCCGTCATATCACGACATCGCCGGCATTTTCGACACCTTGCCGCTTGACCTCAAAGTTCTAACGCGCGACTTGCAGGAAGTCTATGCCACGCCAGTGTCAAAGCCAATGCCGGTGGGCGTGCGCGAGGAGTTGCGGACCCAGGCGCACAGCCGCGCCCATGCCTTTGTCGTGGCGTCCGATCCCGATGTGATGTGCCGTGCCTTTCCACTGCTGGGCGGATCGGCCCTGCTTGCCCAAGACGTGTCGGATCTCAACGAGCTTAACCGTGAACTGGCACATCGTCGTATGGAGCTGCAGCGTCAAAATGAGCTGCTCGCCGCCGACTACGACCTTAAGACGCACCTGGCAGACCAAGAGGCCGAGACCTTGCTGGTCCAAGACGTGGACCAGGCGCTTGCCCGCGCGCTCGAAGGGATGTACGACCTGCTGAGCTCGCTACCGCCGTTGACCGATGAATCGTCTTCGCACGAGCGTTACCGCATGCTGCAGCGCGCCAAGATGCTCGTCGCCTATTGCAAGCGCAAGGGGTCGCTCACGTTGGCACAGCACGGGGAGAGCGGTTTTGATCGCGACCGCATTCAGCTCATTGCCAACGAGCTCGCAAGCGACCTGCGCACCATCGATATCGATTGCGCCTCGATTATCGCCATACGGCGCCCGATGCACGCCAGTACGGTAAGCGCCCTGTACGACTGCGTGTATGACTTTGCGTTTTTTGCCTACACCACCGACCATCCGGCGCTTATGTATCACTTGGGCGATCATGACCGATGCAGTGTCGAGCTGCGTGCCGCGCTTTTTTCCAACGATGATGCAGATCTTTCGCAGACGCCCGCTGCGCAAGAGCTCGAAAGCGCTCTACAAGGGCGCAACGTGGCATACCGCCTTGAGGGCGAGCCCGGCCAGCTGCGCATGATCGTCTTGATGCCGAGGGCGGGTGAGTGACGATGCAGATTTCGCTCATTCTTCCCCAAATCGTTGCGCTCGATGTTGTCTTTGCCCTGGCTGCGTGTCTGCAGACGATCCACGTCCCGCTCATCGCATCGCGCCGCTCGTCCTATAACCGTAAGGTGATTTGTGCCTACGAGGCGAGCCTTGTGCTTCACCTAATTATTTCGGCGCTCATCTTGTTCGCGTCGTCTGGCTCATATCTGGTGGCGCCGCTTGACGTTTGCGCCAGGGCAATGGGCGGAGCGTTGTGGCTCAATGCCGTGATCTTTGCCTACGGCATGGTGCTTATGGTGCACTATCGTCGCCCCGTCATGCTGGCCGAACTGTTGCTCGTTGCCGCCGTGACACCGCCGGTGGTGCTTGCCATGGGCTCGGCGTGGACCACGGTCCTTATCGCAGAGGGAGCGTTTTTCCTGCTCCGCTCCATTGCGGCGCTCTTGATGGATGTCCGCAACCGCCAGGAGGATATCACCGCGTTCTCGACGATCGAAACCATCAACGTGATTCCCGTGGGCATCCTGTATCTGGACCCGAGGGGCCGCCCGCTGCTCATGAACCGCTGCATGCGAAAAAACCTGGTGGAGCTTCATATGCCCACCGACCTAGGCGATATGAGCGGTACATGGAACGACCTGCGCAAACTCAGCATGCAAATGCCCGAAAGCAGCCAGAACCGCGTGCGGATTAATCTGGACCGCTTTGGTGAGGCGCGGGCGGTGGTCGAGGTTTCTCCCGCCGAGATTCGCTTGTTTGTGCACGATGACGTTATGGTTTCGGGCCGCCTCTTCGAGCGCATTATCGGCCTGGATGTAACAGAGTATGCGCATGCTCATGATCGCCTGGCGCAAGCCAACCACCTGCTTGAGCTTGCGGGCCAAGAGCTCCAAGCCCAGATCGAAGAAGTCAAAAAAGTTGCTGACAATGCGGCCTATCTGCGTATGCGCGCTCGCGTGCACGACGTGATCGGGCAGCGCCTGTCCATCCTCCATCGTTATCTGGAGGAGGGGCGCCTGGATGACGAGTCACTCGAGCAGATCGACCCGCTGCTGCGCTCAATCGCTGCCGATCTGCGCAGCGGGGGCGACACCGAACCGGCAGAGCAACTGGGAGATATCGTCCATGCCTTTGGCCTGGTGAGTGTGCAGATCGATGTTGAGGGTGCGCTGCCTGAGGACGCGCGTGTCGCCGCCGCATTTTTGCAGATTATCCGCGAGGCCTCGACCAATGCCACCAAGCATGCACAGGCGCATCGGGTCCACGTGCGTCTGTGGCAAGAGACGTCGGAAGACGGTGCTGTTGCGCGGATGACCGTTTCTAACGACGGCGCGCCTGCACCCGTATCGTATCGCGAGGGAACGGGTATCCCAGGTATGAGGCATGTCGCACAGAATCTGGGCGGCAGCCTGGAAGTCCACACCGCCCCGCCCTTCACGCTTACGGTGTCCATCCCGCTCGCCTCCAACGCCACGGTCCAAAGGAGAAGCTCATGATCCGCGTGTTAATCGTCGAAGACCAGGCTATCTTGCGCGAGAGCCTCGCGCGCTCCGTCGGTGACCAGCCCGACATGACGGTTGTTGCCGCGATCGCCGACGCCTCGGATGCCTTGGACGTTGTGCTTAAGGAGCGCCCGGACATGATACTGATGGACGTATGCACCGAGCATGATTCCAACGGCATCGTGGCGGCGGCGCGCATCAAAGAACAACTGCCCGAGTGCCGCGTCATTATCATGACGGGTATGCCCGAAATCACCTTTGTGGACCAGGCGCGCGAGGCGGGCGTCGACAGCTTTGTGTACAAGAACGTCGGTATCGACGAGCTATTCGCCGTGATGCGCTCCACGCTGGCGGGTTACTGCACGTTTCCCAAGCCGCCCGAGAGCATCTTCTCGGGCACGGCGGCCCTCGACGATGTCGAGCTGTCGATCTTGCGCCTTGCCTGCGAGGGTAAAAGCCGCCGCGAGATCGCGGCCGAGCTGTTTATGAGCGAGGGCACCATCAAACGCCGCATCTCGGAGATTCTCAATAAGACCGGCTACGACAACATCATGCGCTTGGCCGTGCGCGCAGTAACGGAGGGCAGCATCGTTCCCAACATGGAGCGCTAGCGCTCGTTACGCATCGGCATAAAGCGGCGGGGCCGCAGGATCAACTCCTGCGGCCCCGCCTGGCAAGTGCGCGGATGTGTCCGCCAATCCGCGGCTGATGTTACGTGCCGCTACGCGATGGTCGCGGTGTAGGAGGCGACGTCCTCATAGGAATCGGTCAGGTAGGCGTCGATGCCGATGGTCGTATTGACGAGGTCGTCAAGGCTGTCAAGCTCGCCGCTCGAGAACGTGAATTCCTCGGTGGCGTTGGTGCCGGGCATCAGGTGAGCCGAGAACCAGGGTTCCTTCATGGTGCCGTTGACGTTGGTCTTGCCGGAAGGAGCGTAGAAGGTCAGGTCCTTGTCGCTCTTGTTGGTGATGTTGACGACAAAGCCGATGTCGCCCCAGTCGTCCTTGAACTTCTCGGTGATGGTGATGGTGCACAGATCGTCATCGGCGACGGTGACGGCGGGGGAGATTTCGACGCTCTGGACATCTTCGTCTTCGACGGCCTCATCGATCTCTTCTTCCTTCTCGGCGTTCTCGCGATCCTTCTTCACCGTACCGGACAGATCCTTGTCGGACTTCGTAAAGATAAGCTTGTCGCCTTCCACCTCGAGGACGAGCTTGTCGTCCTTGAGCTTCAGGTCGTGCGACTCATCTTCGGCGGTAATCGTTACGGTGGTGGCGTCCTTGGCCTCCCATTTCAGGTCGGCGACCTCAAGGAACATGTCGAGGACGCCCGTGCCGTCTTCGTCGAGGATCAGGATACAGTTGAGGCCCCACTCCTTGAGCATATCCATGTACTCATCGGTGAGCTCTTCGCCGTCCAAGGTTCCACCCGAGTACTGCCAGCTGCCGACGAAGTTGGCCTTGGGGTCTTTGCCGCCGCCGCTGCAGCCCGTCAGGGCAAAGGCGAGCGCCAGGACGCATGTCAGAAATGCGAGTGCGGACTTTTTGAACGTTGTCTTCATGGTGTCCTCCTTCATCGAACGAAACCCATAGAAGCAAATGCGGGGGCGGCGGATCCCCCGCTCATTACCAGTTAGGGGCGCTAGGGCCTGGGCGTTCCGCAGTTGCTGCAGAACTTGCCACCGTTTTCGCTACCGCAGTTGGGGCAGAACCACTTGGCCGGTGCCGGGGCGGGTGCGGGACTGCCGCACTCGGAGCAGAACTTGCCGGTGTTGGTGGCGCCGCAGCTGCAGGTCCATGCGCCGGCCGCAGGTGCGGCAGCGGGTGCCGGTGCGGGAGTCGGAGCCGGCTGCGGGGCAGTCTGCTGCTGTGCCTGGCCGGCGGCGAACAGCTGGCTAGCGTTCATGCCGCCCATGCCACCTGCCATGCCCATGCCCATAAAGCCTGCCATCGCGCCGTTGGGGTTGGCCGCTGCCGCGCGCATCGCGTCGCTCTGGGCGCTGGCGATGTTGGCGGCCGCCATGGTGGGATCGCGCATGACTGCGGCCTTCTGTAGGTCCTTGATCATCTGCTCGTCTTCTTGCGAGGCGGCGATGGAGTTGACGCCAAAACTCACGATCTCGACGCCGCGCAGGTCGCGCCAGTCGGCAGAGAGGACCTCGTTGAGCGCGCGGGCGAGCTCGGTGGTGTGGCCGGGGATGGCGCTGTAGCGGATGCCCATCTCCGAGATCTTGGCAAAGGCGGGCTGCAGGGCGGCGAGCAGCTCGGACTTAAGCTGACTGTCGATCTTGTCGCGCGTGTAGCTATCGGTCACGTTGCCGCATACGTTGGTGTAGAACAGCAGCGGGTTGGTGACGCGGTACGAATACTCGCCGTTGCAGCGCACGGAGATGTCGACGTCCAGACCAATGTTGTTGTCGACCACGCGGAAGGGCACGGGTGAGGCGGTGCCGTACTTGTTGCCGATGATCTCCTTGGTGTTGATAAAGTAGACGCGCTGGTCCTTGCCCGCGTCGCCGCCAAAGGTAAAACGGCTGCCGATATTGGCGAAGGTCTCCTTGATGGAGTCGCCCAGGTTACCGCTAAAGACGCTCGGCTCGCTGCCGGTATCGAAGACGAACTCACCGGGCTCCAGCGCGACTTCGATGATCTTGCCGTTTTGCACCACGAGCATGCCCTGGCCGTCGTTGACGGCGATGACCGAGCCGTTGGAGATGACGTTGTCCTCGCCGCGCGTGTTGGAGCTGCGGCCACCGGTGCGCTTGCTGCCCTTGCAGGCCAAGACGTCAGCAGGCATCGATTCGCAGTAGATAAATTCCTTCCACTGGTCGGCCATGACGCCGCCGGCAGCTCCCAATCCAGCTTTCAAGAGTCCCATGGTGATCTTCCTTTCTCGTCAAAGGCCGGGTGGTATTGGTCAGAATGGTTAATCGTCCTTGTTGTCCTTCATGACGACCGAGGTCTCGGTGTGGCTGAAGGTGTCGTGCTTCTCGGTCAGGTCGAGCTCGCCGCAGTAGTAATCGGCGTGGGTGGCCTCGTTGGCCGTCTTGAGCTGGCCTACCAGCAACACGTCCGCGATGATCACGATGATCAGCGGTGCGACGATATTGATGAGGATGCCCTCGACATCAAAGGTGAGGTAGTCTGGATCGAAGGCGTATTCGCCCATAAAGAGAATCTGGGAGAGGATAAATCCGATCACAAAGAACAGCACCGAGGCGATGGCGAGCTTGGGTTTTGAGCAGGGGAGCTCGCCGACCATACGGCCGGTCTGGCCGTTCATGGCAAACAGGTAGCTCTTGCCGTTCCACGAGGTGGAGAGCATCCAAACGGGGAACAGTGCGTAGTCGCTGTCTTCCCAGGTGTAATCGAGCTGCTTGCTTTCGACCGTGGCGTCGTCGTATTCGTCGATGACGGTCTCGCGCAGGGCCGAGATCGTGCTTTCCTCCATACGGCGCTCGGCGCGCGCCTTGCAGGTCTCGCAGTCCTCGTCGTAGCGGTTGGCGATGTAGCCGGGCATATAGGCGACCGAGAACGGGCGCAGCGCGTCGTAATCGAACGGCTCGATGGCGTCCATGTGGCCGTCGGGCATCTTGGACGATCCGTCGACGGGCACGCGCTCAAACGAGATATTGCCCTTACGGTAGGCATCGTAGTGGTCGGTGGTCGTGACGGTGCGGTCGGATTCCTCGGTCACGGTCTCGTTGGTCGCGTCAAAGTACACTTCGCCGTCCACGTGCGCGCCGTAGAGCCAAAACGGCACGTAGACGCCTTGGACCTCGTCGATATGGTTGCCGGTGACAAAGCTCTTGGGCAGCAGGATCTTGCCCTTGTAGTGCTCCTTGAGTGCGGCCATGACGTCGTCGCGCCCGAGCTTGAACGGAATCACCAGGTCGGGGGAGAAGTCTCCCGAGAGCTGACCGGGGGCCACGGCGGAGTTGCCGCAGTACGGGCAGGTGGTAACGGCGACGGTGCCGTCCGAGATCAGCTCGGCGCCACACGACGAGCAGATATAACCGGCGTTTTCGGCAAGCTCCTGCACCGCATCGTCGGATGCGGGCTTGGATGTTGCGGCCGCCGCATCGGCTTTGGCATCTGCCTTGTCCTGGCGCTCGCGATAGAGGGCCTCGACTTCAAAGCGCGAGTCGCAATAGTCGCAGACGAGCTTTTGCTCGGCGCTGGCAAAGTGGAGCGGGCCGCCACACGCGGGGCACTGGTAGTTAACGCTTTCGAAGGCCATGATCGGTCCTTTCCGTGCCGGGAGCTAGGCGCCGATGGCGCCGCCGCAGTATTCGCAGCGCCCACTGGCATCGGGAATGGTGGTGGCGCCGCAGAAGGGGCAGGTCACCGCGGTCTTGGGGGCCTTGGCGGCAACGACGCTATCGCGCGTCTCCTGACGCAGCTGCACCAGCGCGTCGCGAACCTCGGTTGCCTGACGTTTGGCCTCGCGGTACTCGATGGATCCGCGCTGCTCGATGGTTGAGTCGTTCACGCGCAGGTCAATCTCGGTAAAGTACGGCGTGTTGACGTGGATGGTCAGATTGAAGTCGTAATCCAGGTCGTAGCGCGGCGGGTCATAACTCTCACGCTCGCCGTCCTTGGTCTCACGATAGATCTCGGTGCGGTGCTCATCGATGTCCATGTCGCAGCCGAGTACCTGAGAGAACTCGATGATGTCGGGATTGGCGTCACGCCAGCGCGTCTGCGAAGTAATGATCAGCAGGCCCGCGTCCTCGTCGAGCATAATATTGGTGCGCCCGGCCGAGAGCGTGCGCGTGGGGTTGAACGATGCCAGGCGCTCGGCATTGGCCTCGCGATAGGCGAGCTGCTCGCGAATGTCGTCCGCGGTGCTAGAGCGATAGCCTCCAAAGAAGGGAGAGAGCTTGCCGACGCACTCTTTGCACAGGTAGCCTTCGTTGATCTTGGTCTTACCTAGAAGTCCCAGCTCGGTACCGCAAATCGCGCACTCTTTCTTCTCGAACATCTTGTCAAAGAAGCCCATGGTTGCCTCCCATCAACAGGTAGCGTGTGTCACTTTTGATGATGGGGGAGCGCACGATCTTTCACGATACCCAGACGGCTCAACGAGTCTCCACAACTGGGACACATGGCCCATTTTTTGACTAGTCGCCGGGGACGTTCTTAAACGACTAGTCGCCGGGGACACTCTTCGGCCACTCATTGGGGACGCACTTAAATGAGTGGCAGTTGGGGAGACTCCATGCCGAATGTGGCGGCTGCCGAATGTGAGCGCCGTCCTTGCTACGCCACGGTCACGGCAACCTGGGCGTAGCGGCTGCAGGGGCGCTCAGTGCGTGTCTGCACGGTAAGGGTGAGCGCGAAGCGGTCGCCGGGCTGCGCGTCGGCGGGTACGATAAAAGCGGTGCTCACCGTGCATTCCTGCCACAGCGAAAGATCCTGCGTGCCTGCATAGCTCGACGGGTCCACGGCGACATCCCAATGTGCATCAAAGCCCTTGCCGTCGGGGTCGACGATGGTCGCCGCAAGGGTGACGCGCTCGCCGGCTGTAGCGCTGCGGTCGCCCGTGACCTCGACAACATATGCCGGATGCGAGCAAACTGCCGGATCATGGGCACACCATTGCGCGCGGGCGGCAAAGTCTTCCTGGTAGGCGCGCAGGTAAGGATTGAGGTTGCTGCTCGCGGGCGTTCCGATGGCGGCAAAACCGGCGGGCGCGTCCGAGTCGGGGTGACCGTCGAGGAACATGCGGCCGAGCAGCGTGTCGAAGCCGCGGTCGTCGATACCGCGCAGGCCAAACGGCAGCAGCGGAATATAGGTCATGCTGTCGCCTTCGGCCATAAAGTCGCCGCGCTCAAACTGCATCGCGGGTATGCCTTCCAGGCCCCAATCCAGACGGGCATGCTTGCCAAACTGAAAGCGCTCGGGCTCGTTTTCGTAGACCTTGCCATCGCCATAGAGCATATAGCGCGCCATGAGGGGGCCGTTGCCCTGCGTGAGATTCTGCTCGGGCCAAGGAGCCTTAAACAGTGGCAGCGTATCGGGCTGCGCCATCTTGGCATCGACATAGCCGCCATACATATAGGGCACACACCAAAAGATGAGCTCGGGAAAGAGCTCACGCCCATGGTCGAGCCATGAGTTGTCCTGCCCTATGCCATCGGCAACGCCCATCACGCGCACCTTCTGATAGACCCGCTGCTGCACGGCAGGCCATTCGGGCGTGGCGCGATAACGCTCGGCAATGCTCATCAGGGCACGAACGATGGTGTTCATGCCGCCCCAGCTGAGCAGCCATAACGTACGCGGGTCATCATCCAAGATCGCCTGCGCAATTACGCGAGACCCCTCAGTTTCCTCAGTTACATCACCCTCAAAGGCAACATTTCCCACAAAAGTGCGCTCGATCATCTGGGCAGGCGTGGGAAACGGCGGCTCACCGGCAGCGTTCGCATTCGCCTGCAACTGCGGCCAAGCCTGGGCATATTCATTACTCCAGAGACTCTCAATCCAATGCTCGGGAAACGGACGATACTCACGAAGCTCCCCGGCCAGCGGATCGGGCTCATGAGGCACAACAGCCCACTCATAAGAGCGACGCCCTTTGGTCCGCCAATGCGAATTCACCTCGCCCAGCGTATGGATGCCATCGCCAAGAAAGTGATACTGCGAAGCCGTATACACCACAGCCTGAACATCAAGCACATTAAGATACAGAGCCAAATGAACGAGCGAGTTCATATCGTCGACTTCCATATCAGTAGTAACAATCACCCGAGTCAACTTCTGAGACATAAGAACAGCTCCAATCAAAATCAATTCAGCCAGTTACGCGCAAGGCAAGACGGGACCTACGCCCCCATCGCCACCGACCCGGTGGGCTGCCGGAAGTGGCCGGCCAGGGTCTCAGCAATGGAAACACAGCGGGCACTGGGGTTTACCTCTGCAAACATTCCGCAGGGGGCATGGTCCGGCGCAGCGCGAAGCGCAAAGCGCCGAACCATGCATGCCCGAGGACGTTTGCAGAGGTAAACCCCAGTGCCCGCGAAGGGACGGATTACCTATCGACCCTGGCCGACCACTCCCAGCAGCCCACCGGCTCGCCGTCGATGAGTACGTTGCCCCCGTCGAAGTCTTGATAACACAGGTCGTTGAATTGGTGGATCCACACGCCGTGGTTGAACGTCTTCTTAGGCGAGCCGTCGGCCTCGCGATAGCGCCCGGTCAGGTCCTCGACATGACTAAAGTAGGTGAGGTGCACGTTGGCTCCGGCGTCACGCAGGCGTGCCGTGAGCGGTAGCACGGTCTGCTGCGGCGACACGAGCTCATCGCCCTTGGAGTGCGTAAACCACAGCGGCGTCTTGGCGAGCGCGGCTACGTCCTTGTCCGTAGCGTTGTACCACGGGGCGCAGCAGGGAAGGCCGGCGGCGAAGAAATCGGGGTAGTCGGCGCACAGACGCAAGGTCATAAAGCCGCCGTTGGAAAGGCCGGCGACCACGATGCGGTCGGTGTCGATGCGGTCGGCGTGCTCTGCGACAAACTCGTCGATGAGCGCCTTGAGCACGGGGGAGTAGATGCTCTGGTTGGAGCGACCGAGCTGTTCGACGCCGTTGTCCATCCAAAACGTGGGAGACTGCGGCACGAGCACCCAGGCAAAGCCGCCAAAGTAGCGCTGGATTTGCGCCTGGCTAATGGTTGTCACGCGGTTGCCGACATAGGCGCGCGTGGCGCCTTCGCCCTGCGTGGCAC
This sequence comes from uncultured Collinsella sp., assembly GCA_900541025.1. GTDB lineage: Bacteria > Actinomycetota > Coriobacteriia > Coriobacteriales > Coriobacteriaceae > Collinsella. The sequence continues at coordinate 42,640 of UQIL01000015.1, read as the reverse complement.
CCTTGCCTTCGCCGGCGCCGTGCAGGTACACCACGAGCGGGGCCTTTTGGGGCACGACCGTGGCCTCGGGCGCGAAGGGATTGAAGCAGGCCGAGTCCTCCGCCTTAAAGCTGGGCTCAAAGAAGCCGTACTCGAGCGCGATGCCATCAATGGCGGTCTTTTGCACAGCATTGCTCCAGCCCTTGAGCGCGGGGCAGATGTCGCCGCGACAGGTATCGAAGACCAGACCGCAGGTGGGGTCGTCGCCGTCGTTGCCGGGAAGAGCCGCGAGCTGTGTGACGTGCAGCTGGTCGTCGAGCATGCGCGAGCCCATGACGCCGCCTTCGATCTTTTTGGTCAGGCGCTGCTCGGCGACCTCGAGTGCCACATGGGTGCCCACGGCGAGCTTGCGGCCGTTCTCGTCACATGGATACGCGGCGAGAACGTCGATGTAACCCACGGAGGGCGCGGCATGGTCGGCGCCGTGCTCCTTGCGCATCAGGACCTCGCCCGTGCGCTCGTGACGCTCTACATATATATGGAAAGTGTTCGCATCGACATCGTTGGCGCGCACGGTGCAGGGCAGGTCGAGAACGACCTTGCTGATCCAGGGGCCAAAGTCACCCAAGGTGGTGACGGTTGCGTAGGTACACGATCTGAGTTCCATGAGCTGCCTCCCTTATGCCGCGCGTGCTAAACAATCGCGGCAATACAATCTAAACATGTTTAGTGTAAAGCAGAATTTGAGAATTAGCGGATGAACTCGGTAAACGGTCACATCAAACGCTCAATGAACTACTAAACACTCGTTTACCACTATCTAGCAGGGCTTTTGTTGATAAGTCAACAAGGCATTTGGGTGCCAGATAATATAAAATCCCACGTAGACGGCCATTTATAAATAAACGGCACTATATGTAATGCCTTGGCATTCAATTACGTTCACCCCCGATTTCCTACCGTTCACCGGACTGCAAACGGCAAAACTGCCACAAATTCAACGCTGCGTGTAAACTAAGCGCTGTAAACGTTCAGTAAACAGATTGTTTACGACAGCGTATCCAAGGGTTCGGTAACCGTAAGGGGTTATAGTCACCGGGCCAAAGGCGTGCCTTCGCCCAAGCGATTAGGCACACGATGATATGGGGAGGGGTCCCATGGCAGTAGATAACAAGCAGATTGCCACCGATGTCCTCGAGCTCGTGGGCGGTGCGGAAAACGTCACCGTCGCCACCAACTGCATGACGCGCCTGCGTCTGACGCTCAAGGACAACAACAAGGCCGATGTGGAGAAGATCAAGAAGGTCAAGGGTGTTCTGGGTTGCCAGTTCGCCGGCAGCCAGCTCCAGGTCATCATCGGCCAGAACGTGCCCAAGGTGCTCGCCGAGTTCGTCGCCATGTCCGGCGTCAAGCAGGGTGCCGCCGTTGACGAGAACCTCGACGCTCCCAAGGAGAAGTTCGAGATCAAGAACCTGCCCAACATCATTCTCGACTACCTGTCGGGTTCCATGACTCAGCTGATTCCGCTGCTCATGGCCGGCGGTCTGTTCCGCACCATCGCTGCGGTTCTTGGTCCCACCATGCTCGGCGTTCTCTCCGATACCGATCCGACCTATACGTTCCTCTACACCACCCTGTACGAGGCCACGTTTACCTTTATCCCCATCTACCTGGGCTATGCCGCTGCTAAGAAGCTCGGCGCCTCTCCGGTTCTGGGTATGCTCCTCGGCGGTGCTCTCATGGCCCCGTCCGTCGTGAGTGTCGCGACTCAGGAGGGTGGCGGAATCATCTCCGTCTACGGCATCCAGATCGCCGCTGCCAACTACCAGCAGTCCGTCCTGCCGATCATCCTCTCGGTGCCCGTCCTGTACTTTGTTGAGAAGTTCTTTAAGAAGGTCATGCCCGACGTGCTGTCCACGGTCTTCACGCCGTTCTGCACCATGATCGTCACCATCCCCATCGCCTTCATCGTCCTTGCGCCGATTGGCAACGAGATCGGCAACCTCATCGCCAACGCCCTCTTTGGTCTTGCCGACCTTGGCGGCATCGGCATCCTGATCGTCATGGCCATCCTCGGCGCCTTCTGGCAGCTCTTCGTGGTCTGCGGCATGCACATGCCCGTCATCCTGCTCGCTCAGGTTCAGATCATCGCTGCCGGCTACGATCCCTTCGTCTTCGTTTCCACCAACTGCGCTATGGCCGCTGTTTGGGGCTGCGCCTTCGGTGCCTTCCTCAAGATGAAGAACCCCGACGAGAAGGGTCTTGCCCTGGGTTACGTCATCTCCGCCATCGCCGGCGGCGTCACCGAGCCCGCGCTCTTCGGTATCCTCATGCGCTTCCGTCGTACCATGCTCGGTATGTTCATCGGCGGTGCCATCGGCGCTGTGTTCTCCGGCCTCATGGGTGTTACCTACTACCTGGCCGGCGGTGCCTCCAACTTCCTGGTCTTCACCAACTACCTGCAGGGTGGCCAGATGAACACCGTCTGGGCTATCGTCGGTATGGCAATCTCCTTTGTCATCGCCGCTGCCGTCGTCTTTGCCATTGGCTTCTCCAAGGAGGAGCTCGCCGAGATGGAGGCCTAAGGCCAAACCATTCGGACGCATACGACCTTACCTACACGACAGGGCCCCGTCAGGCGCAAGCCCGGCGGGGCCCTTCTTGCAAGGTAGACTGATTGGGGGCGCGTGGCGCCTGCTCGCCGGGGTTTGCTAAGCGCCAGGGGCTTTCGCGCGGGGTTACCGCGAAAGAATCTGCCGGTTCGCAACTCCTTTATCAAACGAAAGGACATGCAGATGAGTTTGGGAAAGCTGACCGTTAACGGTCGTCAGGACGGCTTTTTGTGCGAGGGCAAACCGTTCTTTTGGTTTGCCGATACGTGCTGGAGCGCGTTTACGAGCATTACCGAGGCCGATTGGGACTACTATCTGACCCGTCGCGCCGAGCAGGGCATGAACGTGCTGCAGATCAACACGCTGCCGCAGTGGGACCGCTGCTGTCCCGATCTGGGCATTTGGCCCTATGCCGGCGAGGACGGCGTGCATTTTGATTGGTCCCGTCCCAACCAGGCGTACTGGGACCGTGCTGCTGCCATGTGCCGCGCTGCCGTCGAGCACGGCATTCGTCCGGCACTCGTGCTTATGTGGTGCAACTACGTGCCCGGTACCTGGGGCGCCAAGATTGCTGAGCGTTGCGGTGCCGAGGTTATGCCGCGCGAGGAGGTCCGTGCCCACGTTGCCCGCGTCGTCGAGAACCTGGGCGAGTTCGACCCCGTCTATGTGGTGACGGGCGATACCGACTTTACCAGCGACGAGGCGATCGCCTATTACGAGGATGCCCTCGACGAAGTTGTCCAGCGCGCGCCCGAAGCGTTGCGCACCATGCATATCAACCGCGGCAACCGCACCATTCCGTTGCAGTACCTGGACCGCCTGGACTTCTACATGTTCCAGCCCGGCCACAACTACGAGGGCCAGCCCGAGGCCTGGCGCCTGCCGCAGGACTTTATCGCCAACTATCCCAAAAAGCCGATGGTCAACTCCGAGCCCTGTTACGAGCAGATGGGCGCCTCGCGCAACGTGTACTGGCGGTTCACCGCGCAGGACTGCCGCGCGAGCGTGTGGTCGTCGATCCTCGCCGGCGCCAGTGCAGGTGTGACCTATGGCGCGCACGGCGTTTGGAACTGGCAGACCAGCAAGAGCCAGGGCTCGGTGCTGGGCGAGGGCTTCGATATGCCGTTCCGCTGGCAGGAGTGCCTGCAGTTTGCGGGCGTTTGGGACTTTGGCGCGATCGAGCATGTGCTTGCCGGCCTGGGCGCTACGGCTGGCGATGACGCACTTGCCGTGGTTCCGGCGCAGGAGCTGCTCGATGACGCGCGCGAGGCCATTCGTGTGGCGCGCGTTGGCGATCGCGTCGTCACGTACCTGCCGCGTACCACGGCGCTCAAGTTTAAGCTCGACGGTGCGCGCGACTGGACGGCGACGGTCCTCGACATGGAGGACAAGCGCATCGCCAAGCTGCCCGTCCGCGACAACGGTGACGGCACCGTGCGCGTGGCCCAGCATCCCTTTGAGCGCGACGCGCTGCTCGTGGTCTCGCCGGCGCGTTAAGGAAAACGGAATAACGCAAGAGAAAAGGCCCGGGTGGTAGCCCGGGCCTTTTTGTATCGACACAGCCGTTGCGGTTGGTAATGGCGATTGCATACCGCCGCTCTTAACGGTAGCCCTCCCAGAGGGGAAGGGGAAAGAGGATGTCCTCGAACTTAGACCACTCGGCGGGATAGTCGATCTCGTCGGGTCGCGCCACCCAACGGCCTTCCAATCCGTACATCGCCGCCAGCGCGCACGAGATGGCTTCGGTGGCGTCGATTCCCTCGGGAACGCTCCAGTTAACATCGGGCTCGGGCTCGATAACTCCGCGCGAGCGGTCGTTGAAATACTCGTGCAGGGGGCTCTCCGTGCTCATGGCCTCGGTATTGAGCATCTGGAAGAGCATGACGAGCTCGGGCTGACTGTTGTTCTCCGCCACGAGCAGACGGCAGTATTCGGGAATCTTGGGGCTCTGGCCCTCAAATGCCCCGCCAGGATGAAAGAGGGAGAGATAGTCGTCTAAGGTTGAGCTGCGATCGTAATAGCGACGGATCACCTCGACCAAAAGCCCGTGCTTGCTGCCCACGTAGTGCAGCACGCCCGCCTGGGTGATGCCCACCTCGTCGGCTACCGCCTGGAGCGACATGCCGTTAAAGCCGCGCGCGTTGATAAGCCGCACGGCCGCCGAAACAATCTGGTCAAGGCGTTCCTGCGCCGCAGCGCTGCGTTTCTTTGCCGCGGGTGTGGGAGTTTTCTGAGTGTCCATATAAATCGCGCTGCCTTATTTAGGGCGGCTCGAGTATTGCCGCCAAATGCCTTTTGTATACCCCCATAGCTTACCTCAGCCGTTCAGCGGTTCAAAACAACCGTTTACCGCTCTTATAGGTTACTAAGTACTTAGTAAGCGTACTATACAGGTCGTGGAGTTACTTACTAGTTAGTAAGTAACAACTCAACAGACGCTCGCGAGCAGCCGTACCCCATTCCACGGCCGCCGCATCCAGCGGGTTTGACCCCTTGACCCTTGGTGCACGAGCGCCCTCGCGCATTCCATCACAGAGAGGATCTATTCCATGGCAAATCAAACCGCCGCGGCGATTGACGAGAACGCCATCGCCCCCGATACCGGAAAGCCCATGACCAAAACCGAGACATGGCGCTTTATGATCGGCTTTATCATCTTCGGAATCATGTGGATGATGTCGGGAACAATCGGCTCCAACGTCTTGTTCCCCGAGCGTTTTAACGGCCTTAATATTGGCCAGCCCGAGGCAATTCTCGCGGCGATGAACTCGGTCGGTTCGATCTTCGCCCTGTTCTCAAATCTCGTTTTCGGCGCGCTTTCCGACCACTGCCACAGCCGCTTTGGCAAGCGCACGCCGTTTATCGTTCTCGGCGGTTTTATCTGCGGCTGTGCTTTCTGGAGCACTTCGGTCGCGACCACACTTCCCATGATCGTCGCCTCCTGGTGCGTGCTGCAGATTGGCCTCAACTGCATGCTTGCCCCTGCTGTTGCCGTGCTTTCCGACCGCATCCCGCTTAACAAGCGCGGCACGCTCTCCGCATTCTATGGCGGCGGCGCAACGGCCGGCCAGTCGATTGGCACCATCATCGGTACGCAGTTCCTCTCCAACCCAGTTCCTGGCTTTATCATCGGCACGGTCTCTTGGTTGCTGACCGGCATCCTCGCCGTCATCATTTGGCCGCGCGAGAAGTCTGCCGCTCTTGACGAGGGCGAGCAGTCTGAGAAGCTCAATCTCAAGTCGCTGCTGCTCATGTTCGTTCCGCCCACCAAGAACTGCCGCGACTTTTATCTGGCGCTCTTTGGCCGTCTGCTCCTCATCTTCGGTTACTTCTGCATCAACGGCTATCAGCTCTATATCCTCGAGAAGTACATCGGTCTTCCCGTGGCAGAAGCCGGCGCAGTTCTTTCGAGTATGTCCGTCGTGATCATGGTCGTGTCGCTTGTCGCCTCGCTTACCTCGGGCGCCATCTCCGACAAGATCGGCCGCCGCAAGCCTATCATCCTCGTCGCAACGATTATGATGTGTATCGGTATCGCCCTGCCCTGGCTACTTAAGTCCGTTATCGGCATGTACGGATTTGCTCTGCTCGCCGGACTTGGCTACGGTATCTACTCTTCCGTGGACCAGGCGCTCAATGTCGATGTTCTGCCCGATAAGGAGAACGCCGGCAAGGACCTGGGCATCCTCAATATCGCCAACACCATCGGTCAGATCCTTGGTCCCATCGTGACCTCGGCAATCGTTGTCGCCACTGGCTCCTATTTCATGGCGTTCCCAATCTCCATCGTGCTCATCGCCGTGGGCTATGTGTCCATCATGCTCATCAAGAGCGCCAAGTAATTTGCCACTCTCTTTCATTCCGTCGGGCTGCGTTCGTGTTGCCCGACGGACTCCGACTATTCAATCGCTTAACTTGGAGGCGTTATCATGACTATCGTCGAGCAGTACAAGGTGTTTAAGCTCGAGCTCGCGGGCACTGCGGCCGGCAATCCCTATGTCGAAGTCGAGCTGTCGGCGCGATTTGACCGCGCGGATGGCCAGGACAGCTTTGAGGTCCATGGCTTCTACAAGGGCAATGGCTGCTACGGAATCAACTTTATGCCCGAGAGTGCCGGTGTCTGGAACTACACGGTGAGCTCCAATGATCCCGAGCTCGATGGTGCCGCCGGCTCTTTTGAGGCCGTGCCCGCCACGGGCGCCAATCATGGTCGCGTGCTGCTGGCAAAGGATGTGCTCGCCCACGGAGCTCCGTTCATTACTGACGAGGATTTCAACTTTGCCTACGAGGATGGAACGCGCTACCTGCCCTTTGGCACCACATGCTATGCCTGGACCAACCAGGATGTTCAGCTGCAGGAGCAGACGCTCGAGACGCTCGCAGAGGCACCTTTTAACAAGATCCGCATGTGCGTCTTCCCCAAGTTCTACGACTATAACGTTGAGGACCCAGCGATGTATGCCTATGAAGGCGAGAAGGGCGATTTCGACCATTTTCGCTTCTATGAGCCGTTTTGGGAAAACCTCGAGCACCGCATCGAGCAGCTTGACGAGCTGGGCATCCAGGCGGATCTCATCGTTTTGCATCCGTATGACAAGCCTGAGGACTGGGGCTTCTCTCGTATGACGCGCGAGGAGGATATTTTCTACCTGACGTATGTCGCTCGTCGCTTCTCGGCATACAAGAACATTTGGTGGAGCCTTGCCAATGAGTGGGACCTTATGCCGTGGAAGCCGGCCGAGGACTGGGACCGCTATGCCCGTATCATCATGGCGAACGACCCGTATGGTCATCTGCGCAGTATCCACAATTGCCGTGAGGTCTTTGACCACGGTCATCCGTGGATTACGCACGTGAGCTACCAGAGGTGCGACCTCAAGAACACAGCCGAGGACGTCACCATGCTGCGCGCGCAGTATAGCAAGCCGGTTTTGATCGACGAGGTCGGCTATGAGGGCAACATCAACTGGGGCTGGGGTAACCTGACCGCTCAGGAACTCGTACGTCGTTTTTGGGAGGGCAGTTTGCGTGGCGGTTATGTGACCCACGGTGAGACCTACGTCGACCGCGGACCCAAGCTGTGGTGGGCGCACGGCGGCAAGCTCTACGGCGATTCGCCCGATCGCATTGGCTTTTGCCGTCGCTACATGGAGGCGCTGCCGGCCGATTTTGACTGGGTGCCCGATGAGGTCGGCATCCTTGACGGTACGTTTACCTGGGATGTCACCTGTATGTCCAACGATCATGGCCACGGGACTGCCGATGTCCTTATGTACTTTGGGTTCAACCGTCCGGCGTATCGTGAGTTTGAGGGCGAGGCGGGCGCTCGTTACAAGGTGAATGTCGTGGACACATGGGACATGACGGAGGAAGAGCTTCCCGGAACCTTTGAGGGCAAGTTCCGCATCGACCTCCCTAGTAAGCAGTATATGTTGCTTCGTCTGACTAAAGTAGAGGCGTAATAATAGAGATAATCGGCTCCGGGCGCGATTTGCTGCACGACCATCATAAGGGCAGCCCCTGTGGTGGTCGCGGCGATGCGCGTTCGGGGCTATGGCACGTGAGGGGCGAATATGCAGGAGTTCTTTGGAATCGATGTGGGCGGCACGGCCGTTAAATGGGCTGTGCTGGGCGAGGATTTTTCCATCCGCGAGCGCGGGAGCCTGCCGACGGGCTTTACCACGGCTGAGGAGACCGTTTCGGCGTTGATCGGGCTCGTCGAGCCGTACCGCGAGCGCGTGAACGCCGTAGGCGTGAGCACACCCGGCGGTATTTACGAGGGAGATGTCACGGGAACGATCCATCGCGGCGGTGCGCTCACGTTTATGGACGGCTGCCCACTGGGAAAGCTCATGCGCGAGGCGCTGGGGGTGCCGGTTGCCGTCAATAACGACGGTAAGTGCTGTGCACTCGGTGAGTATGCGGCTGGCGCCCTGCGCGGGACGCGTTTTGGCGTGGTACTCGCTATTGGCACGGGCATCGGCGGCGGTATCGTCATCGACGGCAAGGTCCTGCGCGGCGCGCACTGCTTTGCAGGCGAGTTCAGCTTCTTGCGCAACGATGTCACGACTGCCGCGAGCATGGAAAACTCCTTTGCGGGCTCGGGCGGTTGGCGCGCGCTCCGCGATGCCGCCGTTGCCGAGAAGGGCCTGCCTGCGGATTCTCCGGTGGACGGCCGCCGCGTCTTTGAGTGGATCGCGGATGGCGACATAGCGGCGCAGCGCGCGCTCGACCGCTACGCTCGCGCATTTGACGGACAGCTCATCAACCTGCAGGCCGTGCTCGACCCCGAGGTCTTTGTGATCGCAGGCGGCATCTCGTGCCATCCCGAGCTCGTCGATGCCCTGCGTGCGCAGATGCCGCTGGCCCTCGCGAGTTACGAAGGGACCCTTGCTGGCATTCCTGTGCCGCAGATAAAGGTGGCCGAGCTCGGCAACGACGCCAACCTTTACGGTACTGTCCAGGAGGCCATGCGCCTGGTGTAGCGCGAGCCAAACAAGGCTGTCGAAAAAGATAAAGGCCGGCGTGAACCGCCCCTATTTCCTTAGCACGGGAAATGGGGGTGGTTTTACTCATTGGGGACGTACTTAAATGAGCGCAGTTGAAAACGCTCCTTGCCGAGCTAGAGGTCGCGCGTGCCCCTTCTGGGCCATGCGGCTCAAAATCTCGGCGTGATGTGGACGACTGGGGTCGAATTAGCAGCATTTCGAGCTTGGTTTTGATATTGAGATTGATTCTTTATTAAAATAGATTCCAGACCAATTAAGCGGCCGGGGGTTAACCGCGAGGGGCATGGGAGACACAACCGCATATCTGCGTCGGGGCATTCGGGAGGTTATATGCCTGGCGCTGTTCTTCTTCACGTTTTTGGCGTGCGAGTATCTTTTTGATGTGCGCATAGCCGAGTTCGTGCCATCGAGTGAGGTCGTCATCTACGAGAGCATCGTTGTCGGCGCGAGCGTGATTGGCTTTTTCGTGCGCCCATTTCTGTACTATCGCCGTCCCCAGACGATCGATGCGACGAGCGATATTACAGGCGTGCTTTTGGTATCGGCGTTGCTGCTGATGATTATGGCAGTGCGGTTTGAGGTGGTAATTGCCGGCGGCCTGGTGGCGTGCTGCGCCCTGGGCTACTGCGGATCGACTGCCCACGCAAACTTTGCGCGACGCTTTGCGCGGACGCCCTGCTTGGCGCGCGCCGCAGCACTTTCCTATGCCATGGGCGTTCTGGTACAGGTGTTCAACCACATGGCGATGCCTGTTGGTATTCCTCAGCAGGCTGTTCTGGTCATCTGTGCGATCGCGCAGGTAGCGTTGCTCCACGGTGCCCGACGCGCCAAGCTGCGCGACGAGTCCGATCCCAACTTCGAACCCAGTGCTGCCGGGCTTTCGGTAGATGCTCTGGAATATGGCGCCAAATGGCATGACGATCCCGAGGCAAAGGCGGCATTTCGCCGCACCGTAGTTCGCCTGACCGTGGCGACAGCGTATCTTTCCGGCGTATTCGCCGCTCTCAACGCGGGCCTCACAACCCTGTATGCTACCGGAGCCGTTGATTTGGGTGACTGGTCGCGCCTGCTGCTTGTCGTGAGCTCGTTGGCCGCCGGCGCACTATTTGACCTGCACGACCGCTCGTATATGAATATCGGCATGACATGTGTCGCCATGCTGTCCACGCTTTCGTTCTTTGTGCTCATCATCGATGGCAATGGCGGCAACGAGCTTGCTGCCACGATCATCTTTTATCTGGGCTCGGGCTTTTTCGTGGTGTTCTTTACCACAAAATATGCCGCCGTCTCGCTCTATGCGCGCTGGTCATATTTTTGGCCGTGCATGGGTCGCGTCGTCAACAACGTGTGCTCGATGTTCGTGACGGCGCCGGCAGTGGCGATTATCTCGAGTCAAAATGTGCTGGCTGCGGTCGGTGCGGCGCTCGTGATGTTTGTGGGCATTGCGATTACGCTGCTGGGGCAGTTGGGGCAACGAGCCGATGATGCCGCGATGCGGGACGGACTGCCGCTTGCCACCGACGATCTTGGTGGGGATCTTGCACCCACATGCTCCGACCCCGAGCCCGTGGAGACAGCGGAGCTCACGTCCGATGAACGCCTTGATGCCTTCGTCGCCACCTTTGGGCTTACAGAGCGCGAGCGCGATATTCTTGAGGTCTTGGTCGTTTCGGACCAGAGCGTTCAGGACATCGCCACAATGCTCTTTCTTTCGCGCTCCACGCTCTACCGCCACATTTCCTCGATCAACAAAAAGGCCGGTACCGCCTCGCGCGTGGCCCTCATCAACTTCTTCTGGTCCTGGACACCCAAGGACTAGCTAATCTCCCAATAAGTCGCGGTGGAATAGTCCCTAAATTAAAGTCACGGGGCTTTAAACAGGAACTATTTCACCGCAACTGCTGGGGGGATAGACTGCGGCGGCGGCAGAGGCAACGGCAGCGGCGTTGGCAGCTGTGGTAGTGGCAACGGCAGCTGGCAGGGTGTTTTCCGCCTACTTGCTACAGCAGCTCGCCGTGGCGGGCAATGTAGCGGCGCTTTGCCAGCTGGGTGAGCGCGATATAGGCGGTAACGATGCCAATGAGCAGCCCAAAAAAGCTCGTGGGCAGCGGCATGAGGCCGAGCGCATCGGCGATGGGGCTTGCCGGCAGCCAGGTGACGAGCGCCAGGCCCAGCACGGTAAGAACGCACAATGCGGGCGCGGCGTGGTCGCGCGGGCTCGGCAGATGCGGGGAGCGCAACATGTGGACCACGAGTGTCTGCGACCACATGGACTCGACAAACCAGCCGCTCTGGAAGAGCGCAGCAAAGGTCGCCATACCCGTGACGTCGCCCGCAGCGGCAAGCTCGGACCAGCTTGCGTCCACGGCGGCGGGGCACACGACAAAGAAGAGCGCGGCGAAGGTCACGATGTCAGACAGCGAGCTCACGGGGCCCAGCTCGAGCATAAAGCCCTTGATGGACGCGGCGTCCCAGGCACGCGGGCGGGCAGTCCAGGCGTCATCGACGGTGTCCCACGGCAGTGCGATGCACACGATCTCGTAGACCAGCGACAGCAGTACCAGCTGCAGGGCGCTCATGGGCAAAAACGGCAAGAACAGGCTCGCGACGGTCACGGACAGCACATTGCCAAAGTTGGAGCTCACCGTGGTCTTGAGGTACTTGAGCAGGTTGCCGTAAGTGCGGCGGCCTTCGATGATGCCGCGCTCGAGCACGCCCAGGTCCTTCTGAAGCAAGATGATATCGGCGGATTCCTTGGCAATATCGACGGCCGAATCGACCGAGATGCCGCAATCGCTCGCACGCATGGCGGCGGCGTCGTTGATGCCGTCGCCCATAAAGCCCACGGTGTGGCCGAGCATCTCGCGCATGACACGTACCAGGCGTGCCTTCTGCAGCGGCGAGAGCTTGGCGAAGAGGCGGGTTTTCTCGGCGCGCTCGGCAAGTTCGGCGTCATCGAGCGCATCGATCTCGGAGCCGAGCAAGACGTTGCTCGCATCGATACCAATCTGCTCGCAGACGGTGGCGGCGACGCGGTCGTTGTCGCCGGTTAGGACCTTGACCGCCACGCCCTTGGCCTCGAGGGTGGCGACGGCGCCCGCGGCACTTGCTTTGGGCGGATCGAGGAAGGCCAAAAAGCCCATCAGCACCATGTCGCACTCGTCGGCGATGCCAAACTCGCCCACGCAGCGCGGATTGGTCTTCTGCGCCACGGCAATTACGCGTAGGCCCTCGGCGTTAAGTCCGGCGATCTGCTTGCGAATCTGGGCGAGCTTCTCGTCGGTGAGCGGCTGAGCGATGCCATCGATCTCGACAAAGGAGCAGATCTCGAGCATTTCCTCGGCGGCGCCCTTGGTAACCATCTGGGTTTTGCCTTGGGCGTCGGCGACAACTACGCTCAGGCGACGGCGCGAGAAATCGAAGGGAACCTCGTCGACCTTGGCGTAGCGGTCGCGCAGGCTCTGGCCCAGCATGGAATCGGGTGCGACGGTCGAGGGTGTCACATCGGCACGGTCGATTACGGCCAGGTCGATAAGATTTTTGAGGCCGGTCTGGAAGAAGCTGTTCAAAAACGCATGGCGCAGCACGCGCGCGTCCTCGTTGCCATCGGTGTTGAGGTAGCGCTCGAGCACGATGCGGTCTTCGGTGAGGGTGCCGGTCTTGTCGCAGCACAGGACGTCCATCGCTCCGAGGTTTTGAATCGCCGGCAGCTCCTTGACGATAACCTGGTGACGGGCGAGGTCCTTGGCGCCCTGCGACAGGCTCGTGGTCACGATGACGGGAAGCATCTGCGGCGTGATGCCCACGGCCACGCTCGTGGCGAACAGCAGCGCGTCGATGACGTTGCCCTTGGTGGCGGCGTTGATGGCAAAGACGGCCGGCGCCATAACGAGCATCAGGCGCACCAGCAGCATGGAGACGCTCGAGACGCCGCGGTCAAACGCGCTTTTTTCGCCGCGCCCGTTGAGCATCTTGGCGATGCCGCCCAGGTAGGTGTCCGAGCCGGTGGCAACGACAAGCGCCATGGCGGCGCCGTTTTGCACGGAGGTGCCGGTAAAGACGATGTTCTTGCAGGCAGAGAGTGGCAGTGCGGAGCCGTCGGCGCCCTCGACGACGGTGGCGGCGGTGGTCTTCTCGACGGCCTCGCTCTCGCCGGTGAGTGCGGACTCGATCACAAACAGGTCGCGCGCGGTGATGATGCGGGCATCTGCCGGCACCATATCGCCGGCAGAGAGGCGGATTACATCGCCGGGGACGAGCTCGTCGAAGGGGATCTCGATGCGCTCGCCGTCGCGCAGGGCGGTGCAAGTGTTGGAGACCAGGTCCTTGAGGGCCTCTGCCGCATTGCCGCTGCGGGCTTCCTGGATAAACTTCATGCCGCCCGATACCAGCAGCATGATGCCGATGACGATGACCGTGGAGGGGTCGCGCTGCGGCTCGGGCACGGCGAGCACGTCGATGTAGAGCGAGACCAGCGCGAGCGCGGCGAGGATGCCGGCGAAGGGATCGATGAACGCGTCGGCGATGCGGCGGGCGAGCGTTTTGGTCGTTGCCTCGATGGTGTTGGGGCCGACGGCGTTCAGGCGCTCAGTTGCCTGCTCGACGGTGAGGCCGTTTGCCGTGGCGTCAAGCAGTACGAGGGCGTCCTCGGCACTATGGGTGGCGGCGAATATGGTGTTCTTGGACAGGCCGGTATGAGCGGCAGGGCGCGCCGTGCGGCGGCGCTTGGAGATGGCTTCGAGTACCGTGACGGTTTTGAGCATCAGCATAGGGTCCTCCTTGTTGAGGGGAGTTAGCGTACGTGTCGTATTTGCTTCAAAAAACCTAGATGTCGCTCACGTCAAGCTCTTGAGCCCACAAAGGGTGCAGCGCGCCTTTGCGGTGGTTTTGGCGATCTGCCGGTGGCGTTTATGCATGTGCGGAGTCCTCGCGGCGTGCCGAGGGCGACATGCAGGTTTTTCGACTAGGACTGCCTTCCATGGCACACCTCCTAAAGGCTGAGCGCAGTGCGCTTTGGGTATCTCGTACCCCTTTTTAATCTGTCCGTATTCTTGATGAGGGGGTTTGACATGTCAACCCTATTGTTCGGAAAACCATTCCCCCTGACAAAGCCTTTACAGAATGCCGTGGCCCCAAAGCGCGCCCGCATCTACGCTTCGCCTGCGCTAAACTGGAAGGCACGTACGCGATTACGAGAGGAGCCCGCATGGAGGCTTACAAGCAAGAGTTCATCAAGTTTATGGTCGAGTCCGACGTCCTTAAGTTCGGCAGCTTTACGCTCAAGAGCGGCCGTCAGTCCCCGTTCTTTATGAACGCCGGCGCTTACGTGACGGGCTATCAGCTCAAGAAGCTGGGCGAGTATTACGCCCAGGCCATCCACGATAACTTTGGCGACGACTTTGATGTGCTGTTTGGACCGGCCTACAAGGGTATTCCGCTGGCCGTCGTGACCGCAATTGCCTACCACGAGCTGTACGGCAAGGAGGTCAAGTACTGCTGCGACCGCAAGGAGGCCAAGGACCACGGTGCCGATAAGGGCAACCTGCTGGGTTATGAGCCCAAGGACGGCGACCGTGTGGTCATGGTCGAGGACGTTACCACCAGCGGCAAGTCCATCGACGAGACCTATCCCAAGGTCAAGGCTGCTGCCGATGTCGAGATCAAGGGCCTGATCGTGTCCCTCAACCGCATGGAGGTCGGCAAGGGCGGTGTGACCACCGCGCAGAAGGAGATCGAGGCCAAGTACGGTTTCCCCGTCGCGAGCATCGTCTCCATGGCCGAGGTCGTCGAGACCCTCTACAACCACGAGATCGACGGCAAGGTCGTCATCGACGACGAGCTCAAGGCCGCCATCGACGCCTACTACGAGCAGTACGGAGCTCAGGAGTAGTTACGGCGTTTTACCAAACGCCGTAACCGGTCGACGCTGCGCGCCGCCCAGAGCGACAATTTGTCATTCAAAAGGCGAGGCATGACCAGAAGGTCAATGCCTCGCCTTTTTCATGCCAACTTGTTCGCTCTGGACGTCGCTCGCTGTCCGTCCTCTACTTGCGGCGTTGTTTTGCTCCGAATTGGTGGGCATTGGGGACGTTCTTAGAGTAGTCATTGGGGACGTTCTTAAATGACTACTCAGGAATGAGCGTGGATAATCTCCCGTTTTTGGCCTGTGTGCAGGCTCAAAGTGGGAGATTATCCACGCTCGCTTTAATTTGCCTGGGTTGCGATGCCTATCTAATCGGCTCGGCGTCTTCCCTGAGAATCGAAAGATACTCTTCATACCCGTACTGCCGGTATCTCTGTCTTGACTCGTCGAGCGGACGGAGGATACCCAATTCTTCAAATGATTTGACGAGCGAGCTCGCGGTACTCCTGCCGATATCGAGTTGGGCAGCGATGAATGCGGTGTCGACGATGGGGTGCTCTTCAAGAATGCCCAACAGCCTTTGCCCGTTTGCAGCAGTCCTTCCGAGATTTTCGGTAATGGTTGCTGTGGAACGGTTATGGAGGTCAACAAGGTTTTTTAAAGACCCTACCGAGTCCTTCGCACTTTCGAGAAGACTGTTGCAGAAAAACTCTATCCATTCCTCGTAAGTGCCTCTCTCCCTTACGGATGTGAGTTGCCGGTAGTACTCGCTTCGATTTTTCTTGAACTGGAACGATGGATAGAACAAGCAAGAATGAAGAACGCCATCATTGATGAGTATAAGTGTAATGAGAAGCCTGCCCAGGCGACCGTTTCCGTCTAGGAATGGATGGGCAGTTTCAAATTGGTAATGGACGAGCGCCGCCCGCACAATCGGATCCATTTCGACTTGAGGCTCATTGATAAAGCGTTCGAGGTCCTGGAGCGTGTTACTCAAATCTTCAATGTTTGGAGGGACAAACGATGCGGTTGCAATGGTGCAGCCTGAGGGGCCAATCCAGTTTTGTGAGGAGCGCAGCTCGCCTGGATTCTTCTCCGTTCCGCGCACTCCGTCCAGCAGGACCGCATGAACTTGCCTAAGAAGTCTCGTGCACAAGGGCATCTTTTTGAGCAGTTCTACGCCGCGGTCGACAGCACGGACGTAATTCACGACGTCTGCGACATCTTTATGATGGAGTTGTGTTTGCGATGGACTAAGTAGGTCGTCAAACGTGCACTGGGTTCCCTCAATTTGCGAAGAAAGGAGTGCTTCTTTGCGCACGTACATTGTCAGATACATATCGGCGTTGGGAACAAAGTAGAGCATGCCTTCAAGCTCTCCAAGCTTTCGTGAGCATGCGGAAAGCGTGCGATAGGTTTCCTCGGTGAGGTTTAGCTGCCTCAATGATTGCAAGGGCGTTGGAAAAAACGAATAGTAAGCCAATTTCCCCGATAGATTATTGCGGAGCGTTCCCTGGCCGTTCTCCTCGATTTGCATCGCGCCCTCCATATCTTTAGTGCCGGAAACTCGTTATTAGGCCAATCATATCAATTCTAATAACGAGTTTATGGCGAAAATAGTTATTAGAGTCGATTTGAATAATCTAATGACGAGAAGTCGTTATTGCTTTGGTGCAAGGTGGTCGAGTGGTCCCTCGGGCGCAGAGGAAAACGGATCATTCAACACGATCGTGGATAATCTCCCGGTTTTGGCGTGTGTGCGGGCTCAAAGTGGGAGATTATCCACGCTCGTTATTCGAGTGTCCAAAAATCCACGCTCGTCGCTACTTGAGCCCGGGGAGGCGGGTGTAGGGAAACGATCGCTCTAGGAATTCGGCGCAGTGGGCGTAGTCTTTGGCGAAGTAGCTGCTGTAGAGCGAATCGAGCACGTATTGCACGGCGATATGGCTGGCGAACTGCGTGATGCGATGCGTCATGCTCTCGTGGTCACTCACCGTAAGGTAGGCGGCAAAGCCAGGGTGAATGCGCGCGCAATAAGGCGTGCCGATGACGATGACCGGGACATGTCGACTGCTGAGGATCGGCAAGATGTCCTTGAGGTTGGGGGCAAGGCCGCTGTAGGAGATGACGATTGCCGCATGGTCGGGGCCCGAGGCGAGCGCCGTTCGCACCTGGGCCTCGACACCGTCGTGGCACGTCGCGCTTTTACCGGCGGAGAGCAGGCGGTCGCGGAACATTCCCGCTGGATAGAGGTTGTGCGAGCCCGTGTAGATGTCGACCTGTCGGGCGTTCGCGATGAGCTTGGCGGCGTGGTCAAGCTGCGTGGGGTCGAGCAGCTCCTGCGTTTCGGCCAGCGTGGTCTGGTAGAGCCCCTCCATGCGCTCCATAACCTGCGCGGGGCTGGACGTAGCATCAAAGGGAAAGTTGATGTCCACGTTGCGCCGATTGCCCGCCTCGGTTGCCAAGCGAATAAGCTCGACCTTGAGGTCCTTGAAACCCTCGAGGTCGAGCTTTTTGCAAAAACGGTGCACGCTCGCGACCGAAACGTTGGCGCGCGCGGCAAATTCCTTAATCGAAAGCCCGCGGATGTCCTCGCCGATGGCAAGGGCTGCAATGCCGAGCTGTTGCTCGGTGGGGGTGAGGCCCTGCGCCTCGGTGATCTTGCGTTTGATATCCATGCGAACTCCCACACTCGCCAAACCTGCCAAAAAGGGACAGGTTTATTTTGGCAGGTTTTGCCCGCAAAGGGTAACGGGGCCGAGGATGCCGCTGGGGGCGACGGGCTCGGTGAGAGCGAAGATGTCGGGGATCGCATGGTCGAGCGTGTTGATGATGTCGATCGTGAGCTCATGCGCACCGGCGGAAAGTGCGCCGGCGGCAAAACGGTAGGGCGGGCAGATGCGTGTGCCGAGCGAGCGCCCATCGAGCGTGAGCGTCGCGGTTTCGTAAACGTCTCCCAGGTCGATCGTGGCGTCAGCGCAATCGTTGGCCAGCTCAAACGACGCATGATATCGGTAGGTGCCGCAGGTGCCGGTGAACAGGTCGGCCGTAAGGTCGCCCAGGTGTTTGAGCTCTTGTGCTTCACCAAAGGCGCCATTGCTGCCGACAGGGGAGAGGGCAACGGTCCATGGGCCTTCGATGCGCAGACCGAGCGATGTATCAGCGTCGATTGCGCCGTCTCCGGGCGCATCCTCGCTGCCCGCTTCCAAAACAACGATGCAGCTCTCGAAGGGTGCGAGCTCCAACACACCGTCAAACGCAACGGGCTCGGTGCCGTTTAGCAGGTCGAGCCGCGTGCCGCAAAGGCGCTCACCTGTCGCAAGTGCAACCGTGCAGTCGATGCGCTCGCGGGGGTGCTCGTTGACGAGCATAACGTAGGTCTCGCCTGCCCGCTCGTAGCGAAGTGCGCGTAGCCAGGGCTGCGGTGTGTCAGACACAACGGTCTGTAGTCCCGCGCTTGCAAGCGCGCGGGCGACATCGGCGAGCGGCGTTGCGACGAGCCCTCCCAGCTCGACCGCGCCATCGGTATCGTAGAATGCACCGGGCACCTTGTCGACGGCGAGCACCATAACGCCTGCATCCGTCATGCGTCTCGCTACCTTTGCCGTCTTCGCGCCAATAAACGTAGCACTGGGCATAACAAATGCCTGGTAGCGGCAGCTGTTAACACCAAGCAATCCATCAGCAATCGAAACCTTGTAGCGGCTCTTGTCCTCAAAAGCCTCGGCGGGCACAAAATCAAAGTCGATCTGCGCGCGCGTGAGCTCTGCCGCCACGCGCTCGATAGGCATGGCGTTGCCGGCCCATTCGGCGTCGGCATGGTACAGAATGGCGACGGGGCGAGCGGCGGCGCCTCCCGAAAGGAGCGTCGCCATGCGATTCATATAGCGCATGAGCTGGCCAAAGTGCGGCCACTGCGGGTTGTTGCCGTGCGCGTAAAAGTGCGGCGGGCAGTCCCAATCGGGGAAAGGCGCCATGCTAAACGCGTGCGGCGTAAACCAATTAACACCGCGGACGAGCATGTGATCGGCGATCCACTTCATCTCACGCAGGCCCTCGTGCCAGCCAAAGGCGCCAAAGACCTCGGCCATGCAGCGCCCCTGCTTTTTGGGGTCGAGGCGCGCGGCCGAAGAGCCCAGCTTGGCAAGCGCGTACGTAAAGAACTCCATGTTCCATGCGCCGTGGAAATAGCTGTAGCGCCCGCGGTCAATTCCGGGGGCAAGCTGGTTGATGACCACATCCACGCCAGCCATGTCCTGCCCCGCGACCGCGCGGAAGTAATGTCCGGCGCCCTGGCCCAGGCGCGTGTGGCAACTCTTGTCCTCGATCACGTGGCCAATGTGCATAACGCCGTGCGCGCGGCACCAATCGCCAATCTGCTCGTCAAAGCAGCTGCGGTAGAGCTGCGTAGCAAGGTCCATATAGGCGTGGCGAACCTGGGCGCCGTCTGCCTCGCGCGTCCAAAGGCCGTGCAACTTGGTAAGCCAATTCTCGCCAAGCGCATCGTGTAGGCGGAGGGCAAGCTCGTCCGACCACGGCAGCGCCAAGTCGCTTCGCCCGATAAAGCTGCTGGTAGAAGCATCGTCGGGCGCGGTGCCCTTCTCGTTCATAAAGCCGGGCTCGTCGGTAAAGAAGCCCAAGATCGTTTTGCCGAACTCATCGCTCAGATGCTCAAACGTGGGCTCGTAGACGGCGTCGATGAGCGCGTGGCACGAGGCGGCGTCGACCATGTTGATGTACTCATCGCGAAAGCCGGTCTTTTGGCTGGTGGCGTACAGCACGATCGTAGTGACGCCGGTGGGGGCGTCAAAACGCAAGCGGGCGGGCGTTCCATCGTCTCCTTGCTCAACAGCGAGCGCAAGGTCGAGCGGCGCACCAGCGGCATCAAAAGCTGCCACGCCCACAAAGCGCTCGGTGGGGTCCATGAGATTACCGAGCTTGATAGTCGTGGACGGTTGGGGACCAACAACCGTAATCGTGCGATGCTTGAGCACGGTTTTCTTGAGCGCGGGGTCGACGCCATCGCCCGCAAGCGCGCCGTTGGCATAGCCTGTGGGGAAGTGGGCGTCGTCGAGCAGCCAGATCTTTAACCCCAGGCGCTTGCACTCGCCGATGATAAAGCGCAGGTCAGACCACCAGCCGTCGCGACAGAAATCGGGATGCGTGCGCGATTCCAGGCAAACCTCGTGGATGTCCGCCCCGGCGATCTGCTCCAGATACTCGGTAATCGTCTCGCGCGCCTCGCCCTTGAGCCACAAGAACGGAAGCACGTGGTTGTCGTAGGTGCCGCCAAGCACCTGCTCAAAATACGCCGCCATATACGCTCCTCCAAAACCGGCCTTTCAAATCCATTGAAGTCAGAGTACGTCGAGCGCGCCGCCCTGCTAATATCAAAACCACGGCAGAATATGACCGAATCAACGATGGGAGCACTATGGAGCTCGCGCGCTTGGATAACCTGCTACTCGAGCTGACCGACAGTGAACGCGCCTATCGCGCGGGCGCCCATTACGACTGGAGCGATGCACTCGGTCAAGGTAATCAGGCAGATATTGATGGCCGATTCATTCGTAAAATTGGCAACCCAACGCTCGCTCTGCACCAAGAAGGCATGCCCGAGGGGCTATCGATTGTTCGCAACTCGCGCTTCAATCCTGTGCCGGAACACGTGCACGATTATGTCGAAATCAGCTATGTCTATCGAGGACGAGCGCCGCAGATCGTCAACGGCGCGCCGCTCATGCTCGCTCAAAACGAGGTCCTCCTGCTCGATGCCGCCTGCCCGCATGCTGTTGGCGAGCTCGGTGAGCACGACATAATGCTGAGCGTCATCATCTCGCGGCCAATGCTGCGCCGTAGCCTGGAGCAAAGCCTTTCGCCCACAAGCGCGGTCTCGCGGTTCCTGCTCAACGCCCTCACGGACGAAACCGACCACCGCGGACACGTGCATTTCCATACGGGCGGCAGCCGTCGCGTGCGCCGCTACATGCAGGAGATGCTGTGCGAGCGTCTGGACCCCACGCCAGCGAGCCCCCAGATTGTCTCGAGGCTGTTTGAGCTGCTGTTGGTCGAGCTCATGCAAAGCTACGAGGCCGGTCTTCTGCGATCGGACGCGCCCGCGCTGCCATCGGCGCAGGTCGCGGCTGCTATGGGCTATATCGAGCGTCACGCCTGCGATTGCGCGCTCGACGACCTCGCCCGCCATCTGCACCTGAGCCCCAACTACGCAAGCGCCCTACTCAAGCGTCAGACAGGCCGCACATTCATGCAGCTCGTGCAGGAGGGCCGCCTGGCGCGCGCAGCGGCACTGCTCGACGCCGGTGCCACGGCAGAGGCGGCTGCGCGCGAGGCGGGCTATGCCAACATGAGCTTCTTCTACAAAAAGTTTGCCGAGCGCTATGGCTGCACGCCGGCTGCCTATCGTCAGCGTTTTCCCAGATAAAACCGACCAAAATAAACCTGTCCCTTTTTGGCAGGTGTCAGGAAGTGTCAGGGGCGGGCAGGCGGCGGGGTGCCGCTGCGAAAAGAAGTATCGGGTTTGGCGCCCCCGCCTCCGCATGTCTCCCGCGTGGGCGATACTCGGCTTATCGACCCACGATGCAAAGGAGATGCTCATGGCAAACATCAAGTTCCCCGAGGGTTTCTATTGGGGTGGCGCCACCGCCGCCAATCAGTTTGAGGGCGCTTGGAACGTGGACGGCCGCGGCGCTTCCGTCGACGACCACTTCCTGGGCGGCAGCTACAAGGAGCCGCGCCAGATCACGATCGACATCGATCCCAACCGCTTCTACCCCAACCATGACGGCATCGACTTCTACCATCACTACGAGGAAGACATCGCGCTGTTCGCCGAGATGGGCTTCAACATGTTCCGCATGTCCATCTCCTGGAGCCGCATCTTCCCCAACGGCGACGATGCTGAGCCCAACGAGGCCGGCCTCGCCTTCTACGACCGCGTTTTCGACTGCTTGCGCGCTCACAATATTGAGCCGCTCGTGACCCTCTCGCACTACGAGATGCCCTATCACCTGGTCGAGAAGTACAACGGCTGGGCGAGCCGCGAGCTCATCGGCTTCTTTGAGAAGTACTGCCAGACCGTCTTCGACCGCTATCAAGACAAGGTCAAGTTCTGGCTCACCTTCAACGAGATCAACTGCGGTACCCAGGACATGGGCAACCTCTTTGAGACCAGTATGATCCAGGGCTTTGAGGGTCCGGCTTCGGCGGTCCACACTACGCCGCAGGCCCGTATGCAGGCCCTGCATCACCAGTTCGTGGCCAGCGGTCGCGTCGTGCGCTACGCCCACGAGCACTACCCGCAGTTCAAGATGGGCAACATGGACTGCTTCATCCTGTCCTATGCCGCCACGTGCGATCCGGCCGACGTGTTCGCCACACAGCAGGAGATGAATACCATGAACTGGTACTGCTCCGACGTGCAGGTGCGCGGTAAGTACCCGTTCTATGCCAAGCGCTTCTGGGCCGAGAACGACGTTGAGCTCGTGATGGAGGACGGCGACCTGCAGGATATCGCCGACGGCAAGGTTGATTTCTACACCTTTAGCTACTACATGTCCGGCACCGTGGGCACCCACAAGGACCACGAGATGACCGAGGGCAACATGACCTTTGGCGGCAAGAACCCCTATCTGGAGTCCACCGACTGGGGCTGGCAGATCGATCCGCTGGGTCTGCGCATCGCCCTCAACGAGATTTACGCCCGCTATGAGATTCCGCTGATGGTGGTCGAGAACGGCATGGGCGCCTACGACGAGGTCGAGGAGGACGGCTCCATCCACGACCCGTACCGCATTGCCTACCTGCGCAGCCACATCAAAGCCATGGGCGAGGCCATTGCCGACGGCGTCGACTTGATCGCCTACACCTGGTGGGGCCCCATCGACCTGGTGTCCGCCGGCACCGGCGAGATGCGCAAGCGCTACGGCTTTATTCACGTCGATAAGTACGATGACGGCACCGGTACCTACGAGCGCCGCCGCAAGGACAGCTTCTACGCCTACCAGAAGATCATCAAGTCCAACGGCGCCGAGGGCCTGGAGTAATTGAGTTTCGGCGATTGAGTTCCGGCGTTCTGCCGAACGCCGGACAGGCAGCCGATTGCGTGACCACCGACGTCGATGACGGCGGCATCTGGAACGCTTTCGTTCGCCTGGGGCTTATCGAGGATTAATCGACAATATGAGTGCCACTGGGGAAAAGGTTTTGGGAAGGGCCTGGAAGGGCTCTCGACTCGAGCTCTTACCTTAGCAATTTGGCCATTTGGCACTATAATCACCATAGGCATGCGCATAACGTTGCGCTTAATCAAGAGGAGAAAACGTATGGGTCTGTTTGACATGTTCAAGAAGAAGGCTGAGCCCGCGGCTGCCGCTGCTCCTGCCTCCATCTCTACTTCTGCCGGCGCCGACGTGCTGTGCTCGCCCGTCAAGGGCAAGGTCATCAAGATGGCCGACGTGCCCGATCCCGTCTTTAGCGGCGAGGTGCTGGGCAAGGGCTGCGCCGTGTGGCCCGAGGACGATCTGGTCTACGCTCCCTGCGACGGCAAGGTGACCGTCACCATGGGTCACGCCGTGGGTCTGCAGTCCGATAGCGGCATCGAGGTTCTGGTGCACGTTGGCGTCGATACCGTCAACATGAACGGCGACGGCTTCGAGGGCTTCGTCAAGGCCGACGACGTCGTGAAGGCCGGCCAGCCCATACTCAAGATCGACCGCGCCAAGATCGCTGCCGCCGGTTACAAGGACTGCGTCGTTGTGGCCGTGTCCAACACTGCCGAGTTTGCCGATGTCGAGCTCGCCGTCGAGGCCGAGTCTGCCGTCGCCGCCGGTGACGCCATCGTTAAGGTCGTCCGCAAGTAGTCTGCGGCATCCAGAAGATGCACAAGGGTGGTCGGGTTATCCGGCCACCCTTTTTTAATAGGCTGAGCAGGCGCATTTTATTGCAGGGGGCTTGCTTTATAGGCCATTCACTCGTCAAATTGAGCCGCCCGCGCTTTTGTGACGTAGGGGTTTGGACGGAGCCGCTAATATGGACTTATTGTCACGACGTGCGCTGCGCGGGGAACGCGGCGCCGCTTGTTTGGAGGAATGTCATGAAAAAGAAGCTGCTGCTTGCGCCCCTGATGGCTGTTCTGGTCGCGTGCGTGGTTGTGCTTTCCGGCTGCGGGGGCCCTTCGGTGGAGGAACTCATCACCGAGGATCTTACGACGCAGTTTGACGAGGTCAAGAACGGTGGCGACGACTTCCTCGCCGGCCTGGAAGAGGCCTCGGGCGACGAGTTCGAGCAGCTGGGCATCGATCCCAAGGAGTACGCCAAGAGCTATCTCGAGGGCTTTGACTACAAGATCGGCGACGTGACGGTCGACGAGGACAAGGGTACCGCAACTGCCGAGGTCACCATCACCTGCAAGTCCATGAACCAGATCGTCGAGGATTTTGCCACTCAGTATCAGGAGAAGGTCACCGCGCTCGATTCGATGCCTTCCGATGACGAGCTGTACAAGATGGCCGGCCAGGTTATGGTCGATGTGACCAAGGCTGCTAAGACCAAGGACACCACGGTTACCTTCAAGTACACCTGCAATGACGACGGTGAGTGGTCTGCCGACGATTCCGCAACCAACGAGATGATGAATGCGATGATGAGCTAGTTCGTTGCGGCGTTTTACCAAACGCCGCAACTGCTCGACGCTGCAAACGCCCCTAAGCGGCAATCTGACGTTCAATTTCAAGGGCGCGACCAGAAGGTCAGCGCCCTTTCATTTCACGTCACCTTGCTCGCTTAGGGGCGTTTTCGCTGTCCGTCCTCTACCTGTGACGTTGCCATGGTAGTCATTGGGGACGTTCTTAAATGACTAGTCAAAAGGGACACTCTTGCGGCACTTGGGGACGTTCTTTTTCTGTCGGCAGTTAGGGACACTCCTTGCGCCAGCGTTGCATCGAATGCTCGGGAAAATGCGGACCGGTTTTTGGGCGAATAATGGGTCGCGGTTTCCGGATGGGGTGGGTTGCGGAAAGTGCGACCCGGAAGATTGCTCCGAAACGGGATGCGCTTTCCGCGCGGAAGAATTGTCGCAGCTACGTTAAGCGGTGCCGCTCGCTACTCGCCCAAGATCAGCGCCGCGAGTTCGTCCTGGGTGTCCACCACGTAGTCGGCGCCGGCGGCCTCCAGCTCTGCGCGGCCGCGGAAGCCCCAGCTGACGCCCACGCTCTTAAGGCCGGCGTTGTGGCCGGTCAGAACATCGACATTCGAATCGCCCACATAGAGTGTGGTTGCCGGATCGGCGCCCAGCTCCTCCATCACATGCAGCGTGACGGGTGCTTCGGGTTTGGGCGGAAATGCGTCCACACGGCCCTGTACCAGCGCAAAGCGCTCGGGGCCAAAGTATTTCTCGATAAGCGGGGCTGCCGAAATATGATCCTTGTTGGTGAGCACGGCAAGCTGAACGCCCGCTGCGCGCAGACGGTCGAGCATCTCAATCGTGCCGGCGTAGGGGGCGGTGTGGTCCTCCTTGTGCTCGCCGTAGTAAGCCCTAAACTCGGCAAGCGTCTGCTCAAAGGCGCGACCGTCGCCCGCATACTCGGCAGGCATAAAGCGCTCAACCAGTTTGAGCATGCCGTTTCCCACCTTGTAGCGGTACTCGTCCACGGCAAACGTGGGCCAGCCGTGCATCTCGCAGGTATGGTTGCCGGCGGCCGCCAGATCCTCGAGCGTGTTGAGGATGGTGCCGTCCAAGTCAAAGATCACATGAGAAAAAGCTGCTGCCATGAAAGCTCCCGTCGTTGGGTTTCAAAACGCACCTCATAATACTGGGCTTCCGCGTTGGGCGTGCTTGGAATCTGAACATCTCCAGGGACATCAGGCCACATCGCGCCGACCGTGCGGTTCCGCCCTAGCAAATCCTGGGCAGCTGTTCTCCCACGAGCATGTCGAGGATGCGGGTTGATCCCCAGCCGGTGCGTACGCGCACGGCGGGTCGAGCACCCTCGGCAAGCGGCAGCACGCGACCGATGATGGCGGCGTTCTCGCCGTAGCGGGCGGCGCGCATGGCCGCCAGCGCGGCATCGGCCTGCTCGGCCGGCACCACGGCGACCATCTTGCCCTCGTTTGCCACCTGCAGAACGTCGTAGCCGAGCATCTCACATGCCGCCTGCACGTCGGGGCGCACGGGGACGGCATCCTCGTCGATCTCCATGGCAACGCCGCTGGCCTGGGCAAACTCGTTGAGCGTGGATGCCAGGCCGCCGCGCGTGGGGTCGCGGAAGCAGCGGGTGTCGGGGGCAGCGGCGAGCACGTCGGCAATCAGATGATTGAGCGGCGCAGCGTCGCTTTCGATGTTGCTCGAAAACGCCAAGCCCTCGCGCTGGCTCATGATGGCGATGCCGTGGTCGCCTAGCGTACCCGATACCAGGATGGCGTCGCCGGGCCGGCAGTTTGCACCGCTGAGCGCTACGCCCGCGGGCACTTCGCCCACGCCGGCGGTATTGATGTAGACGCCGTCGGCACCGCCACGCTCGACCACCTTGGTGTCGCCGGTGATTATGGACACGCCCGCCTCGCGCGCCGTTTCGGCCATCGTCTGCACAATCTGGCGGAGCTTATCCATGGGATAGCCCTCTTCGAGGATAAAGCCGCATGAGAGGTAACGCACGTTAGCGCCCGAGGTCGCGACGTCGTTGACGGTTCCGCATACGGCGAGGCGGCCGATATTGCCGCCGGGGAAGAACTGCGGCGTTACCACAAAGCTGTCGGTCGACATGGCGATTCGCCCGCTTGCGGGCAGCGCGGCGACACCGGCATCGTTGCCCGCAAGCAGCTCGGGCGATCCAAAGGCATCCAGAAAGACCTCATCGATAATGCGCTTCATCATCTGGCCGCCGGAGCCGTGGCCCAGCAGGACAGTGCTATCGGTAACGCTATGGGACATATCGAAAACTCCAATCGAGGGTGGTGCCGGTGTGCGGGTGCGTCTGGGCTAGTCGCGGTAGCGGTAGTACGCCGCGCAGCTGCCTTCGGAGCTCACCATGCACGGGCCGACGGGGTGCTCGGGCGTGCAGGTGCGGCCAAACAACGGGCAGTCGCTCGGCGTGATGGCGCCGCGCAGCACGTCGCCGCAGCGGCACCCGCGTGGCTCGACCGTCGCCTCAACGGGCACATCGAAGCGGGCGCGCGCATCAAAGCATGAGAACTCAGGGCGGATGGAAAGACCCGAGTTGGCAATCGGTCCCAGCCCGCGCCACGTGGTGTCGCACGGCTCAAATACCTGCTCGACCAGCTGGCGCGCTACGGGATTGCCGTCTGCATCGACGCCACGGCGGTAGGCGTTGTCGATTGCAGGCTGGCCCTCGACAACCATCTGGACCAGCATGCAGATACCCTGCAAGATATCGACCGGCTCAAACCCGGTGACTACACCCGGGGTCTTAAACTCGTCGACCAAAAACCCAAAGGGTGCCAGGCCTGTGATGGTGGCGACGTGACCGGGCAGGATAAAGCCGTCGATGGTCGTCTCGGGGTCGTTGGAGATCGCACGCAGAGCCGGCGGCGTGGTCTTGTGAGCACAGTAGACCGAGAAGTTCTGGAGCCCGCGCGCGTCGGCCTCCAGGATAGCGGCGGCAATGGTGGGCGTTGTGGTCTCAAAGCCGACGCCCATAAAGATGACCGGACGTTCGGGATTTTGCTCGGCAATGTCGAGTGCGTCGAGCGGGGAGTAGACGATGCGGATGTCGCGCCCCGCCGCCTTTTGCGCGGCAAGCGAGGTGGACGATCCGGGCACGCGCATCATGTCGCCAAAGGTGGTGATGATGGCGCCGTCCATGTTGGAAAGCGCGATTGCGTGATCGATGTCGCGGTTGGCGGTAACGCAAACGGGGCATCCCGGGCCGCTTAGCAGTTTGAGTCCCGTCGGCATAATGGAGCGAAAGCCATAGCGGCCAATGCTCACGGTATGCGTACCGCAGACTTCCATAAGGTTGATGCTGCGGTTGCCGACAAGCTCATGAATACGGTCGATGAGCTCGCGAGCCAGCTTGGGGTCGCGAAATGCCGAAAAGTCGATACCGGAGCGAACCGGCTGCGCCGCCGCCACTAGTATGCCTCGGCCGGGTTAGTGGCGAGCTGGTCCTCTTCGGCCAGCTCGGTCATGGTATTGACGAGCTCGAGTGTCTCTTGGGCTTCCTGCTCGTCGACAATCTGAATGCCAAAGCCGGCGTGCACGAGAATATAGTCGCCTACCTGTGCCGTCGGCACGAGGCGCAGCGAAACGGGGCGCTCGATGCCCATCATGTCGACGGTCGCCTTAAGGTCGTCGTCGCGTTTGACTACTTTACCGGGAACGGCAAGGCACATAATGTTCCCCTTTTATACGTTTTGCGCTGGATAGGCGCCTAATTACCCATCAGTTGATGGTAGCGCTCGCGGGAGTCGCGGGCAAACGCGTTACACCTGTGAGACGGTTGAGTGCGACGCCGTCTGCGTGAGGCAAGCGCGAGCGATGGCGGCCTGACCGTAGGCGATGCAGCCGTCGTTGACGGGCACGGTGTGCGGAACCAAGACGGCAAGACCAGCGTCTTTGAGTTCGCGCGTGAGGAGCTGAAGCAAAAGTCGGTTCATGAACACGCCGCCCGAGAGTGCGACGATGTCGATGCCTTCGCGGGCGCAGATCTCGCTTGCGACTTGGGCCGATGCGCGTGCAATGGCGATATGGAAGTCGAGTGCGAGCTTGTCGGCCGGCACACCGGCCTCGATTCCACTCAAAAGCGCCTCAAAAAGTGGTTTTTGGTCCAGAACGAGGGAGCTATCCGAGGCCGCCTGGACAGTTAGTTCAGATACGTATTTTTGTGATGGGCTCTGGGTGGCAAAAGCCGTCCGCGAACACCTCAAATGGGTCGATTTGGGGTATCCAGCGTCCATATTTGCCGCAAATAGGGTGTCTGGAGAGCCTTTTTTGGCCAAATCTGAGGCAAAAATGCCGGATAGGGGGTCAGTAGTTAATACGTATCTGAACAAACTGTCCAGCGATGTTGAAGCGGATGCGGATACACCCGCCTGATTGCCGGTGAAATGGCTGTTTTCGCCGTCAAGAGCGCGCCAAGCGGCGGCCTCGAGCTCGATGGCGGGTTCGCCCTCGTAGGTTGCAGTGCCACAGATGCCCAAGATTGCCGCCGCGGCGTCAAATAGACGGCCCATACTGCTCGTTCGTGGGCTGTTGATGTTCCGCTCGATCATCGTGGTCGTGATACTGCGCGTCTGCTCATCGAGGCTGCCCAGGATCCCCGCGGCACCCGGACGTTCGAGCAGACCGAGTTCGCCGAGCAGGGCAAAGGCGTTGCGTCGGGCGTCGCGCACAGATGCGGCGCCACCGGGAAGTGCCCAGGTACGCAGGTGCGCGGTGCGCTTAAAATCGGCGAGGCCGGCGACAAGAAATTCGCCGCCCCAAATAGTCCCGTCGGTGCCGGCGCCCGTGCCATCAAAGGCGATGCCGAGCACATGCGCGTCAGGCGCAAGCTGGCCCGCAGTGATGGCTTCTGCTATCACGCTCGCGATATGCGCATGATGATGTTGAACCTCGATAAGCGGCAAATCGTGTTCCCGCGCCTGCTCGCGGGCCCACTGGCTCGATAGATAGCTGGGATGCAAGTCACAGGCCAGCGCGGCGGGCGCTAGGTCAAAAAGGTCTTCCAGGCGTGTACGCGCCGCATTCCAGGCGTCGAAGGTCGCACCGTTCTCAACGTCTCCAATATGCTGCGACACAAAACAGGCCGCCTTGCCGCTCGCATCCTCGCGTGTGAGCGCGATCGTGGCCTTTTGCTGCGAGCCGCAGGCGAGCACGCAGGGCGCGGCGCCGGCAAGTGCCGACAACGCCAGCGGCTGCGGGGCGAATCCGCGGGCGCGGCGCACAGGCATAACGACCCCGTCGACCACACGTACCACGGAGTCGTCGTAGCGCGAGAGGATCGCGCGGTCATTGCCGAGCAGCGCGTCGGCGATGCCGGCGGCAACGAGATGCTCCCAGGCAAGATCGTCATCGGTCTCGATGGGCTCTTCGCTCAAGTTTCCGCTGGTCATAACCAGCGCGTGCATGCCATGCGTTTCTGCCGCGGCAAGCAGCAGATGCTGAAGCGGGGTATAGGGGAGCATGACGCCGAGCTCGGGCAGATCGTGCGCAACGGACGGCGCAAGTGCGAGGGCGTCGGGAGAATCACCGCTCTCGCAAACAGCACGTCGGCGCAGCAGCACAATGGGGCGAATGCTGCCGGCCAGCAAGCCGCGCTCAACGTCGCTGATATGGCACAGGCGTTCAGCGTCGGCAAGGCTGCGCACCATAACGGCAAGTGGCTTGTTGCTGCGGCGTTTACGGCGGCGAAGCTCGGCTACCGCCTGCTCGTTGGAGGCGTCACAGGATAGATGGAATCCGCCCAGGCCCTTGATGGCGACGATGCCACCAAGGGCCAGCAGCTCAACGCAGCGGTCGATAATGGCGTCGCTGGTCTCGCGCGTGGTGCCGACGGCCAGCGGCGCGGCGGCTTCGCCCGGCTCATCGCCCACGCTCGCTTCGCGCCACATGATATGCGGCCCGCAATTAAAGCAGGCATCGGGCTGCGCGTGAAAGCGACGGTCGAGCGGATTGGCATACTCCGCGGCACACTCAGGGCACATGGGAAAACGGTCCATCGAGGTAGCCGCTCGGTCATAAGGCAGCGATCGGATGATGGTAAAGCGTGGGCCGCAGTTAGTGCAGTTGATAAAGGGGTAGTGATAGCGTCGGTCGGCGGGATCGAACAGCTCGCGCAGGCAATCGTCGCAGGTGGCGATATCGGGCGAGACGAGCGTCGTGTGCGCGGTCTGGTCCTGCGATGCCACAATACGAAAGCCCTGCTCATCGGCAGCGCTCCAGCCGCCAGGCTCCAAATCCGCAATATCGACTCGCTCAACGCGGGCTGCCGCAGGCGCATGCTCAGAAAGCGCGGCAACAAAAGCATCGAGCGCACCGGCCAGAGCATGCGCCTCGATATGCACGCCGTCGCCCGCGTTGAGCACCCATCCGCAAATGCCATGCGCCATGGCCTCGCGATACACAAACGGCCGCATGCCAACGCCCTGCACAATGCCCGTTACATGAATATGCACATGTCGCATGCGACACCCCTCATCAAAACCGACCAAATAGGGACAGGTGCGCTACAGTCCCAGGCTCTGCTTGGTGGCGGCGCACGTGAGCTCGCCGTGCTTAACGCCGCGCAGGCCCAGCAGACGGTCGGCCAGCTCGTAGACGCGCTCGCCGCGACCCTTGAGCGCCAGAATCTCTAAGCAGTTGTGGTGATCCAGATGCACGTGCATGGTCGATACGATCTCGTCGGTGTAGTCGTGCTGCACTTCGTCCAGACGGCGCGTCAGGTCGCCGGTATGGTGGTCGTAGATCATGGTGAGCGACCCGATAACATGCTCATCGGGCGTGCGCATCTGCTCCTTGGCGATCGAGGCGCGAATCAGGTCGCGCACGGCCTCGGAGCGGTTGGCCACGTCGCCGCGGCGCGCGATCTGTTCGTCAAAACGGCGCAGCAGGTCGTCCGGTGCGGTAACCGAAAAACGGACCAGCTCGGAGCCGGAACCACTACAGTGGCAGCCCGCGTCACCGTCCGCCCCGTGCGGATGCTCGTGCTCGTACCCGCAGCCGTGCTCGTGTTCGGCCACGTTACACCAGCTTCACGGAGCCGACGGAGTTGTGGTCGGCCTCGATGGCCTCTTCGTAGCCCTCGAGTGCGTCGTGGGCCTCGTGCAGCGCGGCCATGGCTGCCTCGAGCTTGGCGCCGATGCGCTCCATGTCAAAATTCTCGGTCGCATGCAGCAGCTGATGGCTCCACTCGTGAGCGAGCTCGATGGTGTCGTCGACCTGCTTGACGCTCATGGCAAGCTGGCTCATGTTCATTCCAACATCATGCATGGGAAATCTCCTTGTGTGGACGGTAATCCAGTGGTTCAGATTTTACTACGCCCGCTCTGCGCGCCGCTGCATAAGAAAACGGGTGCGAGTCTGTGCGACTCGCACCCGTTCACTGGGGGCCGTTTGTAACTACCATACTATCCGTGGTCGCACGCGCCGCACCCGGCAGTCCGGCGAGCGGTGCAAAACCGCTCATGGACGGCGGGTAAGTAACAAGCGTATTACAGATGCTTCTCCAGCAGCGCCTGCAGTCTCGCCTTGGGCAGAGCGCCAACCGAGCGGTCAATCTCCTCGCCGTTCTTAAACACAATCAGCGTGGGGATGCTCATGACGCCATACTTCATGGCCAGGTCCTGGTTGTCGTCGACGTTGCATTTGGCAACGGCAAGCTTGCCCGCCAGCTCATCGGCAACCTCGTCAACGATGGGCGACAGCGAACGGCAGGGCCCACACCAGGGAGCCCAAAAATCGACCAGCACGGGAAGGCTGCCGTTGACGGTGGCGTCGAAGTTCTCGGGGGTAATCTGCTTAATGTCAGCCATGGTGACCTCCATAATGCGACGCGGCTCGGCCGCGTAAAACTCAGTACGACCGTGCTTATACCCAGCGGCCCGCAAAGCAACCACTCGCGGGCGGCTCTTTTATCAAAAGCGCCGCAAAACCCCTTTCTTCAGATATGGGGATATAAGGCGCATCGGCGTCAGCCGATATACATATACGGCTGCAAGTGGTATACTGTTTTCATGGATAGATACAGGAGCAACGACAACATAGTCTGGGACTGCGACTACCATGTGGTCTTCTGCCCGAAATACCGCAGGAAGGTGCTCGTGGACGGCATCGGCTCCCGCTTCGAGGAGATCGCGCACGAGGTCGCGGAGGAACTCGATTTCGAGATAAGGGAAATCAAGGTCATGCCCGACCGCGTGCACATGCTCGTCTCAGTCGACCCCCAGTTCGGCATCCACCGGGCCGTGAAGCGCATCAAGGGCAGGACCAGCCACGACCTGCGCGCCGAGTTCCCGCAGCTGAAGCGCAAGCTGCCGACGCTCTGGACGAACAGCTACTTCGTCTCGACCGTCGGCGGGGCGACGCCCGAGGCCGTCAGGCAGTATATCGAGGACCAGAGGAACGCGTGAGGGCCATGGACAAGACCTTCGAGTACCGCATATACCCGAGCGCCGAGCAGGAGGCCCTCCTGCAGAAGACCTTCGGCTGCTGCCGCTGGGTCTACAACAGGGTGCTGGCGATGAGGCGGGACGAGTACGCGTGGACGGGCAAATCGAGGCACATCAACTCCTACATCACCCAGATCCCCGCCTGGAAGAGGGCGGACGCGCCGTGGCTCTCCGAGGTGGACTCCATGGCACTGCAGCAGTCCCTGCGCGACCTGGACAAGGCATTTAAGAACTTCTTCCGCGCACCAGGCAAGGTGGGCTTTCCGAAGTTCAAGTCCAAACGCGCGGGGAGGAAGAGCTACCGCACGAACGGCGTCGGGATAATCGACGCCAGGCACGTGAGGCTGCCAAAGCTGGGGACCGTCAGGGCGCGGGTGAGCCGTCCCGTGGAGGGGCGCGTCCTGTCCGCGACGGTCAAGCAGGTGCCGAGCGGCAAGTACTACGTGGCGATATGCTGCGCGGACGTCCCCGCCACGGACGCGCCGGCCCCGACCGTCGGGTTCCTGGGAGTCGATGCGGGAATACACGACATAGCCACCTGCTCCACGGGGGAGCGCCTGCCCAACCCCAAAAACCTGCAAAGGAGCGAGAGGAGGCTGGCGCGGGAGCAGCGGCGGCTCTCGCGCAAGCGGAAGGGCTCCGCAAATCGCGCCAGGCAGCGTGTCAGGGTCGCGCGGGCGCACGAGAAGGTTGCCAACCGGCGGAAGGACGCCCTGCACAAGTTCACGACGCATGCGGTGGGAGAAAGCCAAAACATCGCGGTCGAGGACCTGAACGTCAGGGGCATGCAGAGGAACCGCCGCCTCGCCAAGGCCGTGGGCGATGCCGCCATGTCGGAGCTGGCGCGCCAGCTCGAGTACAAATGCGCATGGTCGGGGCGCGGCTTCGTAAGGGTGGGCAGGTTCTATCCGTCCAGCAAGACGTGTTCCGCATGCGGTTACGTCTACAGGGGACTGACGCTGGCCGAACGGGTATGGGACTGCCCCGCGTGCGGCATGCGTCACGACCGCGACCTGAACGCCGCCGTCAACATCGCCCGCGAGGGAAGGAGAATCCTGGAAGGTACCGCAGGGCATGCGGGAACCGCGGCAGACGCCGCAAACGCTTGTGGAGAGGGCGTAAGACCTACGGCTGCATGCGCAGTCTAGGCAATTCTCGGTGAAGCAAGAATCCCCTGGCTTTAGCCATGGGGAGTGTCAAATAATGGTGGGCACGCAAACGATTGGAGAGCGCATACCTATGTCACAAAGCCAGAAAAAAGAAGCCATCGCCCAGGCGGCCGAGCAGGAGCTCGCATCGCTTGCGGGTCGTGGCGTGCGCATCGCAGGCAACGCGTGCTCGCCGATTGTGCTGGTAAAAGGCGATTTGGATGAGGCCGAGCGCTCGGGCGGCGAGCTTGCCGCAGGCGCGGATGGCGCGGCGCTGCGTAAGGCGCTCGGGGCCATCGGTTATGCGCCCGAGGATTTTTGCGTGCTGGCAAGCGTCGCCGGTGCGGGCGACGGAACGGTGGCGGTGGGCCATGCCCTGCCGTGCGAGCTGTTCCGCGAGGCGCTCGAGGCGCTGGACCCCGAGGCGGTGCTGTTGCTGGATGATCGTGCGGCCGATACCATGCGCGAGACCTATGCCGATATGCTCGTGGCGATCGACGACTTCGACACCGCCATGCTCAAGCCCGGCCTGGTCGCCCATGTGCAAGGGCGCCGCGTGCTCGCGCTCGACGGCTTTGAGGCGGCGCTCACCGACAAGGCCGCCAAGCAGCGCATGTGGGCCTACATTAAACAGCTGACTCCGGCCGCCGCGCCGCTGTAGCGGACCGGCGCTGGCAAGGTGGCCCCGGCGGGCCGAGCATGCCGGCAGCTTGTCGCGTCCCTACATCACGGCACGCAGCTCAAATCGGTCGCCGTGAATGCGGAACTGGCAGTTGCCGTTCATGCGCTCGACGGCGAGCTTAATGCTCTTGGTGCCAAAGCCGTGGCCGGCGTGCTGGGCCACGGGCATGCCGTCAACCATACGCGGCGGGCGGTCAAACGTGTTAGAGACCAAAAGCAGCAGCTGCCCGTCTTCGTAGCGCAGGTCCAGATCGACGAATCGTTTGCCCTGGGGAGCGGCGCTCGCGGCGACGATGGCGTTGTCCAGGGCATTCGAGAGCACGCTAAACAGGTCGACATCGGCCACATGGACGTTCTCTGGCACGGCGGCGCGCAGGTCGGCGGTGATACCGTTTCGGTTGATATCGGAGCTAAATGACGAAAGCACGATGTTGACCGTTTCGTTGGCACAGTAGCGGCGCACGGCGGTGCGGTCGTTTGTCTCACAGAGTTCGTTGATGCGCCCGAGCGCCTCGTCGACGTGACCCTCTTCGATTAAAACCGCAAGGCCGCGCAGGAAGTGCCGCATGTCATGGCGCAGAACCGAAAGCTCGCGTCCAGATTGACGCCAGGCTTCGAGCTCTTTGATAGCTGCACTATCGCGGGTCTCGAGCATCCAACGCTCGCGCTCGGCGGCCTCTTTAGCCTCGTATTCGCGCAGATACACAGCAAGAAACATAAGGTAGAAAGCGCAAAGCGCAAACGCCAAAAACTCAACGGTCACAACCGAGCCCGAGTGGAACAACGTGGTGTAGACGTTGGTGGCGTAGTCAAAGATGTAATAGACGAGCGGCAGGATGAGCAGAATCTCGAGCTCGGTAGGGCTTTTGACTGCCAAGCGCGGACCGATGTCGCCGGCCCAGTGCAGCAGGAGCGCAAAGACGGCGACCGTGGTGATAATGCGTGTCGCGTAGTACGCGATTTGCGAGCCGCAGGCGGCGAGCGCGGCGATGCCCATCCAGTTGCTAAATTGGCAGCTCAGGTATGCGCTGGTGACGCCGAGCATAACGAGCAAAGGGCTCAGCCGATAGCGCGCGCACAGATAGATGACGAGCGGCAGATGCACGACGAGCGGATACACCTGTCGAGCGAAAAGTTCGCCGCCAAAGACATTGGCGAGCGCAAAGGCGGTACCGGTGAGCACGTCAACCGCGATCAGCTCAAGCGCATGACGGCGGTTGATCTCGACCCCGCACAGCGCTGCCGAGGCGAAAACGCCAAAGAGCAGGGTCGTTGCGTGGTGGATTGCCCAAAGCAGCATTTCGGCCGTGGGGAGCATCAGCGCCTCCCGCCCTCAAAGCGCACCGCAAAGTAGGCGTCTTGGAACCCCTGCTTGCTGCTACGCGACAGCGGAATGCACACGCCGGAGCGCATGACGATGTCCGTGCGATCGAAGTGGTCGATGTTGCGCAAGTTGACCTGGTAGCTGCGGTGGCATTTAAAGAAGGTGGCATTTTGCGCCAAACGGTCCTCGACGCTGCGGAACGACTCGAGTGCCTCGATATCGCGTCCGTCGCGCAGGTGGAAGACCACGTGCTTGTTGCGCGCCTCGGCATATTCGATGTCGGACAGGCGCAGGGCGTGGTAGCCAAAGGACGTTTTGATCACGAGCTCGTCGGTTGCCGCCGGGCGCATGCTCGAAAGCTCGTCGAGTAACTGTGCCAGGCGTTCGTAAGTCACGGGCTTGAGCAGATAGTCGAAGGCGCGGACCTCGTAGGATTCCAGCGCGAACTCGGGCGACGAGGTAAGGAACACCAGACGCACGGCGGTGTCGGCCTGGCGCAATTCGCGCGCGGTGTCCATGCCATTGACGAGCGGCATGATCATGTCGAGCAGGATGATGTCGGCGCGCGATGCGGCATGGCGGGCCAGCAGGTCCTCGCCACGCGTGACGAGCGCAACATCGACCGCCGTGCCCGTCTCGGTCGACCAACGGTCGATCATCCGGTGCAGTCTATCTAGAAAAGCGACGTCGTCGTCGCAGGCAATAATCTTGAGCATTCTGAGCCCCCTTAGTAGTTCGATTTTGCCACATTGGGCGCGGACCACTCGCGGGGGAGCGCCCGTTCGTGCCTCATGGTGCGCAACTCGCGCCGAGCGGTATTGCGGTGGCGAAAGATGCCTCCTGCGCTATCGAGAGCTCGGCTATCCTCAGCTTGCCAGTTCGAAAATGGACCTGCCGCATGATTGAATCTTTATTTCAACTTTACACCTAGGTTTACAGCTGTCTTGTCAGCTGTAAACCTAGGTGTCATACTAAAGCCCCAAGATTCGCCAAAAGAGAGGGGCCTTGATGGCACAGAGCGCGAACATGGATGCGTCGGAGCTTGCACGCGATATCGCGGCCGGCCTGGCATCGGCAGCGACGGCAACGGAGCGCGCGGCATTGGTGCCCGCAGAGCTCGTCGAGGCCATTCAGCAACTTAAAACCCAACGCGACGCGGTGATCCTGGCGCACTATTACGTGGCGCCCGAGGTC
The DNA here is from genome assembly GCA_900541025.1 of uncultured Collinsella sp. Classification (GTDB taxonomy): domain Bacteria; phylum Actinomycetota; class Coriobacteriia; order Coriobacteriales; family Coriobacteriaceae; genus Collinsella. Next base: position 5,189 of record UQIL01000015.1, on the reverse strand, counting down.
CAGGCTGTGGCCGATTACGTCGGCGACAGCTTTTACCTGGCAAAGCTTGCCAAGAGTCTGCCGCAGCAGACTATCGTGCTGTGCGGCGTGGAGTTTATGGGCGAGAGCGCCAAGCTGCTCAACCCCACCAAGACCGTGCTGCTGCCCGAGCCGGGCGCGGACTGCCCCATGGCGCACATGGTCAAGCGCGAGACGGTCGACGCGGCGCGCGCCGAGTACGGCGACGACCTGGCCGTGGTGTGCTACGTCAACTCCACGGTCGAGATCAAGAGCTGGAGCAACGTGTGCGTCACCAGCTCCAACGCCGTTAAGATCGTGTCCGAGCTGCCGCAGCAGCATATTCTGTTCATTCCCGACCAAAACCTGGGACGCTTCGTAGCCGAGCAGGTGCCGCAAAAGCACGTCATCCTCAACAACGGCTACTGCCCGCGCCATCACATCATCACCGTCGAGCAGATCGTCGACGCGACGGAGGCCCACCCCGACGCGCTCGTGCTGGCGCACCCCGAGTGCAAGGCCGACGTTCTGGCCGAGGCCGACTACATCGGCTCCACCGCCGGTATCATCAAGTATGCCGAGGAGTCGGACGCGAGCGAGTTCATCATCGTGACGGTCCGCGGCGTGCTCTACGAGCTCGAGCGCCGCTGCCAGGGCACCGGCAAGAAGTTCTATTTCCCCGCGGTACAGCCCACCTGCGTCAACATGGACCTCATCACGCTCGAAAAGCTCGTGCGCTGCCTGGAGACGGGCGAGGGCGAGGTGCAGATCGGCGTCTCGGACGAGGCGGCAGACCAGGCCAAGCTCACGCTCGACCGTATGCTCGAGTACGCAGCGCGCTAGAACAATGTTGCATGAGGGACGGTCCCTTATGTCACATTACAAGGGAGAGGATTCCTGTGGAAACCAAGCAATACCCCGATATGGAGTGCGACGTCGTCATTGCCGGCTGCGGCGTGGCGGGTCTGTACGCGGCCCTCAATCTGCCGACGAGCACGCGCGTGATCATGCTCTCCAAGGGCGCGGTCGATGAGTGCGATTCGATGCTCGCGCAGGGCGGCATCTGCGTGCTGCCCGAAGGCTCGGACTACGATGCCTTCTTTGAGGACACCATGCACGCCGGCCACTACGAGAACCGCCGCGAGAGCGTCGACATCATGATTCGCTCGAGCCGCTCGGTCATCAACGACCTGCTAGCGATGGGCGTGGATTTTGAGCGCAAGGCCGACGGCAGCCTCAATTTTACCCGCGAGGGCGCGCACAGCCGTCCGCGCATTGCCTTCCATGCCGACATTACGGGCAAGGAGATCACGACCAAGCTGCTCCAGGCCGTTCGCAAGCTGGACAACGTGCAGATTTTGGAGCACGTGGCCATGACCGACATCCTGACCGCCGAGCGCGATGACGCCACGGTGTGCACCGGCGTCGTCGCCGTAGCCGTGGACGAGGACAACTCGGTTCGCCCCGCCGACGAGCTGGCAAATGCCGCTGAGGGCGTGCATGCCGGTAAGCCGTTTAAGATCCATGCCCGCCACACGCTGTGGGCGACGGGCGGCATTGGCGGCGTCTACGACCACTCGACTAACTACCCGCAGCTCACGGGCGACGCCTGCTACATCGCTCAGGAGCATGGCATTAAGATGGAGCACCTGGACTACGTGCAGATCCATCCCACGGGTCTGTTCTCGCCGCAGCCGGGTCGCACGTTCCTGATCAGCGAGAGCTGCCGCGGCGAGGGCGCGATTTTGCTCAACGCCGCCGGCGAGCGTTTTACCGACGAGTTGCAGCCGCGCGACGTTGTCGCCGCCGCCATCCGCGAGCAGATGAAGCAGGATGACACCGAGCACGAGTGGCTGAGCTTTGCCCCCGTCGAGCGCGACGTGGTGACCGGGCACTTCGCCAACATCCGCGCGCGCTGCCTGGAGGACGGTCGCGACATCCTGGATGAGCCCATTCCCGTTACGCCGACGCAGCACTACTTTATGGGCGGCGTGTGGGTCGACAAGGACGGCCGCACCTCGATGCCCGAGCTCTACGCCGCGGGCGAGACGGCCTGCAACGGCGTTCACGGCAAGAACCGCCTTGCTTCAAACAGCCTGCTCGAGGCGCTGGTCTGGGGTCGTCGCGCCGCGTGGTATATGCGTACCGGCGAGTCGCTGGCCGTGGAGCAGGCGGGCGATCCCGCGCTCGATGGCCGTCATCGCGCCCTGGGCGCCGACCCTCTGGCAATCGATGATTTGGCCCGTGCCGCCGGCACGCAGGCCGTGGAGGAGTAGACCATGAATCCCATTACCATGAAGCTCGTCGTCGATGATCTGATTCTGCAAGCTCTGCGCGAGGACATTACGTTTGAGGACGTGAGCACGGCGAGCGTGTGCCCCACGGCGCGTCCCGCCACGGTGGAGCTTATCGCCAAAGCCGATGGCATCATTGCCGGCCTGGATGTGTTCGCTCGCACCTTTGAGCTGCTGGATTCGCAGAGCTCGGTGCTGTTTGATGTTGCCGACGGTGACGAGGTGCATGCCGGCGACCACGTGGGTCAGGTGCGCGGCGATGCGCGTGTGCTGCTTTCGGGCGAGCGCGTGGCGCTCAACTACCTGCAGCGCATGAGCGGCATCGCTACCTATACGCACAGCATGGCCGCGGCGCTCGAGGGAACCAAGACCGTGCTCGTCGACACGCGCAAGACCACACCGGGCATGCGCGTGTTTGAGAAGGCGGCGGTTGAGATTGGCGGCGGCAGCAACCACCGTTACAACCTGTCGACGGCCGTCATGCTCAAGGACAACCACATCGATGCCGCCGGTGGCGTGACGCGCGCGATCGAGATGGCGCGCGCCCATGCATCGTTTACCACGACGGTCGAGATCGAGTGCGAGAACCTGGACATGGTGCGCGAGGCCGTGGAGGCCGGCGCCGACATCATCATGTTCGACAACATGACCCATGACGACATGGCCGCCGCTATTGAACTTATCGCCGGCCGCGCCAAGACCGAGTGCTCGGGCAACGTGGATGCCAGCAATATCCGCGCGCTTGCCGACCTGGGCGTTGACTTTATTAGCTCGGGCGCCCTGACGCACTCCGCGCCGATCCTCGACCTCTCGCTTAAGCACCTGCGTCTGCTGGACGGTAAATAATGAACGCCCGCGAGCGTCGCCGTGCCATCATGGCCGTGCTCGAGGGGGCCAAGGGGCCCGTATCGGGCAGCGCGCTTGCCCGCGAGGTGGGTGTGAGCCGCCAGATCGTGGTGCAGGACATCGCCCTGCTGCGCGCCGATGGGCACGATATCGTGGCGACCAACCGCGGCTACGTGCTGCAGGAGGCCCCCAGCAGCCCCGCCGTGCCTACGCGCTTGGTCAAGGTTCGCCACAGCGTGGAGCAGGCAGGCGATGAGCTCACGAGTATCGTCGACGCCGGCGGCGCCGTGCTCAACGTGATTGTCAATCACCGCGTGTACGGTAAGATTACGGCCGACCTGGACATCCGCAATCGTCGCGATGTCGAGCGCTATCTGCGCGATATCGAGAGCGGCAAGAGCTTTCCGCTGCTGACGGTGACCAGCGGCTACCACTTCCATCGCATTGCGGCGGAGGACGAACAGACCCTCGACGAGATCGAGGCGATGCTCAAGGAAAAAGGCTACCTAGCAGACCTGATGCCCTACGAAGACGATTTGTCCTAGTCGACGCCGCATCTATAAGTTGCGGTGAAATAGTTCCTAAAATCGGCATCCAAGACATAAAACAGGAACTATTCCACCGCAACTGCCAAGGGTCCCGCTCCAAATTAGCTGCCCCCATATGCAAAAGGAGGCCTCCGCGGCGATGCGGAAGCCTCCTTTTTTGTGCACGGTGTACTTTTGAGTGTGCAAGTGGGGGAGTTGTTACTCCTCGACGATCTCGGTGATCGCGCCAGCGGGGCAAGCGTCCTGGCAAGCGCCACAGGCGACGCAGGAGTCCTCGTCAGCGACGGTAGCGACGTCCTGGAGCTCCAGAACGCCAGCGGGGCAGGAGTCGACGCAAACGCCACAAGCGATGCACTCGTCGGCATCAATTACGGGATGAGCCATGGTAGTTTCCTCTCTGTTGACCGACGCTACAGGCGATGCGCGCCGGTTTGATTCGGGCAAAAACATACCACGGGAGCGACCGTTTGCAATACCCTCTGACCGGCATCTTCATACCGTTCGCCGAGTATGCCAAGGTTTACTAAAAAACACGCAGGTGGGGCCGTTGAGCTGCGTAAATGTTAGCTAAAGGTGACTTGAAATATAGGGCGATTGAGCGTGCTTGCGGAAACCGCATCCCATTATTTTGTCGAAAAACGGGTTGCAGTTTCCGGTTAGGCCCGCTAGCGGAAAATGCGAGCCGGTATCAGCTCTCAAAACGGGATACGGTTTCCGGTTGAGCCTTCAGACGGAAACTGCGACCCGGAATCCACGCTCAAACCGGGATGAGCTTTCCGCAAGACGGCCCCAGGCACCCCCGGACGCAAACCTCAGCCATCTCTACATAGATCTCAATAGATTTGCCGAGAACTCAATCAGCGCATCTACCTGCGCATTTAAGAACCTAAACTCTCAGCAATAAGAAATCTTATATGAATTGACTTAGATTTTGTATATTCCGGCCCATAAGGGGATACACTACATCCTGAAAGACAAGCCGAAGCGCCGCGCGACATATCGTCGAGGCGGCGCGAACGCAAAAGAGAGAGGGAATTTCTAATGAGTAAGATTCTTGGTATCGACCTTGGTACTACTAACTCCGCTATGGCCGTCCTCGAGGGCGGTTCTCCGACCATTATCGTGAACGCCGAGGGCGATCGCACCACCCCGTCCGTTGTTGGCTTCCGTGCTGACGGCGACCGCGTCGTGGGTAAGGCCGCTAAGAACCAGGCGGTCACCAACCCCAAAAACACCGTGTTCTCCATCAAGCGCTTCATGGGCCGCAAGTACTCCGAGTGCACCTCCGAGATCAAGACCGTGCCGTATGAGGTCAAGGAGGGCCAGGGTGGCCGTGCCGTCGTCGATATCGAGGGCAAGGATTACACCGCCGAGCAGGTGAGCGCCATGACGCTCGCCAAGATGAAGGCTGACGCCGAGAAGTATCTGGGCGAGACCGTCACCGACGCCGTCATCACCGTCCCGGCCTACTTCAACGACGCCCAGCGTCAGGCCACCAAGGACG
>UQIL01000014.1 GCA_900541025.1 uncultured Collinsella sp. | reverse complement strand
TGCAATCGCAAGAAGATGACGGGGCGGAATGTCAATCCTGGTCTAACAGAGCCTTGGCTTTTCTCGTAAGCCTACAGTCCGCAGGCTGCTTTGAGTTCTTCGACGCGGTCGGTTTTCTCCCAGGTGAAGTCGGCGTCTTCGCGGCCGAAGTGACCGTAGGCTGCCGTCTTTTCGTAGATGGGGCGACGCAGGTCCAGATCGCGGATGATTGCGCCCGGGCGCAGGTCGAAGGTCTTCTCGACGGCCTCGACGATCTTGTCCTCGGCAACATGTGCGGTACCGAAGGTGTCGACCATGATTGAGAGGGGCTTGGAAACGCCGATGGCGTAGGCAAGTTCGACTTCGCAGCGGTCGGCCAGACCGGCGGCGACCACGTTCTTAGCAACCCAGCGCGCGGCATACGCGGCGGAGCGGTCGACCTTGGTGCAGTCCTTGCCGCTAAAGGCACCGCCGCCGTGACGGCCGTAGCCGCCGTAGGTGTCGACGATGATCTTGCGGCCGGTGAGGCCCGTGTCGCCCATGGGGCCGCCCACGACAAAGCGACCGGTGGGGTTCACGTAGATGTCCGCGTTGTCCCACGGCATGTTCTCGGCAGCCATGACCGGGGCGATGACGTGCTCGATGAGGTCGGCCTTGATCTTGCCCATGTCCTCGATCTCGGCGGCGTGCTGCGTGGAGATGACGATCGTCGTGACCTCGACGGGCTTGCCTTCCTCATAGCGCACGGTGACCTGGGTCTTGCCGTCGGGACGCAGATAGGCGAGGGTACCGTCGTGACGCACGGCGGCCAGGCGCTCGGCCAGGCGGCTTGCCAGGTAGTGTGGCATGGGCATGAGGGTCTTGGTCTCGTTGGAGGCATAACCGAACATCATGCCCTGGTCGCCGGCACCGATCAGGTCGATCGGGTCGGTGGTAGCGCCGGTCTGGGTCTCGAAGGACTCGTCGACGCCCTGGGCGATATCGGGCGACTGCTCGTGGATGAGGCTCATAACGCCGCAGGTGTCGCAGTCAAAACCGAACTTGGCTCGGTTGTAGCCAATGCGGCGGATAACGCCGCGGGCGATTTCCTGTACGTCGACGTAGGCCTGGGTGCGAATCTCGCCGGCGACGATGACGGTGCCGGTGGTCACGAGGGTCTCGCAGGCGCAGCGGACGTTCTCCACGTTGGCTGGCACGCCGTTGGGGGCGATGTAGCCCTGCTCCTGCAGCTCTATTTCTTTGGCGAGAATTGCGTCGAGGACGGCGTCGCTGATCTGGTCAGCGATCTTATCGGGATGACCTTCGGTCACCGACTCCGACGTAAAAACAAAGGACCCGTGTTGGGGCGGGATGGAACGAAGTTCTTCTGACATGATTGTCCTTTCAAAAACGTGTCCCGGCGACCGTTACCATTCCGCCGGGCTCTCTATGCAAGGGCACATCATAGCGCGTAAATCAAACATTCACACCCTTTCCGCACCTACTCATTGGGGACAGACTTAAATGACCAGCCTTCCTAAGTGCCGACAGGTTGCCCAAAGAATGGTCATTTAAGTCTGTCCCCAATGAGTAGGTCGGTGCCCTTTGTGCGGAGGTTGCTTTGATGCTTTATACTGGTGCGGTTAGACATCCATCCTGCAATCGAGGAGATTTCCATGGCATCAGACGTTCGCGTCCGCTTTGCACCCTCACCGACGGGCAAGCTGCACATCGGCGGCGCCCGCACCGCTATCTATAACTGGGCTTTCGCCCGCGCAAACGGCGGCACGTTCATCCTGCGCATCGACGACACCGACCCCACCCGCTCCACCGACGAGAACACGCAGATCATCCTGCGCGCCATGCGTTGGCTGGGCCTGGACTGGGACGAGGGTCCCGAGGTGGGCGGCGACTTTGGCCCCTACGCCCAGACCGAGCGCCTGGACCTGTACAAGCAGGCCGCCCAGAAGCTTTGGGACGAGGGTAAGGCCTATCCCTGCTTCTGCACCAAGGAGCAGCTCGATGCCGACCGCAAGGCCGCGCAAGAGCGCAAGGACCCCTTCCAGGGTTATCAGCGCCGTTGCCGCGATCTTGATCCCGAGGAGGCTCGCCGCCGCATCGAGGCCGGCGAGTCCTACGTCCTGCGCATCAAGGTGCCCGAGGACCGCGGAGACGTCGTCATCCACGACGCTGTCCACGGCGAGGTGACCTTCGACGCCAAGGAGCTCGACGACTTTGTCATCTTCCGCTCCGATGGCACGCCCACGTACAACTTCGCGACCGTCGTCGACGACGCCATGATGAAGATTACCCATGTCATCCGCGGCGACGACCACCTGTCCAACACCCCGCGCCAGGTCATGGTCTACGAGGCCCTCGGCGCGCCTGTGCCCACGTTCGCCCACATCTCCATGATCTTGGGTGCCGACGGCAAGAAGCTCTCCAAGCGCCACGGTGCCACCTCGGTGGAGGAGTACCGCGACGCCGGCTACCTGTCCGACGCCTTCGTCAACTACCTGGCGCTGCTCGGCTGGTCGCTCGACGGCGAGACCACGATCATCCCGCGCGATGTCCTGGCCAGCAAGTTCTCGCTCGACCGCATCTCCAAGAACCCGGCGACCTTCGACCCCAAGAAGCTCGACTGGGTCAATGCCGAGTACATCAACGGCATGTCCGATGCTCTGTTTGCCGACGAGATCATGGTCCCCGAACTGCATGAGGCGGGTCTCATAGAGGGTAATGTCGAGTACGGCGAGGATTGGATCGACGCGCTTGCCGCCATCGTCAAGCCGCGCACCAAGATGCCGGCCGACGCCGTGACCGTCGCCGCTCCCATCTTCGCTACGGCCGAGACGCTCGAGTATGACGAGAAATCCGTCAACAAGGGCCTGGCCAAGGAGGGCATGGGTGCCATTCTTGATGCCGCCAAGGCCGCGCTCGAGGGTGTGAACGAGTGGACGGCTGCCAACATCGACGCCGCACTTGAGCCGCTGCCCGAGCAGATGGACCTCAAGAAGCGCGTGGTGTTCCAGGCCGTGCGCGTCGCCGTCTGCGGCAACATGGTGAGCCCCCCGCTGGGCGAGACCATGGCGCTCGTCGGCCGCGACGACTGCTTGGCGCGCATCGACCGCGCCCGCACGATGGCGCTGTAATAGACGCGCAAACGCATGTATCCGAGCCCCGTTCACCCGAGCGGGGCTCTTGTTTCTGAAGACGCATGGGATGGGAGGTATAGGGGCCATGGCCGAGCAACTGTCGCTGTTTTGTTCGCCGGAACCGGAGGAGGCTCCGAAGTCCGCGGCTCCTGCCGCCGCCCCGGCGCAGCCCGAGCCCGTACCCGAACCCGTCGTCGCCTATGCGAGCGTAGTCCTCGACATCCCGACGCGTGCACTGTCCGAGCCATTCGCCTACGGCATCCCCCGGTCCCTTGCTAACGAGGCGCAGATCGGATCCACGGTCCTGGTCCACTTTGGTAACCGTGCCGCCGCGGGCTATATCGTCGACATTGCGCCTGAACTAGGCGACCTGCAAGGCAACGACGCTCTCGATCCCGCGCGCATCAAGCCTATCGAGGCTATCCTCAGCAAGCCGCTCTTTACCGCCGAGGCTGCCCGTATCGCACGCTGGATGAGCCGCGAGTACGTTGCAACGCTTTCCGAGTGCCTGCGCCTGTTCTTGCCACCGGGTGGAAGCCCGCGCGTGGTCAAGGGCGATGACGGCGTGTGGACCGTTGAGCGCCCCGCCGTCAAACCCATCCAAAACCGCTGGGTTATGCTCACGCCCGAGGGTTTCGACTACACGCCGCCCAAGACCGCGGTCCGTCAGCGTCAGCTCATCGAGGCGCTCCAATGCGGTCCGGTCACGACGCGCGACCTCAACCTGCTCTATAACAGCATGTCGGCGACCATCAAGGCGCTCGAAAAACGCGGCGTCGTGGTTGTGGAGGAGCGCCGCGCCTGGCGTGGATGCAGCGAGCAGACCACGCTGTCCTCGGCAAGCGGCAAGGCGCCGGTCGCACTTACCAAGGGCCAGCAGCAGGCGCTCGCGCAGATTGAACGCGCCCGTCTGGACGCTCATGGCGACGTGGTGCTGGTCGACGGCGTCACCGGCTCCGGCAAAACCGAGGTTTACCTTTCGGCGATTGAGCGCGTGCTGGCCGCCGGCCGTTCGGCCTGCGTGCTCGTGCCCGAGATCTCGCTGACGGCCCAGACCGTCGGCCGCTTCCGCTCGCGCTTTGGCGAGACGGTCGCCGTGTTCCATTCGCGCCTTTCGGCCGGCGAGCGCCTGGACCAGTGGGATATGGTTGCTAGCGGGGCCGCTCGTGTTGTCGTGGGAGCCCGTTCGGCGCTTTTCTGCCCGCTCAGTGATCTCGGTCTCATCATCATCGACGAGGAGCACGAGACCAGCTACAAGCAGGGCTCCAGTCCGCGCTACCACGCGCGCGAGGTAGCGGCCGAGATGGCGCGCCGCTACCGCTGTCCGCTCGTGTTGGGCTCCGCCACGCCTTCTGCTGAGGCCCTCGACCGCTGCCGCCGTGGCTCGTATAACGGTGCCACCTGGACGCGCGTCGAGATGCCCGAGCGCCCGGGGCACGCTGTGCTGCCTACGGTTCGAATCGCCGACCTGCGCCGTGAGTTTTCTCACGGCAGCCGCTCCATGTTCTCAAAACCGTTGATGGAAGGCCTCGAGCGTGTTGTCGAGCGTCGCGAAAAGGCCGTACTGCTGCATAACCGCCGCGGCTTTGCGCCGTTCCTCATGTGCCGCGAGTGCGGCTGCGTTCCCACCTGCAACCATTGCTCCACGGCCCTCACATACCACGAGCGCACGCACACACTGCAATGTCACACTTGCGGATCTTCCTGGCGCGTGCAACCGTATCCGGCGCCCACGAGCCGTTGCCCCAAGTGCGGTAGTCGCTACTTGGCAAAAATGGGCCTGGGCACGCAGCAGATCGAGGACGCGCTGCACCAGATGCTGCCCGATGACGTTGCCATCATTCGCATGGATGCCGATTCCACGCGTGGTAAGGACGCGCACAAAAAGCTGCTCGAGCAGTTCGACGCCGCCGATTGCGCCGTGCTGCTGGGCACCCAGATGATCGCCAAGGGCCTCGACTTTCCCGAGGTCACGCTCGTGGGCGTGGTCAATGCCGACTTCGCCCTCAAGTTGCCCGATTTCCGCGCGGGGGAGCGCGCCTACGATCTGCTGGAGCAGGTTGCGGGCCGTGCCGGCCGTGGTGATCGCCCGGGCGAGGTCATCATCCAGACCTACCTGCCCGAGGATCCGGTTATCCGAGCCGTCGCTGAGCACGATCGCTCCATCTTTACCGACTACGACCTGGATCAGCGCCGCGACGCCCTGTATCCGCCGTTTGTGCGTCTGGTCAACATCTTGGTGTGGTCGGCGAACCCGGACGACGCGCAGGACTACATCGGGCGCATCGCGAAGCTCCTCAAGCGCCGCTGGCATGCCGCCGCGCCCGACTTTTTGCGAGCGGGGAGTGCCGTACCGCAGGTGCTGGGCCCTGCTTCGTGTGTAATCGAGAGAGCCAAGGACCGTTACCGCTTCCATCTGCTTGTAAAGTCGCCGGTAGGGTACCATGTCTCTGATGATATCGACGCCTGCCTCAAAGATGTGGGCTCCGTGCGCGGCGTGAGCGTGAGCGTTGACGTCGACGCCTATGATTTGATGTAACAACCCGAAAGGATGGCCATGGAAGCCAACGGAATCGTACTGTCTCCCGACCCTCGTCTGCGCCAGGAGTGCGCCGTCATCGAGGAGATCACCCCGGCGATCGAGGCGCTTGCCGAGAAGATGATGAAGATGATGTTCGAGAACGGCGGTTGCGGTCTTGCCGCCCCGCAGATCGGCGAGCTTATCCAGCTCGTTACCATCGACTGCGACTACAGCGACAAGAACGACTACGACCCGTACGTGCTCATTAATCCTGTCATTGTTGAGCAGAGCGACCATCTGGTGCCGTTTAGCGAGGGCTGTCTGTCCATTCCCGGCATTAGCTGCGAGATCGAGCGTCCCGATCACGTTGTCGTTGAAGCGTACGACCTGGATGCTAACCTGATTCGCTATGAGGCCACGGGCGACCTGTTCTGCGTGTGCCTGCAGCATGAGATCGATCACCTGCATGGCAATACCATGTTCGAGCGGCTGAAGCCGATGCAGCGCATCAAGGCGGTCAAGGAGTACCAGGACGCCCTGGCCCGCGGCGCTCGACCGGGCGAGACTGAGTAGATTGTTCGTCCCTGGGGTGGGGCCCACACATATCGTCCCGTGCTCAAACATTCTCGCTTTGCTGCGAAACTGCGCGCGGGACGATATGTGTGGGCCCCACCCCAGGGACTGCGTTTACGTGCTCGTCTCGCCCGGGTGCCGTTGGGCCAGGGAGGGGCGTCTTCGCTGATATTTGGTTTGTTGAGAGAGCTGCTTTTATTGCGGCTCTTTCTTTGGTTTTGGGTATATTTGTTCATGTTGAACTGTTTTTGCGGATGGGCTGGGGACTGGCTTTCCGCTGTTATTTGTAGCCGTCTCGGCTCTTGTTGAGGGGAGACATTCATTATGCGTATTGTGTTTATGGGTACGCCGGATTTTGCTGTGCCTTCGTTGACTTCGCTTGTTGAGGCTGGGAATGAGATCGCGCTTGTTATTACTCGTCCCGATGCTGTTCGTGGGCGTGGTAAGAAGCTTGAGCCTTCTCCTGTTAAGGCCAAGGCGCTCGAGCTGGGGTTGCCGGTTGTTGAGGCTAATCGGATGACGCCTGAGGTTGTTGAGGCGCTCAAGGCCGCGGATGCTGATATTTTCTGTGTGGCTGCCTATGGTTGCATTTTGCCTGATGAGGTGCTGCATATGGCGCCGCTTGGTATTGTGAATGTTCATGCGTCCTTGCTGCCTCGTTGGCGTGGGGCTGCTCCTATTCAGCGTGCGATTCTCGCTGGTGATGAGGTTGCTGGCGTTTCTATTATGCGTATTGGACATGGCGTTGATACCGGCGCTTATTGTGCCCAGGCGTCTACGTCGGTTGCCGGTAAGCATGCCGAGGCGCTCACGATGGAGCTTGGTGAGCTTGGCGGCAAACTGCTGGCTGATACGCTTCCCTCGCTTGCCGATGGCTCGGCTGTTTGGACTGAGCAGGATGAGTCGCTCGTCACTCATGCTGCCAAGATTTCCAAGCAGGAGATGCGTCTGGATCCGCAGATGGCGGCGCTCGATTGCGTACGTCATGTGCTGGCCTCGTCCGATACCGCGCCTGCTCGTTGCGTGATTGCCGGCAAGACCGTGCGCGTGCTCGATGCTGCGCCGGCTGATGTGTTGCTTGGCGAGGGACAGGTTCTCGTTAAGGCCAAGCGTGTTTACCTTGGTCTTTCCGATAGCGCGGTTGAGCTGCTCGAGGTTAAGCCCGATGGCAAACGTGCTATGGCCGCTTCTGCTTGGGCTGCTGGCCTGCAGGGTGCCGATCTTATCTGGGGTGTTTTGTCATGAGCAAGTTGTCTCCCGCGCGCAAGCTTGCGCTCGATGTGCTAATGGAGGCCGATCGCCGCGGCATGTATGCGCGTGACGTGCTGTCCTCTCGCGCATCGGCCAAGGCTATTGACCAGCGCGATTCCGCCTTTGCCGCCCGCTTGGCACTGGGTGTTGCCGCCACGCAGGGTATTTTGGACGAACTGCTCGATCAGTTTTTCGATAAGCCCAAAAAGGTTGCGCCGCGTGTTCGCATGGCGCTTCGTATCTCGGCCTTCGAGATGCTTTATCTGCATACGCCTGGCCGCGTTGCCGTAAGTCAGGGTGTTGAGCTGGTTCGCTGCGGTGCTAAGTCCGCCGCTGGCTTGGCCAATGCCGTGCTGCATAAGGTCGCGGACAACGTTGAGGACTTTGCTACTGCGTCCGATGTGGATGAGTCTGAGCGACGCTTGGTTCGTCTGTCGCGCCTGATGGGACTGCCGCGTTGGCTGTGCGCTCGCATTATGGCTTCGTTCGATACGCCCGAGGGCGCGCTCAACTTTGCAGGCAATCTGGCGCCTGCGCCGCTTGCACTGCACGAGAATGCGTTTGCGACCAAGGCCGACCCGTTTATCTCCCAGCTTGTGGCACCCGTGTTCCCGGGCTGCCATGCTCCGGTCGATGCGCAGGTCACGGTTGCATCGGGCGTGTTTGAGCGTGCTGCCGCGGTTGCCTCGGACCTCAACGCCCAACTTATTGCGACTTCCGCGACCCGTCCCGGTCGTTGCCTTGAGATTGGCGCGGGCCGCGGCACCAAGACCTATGTGATGATGTGCCAGGCCAAGCGTACGGGCTATGAGCGTCAGCATACGGCGCTCGATCTGCATGATCGCAAGTGCGATCTGAATCTCGCTCGTCTGCATAAGGCCGGTATTCAGGGCGTTCGTACGGTTTCGGGTGATGCTTGCGAGCTTGATGAGGTGCTCACATCGTTTGATGCCATGCTTGGCGAGCCGGTTAAGTTCGACACGGTCTTTATCGATGCGCCGTGCTCTGGCACCGGTACCATGCGCCGTCATCCCGAGATCCCGTGGCGCCTGACCGAAAAAGATGTGACGGTTGAGCTGCCCAAACTGCAGCTTACGATGCTCAAAGAGGCTGCTGCGCGCGTGGCTGCCGGCGGCGAGCTCATCTATGCGACGTGCTCGGTTTTCGACGAGGAGAACACGCAGGTGGTGGACGCTTTCCTAAACTCTCCCGAGGGTGCCAGCTTTAGCGTGGCGCCGCTTTCCGAGGCGCAGATTCTGCAACTCCCCGAGTTCGATCAGGCCAAGAAGCTCGTATCCGTTCGTCAGAACGATCGAGGCCTCTTCCAAAGCGTGCCGGTAAATGCCGATTCCTACGACGGTCACTTCTGCGCCAGAATGATCCGCAAGTAACTACTAAGTTGCGGTGAAATAGGGATTGAATATCGGCTTCTAACCGCCAAACAGTCTTTATTTCACCGCAACTCATAAGGAAACCTGGTTAGCTAAAGAATAAGCCTCGCGATCGGTGTCGGTCGCGGGGCTGTTTGGTTTCTAGTGGCTGTGCGGGCAGTTGGCGCAGCAGCCGCTGGTGGCGCTGGTGCTGGAGCCGCCGCTTCGCTGGTCGGTGTTATAGAAACCGCTGCCCTCAAATTTAATGCCGCTGGCCGAGAACGTCTTGGCCGCCGGGGCACCGCAGCTCGGGCACATGACCTCGGGAGTCTCGGACATGGGATGCTCAACCTCAAACACGTTGCCGCAGCTCGAGCACTTGTAATCGTAGCGCGCCATAATACTTCCTTTTCAGCACAAAGCGGGCAGATTACTCTGCCCGCAAAAATTCAAACGTCTGTAACTGTACCCTATATCGGGGGTTTTATCACGCTTCGCCCCAGAATCTATGGTTGTTGCGCAGGAGCTGTGCGGTTTTGCCCTCGGCAGCTGCAATGTCCGCCTCGTCTGCCTGCCAGGTCCAGTTGCCCGTGGCCACGCCCGGAACGTTCATGCGCGCGTCGTCGCCAAGCCCTAGGACATCCTGCAGCGGCATCATCACCAGGGGAGCGTCGCTTGCCAGCGCGTCACTTATCAGCTTTGCCGCCACCTCAACACCGCTCGGTTCATCGCCGCCCGCAAAGGAACGCGTGCACCAACCGGCCAGCGTCGACGTATCGTGCGTCGAGGTGTACAGAATCTTGCCGGGCGTTGGATGCACACCGCAACGAACGTCGTAATCGCTAAACTCCAGCACGTCCATACCGGGGAAACCACAGGTCGAAGCCATGGCGCGAACACCGGGCGTCAAATAGCCCAGGTCCTCGGCGATAAAGTTGAGCGGACCCAGCTCGTCGTAGGCGGTCTGGAACAGGTCCTTGCCCGGGCCCGCCAGCCAGCGACCGTCGGCGCAAGCCTTGCCCGCGGGGATACTAAAGTAGCTGTGGAAGCCCAGGAAGTGATCCAGACGCACGCGGTCGTAGAGCGAAAACGCACGACGCAGGCGATCCATCCACCAGCTATAGCCGTTCTGCTTCATGTGGTCCCAGCGGAACGTCGGGTTGCCCCACACCTGGCCCTCGGGCGCAAAGTTGTCGGGCGGCGCACCGGAAATCTCAATCGCCTTGCCGGTATCGGACAGCCAGAAGTTCTCGGGCTCGCTCCACGCATCTGCCGAATCGTCAGACACGTACATAGGAATATCGCCGATAACCTCGATGCCCTTCTTGTGCGCATAGTTCATGAGCTCGCACCAAGCCAGGTCAAAGCGGTACTGCATGTACGCCTGAAGCTCGGCCTCGTTGTGGAAGCGCTTGTCGTCGATCAGATGCTCGTTGTAGCGCGCGACATCTGCCGGCCAATCGTGGCGCGACTCGCCCTCAAAGTACTTCTTAACGGCCATGTAGACGCAGTATTTCTCGAGCCAATCGGCATTGCGATGCTTAAACGCTGTGTACAGCGGGTCGGCATCCTCGCCGCCGCGGGTCTTCCAGGTCTCAAAGTCGGCGGCCAGCTCCTCGTGGCTTTCGGGCAGCAGGTCGATATTGCCTGCAAAGGCCGAAGGACCGGCGTAAGGGGAGCGGAAGAAGTCCGTGGGGTTGACGGGGAGAACCTGCCAGTAGCGCATGCCCATGGCGGCCAGATGGTCGATAAAACGACGCGTGGGCGCGCCGATCGTACCGGGCTTGCCGTCGTCGGTCGGCACCGATGTGATATGGCACACGACGCCCGCGCCGTGATCGAGCGGCTCCTGCAGGCGCTGCTCGGCATGGTGATAGATGATCGACGAGCCCAGCGGATACAGATCGAGTGTGACAGTGCCATTGTGAATCTCGCACTCGTGACCGCTAATCACATCGCTCGCACATTCGTCGAGCGCCGGAATCGTCACGCGGTGTGAATTGCGCAGGCTGCGGTTAATGATTACCGTCGCGGCCTCACCGTCTTTACCGGTGCGCGTGTAGGCGAGTACCTCGTCGTTGAGCGCGAAGGCCTTGGTCTCGCCGTCGATCATAAACGGCAGTGCGCGGCGTACGGCGGAGGCGTTTTTGACAATAGCCAGCGTGTCGAAGTCGTGCAGTTGGTCCTTGGTCGGCAGGGTGCGGCGGTTGCCTGGATCGGTTAGACCCTCCAGGCCGTATTCGTCGCCGTAGTAGATCGAAGGCACGCCGGGGAAGGTCATCTGCATGAGCGTGGCGAGCCAAAAACGGCTCTTGGCCAGGCCCATCGAGTTCTCGTCCAGGCGCCATTTGCTGCGCTCGCACTCGGGCAGCTGCGACTCGTCGGGGCCGCCGCCGAGCACCGAGATGATACGCGGGCGGTCGTGGCTCGACAGCAGGTTGAGCGCGCAGGACAATGCCTCGCTCGGGTAGTTCTCGCGCAGGGTCTCGATATCCTCAGCGGCCTCGTAGGCGTTCTTGTAGCCCATCAAAAAGCCGATGACCATGTCGCGGAAGGGGTAATCCATGGCCGAGTCGAGCTCGGAGCCTTGCAGATAGCGACGCAGATGGCCGTAGCTGATCTTGTTGGAGGCGTCTTCCCAGACTTCGCCGAGCAACAGTGCGTCAGGCTTTTCGTCAAGTACGGCCTTCTTGATCTCGGCCAGGAAGTCGTCGGAAAGCTCGTCAGCGACGTCCAGGCGCCAGCCATGAGCGCCGGCACGTAGCCATTTACGGATCACGCCGTCCTTGCCCAGAAGCCGCTCGCGTACCAGCTCGGAGCTCTCATTGATGGCGGGCATGTTGCCCACGCCCCACCAGCAGTCATACGAGCCGTCCTCGTGGAAATAAAACGCATCGCGCCACGGTGAGTCCTCGCTCTGCCACGCGCCCACGCCGGGGTAGTTGCCGTAGCGGTTGAAATAGATGGAGTCGTCACCCGTATGGTTAAAAACGCCGTCCAGGATGATGGAGATGCCCAGCTTCTCGGCTGCCTGGCACAGCCCGGTAAAGTCCTGCTCGGTGCCCAGGATTGGGTCGATCTTGGTGTAGTCGGCCGTGTCGTAGCGGTGGTTGCTCGCGGCCTCAAAGATGGGGTTGAGGTAGATGGCCGTAAAGCCCAGCTCCGCGATGCGGGGCAGTTCATTTTGGATGCCCTTGAGCGAGCCGCCGTAGAAGTCCCAGGTCTTGATGGAGCCGTCCTCGGCGCGCTCGTATACGGGCGGCTCGTTCCAGTCCTCGACCATACGGCGCTGGATTCCGTTGCGCGGTTTTTCGACCTCGGCCAGCGTGCGCTCGCGCCAGTTTTCGTCACGGGCGTAGCGATCGGGGAAGATCTGGTAGACCATGCCACGCTCGTACCACTCGGGACGCACTTCGCGGTGCTTATAGACGGTAATCTGGAAGGACGGAACCTCGGCGTAGCCGTAAGTTACGCCCTCGCCACCGGTGCGGCCTTGCGGCGCGCCCAGGCGAACCTCGGGCTGGCCCTCGATATTGCAGATAAAGCTGTACCAGATAAGACAGGGCTCGGTGCACTCAAGCTCTACGGTAAATATGCCGTCGCCCTCGTGCGTCATGGGATACAGAGACTCACCGATCTCATCTACCCAGGTGCGCAGCGTAAGCGTTGCCTGGTTGGGATCGGCATCCTCCAAAATCACCGAGAGTGCAACGGAAGTTCCAGTGGTCACAGCGCCAAACGGAGTGCGAAACTGCGGTAGACGGCTGTTGTGTATCAATCTCATAGTACGGTCCAGTTCAATAGAATCATGACCTGCGGGCCATGGGTTTTACGCCTAAGATGTAAGTATATCTGTAGTACACAGGGTGTATAAACAACATCCGTTTACCATCGGCGAACGGTTGTCTTAGAAAATCGTTTTACCACTACCTACAGAGAAGGGGCGCCCGGTTGGAGCGCCCCTTGCTTAGGGTTTGATGAGGTTTTGGATCGTCTGTGGGCTAGCGACGCTTGCGGGTGGCCGTTGCCTTGCGGACGGAGGTCTTCTTGGTCGGAGCCTTTTCCTCGGTCGAAGCGGCGGGGGAGACCGGGGCCTCCTTGGCGGGTTCGACCTTTGCCGTAGCCTTCGGAGCGGTCTTGACCTCAGCGGCCTTCGGTGCCGGCTTGGGCTTTACCTCGGGCTTGGTCTCCTCTTTGACGGCGGCGGGCATAGCCTCTGCCTTAGGAGCGGCAGCCTTTGCCGTGGTCTTCTTGGCCGTCGTCGTGCGCTTGCGCGTGGTGGTCTTGGCGGTCGGCTTGGCCTCGACAGCTGCTTCGGCCTTGGGCTCGGCAGGCGTCTCCTCGACCTTGGCTGCCGGCTTTGCGGCTGCCTTGGTCGCGGCGGCCTTGGTAGCCGTCGCCTTCGTAGCTGTAGTCTTCTTGGCTGCCGTTGCCTTCTTGGCGGTCGCGGTTGTCTTCTTGGCAGCGGTCTTTGCCGGAGCCTTGGCGGCCGGCTTGGCCTCTGCGACCTCGGCCTTTACCTCGGGAGCGGCCTCGGCCGCGGCGGCCTTCTTGGTAGCGGCGGTCGTGCGCTTGCGCGTGGTCGTTGTCTTGGCAGCCGTTGTTTTAGTCGCGGCGGCCTTGGTCGTCGTAACCTTTTTAGCGGTCGTCTTGCGGGTCGCGGTCTTCTTAGCTGCGGGCTTTACAGCAGGCTTGACCTCGACCTCTGCCTTGGGAGCAACCTCAGCCTTCACCTCAGGCTCAGCCTTTGCGGGCTCAGCCTTTGCGGGCTCAGCCTTTGCGGGCTCAGCCTCAACAGGCTTCTCTTCGGCCTTGGGCTCCTCAGCGGCCACCGGCTCAGCAACAGCCTCAGGCTCGTCGACAACAGCCGTCGGCCTCTCAATCTCCGGATGCATAAAGAAGTACAGGTCCAGGTACTTATCGGCCGAACGCGTCCAGCTAAAGTCCTGGCTCATGGCCTGCGTGACCAGCTGGTTCCAGGCGTCGCGGTTATCCCAGAACAGACGCGCCGCGCGGAATACCGCATCGCCCATCTCGTCGCCGTTAAAGTTGCTAAACGAGAAGCCCGTGCCCTCGCCGGTAAACTCGTTGTACGGCTGCACGGTGTCCTTCAGGCCACCGGTCTCGCGAACAATCGGCAGCGTGCCGTAGCGCATGGCGATGATCTGCGACAGGCCGCAGGGCTCAAACTTCGAAGGCATCAGGAACATGTCGGCGGCGGCATACATGCGCTGCGACAGCGCCGGATCGAACTCGATGCGTGCGGCCATGGTGCCGGGGTACTTGTCCTGGAAGTAGCGCAGGCCGTCCTCGTAGTCGCGGTCGCCGGTGCCCAGCACCGCCACCTGCACGCCGCCGGACAGGATGCGGTCGAGCGCGTACATGACCAGATCCATGCCCTTCTGGCGCGTCAGGCGCGTGACCATCACCATGAGCGGACGGTCGTCGCGAACCTCGAGCCCCAGCTCTTCCTGAAGCTTGGCCTTGCACACGGCCTTCCCGGAACGGTCATCAACCGTGTAGTTTGCGGCAATTCGCTTGTCTGTTGCCGGGTCAAAGCCCGCAACGTCAATGCCGTTCAAAATGCCCTGCAGCGCGTAGGAACGCTCGCGCAGTACGCCGTCCAGGCCCTCGCCAAACTCGGGCGTCTGGATCTCGTTGGCATAGGTGGGGCTCACCGTGGTGATGGCGTCGGCATAGCGCAGGGCGCCCAGCATGTAGTTGATGCTGCAGGCGTCGCAACGCAGCTGCGAGGCGGCCGCCGGAATGTGCGCCACACCAAGGATGTCCTCCATCACGGTGTCGCTAAACTGGCCCTGGAACGCCACGTTGTGGATCGAGAACACGGTCTTGACGCGGTCATACAGCGGCAGGCCCTGGTAGAACTCGCGCAAAAACACGGGCGCCAGCGCCGTCTGCCAGTCGTTGCAGTGCAGGATGTCGCACTCAAAGCCGGCGGGCAGGTGCTGCAGGCTCTCGGTGATGGCCTTGGAGAAGAACGCAAAGCGCTCGCCGTCGTCAAAGAAGCCGTACGGATAGTCGCGCGCGAAGTAGCGCTCGTTGTCGATGAACATATAGGTGACGCCGTCGTGCTCGAGCTTCTCGAGTCCGCAGTACTCATTGCGCCAGCCCAGGCTCACGTAAAAGTCGGAGAAGTGCTCCATCTGCGACTTGTACTCGTCCTTGATGGTGGCGTACTTGGGCACCATCACGATTACTTCGGCGCCGGCGCGCACAAGCGCCGCAGGCAGCGAGCCCGCCACGTCGCCCAGGCCACCGGTCTTCACAAACGGTGCGCACTCGGCCGAGGCAAACACGATCTGCATCTTTTTGCTGGAATCAGCCATATTGTCTCCCTGTTGCAATTCGAGAATAGCCGCCTGGCGCAAACCGGGCGGCTATTCTACGTGTTACGAGCGATGTTGCGGTGCCAAAGCTAGCTCGCGTTGGTGATATCAGAAGTTAACGGGGCCTTGCCCAGCACCAGGATGTTCTCGGGCGTGCCGCGAAGCTCGGTGTTGGTGGGAACCACGTTGTTCTTGTCCAGGATGGCATTCTCAACGCGGGCGCCGCTCTTGATGATGCAGCTCTGGTTGATGATCGAGTTGGTCACCGAAGCGCCTTCCTCAACCACAACGCCGCGCGACAGGATCGAGTTGCGCACGGTGCCCTTGATGATGCAGCCGGCCGAGATGATCGAGTTGCACGCGTGGCTACCGGTTGCATAGCGCGAAGGCGGCACGTCGTGAGCCTTGGTCAGGATCGGGCGCTCGGGGTCAAAGAGCTGGTCGGCCACGGTCTGGTCGAGCAGGTCCATGCTGCGGCGGTACAGCGACTTCTCGCTAAACACGCCCACGACCTCGCCCTTGTACTCGTAGCTGCACACATCGATGTTGCCAAAGTCGCCCTGGAGTGCCTCGAGCAGGTCCAGATAGTCGGCGGCCTGGTAGTGGTCGATAATCTCGAGCAGCGTCTCGCGGTTGACGATGCAGCAGTCCATAGAGGCGTTGTCGCCGTACACGACGCCGGCGCTCACGCCCGTCAGGCGGCCGTTCTCGTTAATCTCGAGCTTGGTCTCGTCATCGACGTTGCGCGTGGCCTTGCAGTACACCACGGTCATCTGGGCGCCGGAGTTCTCGTGCGCGTCGATGATGGTGTTGAGGTCCATGTTAAAGATGATGTTGGTGCCCATCATCACAACATAGGGCTTGTCCGAGCGCTGGAACAGCGTCTTGTTGGAGATGATGTCGCGCAGCAGGAAGCGCATGCCGCCCTTGGTGGTGCCATACGCGTTGCCGGGGACCATGAACAGGCCGCCCTTCTTGCGGTCCAGGCCCCAGTCCTTGCCCGAGCCCACGTGGTCGATCAGCGAGCGATAGTTGCCCGGCATGACGACGCCGACGGTCTTAATACCGGCATTCATCATGTTGGACAGCGGGAAGTCGATCAGGCGGTAGCGGCCCAAAATCGGGACGGACGCGATGGGGCGGTCCTTGAGCAGGACGCTGCCGTAGGTCGAAGAGTAGTTAGCGGTGATATAACCGATGGCCTTGCGATTGATCATCGGATCATTCCCCCTTCCCGATAACGACGTCATTTCCAACGACGGCCGTATCCTTGGTGGTATCGACAGAGCCGAGCTTCACGCCCTCTTCGACCGTGGAGTTCTCGCCCAAAATAGCGCGGCAGATGTGCGCGCCGCTCTTAACGTGCGCACCCGGCAGCAGCACGGAGTCCTCGACCACGGCGCGCTCTTCGATGATGACATCGGTCGAAAGGATCGAGTGGCGAGCGGTGCCGTAGATCTTGCAGCCGTTGGAGACCAGGCAGTCGTCCAGGCGGCCGTCCGGGCCAATGTAGTGCGGCGGACGCGTGGTGATGTTGGACATGATGGGGAAGTTCTTGTCAAACAGATCGAACTCGGGGTTGTTGCCCAACAGGTCCATCGAGGTCTCGTGGAAACTGGCGATGGTGCCGACATCCTTCCAAAAGCCGTGGAACTCGTAGCTGTACAGGCGCTTGTTCTCACCGAGTAGCTTGGGGATGATGTCCTTGCCAAAGTCGTGGCTCGAGCGCTGGTCCAGAGCGTCCTGCTCAAGCGCCTCGATCAGGACGTCGGCCGAGAAGATGTAGATGCCCATGGACGCGAGGTTCGAATCGGGCTTCTCGGGCTTCTCGGTAAACTTGGTGATGCGGCCGTCCTCGGGGTCGGTGGTCAGGATGCCAAAGCGGCTGGCCTCCTCCCACGGCACGGGCATAACGCTCACCGTGAGGTCGGCGTTATTCTCAATGTGCGTCTTGAGCATCTTGCGGTAGTCCATGCGATACAGGTGATCGCCCGAAAGAATCAGGACGTACTTGGGGTCGTTGGCTTTGATGTAGTCGAGGTTCTGCGTGATGGCGTCGGCCGTGCCCGCATACCAGGCGCCACCGGTCTGCGTCTCGTACGGCGGCAGGATCGACACGCCGCCGTCGCGGCTGTCCAGATCCCATGCCTCGCCGGAGCCCACATAGGCATGCAGCAGGTAGGGACGGTACTGCGTCAGAACGCCCACCGTGTCGATGCCCGAGTTGGAGCAGTTGGACAGCGAAAAATCGATAATGCGGAACTTGCCACCAAAGCTAACCGCCGGCTTAGCGATCTTTTGGGTGAGTGCCCCCAATCGGCTGCCCTGTCCTCCTGCGAGGAGCATCGCGATGCATTCTTTCTTACTCATCGATTTCTCCTTCTGTCATCGATGTTCTTAAACCCATTAGCGACGGGCGCAGCGCAACGTCGCGCCCGTCGAGTAATGCCGTGCTGGCATAAGGGAGCTCGCGCGCCTTTACGCGTGCCAGATCTCGTCGCGGTACTCGCGAATGGTGCGGTCGCTCGAGAACCAGCCGGAGGAGGCGGTGTTGAGCAGCGCCTTGCGGTTCCAGGTCTGCTGGTCGCTGTAGCTGTTCGTGAGCGCCTCCCAAGCATCCACGTAGCTGCGGAAATCGGCCATGACCAGGTCGGGGTCGTTGTTGTTCATGAGCTCGTTGTAGATGCTCTCGAAGTTGCCCGACAGGCCGGCGAAGGTGTTGTCCTTGAGCTCGTCCATCACGCGGCCCAGACGCTCGCGATCGTTGTTGAGCGTATCCCACGCAAAGTAGCTGTTGGATGCCCAGAGCTGCTCGACCTCGGGAGCGGTCAGGCCAAAGATGGCCTCGTTCTCGCGGCCGGCCAGGTCGGCGATCTCGATGTTGGCGCCGTCGAGGGTGCCCAGCGTAATGGCGCCGTTCATCATGAGCTTCATATTGGACGTGCCCGAGGCCTCCTTGCCGGCTGTGGAGATCTGCTCCGAGATCTCGGCGGCAGGGTAGATGAGCTGGGCGTTGCTCACGCGGAAGTTGGGGATAAAGCAGACCTTCATGACCTCGTTGACGCGGGCGTCGTTGTTGATGACGTCGGCCACGGAGTTAATGAGGCGGATGGTCTCCTTGGCGAAGGTGTAGCTCGAGGCAGCCTTGCCGCTAAAGATGAAGGTCGTCGGCGTCACGTGGAAGTTGGGATCGGCGATGCGACGGTTGTAGATGTCCATCACCTTCATGATGTTCATGAGCTGGCGCTTGTAGGCATGGAAGCGCTTTACCTGGACATCGAAGACGGTGTTGGGGTCGATAACCAGACCGGTCTCGGCCTTGACGTAGGCGGCCAGGCGCTCCTTGTTGGCGCGCTTGGAGGCACCCAAGGCCTTCAGGAACTCGGTGTCGTCCTTAAACTCCTTGAGCTTCTCCAGCTCAAAGGCGTCCTTAAGCCAGCCATCGCCAATGGCCTCGGTCACGAGCTTGGCATAGGTGGGGTTGGCCTCGGCAAAGAAGCGACGGTGCGAGATGCCGTTGGTCTTGTTGTTGAACTTCTCGGGCGTCAGGGCATAGAAGTCCTTGAGCACGATGTTCTTGATGATGTCGGAGTGGATCTTGGCCACGCCGTTGACGCTGTGGCTGCAGATCACGGACAGGTTGGCCATGCGAATCTCGCCGTCCCACAGGATGGCGGTCTGGCGCAGACGCTCCTGCCAGCCCTCCTGAGTGGTGTCGAACGACTCGTGCCAACGACGGCTGATCTCGTCGATGATCTGGTACACGCGGGGGAGGAGCTTGGAGAACGTGCCGATGGGCCATTTCTCCAGAGCCTCGGGCAGGATGGTGTGGTTGGTGTAGCTCACAACCTGCGTCACGATGTTCCAGGCGTCGTCCCACTCGAGCTTCTTCTCGTCGATGAGGATACGCATGAGCTCGGGGCCGCACATGGCGGGGTGCGTGTCGTTAGTATGGATTGCCACAAACTGCGGAAGCAGCTCCCAGTTCTCGCCGTGCTCCTTCTCAAAGGTGTCGAGCAGGCTGTAGATGCCGGCCGAAACAAACAGGTACTCCTGCTTCAGGCGCAACAGACGGCCGTGCTCGCCGGCGTCGTTGGGGTAGAGGATGGCGCTGATGGCCTCGGCCTCGGCGCGCTCGGCATCGGCCTGGGCATAGTCGCCGCGGTTGAAGGCCTCAAGGTCAAAGTGCTCCTCGACCGGCTCGGCAGCCCAGACGCGCAGCTTGTTGACGGTCTCGCCGGCATAGCCCACCACGGGGATGTCGTAGGGGACAGCCAGGATATCCTGCGTGTCCACCGTGCGGTAGAACGTGCGGCCGTTCTCCTCAAAGCCCTCAACACGGCCACCAAACTTGATGGTCACGGCCTTGTCCTGACGACGGACCTCCCAGGGATAGCCGTGGGTGAGCCACTCGTCAGTGGCCTCGACCTGGCTGCCGTTGACGATCTCCTGCTTAAACAGGCCGTAGCGGTAGCGCATGCCGTTGCCGTAGCCGGCAATGCCCTCGGCTGCCATGGAATCCAGGAAGCATGCGGCCAGACGGCCCAGGCCACCGTTGCCCAGCGCCGGATCGGGCTCCTGGTTCTCGATGACGGACAGGTCAAAGCCCATGTCGTCGAGCGCCTCGGCGACCATGTCTCGCACGCCAAAGTTGAGCAGGTAGTTGTCGAGCAGGCGGCCGATCAAAAACTCAATCGAGAAGTAGTACACGCGCTTCTTGCCCTCGGCGGTGGCGCGGGCGTCGCTCTTGGTGGCAACGGTGCGGGCCTTCTCGGCCACGAGCTTGGCCAGGGCGTTAAAGCGGTCGAGGTCGCTGGCGGCTTCGACGCTCTTGCCGCTGATGCTCATGACGGCATCGCGATAGAGCTCGGTAAACTCCTGCTTGTTGTCGAAGATCTTATTCATACGTTCCTTTCCCCCGGGGATGTTTCTCCCGGAACGGTTATGACATGTATCCTACGCCCCCGTGGGACGGGTAATTACAGTGGTAACGCCTTTGTTACGCTTTCTTGGCAGAAGCCTTAACAGCGGCTGCCTTGGCCTTGGGAGCAGCCTTTTTGGTGGCTGCCTTTTTGGCCGTGGTGGATTTGGCCGAAGCCTTGGCAGCGGGCTTGGCAGCCTTCGCCTTGGCCGGAGCCTTCTTTGCAGCCGCGGCCTTGGGCTTCACCGAGGACGTACGCTTACGCGTGGCCTTCTTGGGCTCCTCGACCACGGGCGGCTTATAGCTGCTGGGACCGCGGCGCTTAAGCACCACGCCAGCCAGTCCGGGCACCTTGATCTCAATGGAGTCCATCTGCCCGTTCCAGGGATAGGGCTCGCTCGAGCAGGTGTAAGGCTCCTCGCCGGCATAGCCGCTGCCGCCAAACTCGGGACGGTCGGAGTCGAAGATGACCTCCCAGTCACCCTCGCGCGGCACGCCCACGCGGAAGCTCTCGTAGCTCGCCGGGTCAAAGTTGATCAGGATCACCAGGTCGTCGTCGATGTCCTCGCCCTGGCGCACAAAGCTCACGATGGACTGCTTGGAGTTGTCCGCGTCGATCCAGGTAAAGCCGTCGTCGGTGAAGCCGCGCTCGTACAGGGCGGGCTCGGCGGTGTACAGGTGGTTGAGCGCCTTGATAAACGCCTGATGATGACGGTGGGTCTCGTACTCCTCGGTCAGGAACCACTGGATGGACTCGTAGTAGCGCCACTCGATAAACTGGCCGATCTCGTTACCCATAAAGTTGAGCTTGGCACCGGGGTGCGTCATCTGGTAGAAGGCCAGCGTGCGCAGGCCGGCAAACTGGCGCCACCAGTCGCCCGGCATGCGGCCGATGAGCGAGCACTTGCCGTGCACGACCTCGTCGTGGCTCAACGGGCAAATGAAGTTCTCGGTAAAGGCGTACATGATGGAGAACGTGAGCAGCCCGTGGTTGCCGGGGCGCCACGGAAAATCGGTCTGCATGTAGTGCAGGGTGTCGTTCATCCAGCCCATGTCCCACTTGTAGTGGAAGCCCAGGCCGCCGTCCTGCGGCGGATAGGTCACGAGCGGCCACGCGGTGGACTCCTCGGCCATCATCATCACGTCGGGGTAGTGTGCCTCCACGGCGCAGTTGACCTGGCGGATAAACGCGCTGGCGTCCAGGTCCTCCTCGGTACCATACTTGTTGAACTTCTTTTGGCCGGGATCGTCGATGCCAAAGTTGAGGTACAGCATACTGGACACGCCGTCCATGCGAATGCCGTCCACGTGGAAGTTCTCGAGCCAGTACAGCACGTTGGAGACCAGGAAGGAGCGGACCTCGCCGCGGGCGAAATCGAACTTATGCGTGCCCCAGTTGGGGTGAATCTCGTGCTCAAACAGCATGTGGCCGTTAAAAGTGGCAAGGCCGTGGGAGTCGGCGCAAAAACCGCCGGGCACCCAGTCCATGATCACGCCGATGCGCGCCTCGTGGCACGCATCGATAAAGTGCATGAGCTGCTGCGGGTCGCCGTAGCGCGACGTGGCGGCATAGTAGCCGGTCGTCTGGTAGCCCCAGGAGCCATCGAAGGGATGCTCCATGAGCGGCATGACCTCGATGTGTGTATAGCCCATGTCGCGCACGTAGTCCACGAGCTCCACCGACAGATCGTCGTAGGTGTAGAACTCGCCGCGCTGCGCGGGGAAGGGATCCATAGGGCCGGGGTAGTTGCCGTACTCGTCCGGCTCGCCCTGCGGCGCGTCGCCGTGGCGCTTCCACGAACCAATATGCACCTCGTAGATGTTGAGGGGCTGCGACATGTGGTTGTGACCGGCACGGCGCTTGAGCCACGCGGCGTCGTTCCACTTGTAGCCGTCGAGGGTCCACAGCACGCTGGCCGTTCCCGGAGGGCACTCGGCCTTAAAGGCGTACGGATCTGCCTTGTAGAGCTTTTCGCCCTCGTTGGTCTCGATCAGATACTTATAAAGCTGTCCTTGCTCGGCACCAGGAATAAAGCCTTCCCAGATAGCGCTCGTATGCACGGGCACCAGCGGGTTGGCTTCCTCATCCCAGTCGTTAAATTCACCAATGACGTGGACGCTCTTTACATCGGGCGCCCAAACGCAAAAACGCCAGCCGCGCGTACGATTCTGCGTGTCGGGGTGCGCGCCCATCTTTTCCCAGCTGCGCTCCCACATACCGATGCCAAACAGATAGACATCGTCCTTAGAGAGCTCCGGTGCGTGCGGAGCCGGCTTGCGGGTTGCTGGCTTTTTGGTTACTGGCTTTAGCTTTGTATCGCTCACGTTTGATCCCATCATGACGCGGCAGCGTGTTGCCTTGGTGACTAAATGCGAAAGGTCCAGGGCTGCACGAATCGAAGGGACGGCGATAGTTCTATGATTCGTTCCACCTCGCGTGCTCGGTGGAACTTTCGGCAGAAACTACGATAACACCTGTACGTTAGTTTTATGGACGAAAGTGGATTTGCGGGGGCGTTTAATCGGTAAGCGCCATGTTTATACCACTGGCAGAATTGCCGTGGTAAAACTCTTGACAGTTTTACCAATTAGGGTTTCAAAACTGTTAGGCTGACGTTTGGTAAAACGTTTTTAGCAGGTTGTTTACCATTTGACATCGAAAGGTTCGTATATGTCCCAGACCGCCGCCCCCAATGTCGCTTTTATTTTCGATTGCGACGGCACGTTGGTGAACAGTACCCCCGTTTGGGCCTATGCCCAGCCAGAGTTATTGCGCCGACACGGGGTTGACGTTACACCCGAGGACTTTGCCAATTTTGGCCCCTTGTCGCTGGAGGACGAGTGCCAGGCATACCACGATCTGTGGGGTGTTAAGGAAGAAGGCCCCGAGCTGTATGAGGAGCTGTGCGGCATTTTGCTTGAGGGATACTCGAAGGTCGCACCGATTGCCGGATTGCTGCCGTTTTTGCAGCAGGCCCAGAAGGCCGGTATAGCCATGTGCGTGGCAACCTCCACGACGGCCCATTTGGTGCAGGCCGCGCTAGATGGCTCCGGTGTGGCGCCGTACATGGACTTTATTACCACCACGGGCGAGGCGGGTCGCTCCAAGCACTTCCCTGATATTTACGAGCTGGCGTTGCGCCGTTTGGAGGAGCGCCACGGACATGCGTTTGATACTGCCTGGGTTTTTGAGGACGCTGCATTTGGCCTGAAGAGTTCTGGTACCGCCGGCTTTAAGCGCGTTGGCATTTATGACCCGCTGGGGCACACGAATCGCGATGACGTTCGCAACAACTGCGAGATTTTTATCGACAGTTATGAAGAGCTGTGTCTGAATCGCATTCTTGAGTTTGAGGGCTAGGCGAGGGCTGTGGCTTGCAAAGTATTAGTAGTCTGCGGCTCGCCGGTGGTGGCGAGCCCCGAGCTGCTGCGCCAGCTGGCAGGGGAGTGCGATCGCATTGTAGCCGTAGACCGCGGCCTGGATGCCCTACTAGGCGCGGGCCTGAACTGTGACGTCTACGTCGGCGACGCCGACACCGTAAGCGATGCCGGCCGCGCCCTGGTCGATGCCGCTGAAGACTTCGAAGTCGAACGCCACAACCCCTACAAGGACTACACTGATCTAGCATTAGCTCTAGACGCAATCCGTCGCCGCTGGCCCGGTGCCGAACTGTACACAACCTGCGCCACCGGAGGCCGCCCCGACATGGCTCTCTCCGTCCTAGGCCTACTAGCCAACTACAACGACGCCCCCGTCTGGATCAAAGAAGACAAAGTAACGGCCAGAATCCTGCATCAGAACGAAACCTGGACCATAGAAGACGCAGCCGGCAGCACCTTCTCCATCATCGCAATCGCCCCAAACACGGAAGTAAGCGAACAAGGCCTAGAATGGGAACTAGACCACAGCCCATTAGGCTTATTGGCCGACACCGGCATCAGCAACATCGTAAGAGGAACGGCTAAGATCCAAGTCCACACCGGCACCGCCATCGCTTACCTCTACAAGTAAGGACTATCGCATCAGGGTTTTATCGGGACGGTGGATAGAAATGATCGCTCGAAGAGTGATTATTTCTGCCCCGTCCCAGGAAAACCCGTAAGGAGGATAGCCAATTCAAAATTCCCCCTTGCAACCCCGAAGATCTTCCCCTATAGTATCTCCTCGTCACGGGGGCGTAGCTCAGCTGGGAGAGCGCTTGACTGGCAGTCAAGAGGTCAGGGGTTCGATCCCCCTCGTCTCCACCCGAGCATTGAATGAGGCTCCAACGCAAGTTGGGGCCTTTTTTCATATAGGCACACAAGGTCAAAGGCGGCACCATGATCCTCCTGGTCGACAAGATCGTGCGTTGAACGGGCGCCGCGTGCATGGTAGTATTTCACGACGTGGTTCATGATAGGGACCTGTTCCATTGGCCTCTATCGCACACGCCATTTTATAAGGGCTCTTGGCGCAACGGTTAGCGCAGGGGACTCATAATCCCTGGGTTCTGGGTTCGAATCCCGGAGGGCCCACCAGAGAATCGAGGGGCCGGGCAAATAGCCCGGCTTCTTTTTGCCATAGTTCCCACTCCATATGCCTACCAAATTGCTTTGATAAACGTTTGCGGTTCAAATCAACGTAAAAGATTATGCTGATTGACAAGAACCATTTCAAAACTATGCCGGATTACGGGGCTGGACCCGGACCGGCCGTCCATACTCTGCATTTCACGGAATGCGCAAGCCGTCTACCTGCGGTTTTGATTTTACCGATTACGGCATGCTCGGGGGTTCCCGGCCTGGCCCCGTAAACCGGCATGGTTTTGAAATCGCCGGGTCGGCGGGAGCGCGATTGGCCCCGGTAATGGGCCTGGCGCCGGCAAGACGGCCGTTGGGCGGATGGCGGCCCGCGCCGCGACTGCGAAATTTTCCAAAATTGCCCTTGCATCGCCGTCCGAGTTCCCGTATAGTACTTCTTCGCACGGGGGCGTAGCTCAGCTGGGAGAGCGCTTGACTGGCAGTCAAGAGGTCAGGGGTTCGATCCCCCTCGTCTCCACCCGAGCATTGAATGAGGCTCCAACGCAAGTTGGGGCCTTTTTTCATATAGGCACACAAGGTCAAAGGCGGCACCATGATCCTCCTGGTCGACAAGATCGAAAAAAGCTTCGGCGCACGCGTCCTCTTTAGCGGCGCGTCCTTCCAGATCAACCCCGGCGAGCGCTTCGCACTCGTGGGCCCCAACGGCGCCGGCAAAACTACCATGCTCAAGATCATCATGGGCATCGACAGTCCTGACGCCGGCCAGGTCCAGTACGCCAAGGACTGCCAGGTGGGCTACCTAGAGCAGGAAACTAATCTGGAGCAAAAGGACACCACCATCCTTGCCGAGGTCATGGCCGCCGCCAAGGAAATCCGCCGCATGGGCGAGCGCGCCAACGAGCTGCAGGCCCAAATCACCGAGCTCTCCGAGCAGGGCAAGGACGTCGACGCACTCCTCAACGAGTACGGCCAAGTCCAGGACCGCTTTGAGCATCTGGGTGGCTACGAGCTCGAGAGCAACGCCCGCAAGATCCTTTCCGGCCTGGGCTTTAAGGTCACCGACTTTGAGCGCCCGTGTTCCGAGTTCTCGGGCGGCTGGCAGATGCGCATCGCGCTGGCAAAGCTCTTTCTGCGTCACCCCGACCTGCTGCTTCTGGACGAGCCCACCAACCACCTGGACCTCGAGAGCGTCCAGTGGCTGCGCGGCTTTATCGCCAGCTACGACGGCGCCGTCCTCATCGTCAGCCACGACCGCGCCTTCATGGACGCCTGCGTCGACCACGTGGCCGCCCTCGAGAACCGTCGCGTGACCACCTACACCGGCAACTACAGCAGCTACCTTAAGCAGCGCGAGGACAACTTGGAGCAGATGCGCGCCAAGCGCGCTGCCCAGGAGCGCGACATCGCCCACATGCAGGTCTTCGTCGACAAGTTCCGCTACAAGCCGACCAAGGCCGCCCAGGCGCAGGAGCGCATCCGCAAGATCGAGCAGATCAAAAAGGAGCTCGTCATCCTGCCCGAGGGCCACAAGCACATCGACTTTAAGTTCCCCGACCCGCCGCGCTCCGGCGACATGGTCGTGGGCCTGGAGGGTGTATCCAAGTCCTACGGCGACAAGCACATCTACAGCGACATCGACCTAAAGCTTTACCGCGGCGAGCACGTGGCGCTCGTCGGCCCCAACGGCGCCGGCAAGTCCACGCTCATGAAGATCCTCGCCGGCCTGGAGCCGCCCACTACCGGCACGCGCGACCTGGGCACCAACGTGGGCGTGGCCTACTACGCCCAGCACGCACTCGAGGGCATGACCGAATCCAACACCGTCCTGCAAGAGATCGACACCGTTACGCCCAAGTGGACCGTGCCGCAGCAGCGCAGCCTGCTGGGCGCCTTCCTGTTTAGCGACAACGATTCCATCGAAAAGCAGGTCCGCGTCCTCTCCGGCGGCGAGAAGGCCCGTCTAGCCCTGGCCAAGATGCTCGTGGCGCCCGAGGCGCTCCTGTGCCTGGACGAGCCCACCAACCACCTTGACATCGACTCGGTGGACATGCTCGAGAACGCCCTGCAAAACTTTCCCGGCACCATCGTGCTGATCAGCCATGACGAGCACCTGGTACGCGCCGTGGCCAACCGCGTGATCGACATCCGCGACGGCAAGGTCACGGTCTATGACGGCGACTACGACTACTACCTCTACAAGCGCGAGGACCTCGCAGCCCGCGCCGCCGAGGCGGCAGGGGAGAGCGCGCCGTCCGCAGCCAAGCCTACCAACACTACCCAGGCCAGCACCTCCTCCTCTGCTCCCAAACCGGCCGAAGGCAAAAAGACCAAGGAGCAAAAACGCGCCGAGGCCCAAGCCCGCGCCGCGCTCAACAAAAAGCTCAAGGGCGTGCGCAACCAGCTTAAGAAGATCGAGGCGGAGCTCGAAAAAAAGCGTGCCCGCTATGACGAGCTTATGGAATTGATGGCAAGCGAAGAGCTTTATGCCGATCAGGATAAGTTCAACGCCGCGCTGGGGGAATATAACGGCCTTAAGCAAGAACTGCCCAAGCTCGAAGACGAATGGCTCGAGCTTTCCACCCAGATCGAAGAGGAGACCGCGCGTGAACTCTCGTAAGGCCGCTGCCGTGGCGATGAGCATCATCGCTATCGCGTGCCGCATCTGCGGCATTTTTATGAGTGCGATGACTGTGCTGCTGTGCTTTAGCGGCCTCACCGCCAAGCTGCAGATCGTCGGCTTTGTCGTCGAGCTCTCGCGCGCGCTGCCGAGCGCCATCGCCGGCTATGGCGTCATCACATCGCCTTTCGGCGGTGTGTTCCGCCTGGATTACGCCATCGTCGCCGTCATCCTGTTTGTGGCCGACTACCTGCTCACGCGCGCCTCGCGCCGCGTCCGCTAGGGGAGCGCTATGTCCAGCAGCTACCTCATGAACCTGCTCGCCAGCGCCGTCGCCGTCATCGTGGGCATTGTTATCCACGAGAGCGCGCACGCCGCCGCAGCCTGGGCGCTCGGCGACAAAACGGCTCGCTCGCGCGGCCGCGTCTCGCTCAACCCGCTCAACCATATCGACCCGTTTGGCACCATCATCCTGCCGTTGCTCATGCTCGCAGCCGGTGGCCCGGTGTTTGCCTTCGCCAAGCCCGTGCCCGTCTACCTCAACAACCTCAAGCACCCCAAGCGCGACGAGGTCCTGGTGAGCGCTGCCGGCCCCGCATCGAACATCGCGCTCGCCTGTCTTGCCGCCGCCCTCATGCGCCTGACCTATGGCAGCCTCTACACCAGCATGTCATTTGCCCCGGCGTCACAGATCATGAACTTCGGCGCCGCCTTTATCGTGGTCAACTTATCGCTCGCGTTCTTTAACCTCATCCCGATTCCGCCGCTCGATGGCTCATCGATCATTGTGCCCTTCCTCAAGGGCAAGGCACTCGCAAACTACTACCGCCTGCAGCAATACGCCATGCCCATCCTCATCCTGGTGCTATACCTGCTGCCCATGTGGACCGGCATCGATGAAATCGGTCGCTATTTCGACGTTACCGTGTATCCGCTCGCTGAGCAGCTGCTCAACTTCGCAATCGCCGGCATCTAAGGTAAACTTACAGGTCGACCGCGCAAAACGGTCGCAACATGCACCCAAACCGCGCCGCGAAGGCGCCGTCAAAGGAGGTCGAAGATGTCGTATCGCGTGTCGACGCAGGTCTACAGCGGACCGTTCGACCTGCTGCTGCAGCTGGTAACCCGCCAAAAAGTTGATATCGGCGCTATCTCCATTAGCGAGGTGGCCGAGCAATACCTTGCCGAGGTCGAGCGCATCGAGGCGCTGGACCTCGATGTGGCGAGCGACTTTTTGCTGGTCGCGGCAACCCTTTTGGACATCAAGGCCGCCTCGCTGGTACCCCAGGAGGCCCCCAGCAAATCTGTCGACGATGACGAGGACGACGAAGACCTCGAGGAACTCAGCGCGCTCGACGGCGACGCCCTGCGCGAGGTCCTGATCCAGCGCCTGATCGCCTACAAGCAGTTCAAGGGCGCGGCGGCGGCCCTTGGCGCGCGCATGCAGGCCGAGAGCCGCATGCATCCACGCGTTGCCGGCCCCGACCCCGAGTTTTTGGGCCTTATGCCCGACTACCTGGCCGGCATTACCCTGCGCGGCCTGGCCGTCATCTGCGCCGACCTGGACGGCAAGCGCCAGACCTTCCTGTTGGAGGCCGAGCACGTGGCACCGCATCGCGTGCCGCTCGACCTGACGGTGGCCTCGGTCGACCGCTTTACCATGGCGCACCAAACCTGCACCTTCCGCGAGCTGTTAGACGGCGACGCCACCACCGAGCAGCTCGTCGTCACCTTCCTGGCCATGCTCGAGCTCGCCAAGCGCGGCTCGCTTACGCTGAGCCAGGACACGATCTTTGGAACCATTCAAATCAACCGCGTCGAGGGCGCCGAGGCCTATGTGCCCGGCGAGGGCCCCGAGCTCACCGAATAGGAGCGGTAACCATGTCAACCCTTTCCACGCTGGAGGCAAACAGCCTCAAAGGCGCCCTCGAGGCGCTGCTGCTGGTGTCGAGCGACCCCGTGAGCGCGCCCGCGCTGGCAAGCGCGCTCGACATCGCCCCCGGCGAGTGCGCATCGCTGTTGGCCGAGCTCAAAGTTGAGTACGAGGAGGCCAACCGCGGCTTTCAGCTTCGCGAGGTCGCCGGCGGCTGGCGTCTGTTTACACACCCCGCCTACCACGACGTGGTCGAGGCCTATGTGCTGAGCTGGGACACGCAAAAGCTGTCGCAGGCGGCGCTCGAGACCCTGGCCGTCATCGCCTATCACCAGCCCGTCACGCGCGAGGTGGTCAAGGGCATCCGCGGCGTCAACTCCGACGGCGTCATCGCGTCGCTCGTGGACAAGGGCCTGGTGCGCGAGCTCGGTCGTGACCCCCAGCGCGGTCAGGCCATCATTTACGGCACGACCAACGCCTTCTTGGAAAAGTTCGGTCTGCGTTCCACCCGCGACCTGCCCGACCTGGAGCAGTTTGCCCCCGACGAGCAGTCGCGTCAGTTTATCCGCGAGCGCCTGAGCGGCCGCAACATTCAGTCCACGCTCGAGGAGCAGGCCGAGGACCTGGACGAAGAGCGCGAACTGCTCGATACCGATGTTGAAGATATTGAGGCAGTCGAGGACTTGGAGACCCTGGTCGTCGACGAGACCTCGGAGGATTTGCATGACGAGGACTAACGAAGTAGGGGAGACGCGCGTCGTGGGCGCAGTACCCGCAACCGACGCCCAGCCCGTATACCCGCATACCATGCGCCTGCAGCGCTTTTTGGCGCGCGCGGGCGTGGCGAGCCGACGCGGCTCGGAAGACCTAATGACCGCCGGCCGCGTGACCGTCAACGGCGAGGTCGCGACCGAGCTGGGCACCAAGGTCGATGTCGACCACGATCACATCGAGGTCGACGGCATGCCAGTCAAGCTCAACCAGGGCGCCGTGTACCTGATGCTCTACAAGCCGACCGGCTACCTCACCACCATGAGCGACCCGCAGGAGCGCCCCTGTGTGGCGGACCTGGTCCCCCGCGACCGCTTTCCGGGACTTTTCCCGGTGGGCCGCCTGGACCGCGACACCACGGGCCTTTTGCTCTTTACCACCGACGGCGACCTGTCGCAGGACCTACTGCACCCCAGCAAGCACGTCTACAAGACTTACCAGACGCTTGTGGACGGCCATCTGACTGACCGCGACCTGGAACCGCTCCGTCGCGGCATCGAGCTCGACGACGGACTGTGCCAGCCGGCAATCTGCCGCGTCATCAACGCGCGCGAGGCCGAGGCCGTGGCGCCGCAGGGCGTCAAGCCCGGCACCACCGCCGTCGAGGTCATCATCCGCGAGGGTCGCAAGAATCAGGTTAAGCGCATGCTGAGCAAGATTCACCACCCGGTAATCCGTCTGCATCGCTGCAACTTTGCCGGCCTGGAGCTCAAGAACGTGGCCAAAGGCTCGTGGCGCGAGCTCTCCGACCGCGAGGTGCAGATCCTTAAGGCCGGTGGCATCCCTCCCAAGCAGGCCAGCGCCATGCGCGGTGACAAGCCCCAGGAAACCCCCGCCAGCCGCACGCGTCATCACGGCAGCCACGGCTCCGCGCCCAAGCGCAACACCTACCGCGAGCGCTACACGGTCTAGGCAACCTGCCGCGCCCCAACGCCCGCGAACCATACCAGCACGTCAACCATCGAAAGGAAGCATTGCATGATCGTCGCCATCGACGGCCCCGCCGGTTCCGGCAAGTCCACCATCGCCAAGGAGATCGCCCGCCAGCTGGGCTTTAACAAGCTCGACACGGGCGCCATGTATCGCGCCGTCACCTTCGCCGCGCTCGACCGCGGCATCGACCTGGATGACGAAGCGGCCATCGACGCCCTCGCCGAGCAAATCGAGATCCGCTTTACCAACGGCACCGGCGAGGACACGCGCCTGACCATTGACGGCCAGGACGCTTCGGCCGCCATCCGCACCCCGCAGGTCGACGCCAACGTGTCCAAGGTCTCGGCCTATCCGGGCGTGCGCGCCGCCATGCTCATCCACCAGCGCCGCGCCGCCGAGGACCGCGATATCGTCGCCGAGGGTCGCGACATCGGAACCGTCGTGTTCCCTAACGCGCAGGTCAAGGTCTTCCTGACCGCCGACCCGCGCGAGCGCGCCCGCCGCCGCGTGCTGCAGCGTCACCAAAACGCTGCTCAGCCGCTCACGTCCGAGCAGCTCGAAGCCGAGGTCGACGAGACCCTCGACGCCCTTAGGCAGCGCGACAAGCTTGACAGCAGCCGCGAGGTCGCCCCGCTCGTGCCCGCCGAGGACGCCGTGCACGTCGACTCCACCGCCCACACCATCGACGAGGTCGTCTCGATAATCGAGGACCTTATCAACCAAAGGAGGTAGCCCATGCGCCTGTTTCAGCAGACGCCCGAGGACTATTACAACGCCCCCTACGCCGAGTTTCCAGCGCTCATCCGCGGCACCGTCGTCGTAGTCATGGCCATCCTTTGGGCCTTCTCCAAGCTCATGTGGCGCTGGAAGGTCGAGGACGCCGATCTTCTGTTTGAGCGCCAGGAAGGCCGCGGCAGCGTGGTCATCTGCAACCACACCTCGATGGCCGAGCTCTTGGCCGTGGAGACGGCGCTGTTCTTTGGGGGGCGCCGCATTCGTCCCATCTTTAAGTCCGAGTTCGCCAAGAGCAAGATTGTGCGCTGGGCCTTTAGCCGCGTTGGCGGCATCCCCGTGGAGCGTGGCACTGCCGATATGAAGTGCCTGCGCGCCGCCCAGCATGCGCTGCAGCGCGGCGAGGACGTTCTGATCTTCCCCGAGGGCACGCGCATCCGCTCGCGCGAGATCAAACCCGAGGTCCACGGCGGTTTTGCGCTCATCGCTCAGATGGGCAAGGCACCTGTGAACCCGCTCGCCATCTGCGGCTGGTCCGACATCACGCCCGCGGGCAAAAAGATCATGCGTCCCAAGAAATGCTGGATCCGCGCCGGCAAGGCTGTCTCGCTTTCCGACGCACCGGCCGGGCTTAAGCGCACGGAGCGCCTGGAATGGTTTGAGTCCGAGGCCATGAACCGCGTCTACGCCATGCGAGACGAGCTGTGCGCCGAACATCCGGGCAGGTTCTAGCCATGAGCGAGAACGTGACGAACACCGCCGTGACTGCGTCCGATCAGGACGGCGCGCCCACCATCGAGATCGCAGCCCACGCCGGCACTTGCTACGGCGTGCAGCGCGCGCTCGATATGGCGCTAGCCGCCGCACCGCAGGCAGGTGAGTGCGCTCAGGTCCATACCTTGGGGCCGCTCATCCATAACCCCATCGTGGTACGCGAGCTTGCTGAGGCAGGCGTTGGCCTGGCCGAGAACCTGGACGACGCCGCATCGGGCACCGTAATCATTCGCGCGCACGGAGTGGTGCCGCAGGTGATCGATGCTGCCCGCAAGCGTGGCCTCAACGTGGTCGACGCCACCTGCCCCTACGTGAAGAAGGTCCATATGGCAGCCGAGCGCCTGGTGCGCGAGGGCTACCGCGTGGTGGTCGTAGGCGAGCCGGGCCATCCCGAGGTGGAGGGCATCCTGGGCCACGCCGGCAATGATGCGCAAGTCGTGAGCTGTGCCGCCGACGCCAACGCCTTGTCGCTCAAGGGCAAGGTGGGCCTGGTTGTGCAGACCACCCAGACCGCGCAGAACCTCGCCGAGGTCGTGGCTGCCATCACCCCGCGCGTGCAGGAGCTGCGCGTGATCAACACGATCTGCGCCGCCACGAGTGAGCGTCAACAGGCAGCAGCCGCACTTGCCAACCGCTGCGACTGCATGGTCGTGGTGGGCGGCAAGAACTCGGGCAACACCCGCCGTCTGGCGCAGATTTGCGCCGAGGCTTGCGAGCACACCCATCACATCGAGGAAGCTTCCGAGCTACAGGCCGCATGGTTTGCCGGCACGCAGCACATCGGTATCACCGCCGGCGCTTCCACCCCGCAAGAACACATCGAACGCGCCGTCGCGCGCATCAAGGAGCTTTGCCGCTAACCATGGACCAGACCGTTCCCGCATACGCCGCCGAGGTGGCCGATTACGGGCGCAGCCGCGACCCCGAGCCGGGTGAGGGCGCGTTCGTTAAGAACGTGCGTCCCGAATCGCCCGCATGGGATGTGGGTATCGAGCCGGGCATGCGCGTGCTTACGGTCAACGGTGAGGCACTCACCGACATGATCGTGTGGCTCTGGGAGGCCGACGACGACACTGTCGACCTCGAGGTTTTCGATCCGCGCGACAACAGCGTCACCCCCGTCGAGCTCGACCGCTTCCCGGGAGAGGACTGGGGCCTTGAGTTCGATGGCCCCATCTTCGATGGCATGCGAACCTGTGTGAACGCCTGCGTGTTCTGCTTTATGACGATGCTCCCCAAGGGCGGCCGCTCAACGCTCTATATTCGCGATGACGACTACCGCCTGAGCTTTTTGCAGGGCAACTTTGTCACGCTGACCAACCTCACCGACGACGACGTGCAAAACGTCATCGAACGCAACATGAGCCCCATGAATGTGTCGGTCCACGCCGTGAGCCCCGACGTCCGCCGCCGCATGATGGGCCGCAACGCCCAGCGCGGCATGGACGTGCTCGAGGCCATCATGGCCGCCGGCATCGAGATCCACGCGCAGATCGTGCTGTGTCCCGGCATGAACGACGGTGAGGAGCTGCAAAAGACCCTACGCTTTTGCGAGGAGCACGAGCAAATCACAAGCCTGGGCATCGTGCCGCTGGGCTTTACCAAGCACCAGAATCGCTTTACCTGGTCATACAGCGACAAGCCCGAGCTGGCACGCGAGACCATTGCCATGATCCGTCCCTTCCAGGATCGAGCCTATGAGCGCTTTGGCCGCCACACCTTCCAGATGAGCGATGAGTTCTATCTGGACGCCGGCATCGAGCCTCCCGAGGCGGACTTTTACGACGGCTACCCGCAGTATTACGATGGCATCGGCATGATCCGCTCGTATCTGGACGAGACCGACGACGTGCTTGCCGCCGACGCCGAACGTCTGGCCCGCGTCCGCGAGGCAATCGCCGAGCGCAACCAGCGCCTCCTGTGCCTCTCCGGCGCCAGCGCGCGCGACACCGTGGCGCGCTTTGTGGAGTCTCCACAGGGCCTTGCCGGCACCGTCACGGCCATCAAAAACCGTTACTTTGGCGGCAACGTGGACGTGACCGGCCTCATCGTCGCCTGCGACATTCTGGAGCAGCTGCCGCAGGACCTCTGGGGGGTTATGCTCTTTGTGCCTAAGCTCATGTTCAACGCTGACGGCATGACGCTTGACGAGTATCATCGTGACGATTTACTCGCAAGCCTTACCAGTCGCGGCGCCGAGGTTCATGTGGTGTCGACCATGCCGCATGAGCTGCTCGATACCCTGGAGCGCATCCTTGGCATTGTGCCCGCAGACTCTAACACTTCCACTGACCCTACTCATTAAAGGAGAGCAGATGAAACCTATCGTCGCCGTCGTCGGACGCCCCAACGTGGGCAAGTCCACGCTCGTTAACCGCCTGGCCCAGACCTCGGACGCCATCGTCCACGAGTCCCGCGGCGTCACGCGCGACCGCTCGTACCACACGGCCGATTGGAACGGCCGCGAGTTCACCATCGTCGACACGGGCGGCATCGAACCGCTCAAGAGCGACGACGTCTTCGCCACGTCCATCCGCGACCAGGCCCTCGCCGCCGCCGAGGAAGCCGCCGTCATCCTGTTTGTGGTCGACGGCCGCACCGGCGTCACCGAGGAGGACGAGTCGGTCGCCCGCATGCTCAAGCGCTGCGACAAGCCGGTCTTTCTGCTGGTGAACAAGCTCGACAACCCCGATCGTGAGAACGACAGCATCTGGGAGTTCTATTCGCTCGGCATCGGTGAGCCCACGCCGCTCTCGGCCCTGCATGGCCATGGCACGGGCGACCTGCTCGACGATATCGTGGCCCTGCTTCCGGAGGAAGAGGACGAGGTCGCCGATGAGTTCCCCGACGCGCTGAACATCGCCATCATCGGCCGCCCCAATGCCGGTAAGTCGTCGCTGTTCAACCGCATCCTGGGCGCCGACCGCTCTATCGTGTCCAACATTGCCGGCACGACGCGCGACGCCATCGACACCGTCGTGGAGCGCAACGGTAAGCATTACCGCATGGTCGACACTGCGGGCATTCGCAAGAAGAGCACCGTGTACGAGAACATCGAGTACTACTCGATGGTTCGCGGCCTGCGCGCCATCGATCGCGCCGACGTGGCACTGCTCGTCGTCGACGCCTCCGTGGGCGTCACCGAGCAGGACCAGAAGGTCATGGGCTTGGCCATCGAGCGCGGCTGCGCCATCGTGGTGCTGCTCAACAAGTGGGACCTGCTCGACGACGACCGCAAGCGCGAGGCCTGCATGGAGACCGTCGACCGCCGTCTGGGCGTCATGGCTCCCTGGGCCCAGTACCTGCGCATCTCGGCCCTGACCGGCCGCAGCGTCGAGAAGATCTGGGCGATGGTCGATGCCGCCGAGAAGACGCGTTCGCAAAAGATCACCACCTCGCGCCTCAACACCTTCCTCACCGACCTGCGCGAGTTTGGCCACACCGTGGTGGACGGCAAGCGCCGCCTGCGCATGCACTACGTGACTCAGACGGGCATCAACCCGCCGACGTTTACGTTCTTCGTCAACCACAGCGACCTGGTCAACGACACCTACCAGCGCTACGTGGAGAACCGCATGCGTTCGACATTCGATTTTGCCGGCACGCCCATTCGACTCTTCTTTAGGAAGAAGGAGCAAAAGGATGCATAATCCGATTCTTCTGACCGCCATCTGCGCCGTGGTCTCGTTCTTTATCGGAGCGATTCCGTTTGGCCTGATCCTGGGACGCGTGTTCAACCACACCGACATCCGCAAGGCGGGCTCCGGCAACATCGGCACCACTAACGCGCTGCGCGTGGCCGGCCCCAAGGTCGCGGCACTCACGCTGCTGCTCGACTGCCTTAAGGGCGCCGTCTGCGTCCTTATCGCCCGTCCGCTCATCGCCGATCTAGGCTATGGTTTTCCTCCGAACATCATGGCGCCTGGAGCCCCCGGCGACTGGATGCTCGGCGTCATCTGCCTGGCGGCCGTATGGGGCCACATCTTCTCGCCATACCTCAACTTTCACGGCGGCAAGGGTATCGCCGTGGGTCTGGGCGTCATCCTCGCCTGGTACTGGCCCATTGGCCTGTCGCTGCTGGGCATGTTTATCGTGGCCGTCGCCATCACCAAGTTTGTGTCGGTGGGTTCGCTTGCCGCCGCCATCGGTCTTCCCATCGCCGCCTGCGCGGTCTTTCCGTACAGCAGCCTGGGACTTAAGTTTTGCATGGCGATGATCGGCATCACCGTGGTGTGGGCCCATCGCGCGAACATCAAAAAGCTCATGACCGGTAAGGAATCCAAGCTCTCGTTTACCAAGCGCGTCACCGAGCCCGACGATAAGTAGGAGAGAGTCATGAATGTTGCGCTGATTGGCTCCGGCTCCTGGGGAACCGCCGTCGCCGGCCTTGCCGCCGCGCGAGCCGAGCGCGTGACCATGTGGGCCCATAGCGAGCAGACGGCCGCCGGCATCAATGGCGAGCACCGCAACCCCCGCTACCTTGTGGGCTACGAGCTGCCCGGCAACGTCGTCGCCACGACCGAGCTCGCCCAGGCGCTCGACGGTGCCGATGCGATCATCTTTGCCGTGCCTTCGACGCACCTGCGCGACGTCTGCCACCAGGCGGCGCCGTACATCGCGGACGAGACGCCGGTTCTGTGCCTCACCAAGGGCATCGAGCCCGAGTCCGGTCTGCTCATGAGCGAGGTCATTGCCAGCGAGATTGGCAACGAGGCACGTGTCGCGGCGCTTTCGGGCCCCAACCATGCTGAGGAAATCTGCCACGGCGGACTTTCTGCCGCCGTCATCGCCAGCGAAGATCCGCAGATAGGGGAGACCTTTAAGGACCTGCTCCTGTCCACGGCCTTCCGCATCTATCTGTCGCAAGACATGACCGGTGTCGAGGTCTGCGGCGCCATGAAAAATGTCATCGCCATCGTGTGCGGCATCTCCGCCGGCTCGGGCGCAGGCGACAACACGCTTGCCCTTATCATGACGCGCGGCTTAGCAGAGATCAGCCGTCTGGTGCACGCCCGCGGCGGTCAAGCTATGACCTGCATGGGACTCGCCGGCATGGGCGACCTCATTGCCACCTGCACCTCGGAGCATTCGCGCAACCGTACCTTTGGCTACGAGTTTGCCCACGGCGTTTCGCTCGACGAGTACCAGGCGCGCACGCATATGGTTGTCGAGGGCGCCGTCGCGGCCCGCAGCGTCAGCGAGCTTGCCCGTTCACTGGGCGTAGACATTCCGCTCACCTTTGCCGTGGAGCAAACGCTCTACAACGGTGTTACCTTGGATAGGGCGCTCGAGATTCTTACCGATCGCGTCCCTTCTCAAGAGTTCTACGGACTCACCGACTAGCGCAGAAAGGCTTCTACCATGGGTTCCATCAAAATTGCTCCGTCCGTCCTTTCGGCCGACATGGCCAACCTCAAGGGCGAACTCGACAAGATCGCCGGTGCCGACTACGTGCACTTCGACGTTATGGACGGTCACTTTACCGGCAACCTCACCTTTGGCGTCGACATCCTCAAGGCCGTCAAGCGCTCCACCGATGTACCGGTCGACGCGCACCTGATGGTGTCGAACCCCGACGAGACGGTCGATTGGTATGCAGACGCCGGTGCCGATATGATCACCGTGCACTACGAGGCCTCCACACACCTGCACCGCACGCTCACGCATCTGCAGCAGCGCGGCGTCAAGGCCGGCGTGGTGCTCAACCCCGCCACCCCCGTGTGCGTACTCGATAGCATCATCGACGTCGTCGATATGGTGCTGCTGATGAGCGTGAACCCCGGCTTTGGCGGCCAGAGCTTTATCCCGGGCACTCTGCATAAGCTCCACGAGCTCAAGGCCATGTGCGAGTGCCACGGCGTGTCGCCCATGATCGAGGTCGACGGCGGCATCTCTTCCAAAAACATCGCAGAGGTCGTCAAGGCCGGTGCCAACGTGCTCGTAGCCGGCTCCGCCGTATTTAAGTCCGAAGATCCCGCTGCCGAGGTTGCGCTGCTGCAGAAGCTGGGCAACGAGGCCGCACAGGAGGCATAAACCCTTATGACCGCAGGTCAAAACCGCATACCCGTGAATCTTGACTATGCCGCCTCGACGCCCATGCGCGCCGAGGCGCTCCTTGCGCAGCGCGAGTACGACGACAGCGAGCTTGCCGGCGTCAACCCCAACTCGCTGCACTCGCTCGGCCGCAAGGCCGCCGCGCGCCTGGAGGTTGCCCGTCGCGAGATCGCCCATAGCTTTGGCGCACGCGTCCGCCCGTCCGAGATTGTTCTGACCAACGGCGGCACCGAAGCCAACCAGCTGGCGCTGCTCGGTCTTGCCGAGGGCGCTCGTCAGCGCGATCGCAAGCGCGACCGCGTAATCGTGTCGGCGATCGAGCACGATTCGATCCTGGACAACCTTCCGCTGCTGCGAGCCGCGGGCTTTACCGTCGACCTGGTACAGCCCTGCCGCGCAGGCTACATTGAGCCCGCCGCGCTCGCGGAGCTGCTCGGCGACGACGTCGCACTCGTGAGCATCATGGTTGCCAACAACGAAACTGGCGTGGTGCAGCCCATCCGCGAACAGGCCGCCGCTGCACATGCTGTCGGCGCCCT
Source organism: uncultured Collinsella sp. (assembly GCA_900541025.1). GTDB lineage: Bacteria > Actinomycetota > Coriobacteriia > Coriobacteriales > Coriobacteriaceae > Collinsella. The sequence continues at coordinate 20,128 of UQIL01000014.1, read as the reverse complement.
GTTCCACACCGATGCCATCCAGGGCTATCTGCATATTCCGCTCGATGCCGCCGAGCTGGGCGTCGACGCCATGTCCGTCGCCGCCCACAAAATTGGCGGTCCCGTGGCATCCGGCGCACTCTACCTTAAGAGCCGCACGCCGCTGCGTCCGCGCATCTTTGGTGGTGGACAGGAAGCCGGCCGTCGCGCCGGAACGCAGGATCTGCGCACGCAGCTGGCCTTTGCCGCTGCCGCCCGCACGCTGGCGCCCCATGTGGCCCAGGAGCGTGCGACGCTGCAGGCCTTATCCGATAAGCTCTACGCCACGCTTACGGCCCATCCTCGCATTCACGCCACGATGGGCGACTACGCCCAGGCAGATCGTCTGCCAGGTATGGTTTCGATCTACGTCGACGGCATGGACTCCGAGGAGCTCATCGTCAAGCTCGACGCCGCCGGCTTTGAGGTATCGGCAGGCTCGGCATGCTCGAGCGGCAGTATGGACCCCAGCCACGTTTTGAGCGCGATGGGCATCGGACGCGAGCAGGCATTGGGCGCACTGCGCATCTCCTTCGATGACCGCGTGAACCCTGCCGACCTGAATGAGTTCGCCCAGGCGCTGCTCTCGATCGTAGGCGCCGCATGATCGTCTCCGAGCTTGAACGTGCGCTGCTGGCACGCTATCCCAAGAGCAATGCCGAGAGTTGGGACCATGTAGGACTCTCCGTCGGCGACCCTGCCGCGGAGATTACCGGTGTTGCCTGCGCACTCGATGCGACCGAAGCCAATGTGCACCGCGCCCAGGAGGCCGGCGCCAACGTGCTGCTGACGCATCACCCCATCTATATCAAGGCGCCCGAGGCGTTTTGTCCGGCGGATGCCGCACGCCCCCAATGCAGTGCGGCGCTCTACGAGGCAGCGCGTTGCGGCGTGAGCATTATCTCGCTCCACACCAACCTGGACCGCTCGCACGAAGCCCGCATCTGCCTGAGCGAGCTGCTGGGTGCCGCACCCGTGAGCTCACTGGAGCACGTGGACGACCCCGAGACCACCGGCCTGGGCGCGCTTACAACGCTCAACGACCCCTGTAGCCTGCGCGAGCTCGCCGCCCGCGCCGCAAAGGCATTTGGCAGCGACCCGCGCGTGTGGGGCAATGCCAAGCACACTTGCAACACCATCGCCATTTTGGGCGGCTCCCTGGGCGACTTTGGCGAGCTCGCCATCGCCGCGGGTGCGGATGTCGTCGTGACGGGCGAGGCGGGCTACCACGTGGCGCAAGACCTTGCCTTGCGCGGTCTGGGCGTCATCTTGCTCGGCCACGATCGCTCTGAGGAGCCGTTCGTTGATATATTGATGAACTCTGCAGTTGACGCCAAGGTCGACCCCCGTCATACGATTAAAATACTGAACCCTTGCCAATGGTGGACTGTGACAAAAGGAGAGAACTTATGAGCGCCGGCGCTACGCTACTCAAGCTGCAACAGATCGATTTGGAGCTCGCGCGCAACAAGAGCGAACTTGCCAATATGCCGGAGCTCAAGGAGCTCGCTTCCAAGCGCAAGACCTATGTGAAGCTCAGGTCCGAGATGACCAAGCTCTACGCCCAGCGCAAAGATCTGGATATTGAGCTCGACGATCTCAACACCACCGAGATCCAGACCAACAACGCCATCGAGGCTGCCAAGAAGCGTCACGTCGACGGCTCTGATTACCGTGAGGTGCAGGACCTGGAGAATGAGCTTGCCACCCTGGCAAAGCGTCTGGACAAGATCGAGCACACCCGCAAGGATGTCGTTGTCGCCCATAAGGAGGCGCTCGACCGCGAGACTCGCGCGCAGGCCATCATCGCCAAGTTCGAGGAGGGCGTGAAGGCCGATACCAAGGCCGCTCGTGCCAAGGCCGCCGACCTGCAGGCTCAAATTGACGCCGCCACCAAGGAGCGTACCGCGCTTGCTGCCACGCTGCCCGCCGACGTGCTCACCGACTACGAACGTCTGCTCAAGCAGTTCCGTGGCCTGGCCGTCGAAACCATTCAGGGCAACATCCCCACGGTCTGCCACACCGCGCTGCAGGCGTCGTCCATGAGCGACCTCAACCATGACGGCAGTGAGATTACGCACTGCCCGTACTGCCACCGCCTGCTCGTGCTCCCTAGCAAGGAAGCCTAACGATGACGGCGGCACCCAACAATTCAATGCTACTTGAGGGAAAAACGATCCTGCTGGGCATTACCGGCGGGATCGCCGCCTATAAGTCGTGCAATATCGTGCGTCTGCTGCAAAAGCGCGGCGCACGCGTCAAGGTCGTTATGAGCGAGCATGCCACCGAGTTTGTGGGCCCGCTCACCTTCCGCGCGCTCACCAATGAGCCGGTCGCAGTGGGTCTGTTCGACGACCCCTCCGACCCCATCCACCACATTTCGCTCGCGCAGGAGCCCGACCTGGTGGTCGTAGCACCCGCGACGGCCAATATCATCGCCAAGATGGCCAACGGCATTGCCGATGACCTCATCTCCACGACGCTGCTCGCCACGCCGCGACCCATTGTGATCGCGCCGGCCATGAACAATGGCATGTGGAAGGCGCCGGCCACGCAGGCCAACATGGCCACGCTGCGCGAACGCGGTGTCCATGTTGTGGGTCCGGGTAGCGGCTACCTCGCCTGCGGCGATGTGACCACGGGGCGTATGAGCGAGCCCGAGGACATCGTCGAAGCCATCTGCGAGGTGCTCTACCCCGCGCCTCAGGACCTTGCGGGCAAGCGCATCGTGATCACGGCCGGCCCTACACATGAGCCGATCGACCCCGTGCGCTTCATTAGCAATCGGTCGTCGGGCAAGATGGGAATCGCCCTAGCAGGGGAGGCCGTACGCCGCGGCGCTGCGGTCACGCTCGTGCTGGGACCGACGTCGCTCGATGTTCCCCACGGCGTGGAGTGCGTGCGCGTGCAGACCGCCGCAGAGATGCTGCAGGCGGCGTTAAACGCCTTTCAGACGGCCGATGCGGCCATTTGCGCGGCCGCCGTCGCCGACTACACACCCGCGGCCCCTGCCGACCATAAGCTCAAAAAGGCCAACGAGCGCTTGGATCGCATCGAACTGGTCGAGACGGTCGATATTTTGGCTGAGCTCTCGCGCCAGAAGGGCGAGCGCCGTGTGATCGGATTTGCAGCCGAGACCGATAACGTCGTGGAGTACGCTGAGCGCAAACTTGCCCGCAAGGGCTGCGATGCAATCATCGCCAACGATGTCTCGCGCGCCGATTCGGGCTTTGGAACCGATACCAACAAGGCCTGGATTGTGAGCACAGCGGGTACACAGGAACTTCCCGTACTAACAAAACCCCAGCTCGCGGATACAATTTTGGACTTGCTCAAAAATATTTAAAAAAGTTCTTGCGCAAGGCCAAAGTTTCGGGTTAATATACTCGCTGTTGCGAGCGAGAGCAGAGCAACAAACAAAAGCTTCGGGACGTGGCGCAGCTTGGTAGCGCACTTGACTGGGGGTCAAGGGGTCGCTGGTTCGAATCCAGTCGTCCCGACCAGAAGTTTGCAGGTCAGGTACTTAGTGCCTGACCTTTTTTGTTTTAAGCAATTGCTTAATTTTGATTAATCAACAGGGTGCCAAAAATCACCCTGCGCGATAATCGCCTTTTGCGGCTACTTGCGCGTTTTGCACACGCTTGGGCCGATTTATTAACGCGATATGAATCTACATACGCGTAGCTGGTATACAGTCGAGTACAGACTGTATTTATCGCGGCGATTTACACAGATATAGCGACTGTAACGAACAAGCGTGTCGCTGTATTTATTCCAGTAGCTCACTTGACCGGTGGACAAGTGAGCGATTGCAACGATATGCCAACCAGGATGGGCTCCATACGAGGACGCCGCAGGGGTAATGGCGGGGGAGTGCAGCAGGCGCTCTGAGAGCCGCCATATGACCCCATTTCTCCTCAACCCGAATACCCGTGCCGCGAACCTAAACCGTTCGTACACTTGCCAAAAGATAGGCCTGCGCGGAGTCGCGCGGGCCTTGCACTAGAAAATCTAGAAGCACCAAGCGGGAAACACGTTGCCGGCACTGTTGGCACTACCGCTGCTCCAGCGACCGAAAGGGTCAACATAGATAAAGTCCGTTGAGTCACTCGGAGACACGGAACGAGTGCTGAAATAGCACACAATCTCAGGTCCAGAATACCTCGACGTCGCATAGTACTCGTACTGGGCGCCGTCAGACTGGAGGTCTCCGTAAATCTCGGTCGTCGAGAGGATGAAGACCTTGTCATTCGTTGCCGTCGGAGTGCCGGCGCTACCGCCGCCCTCGTTGTCCGTCATCTTCGTGACGGCCTTCGCCTTGGACTGGAGCTCGGCCGGCAGGAGCGCCCAGAGGTCACCGGAGTTCAGGCGGGCGCGGAGCTTAGAGGACCTCCAACCGCCGACATTGGTCTTTGTGTCGTTCCAGATGTGTTTGTATAGGACATCGTTGGTCGTCTCAAACGTCAGCCCCGCCTTGCCGCTACCGTCGGCGAGGTCGTCATGGTTGATACCGATGATGCGGTATCCGGGCATCGTGGTGTCCGCACTGCGAATCTCTCATAGAGGATATGCCACAACTTGATAATTTCGCAGCCATAAGGAAGAACCTTTTCAATGTTTCTGAGGACAGCACGATTGAAGAAGCCTCGGTCCATGAAGGAGACTTTCCCATTTACATGGATTAAGATAAGGTCGTGAATGACCAATATGAACTTGAGCATATTCCGTCCGTATTCATACTGGATGACCAAGGAAACATCATCGGCTCATCCGAAGGAGAGGAAGAACCTCTTGCCTTATTAAAGAAATACGCCGAATACAACGGATATAAAGCGGAAGGAGGCGACATCGAGTAACTATCAAAGGCCAGTTTAAGGAGCCAGCCATGAAGAAATGCCTGCCCTCCATCGTCTCAGCAGCGCTTTGCCACTCCCTTGTCATGACACCATTTGTGCCCGTTGCGGCAGCCTATGCCGACGAGGGATCTCCCGCCGAGAGCAGCGAGATCTACGTCGGAGACAATTACGACGAAAATTACGATATATACCTTTTTTGAGCGCGGGCGCTGCACGGATTCATATTCCAAGGCGTGGTGCGATTCTCACGGATCTGCAAATAACCGCACCGTCCCTCACAAGGTCAAGCTGAACGCGAAGGAGGAGGCTTGCCTGCGCGATCTCTAGCTTGTTGGCACCGCTGAAGTTATCGCCGGTCTCGTGACAACCGGTCCTAGCGGCGGCTTTTTTGCAACCGCAATGACATCGTACCGACTTTTCATTTGCATGTTCTGAAAGGAAGTTGCCATGTTGTCGCAAAATCAATCGAGATACTTGAACACAATCGGCTTTGCCCTGCTTGCATTACTCTTTGCTAGCGACCTTTTGCTGAAACCGCCCAAGGAACTCGTTTCGCTTGCCATAGCCCGCATTTCCGCCCTTTACTTTACGGCAACCCTGTTCGTCGGACTAAAGGAGAGGAAAAAAGGCGCAGTCGTTGCATCTGCCGTAGGCGTGATCATAGCCATTGCCTCATTCTTTATCTGACACATTGATGATCTAGGGGCGATATCGTAGGAATACGACCGGGAGAGCCGGGACCAGATTGCCCGGATTGCCCGGTCGGCTCACGCGACGGCGCGGCGGTTCGACAGAAAGCTCTCCGGACTTCACGCCGTTTCTGATCGCATTGTAGACAGCCATCTCGTCTTCGCAGTCGGCGAGCACGCGGTGTGCGTCGTCGTTTTGGATGTACAGTAAATCTCGAAGGTCCTCCATGCACCAGCGTCCGAGATTTGGCCATGCGCGTCGCGCGAGCTGATAAGTGTCGATTGCGATGTTGTAGTTAAAGTCCAGACCAAAGCCGTCCCAGGCAGAACGGCATTGTTTCCTTGATTATCAACTTCATCCGGGCATTTCCCGCATTCATCCGTGTGTATACGGATGAATGCGGGGTTCGATACCCTGGCGGCCTGATCGGCAGACCGCCGGGAATTCTCACTCCTCGATAAAAGCCGGCACTCGGTTAGTCCTGCGCATCTTGAAATCGCCAGTCTCGTGGGAGACGTAGAGAATGCCGTCCATCCCGTCTCGTGATGCATACGACAGGTGAACTGAACCGCAATCCGATCCATCATTGTCGAGAAGATCAAACGAATTCGGATCGCTCGTTGCGGCCAAACGACCACCCATACAAGAGCCATCGTCATTACAGATTTGCCATTCCATGTCTTCGCCTGCAAGAATCGCCATAGACGGCCTGGTCGCGCCATCGTTGACATACATCCCGTCTATGCCAAACCCATTTTCAGCGCCATCGATGAACGACTGCTCGGACCTATACCTCGCAAATGATGCACATAGCACCATTGCAAGACAAAGTACAAAGCCAACAATCGCTATCTTTGCATAGCTCTTGCCTATCATGTCATTCACCTCCCTCGTATGTATCGAGGTATTCCTGCTTGAGCGTCTGCGAGGACGACTTGATCTTTTCCACGAGCGTGCCGGCTTCGATGAAGTAGAACGAGTTGGTAAGGTCTGCCAGGTCGTCGAGTAGATGGCTTGAAATGAGCACGCTGCGTCCCCGCGCCACTTCGCTGCGCATCGCGTCGCAGGAGGTTTTCCGTTTTCCCGGATCGAGGCCGTTCAGCGGTTCATCGAGGATGAGGTACGGGCAATCGGTCGCTATCGCCATGGCAAGCTTTACCTGCTGCTTCATTCCTGTCGAGAGTTTACGGGTCGGCTTGTCGAGATATGGGGAGATTCCGAGGGAGTCGCAGAGCGAGTCGATGTCGGCGGCCGATTTCCACGCCTCCCTAACGAAAGCAAGGTGCTCGATGGCCGATAGCGTGGGATAGAGATCCGCGCTGCCCGAAGAGCTCAGGTAGACGAGTTCTGCAAATTCGGCTGATCGACGTTGGCAGATTCCGTCTGCCGCCAGGCTTCCCGAGCGGATGCGGGTGGGAAATTGGCCCGACAGCGCTTCAAGAAGGGTGGTTTTCCCCGAGCCGTTGGGAGCAACGAGGCCTGCCGCCGTTCCCGGGCTCAGGAAAAGCGACCCGATTGAAAGTATCGTCGTGCTTCCGTATCCCACGCTCGCGTCCAGAAGCTCGAGCCCATGGTGCTTTTTCGCGGGTCCAGGCTGTTTGGGCGAACGTGTCGCAACGGCGCCGACCGCAAAAAGGACCGCGACGTATGCCAGGGCCACGGCAAGCATCGATGCGCTGCCTGAACCGGAGCCAATGAATTCTGTCGGGAAGCATCCTACGTAACCCGTTGCCTCGATAGGCGAGAATATGGCCAGCGGCAGGAGATTGAGCGCGGCGTTATGCTCCAGTGCCGAATCGGACAGTAACGGGAATGCCGGGGCCGCGACAAGCAGCGCGGAGGTAAGGGGGCCTGCGAGGACGCGCCTCGTTGCGGTCGATAGGACGGCGGAGCAAACGGATATCAAGGTTCCGCCCGCAAGAAGCGCGATAAGCAGGGCTGTGAAGACGTTTCCCGCGGTCGTGGTGGCAAGCGCGCCGTCATGGAAGAAGGCGATCGGGTACCCAATTTGCCCGAAGCCGTTTAGGGCCAAGGCGTAAATGCCCCCGGGTGCGAGGCCGGCGAGGAGCATCGCGGTCCCCGCGGCGATTATCGAAAACACGGTTTGGATAAGGCGCCGGAATTTGGGCACGGGCGCCTTTGCCGCCAGGGTCGCAGGCCTTGTGGCGCCGAGCAGGAGTATCGACGAGAGAAGGAAGGGAATGAAGGGGAGGAAAGACGGCGCCGTGGCAATGGCGTAAGGCAGGAAGGAAAGGAATGGCAGATCGCTTGCGGAGGCCGGGATATCCGTGATGCCGGAACTGCTCAGAGCACGGCAATATGCGAGCGCCGCGTCATTGGTCTCTCGGTCTCCCACGATGGACCCGGATTGGAAGCCTTCGCCCATGAGCGCGTAGTAGCTCTCGGCAGAATCGAGAAAGGCGGCGTCGGTTTGAGCGGCAAGAGCGGCGTTCGCGTATCTTGCAAGCTCCGCGTCGACTTGCTGCTCTGGCGATAGGTCTATGCCGCTGGCCTGGGGCGCGCGCGTATTGAATGCGTCGACAAAGCCCTGCATGCCCTGCTTCATAAAGAAGGGCCCGTAAATGGGTGAATTGAACGCAATGGGGATGGAGAAGGCTGCGGCAAGAACGAGCGTAGAGATCCATACGGCCCTGTCTCTTAGGATTAGTTTGAGAAGAAATCGACAGTACATTTAGAAGCACCTACATTTCTCAAGTCATCGTTAGATTAATAATGACAGACCGAATGAAGATGCGTGCGACGGGGGCGAGGCGAATGACTGAGCGGTATCGATACGCGGGTTCAACGGTATCACATTGGCCACATAGATTATTAACTTGCATTTCTAACAGTTAAGGAGACGGGTGCTTTCCAGCACACTCCTTCGATGATGCCTTCCGCTAGTTGCTATGCCGGTTTCAGCCAACAAAGAATGTGCCCGGGCGCTCAGGTTCACCGTTAGCGTTGGCAACATATGAGATGGGCCAGACCCTTGCCGCGCGCCGATTGCGCGAGAGGTGTCGGGCTCCATGTTTATTCCACCTGCTTGTTATCAACCAGCTTCGTTCAACGTCAGACATTCAAGATGTCAGACGTCGAACCTGCGCCAAAGACGCAGCTGGGGCTACTAGTTGCCTACAATCGCTCGCGAAGCTCACCTGTTCGTGCGTGAATGTCTGACAGCTCCGTCAGACATTGTCGGACATTTGATTGTTCGACAAATGCGCACGTGGTCGCGTTCGCAAAGATAACTGAACGGTCGATGGGTGCGTTGAGACCGGAGCAAACGGCGGATGCCAGAAAAATGGCCTCACAGAATCGCACCCATGCTTGATAAAATTGACCGCCCGGGCGCAAATACCCGGGCGGTCAATTCATCCCCTCGTTCGCGATCCTGTTGGGTTTTGGGGCTTTGACATGTTGTTGACGGATGGATCAGCCGTACAGCTTGATCTCCCGGGTTCCATGTGGTCGTCCCCCAATAAGACGTCCCTGATGTAGCTCTGCGGCAGGAACTCGACGGGCAGCACTGGGTCGTCGACGTAGCCGGGCACGGGGAGTAGGCGTGGCCTTTGGATATAGCGTGGCCGCCTGCCGGCGGTCGGACTGCCACTTCAGTCAAAAGCTCAGGCGCGCGCATTAAAATAATGGATATATCGCTTGATAGGCTTATGAACAAGCATGAACATCGCAGGTAAATCCGTGTACCAATTTTTGGTATACGAATTTACCTGCGGTTTGCTGAAAGCTCTGACATGCGCTGTCGACTTCATTAAAATCGATTGCCGATCAAGTCTTCCTATATATGCGAGCCCCAAGAAACTGCGCTGTGAACCTGAGTCCTCTATTGATCGGCCCGGTGCACCGGGCCGCTATCCTCGAGCCGGCAACAGCTTGCCGGTCTCAAAACGTATGCCGTCCGGCACGACCGACGGCCGAGTCTTGCGCCCCGTTCGGGCAGCGCCAGAACCCCGTGCCGGAACCCATGCGGTCGATTGCAGGGGAATTCAGCCGAGGCCATCGAGGAGCCGACCTAGGGACGGTGCCCTCAGTCCTCGAAGGATTTCAACCGCCCCTTAAAGGCTCGGATTGATTTAACGGTTGATTCAATCCGGCAGAATATGCCGGGCATGGACCGGTTGACACAATGTAAGGTAAAAAGCAGATGCGGCCGTACGCCGGTGCGGGGTTCGGGTGATGTGATAGAAAGAAATATACGTATTACATCTAACCAAGAGGTGCGTCATGGCAACCGCCACCGCAGCCCTGAGAATCCCCGAGGACCTTGCGAACAGGTACGACCGCCTGGCGAAGTCGACGGGCCGCACGAAAAACTTCTACATGACGGAGGCGCTTGCCGCAGAGATAGGCAGGCTCGAATACGAGTACGGCCTCATGAATTATCCGGGAAGCGTTTGGTTGCGAGGTATGCCAGTGTGAGGGCCTGATTCGTCAGGCCCCGCACAGGGGGACCGCAAGGCCCGCCAGTGTGAGCATGCCGTCTGCGGCGAGCGCCCCGCCGAGCGCCATGTCCGCCGCGAGTGGCTCGCCGCTCGGCAGCACGGGGATGAAGCTCGTGGGGATGACCATGCTCGCCGACGGCGGAAAGAGCTGCGGCAGCGGCACCAGCGACCAGGCGAACCCACCCACGAGCTGCGCGGCGAGCGGGCAGAAGATGCCCGCGAGCATGCCGAGCCGCGCCGTGAGGAAGAGCCCTGTGGGGATCATCCACGCCGCGGTCACCGTGTTGACGAGCGCGCAGAGGAGCATCGTGAGCGTGCCCGCGGCCGTGAGGCCCTGCGAGGAGAACGCCGATCCCGCGAGGTAGATGCCGAAGACCACGAGGTTCGAGAGCGTGCAGAGCGCGAGGCACCAGAGCGCCTTGGCCCACCAGGCGCGCCCGAGCGGGAAGCCCAGGCCCTGAAGCCCCCGCATCCGCGTGCGCGCGTCCGCCCGCGCGACGCACGCCACCACGAGCGAGAGAGACACGGGCAGGAAGAGCGCGTACCAGTAGTTCCACGCGCTGAAGATCTGCACGCCCCGGTAGGGCATCGCGCCGAGCAGCGGCATCGGCAGCGCCATGAGCACGGCCAGGCGAACCGGTGCCGCGTGGCGCGACTTCAGGGCCTCGGCGCGCAGGCCCGCGAGCAGGGCGCCTTTCTCGCCCGTCATGCCGCCACCTCCCCGCGCGCTCGACGCCCCTCCCGGCAGACGCTCATGAAGAGTTCCTCGAGGTCCTGCCCGGGTCGAAGCGCATCCTCGTAGGCGAGGCGCCCCCCGTAGATGATGCCGATGGTGTCCGCCATCTGCTGCACCTCGGAGAGGATGTGGCTCGAGACGATCACCGTCGTGCCCGCCGCCGCGAAGCCGCGGATCTGGTCGCGCAGCTCCTCGATGCCGATGGGGTCGAGGCCGTTGGTGGGCTCGTCGAGCACGAGCAGGCGTGGCCGGGCGATCAGCGCTAGCGCGAGCCCCAGGCGCTGCCGCATGCCCATCGAGAAGCGCCCGGCGCGCTTCTTCCCGGTGTCCGCGAGGTCCACGGCGGCGAGCACCTCATCTACGCGGCTCTCGGGAAGGCCCAGCAGCGTGGTGCGCACGCGCAGGTTCTCGCGCGCGGTGAGGTTGGGGTAGAGCGGCGCCTCCTCGATGAGGCTGCCGATTGCGTAGAGGTCCTCGCGGCGCCAGGCGTGCCCGGCAAAGAGGATCTCCCCGGCCGTCGGCCGCAGCATCCCGCAGATCATCTTGAGCGTTGTCGACTTGCCGGCGCCGTTGGGGCCGAGCAGCCCGTACACCTCGCCCTCGCGGATATGAAGGCTCACGTCGGCCACGGCGTCCTGCGCCTGGTCGCCGCGGCCGATGCGCTTGGTGAGCCCGCGCGTCTCGAGCATGTAACCCATGGGCTTATCCTTTCTCTTCCGGGCGCGCGGGCCGAGTCGCCGTGCCCGCGCGCCTTGCCTTTCGGGTTCACCATCCATGATGGGGCGCGTTTCTAACGAAGCCGTAACGGCCGTTGGGCTCTTTTGGTGCCAGCCCTTCTCGACCCGTACGCATTTGCTTAAAGCAACAACTTTCCCGATCGATGTAATCACCGAATCAAAACGTGTACACCAGCCACCAAAGATGCCGAAAAATGTCGCTTTTGGAGGCTGATGTACACAAATGCAGAATCCAGCGCAGCCCAGAGGCGCCCTCCACATGTCTGGACTCTCTATGGCTGCGCTGGATAGACATCGCCGGAACGGGTATAGTATCGAAAGTTTTGTCGTTAACCAGCGGGGGAGTCCTGTGGGCATCAAAAAGAAGATCAAAAAGGAGCTTATCGGCACTTCCGATTACCCGTCGAATAAGATCTTTACGATCTCCAATTTCATCACCTTTACGCGCCTGATCCTCACCCTGGTATTTCTGTACCTGTTTGTGACGGATAACAACCGCGTCATCGCCATCGCTATCTACGCCGTTGCCGCCTCCACCGACTGGATGGACGGGCAGATCGCCCGCATGACTAAGACGGTCTCGTGGCTCGGCAAGGTCATGGATCCCATTTGCGACCGCGCGCTGCTGTTCACCGGCGTGCTGGGACTGGTGGTCCGCGGAGAGCTGCCCATCTGGGTCTGCGTGCTCATTATTGGCCGCGACATCTATCTGGGCATCGGCACGCTTATCGTGCGTCATTATCACCGTCGCCCCATCGATGTCGTCTTTCCCGGAAAGATTGCCACTGCGCTGCTCATGACCGGCTTCTCGCTCATGCTGCTCGGGTTCCCCGTTGTTGACGGCCTGCACCTTTTACCTTCAACCCTTACGGCCTTCCCGGGCCTCAACGGAAGCTCGGTGCCCCTCGGCATCTTCTTTGTGTACGGCGGCGTGATCTTCTCCATGCTCACGGCTGTCATCTACTCCATTAAGGGCGGAGTGGCCATTAAACAGGCTCTCGCGCATCCCGAGGACGAGGACATCGACTTTCTGAACCCTGAAATCGAAGACTGATTCGTTGGGGTATGATTACGTACAGTTCATTATTTGCGGCACGTCCGCGATAAGTTAGGGGTTGTCATGGACAACATGGTTAACAATATGCCTCAGAATGATAAGACTGCTGACGCTACCTGCGTATTCCGCGTGCCTTCAAGCGACGTCACCGTTCCCGACCTCATGGCCAACGTGCGCATCACCGCCCCCGTTCTGTCCATCGTCAAGGGTCCGCAGACTGGTGCCGCCTTTGAGCTCGAGGACGACGTGACCACCATCGGCCGCGATCCCGCGAACGGCATCTTCCTCAACGACATGACTGTTTCGCGCAGCCACGCGCGCATTATTCGCGAGGGCCTCGGCGCTCGCATCGAGGACCTGGGCTCGCTCAATGGTACCTGGGTCGACGGTGCCATTGTCAATGCAGCCCCGCTGCACGACGGTTCTTCCGTTCAGATCGGTACGTTTACGCTCATCTACCACGAGAGCACGCCGGAGCGCATCGAAACCGGTGAGTAGGGCATGGCCGAACGCAACTATCTGAGTATCGGCCAAGTCGTCAACCTACTTCGAGGCGCATACCCCGATCTTTCGAACTCAAAAATTAGATTTCTAGAGGATGAGGGGCTCATTACCCCTCATCGTACGCCTAAGGGATACCGTCAGTACTCTAAGGAGGACGTTGATCGCCTGGAGGTCATCCTGCACTTGCAGAAGACCCGCTACATGCCGCTCAACGTGATTAAGCAGCGCTTGGAAAACGCCACGGACTTGTCAACGCTCGCCTACGAGGTGGGCTTGCTGTCCGATGTTCCGCTCAAGACGGAGCCCAAGGAGACTAAGCAAAAGCTGCATCCCATCGAGACCATTCCCGATATGCTGGGCGTCGAGATTTCGTTTATCCGTTCGCTCGCCGAGAACGACCTCATTCGCATCATCAAGAGTCCGCAGAATCGTGAGCTCGTCGATGGTCGCGATTTCCCGATCATCCGCTACTGCTCCGAGCTGTCACGCTTCCATATCGAGCCGCGCAACCTGCGTCAGTACGTGTCTTCCGCCAACCGCGAGTCCTCGATGTTTGAGCAGGTGCTCGTGAGCATGCTCGGCATGGATACTTCCGATGACGAACGCGACGCCAAGCTCGAGCGTGCATTTAAGAAGCTTCACGACCTGACCGAAGGCGTGCACACTGCGTTACTCAAGAACCGCGTTTTTGAGTCGCTTAACGCCGTGGTCGAGGATGCCGACATCGATGCACTCGATGAGGAAATCACTCGCTCCGAGTCCACCAAGGCCAAAAACGAAGAGACAGTCGCGCCGGCTTCACACGAGGATTCTCTCGTAAAGCCGCTCAAGGTCGTCGCCCCTTCGCACTCCGGAACCGCCACCGCGGGCAAGTAACAGCTGCCGCTTATCCGGCAACCCATTGAAAGGTCATGCAATGTACGACTTCGAATCTCAAATCGTCGACATCCCCGACTATCCCGAGCCCGGAGTCATCTTTAAAGACATCACGCCGCTCTTCGGCAATTCCGAGGCGCTCAAAGCCATGACCGATGCCCTCGCCGAGCACTTTGCCGGCATGGGAATCACCAAGGTCGTAGGTCCCGAGGCTCGCGGCTTTATGGTGGGCGTTCCCGTGGCCGTCGCTCTGGGCGCCGGCTTTGTTCCCGCACGTAAACCGGGCAAGCTGCCGCGCGAGACCGTAAGCCAGAGCTACGAGCTCGAGTACGGCACCGATTCAATTGAGATCCATGCCGACGCTATCAGCTCTAAAGATACCGTGTTGATTCTGGACGACTTGGTCGCGACGGGCGGAACCGTCGAGGCAACAGGTAAACTGGTGCGAGATATGGGCGCAAAGCTTGTGGGCTACGGGTGTATCCTTGAGCTTGCGTTTCTCAACCCGCGCGAGAAGCTCACGTCGACTGACGACGATGTTGAGCTCTTAAGCCTGGTGACGGTGGACTAGCCGTTACCCTTAGTTACTGGAAAGGAAGCTACATGCGCACAGCAAACACGCACAAAAACATGGCACGCTGCGCTGCTACGGCAACCCTCGCTTGTGTTTTGGGCTTGGGCCTCGCGGCTCCTGCCTACGCCGATACCGCATCCGACCTTGCCGCTGCTCGTACGAAGCTCGAGCAGATCGGTACCCAAACCCAGCAGATTTACGATGAGCTCGCCACGCAGACGCAGGCGCTCGATCAGACTGCTGGCGAGATCACGCAAAAGCAGCAGGAGATTGCTGACGGTCAGGCCAAGCTCTCGACCTATGTCGCCGGCGAGTACAAAACCGGCGGTCTGAGCCTGCTTCAGGTTCTGACGGGTGTCGATGACCTGAGCGATATGCTCAACCGTCTGTTCTACTACGGCAAAGTCTCCGATAAGCAAGCTCAGACCATTCAAGAGGTCAAGGAGCTTAAGCAGCAGCTCACCGATAAGCAGGCCGAGCAGGAAAAGAACGTCGCCGCTACGCAGAAAAAGGTCGACGAGCTTAACGCCCAGCAGGCTGAAGCCCAGAACGTCGTAAACTCCCTGGATTCGCAGCTGCAGGCCGAGCTTGCCGCAGAGGCCGAGGCCAACGCCGCGCTGCAGGCCGGCATCAACGCCAGCACCGCCGAGAAGGCCACGGTGAGCAACGAGACTGCCGGTACGACCGAGAACACCAACAACGGTGGCCAGACCAGCAATAACAACAACCAGGGCGGCAACACTCCGGCGCCCACGCCGACACCTGCTCCGACGCCGCAGCCCTCCACGCCTGCTCTGGCTCCGACGCCTTCTGCTCCGAGCCAGTCCGTCGATGGCGGTTCTGTTGTCTCGCGTGCATACAGCAAGCTTGGTTGCGCCTATTCCTGGGGCGGAATTGGCCCGAACAGTTTCGACTGCTCTGGTTTTGTTAGCTATTGCCTCACTGGTCGCTATTGCCGCCTGGGCACCACGGGTACCTTTATGGGCTGGACGCGTGTGTCCGATCCGCAGCCCGGTGACGTTGTGGTCAACTCGTACCACACCGGCATTTACATCGGTGGTGGTCAGATGATTCATGCTTCCGACTACAACACGGGTGTTATCATCAGCTCCGTTGCCGCGGGCATGAACAATAACTATATCTTCGTGCGTTACTAAGTATTCAGATAAAGCAAACGGATATGGACCTCGTGGCTTTGAGTCATGGGGTCCATTCTTTTGCCTTTAGTGCAGTCCGCTATCTAGTTTTGAATACTAGATAGCGGCCCAATCGGTCTGCAAGATGGCTATAATTGTATGGGAACAATTAGAAAGGACCCTCTATGAGCTGGGCACTTATCTCCGATTCAAGCTGCAACCTCCGCGATTGGCAACCGACCGCACCCCATACCACCTTTGCATTTGCGCCCCTCAAAATTCGAGTGGGGGAGCGTGAATTCGTCGATGACCTTTCGCTCGATGTGCATGAGCTCAACTGCGCTGTACAGACGGAGACGAACGCTTCTTCGAGCGCTTGTCCCAGCGTAGGGGAGTGGGCCGAGCTCTTCAAATTGGCAGACAAGACCATCTGCATGCCGATCTCTGAGGGCGTGTCGGGCAGCTACAATGCGGCAGCCACGGCTCGCGATATGGTTCTTGCCGAGGAGCCCGACCGACAGATTCATCTAGTCAATTCACGCGCAGCTGGCGGCAAAATGGATCTCATTTTCTTGCTGTTCGACCGCTATCTTGCAAGCAATCCGGATGTCTCATTCGAGGACGCTTGCGCATACTTCGATAGCCTTGAGCAGAACAGCAAAATCCTCTTCAGTTTGTGCAATTACGAAAACCTCGCCAAAGCCGGACGTATCCCTAAGGCAGCCGGCGTCATTGCCAACAAGCTCAATATCCGCATTTTGGGCACGGCGAGTGAGGCCGGTAAAATCGAACTCGTCGGGCACACGCGTGGCGAAAAGAAGATGCTCAACAAGATCATCGACACTATGGAAGCCGAGGGCTTTACGGGCGGTGAGGTCATCATCGATCACGTTGAGAACGAAGCTGGAGCCCAGGCGCTTACTGATCGCATAGTCGAACATTGGCCCGGCTCCAAGACCATCATCATGCCCTGCAACGGCCTGGATTCCTATTACGCCGAGATGCACGGCCTGATCATCGGCTACGGCATGGGCGTAGCTTCGGGCAAATAAAGTCCAACCAAGCAAAAAAAACGGGCGGGACAAAGCGACAGATGGCTCTTTGTCCCGCCCGTTTTATACGTCGGCTAGCTATTAAACCTGTTGAACTTGAGATAGCTCATCAAGTAAGCCTTCGAAACAAAGGATGAAACCGCGCTGCGCACAAGCAGCGACTCACGCGTTACCTGATGCGCCGTATCGGGAACCGGCGTCTGCTCGACGGAAAACGCCGAACGAATCGATGCCTCGAGCTGATCGACCACATAATCGAAGGCCGTCGGGGCATCGTAGCTCAAACGCTGAATGTTAAAGAGTGCCTGCACCGCAGCAATAGGTAGCACCTGCTTAAAGAGGCAGATAGCGATCAGGCGGGCAATCTGCTCACGGCCATATTGCTTTTTGACCGGAGCAGGCACCAGGCCAACCTTTACGTAGTTATTGATCATCGATGGCGTAATGACAGGGTGCTCAACGCAAATGGACAGCGGCTCCATCCACAGCGCAACATACTCAATGACCTGGTCGCGGTAGAGCGTCACATTGGGCAACTGGTTATAGCGCGGCAGACTCAACGTATTGAGTTTACGCACGATTTCGGACTGAATAAATGCATCGGGCAGCACAGTGGGCTGAATATCCTCAGGCTTAATACTGACCGACGAATCGGACATCGGAATAACGTGTTTAACGTGGTTCATAAAGGTCCTCCGTTCATTTTCTATATTGTATTCTAGGTTATCTAGTTTTGCATACCACATAGCCGGCAAGAAAATTGGCGGGACAGCGCACAGATGCATCGTCCCGCCATTTAGTTAATTGATAACAACCTTACATAAGATATATTATCGTACTTATCCACGGAGAAATGCGTATGCGCTCGTTGCCGCTATGGCTCCGTCCGAAACAGCGGTCACAACCTGGCGTAAACGTTTGGAACGGATATCGCCAGCGGCAAATAGACCTGGCGTGCGGGTCGCCATGGATTCATCAGTCAGAATGCCGCCATCAGGCGCCAGATCGACTAGATGCTCAACAAGCTCGGTATGGGGCTGCGTTCCGGTAAAGACAAAGATGCCAAACGAGCCGGGCTCAAATGACTCGGTATGAGTCTCGCCGGATGCATTGTCCTTAAAGGCGATCGTCGTTGGCATGGCTTCGCCCGATAGCTCCACAATACTAGTTTGGTACCTAACTGTAATATTGTCCTTTGCGAGTACTTTCTGAACGACACCATCAGGCGCACGAAACTGATCGCGGCGCAGCACGATGGTCACGCTGTTGGCGATTTCTGACAAGAACAGGGCTTCCTCACAGGCAGCATTGCCGCCGCCGATGACAAAAACCTGCTTGCCACGAAAGAACATGCCGTCGCACGTCGCGCAATACGAAACGCCACGACCGCGATACGTATCCTCGCCAAAGAAACCTGCCGGACGCGGCGTGGCACCCATGCAAGCGATAACGCTCGATGCCATCGTATCGCCCATATCGTGATGCACCGTAAACAGCGCTGCATCGACATCGTAATCGATACCCGTAACCATGCTCCATGTAACCTGTGCACCCAGGCCCTCTGCATGCTGCTGAAAACGCTCGCCGAGTTCGGCGCCACTCAAGAGCGGAATGCCTGGATAGTTCTCGACCTCATTGGTTGTGGCGATCTGCCCTCCCGACATGCCCTGCTCAATCACGGTCGTCGTAAGGTTGGAGCGCGCCGCATAAATGGCCGCAGCATAGCCCGCAGGGCCGCCACCGATAATCGCAACATCGATCGGCTGATGGGTAGTCATGAAGAGACCTCCTGTCGAAAGATTGGCGTTCTTTGCGCTCATACCCAAATTTACGTGAACATGACACTCATGCACTACAATGATAAATCGCGTAACAAAGCTGAAGGGGAGTTATCGATGGATCAAACGCAGACGAGCAATAGCGCTCCCCTGCCCATGCAAGCCACTCCCCAACCGGAGCAAATGACCGTTTCACCTGCACAAAAACCACTGGTAACCATTGTGCACGCATCGGTTGGATCGGGCCACAAAGCCGCCGCCAACGCGATTGCACAAGCATTTGACCTTATCCGCGGCACCAAGGGAATCCCTGAGGAGATTGAGATCGAAGTCCTAGATATCCTCGATTTTGGACGCATTCGGTTCGATGGTAATAAAACAGCAGCTTCGTTTACCGGCGCCACGCGCCCCATATTTGACCTAACCTGGCGATATACGTTTACGGGACATCTGCTCTGGGGTGGCGGCACGGCATGGTCACGTATTTTGTTCCCCGCCTTCAACGATTATGTCCGCACCCGCAGGCCCATGGCCGTGGTTGCAACACACATTACGGCAGCCAATGTTGCTGTGGGCGCCCGCGTCATCACGGGTATCGATTACCCGGTCATCTGCGTACCAACAGACTATGAAGTTGAGGGTTTTTGGCCCCACAAGGACACTGACCTGTTCTGCGTGGCTAATGAGTTTATGGCCGAAACGCTGCGTCCGCGCAAAGTGCCCGAGACAAAGATCCGCATTACGGGAATACCCATTCGAGCCGGATTCGACACCGATTACAAGCGTGAGGATGAGCTGAGCAAGTTCAATCTTCCCGTAGACAAGACCGTTGTATTGGTAATGGCCGGAGCCAGCCTGCCGCAGCCCTACGTTCGCTTCCGAGCAGCGATGGATCACACGCTCCCCTTCCTGCGCAGCTTCGAAGACATGCACTTTGTCTTTTTGCCCGGCAAGGACAAGGAATACGCCGCTCGGCTCAAGACGCTCTTCGACGCCATGAAGCTCGAAAACGTCACGGTTCTGGACTACGTGGACGACATGGCGGCCCTCATGCACGGCTGCGACCTGGCAATCCTCAAATCGGGCGGACTCACCGTCACCGAGTGTCTGTGCGCGCATCTGCCGATGATCCTGCTGGGCAAGTCCTATGGCCAGGAAAAGGCCAACACCACGATGCTCACCGGCATGGGCGCCAGCATGCATGTCACCACCGCACGAGAACTCATCGTAACCCTACGTCACTTGCACGACCATCCCGAATCACTCAAAGCCCTACTCATCAACGGCGAAGTACTACGCCGCCCCCACGCAGCCGAGGACATCGCCATCGCGACCATGGAGCTCGTAGGCAAACCCCAAAAGCGCAAACGAGCCTTCTGCCGCTTCTACTGGGGAGGAAAGCCCGCGCATATCCGCTAGGGTCTTAATGTCCGCTAGCCTGCGGGAGGCCCTATATATTATCCCGTGCTCAAACATTCTCGCTTCGCTGCGAAACTGCGCGCGGGACGATATATAGGGCCTCCCGCAGGCTAGCTGCGTTAACGTACTAGCAGCTATACCAGATTCCCCACCAGTAAAATCTGCAAAGGGGAACCAGAAAATATAAATACGGTAAGCCGACGCTACAAAGGGACGGTCCCTTTGTAGCGTC
>UQIL01000013.1 GCA_900541025.1 uncultured Collinsella sp. | reverse complement strand
CGCCGACGGCCTGGTCATCCCGGGCGTGGGCGCGTTCTATGACGCGATCGCCTTTATGCGCCAGAGCGGCGAGGCGGACGCGGTGCTCGATGCCGTTGCCGCCGGAACTCCGCTGCTCGGCATTTGCCTGGGCCTTCAGCTATTTTTTGAGCGCGGCAACGAGGGCGTGCCTGCGGACGAGGGTGCGGTTGCCGACGGCAACGCCTCCGAGCAGGCTGGCGGTTCTTGGGTCGATGGCCTGGGTATTATGCGCGGTTCGTGCACGCGCCTGGAGTCGAGCCGCCTGAAGGTGCCGCACGTGGGCTGGGACCAGGTGCACATGACGCCCGTCGGTGCGGCCGATCCGCTGCTTACTGGTTTTGCCGAGGGTGCCAACATGTACTTCACCCACAGCTACGCGGTGGCCGACGACGCCGACGCCGCCGATGTGCTGGCGCGCACGCACTATACGCGGAGCTTCCCGTGCATCGTGCGCCACGGCAACGTGTGGGGCTGCCAGTTCCATCCCGAGAAATCCTCCGCGCTGGGTCAGCGCATCCTTAAGAACTTCGTCAACATCGTCGAGGAGGTTGGCCGATGATCCTGTTTCCCGCAATCGATCTGATCGGCGGCAAGGTTGTGCGCCTGGAGCGCGGCGACCGCAGCCGCTGCAAGGTATATTCCGACGACCCCGTGGCCGTCGCTCACTCCTTTGCCGAGCAGGGCGCAAGCTGGGTGCACGTCGTCGACCTGTCCGCTGCCTTTGGCGAGGACGAGGACGCGTGCGCTGCCAACTCGGCGGCGATTAAGGGCATCTGCGGTATTGACGGTCTGTCCGTGGACGCGGGCGGCGGCGTTCGCTCGCTTGCACGCATCGACGAGCTGGCAGGCTATGGTGCTCGCCGCATTGCGTTGGGCACCGTGCTCGTGACCGAGCCGGGTTTTGCTGAGGTGGCGGCTCGCGGCTTTGGCGAGCTGCTGGTGGCAGATATCGCCGCGCGCGACGGCCAGGTTAAGGTGAACGGCTGGCGCGACGGCGCGGGTATGGCGCTCGACGATGCCGTGGCACAGCTTTCCAAGCTGGGCTTTAAGCATCTGGTGTATACCGACATCGCGCGTGATGGCATGCAGACGGGCATCGATGTGGCGGCGTATCGCCATGTGGCCGAGGTCGCGGGCTTTCCCGTCGTGGCATCGGGTGGCATCTCGGCGCTCGACGATATCCGCGCGCTGGCCGCGGTGGGTGAGGGCGCGATTGAAGGCGCCATTACCGGCCGCGCGCTCTATGAGGGCAACTTTACGCTGGCCCAGGCGCTGGCCGCCGCCCGAGGGGAGGAGTAGCCCATGCTTACCAAGCGCGTGATTCCCTGCCTGGATGTTAAGGACGGCCGCGTGGTCAAGGGCGTCAACTTTGTGAGCCTGCGCGATGCGGGCGATCCGGTGGAGCTGGCGCGCGCCTACGACCGCGAGGGTGCGGACGAGGTCGTCTTCTTGGACATTACCGCCACGAGCGACAACCGTGCGACGACCATCGAGATGGCGGCGCATGCGGCCGAGGAGCTAGCTATTCCCTATACCGTGGGCGGCGGTTTTCGCGACCTGGCGGGCATGCGCACCATGGTTGCAGCCGGTGCCGACAAGGTGTCGCTCAACTCTGCCGCCGTGCGCGACCCGTCGCTGATTAGCCAGGCTGCCGCGGCGTTTGGTAGCCAGGCCGTGGTCGTGGCGATCGATGCCAAGCGCGTCGGTTTGCCCGGCGCATCTGGTGCCGACAAGTGGGAGGTCTTCACGGCGGGCGGCCGCAACGCCACGGGCATCGACGCGGTGGCGTGGGCCGAGGAGGCGGCTCGTCGTGGCGCCGGCGAGATCCTGCTGACCAGCATGGACCGCGACGGCACCAAGGCCGGATTTGACCTGGCGCTCACCCGCGCCGTGGCGCGCGCGGTGCCGATTCCGGTGATCGCGAGCGGCGGTGTGGGCACGCTCGAGCATTTTGCTGAGGGTGTGATCGAGGGCGAAGCCGACGCCGTACTGGCGGCAAGCGTCTTTCACTTTGGAACCTTCAGCATTCGCCAGGTGAAGGAGTATATGGCGTCACAGGGCATCCCTGTGAGATTGGACTTCTAATGCTGCGGCTTGTCCAGGTACCGCATCTTGCCGCTCAAACCGTCGCTCGCGTACCAAAGTACGCGTCGCTCCTCTTTCGCGGCAACCTGCGGCACCTGGACAACCCTCGCTGACCTGTGGGGTTTACGGTAATTACTTGGGAGAAATGATGACTGAGGTAATAGAAGCGTCTGATCTTAAATACGACGTCCGCGGGCTGATTCCTTGTGTGGTTCAGCAGTATGACACCGGCGAGGTGCTTATGGTTGCTTGGATGAACGAGGAGTCGGTGGGGCTTACGCTCAAGACCGGGACCACGTGGTTTTGGAGTCGCAGCCGCCAGGAGCTGTGGAACAAGGGCGCGACGAGCGGCAATATGCAGGAGGTCAAGGAGCTCTGGGCCGACTGCGATAGCGATACGCTGCTGGTCAAGGTCGACTCGCCGGGTCCGGCCTGCCATACCGGCAACCGTACCTGCTTCTTTAAGAAACTCGCGTAGGGCGGGCGCTCGACTAGGCGCTTGGCCAACCAGAAAGGATTGAACTATGGGTGTGCGCACCGCAAACGTTCAGGATGGAAATATCGGAGAGACGCTGACGGGGCTCGCCGAGGTGATTCATGGTCGTCGTGATGCATCGCCTCAGGAAAGCTATACCGCGCGTCTGCTGACCGACGTCGAGGATGAGCTGCTCAAAAAGCTTGCCGAGGAGTCGAGCGAGGTGATCATGGCCTGCAAGGACAACGACCACGACCACATTCGCTACGAGGCCGGCGACCTGATCTACCACCTGCTCGTAACGCTCGAGCGCTATGGCATCACCCTCGACGAGCTGGCCGGCGAACTCAACGCCCGCCGCCACTAAGTCAAACCTAAATTAGCTACCCTGGCCCCATGGAAGTTGCGGTGAAATAGGGACTGTTTAAACGCTTCATCAGGCAAAACGGTCCCTATTTCACCGCAACTGATGAAGGGGATGGGTTAGAAGAGGGGCGTGGATTCCCATTCGCCGGTGGGGTGGGGGATGTCGAAGGTGCGGTAGCCGCATTCGTAGGCGTGGGCCTGGGCTTCGCGGATGTTCCAGCAGATATCGCAGGCGCGGTGCGCGTCCGAGCCAAAAGTGATCGGCACCTCGGCGTGGGCGAAGCAACGCAACAGACCGGTCGCGGGATAGTAATCGTCGAGGCCCTTGCGCGGCGCGGCGGTCGAGACCTCAACGCGGCGACCCGTGTCGTGGGCGCACTCGGCCATCTGCTCCCAGAGCGGCGTGGGGTCAAAGTCGGGCGCGAAGCCCTCCTTCGAAAAACGCATAACTAGGTCGGGATGGGCCATCACGTCAAAGTTGAGCGAGCTCTCGCAGGCGTGGCACCAGTCGTCGACATAGCGCTCCCATACGCCGCGCACGCTCAGATTTTCCCAGACGTGCAGGTTGGTGTCGTCGTCGATCCAGCCACAGAGCGAATCTGGCGTATCGGGGCGAGCGACATTTTCCGTTCCCGCCGTGCCTGCGGCCCCGGCCATGATATCGCCGGGGTCGCCGATCCAATGTACGCTGCCCAGGCGCACCACGGCGCCATCGGACCAGCCCTCAACCAAAGGCTCGCAACCTTCGTACCAGTCGCATTCAAAGCCATAGATAAGCTCGAGCTCCGGCGCGATTTGCGCGGCAAGCCTGCAGGCGTCCTCAAATGCCAGACGATGCGCCGTCAGGTCGCCCTCGACAACCTGCACTTCGCAGTTGGCGTCCATGCTGGCGGGCAGGGTGAGGTGGTCAGTCGAGACCATGACCTGACATCCGGCAGCCGCGGCAGCGCGGACGTTCTCCTCAAACGAGGCATGCCCGTCCGAAAACGAGGTGTGGGTATGGCAATCGACCAGCGGACATGCGGACATGGAGACTCCTTTGCATTTGACGAATCCGCTCCATTGTAATGGCGCGGCGTCTAACGCGTCGGGCACGCTGCGAGTCGAAATCGAGTGGAAAGGGCGGACGGTGTGCGATGGTGCCTCGCTTGCGCTCTCAAAACGTGTACGTCAGCCTCCAAAACCGACAAAAAATGACATGTTTGGAGGCTGATGTACACGTTTGAGACGAAGGTGAGGGGTGCACCGATGCACGTCAGCCCGGCGGCTACTTGCTTCGCTTCGCCGCCCGTTTGGATTGCACGGTCACCATCGCGTGGCGTATGGCGGTGATGGGTCGATAGAAGATCATGCGCGGGCCCGACCAGCGCATGACCTCGCGGATCTTCTCGCGCATGGCGGGCCGATAGCAATGCGAGGAGCAGGCCGAGCAAAACGTCTTGGTGCCCATATGCGGGCAGCGTTCAATGCGTGCGACGGCGTATTCTCGCAGCTCGGCGCATTCGGGGCAGAGGGTGATGGCCCGGAATCCAAGCTTCACGCGCACGGGCGTGTCACCGCCGGCAGCCTGCTCGCGCGCACGCCCACCGCCATGATGCCCGCGGCACCACAGTGCGATCATCTGCGACACCATCTGGGCCTCGCGCGCACGCTTACCCGTCAGCTCCGGCGTGTCGGCCGGGCGCGCCATTAGCTCAGCCTCCCGTGTTCGACCGAAAGCGAGCGATCGGCAAACGCGCAGGTGCTGGCACGGTGGCTCACCAGCACGATGGTTTTGCCGCGGCGCTTGAGCTCGTCGACCGCCTGCATCACGGCTGCCTCGTTGAGGGCATCGAGTGCGCTCGTGGGCTCGTCGAGCAAAATGAGGGGCGCATCGTTGAGGAAGATGCGCGCGAGACCGATGCGCTGACGCTCGCCGCCCGAGAGCGAGTCGCCCAGCTCGGCGACGGGGGTGTCGAGGCCCTGCGGCAGGCGGTCGATAAGCGCGGTGAGTGAGGCGGACTGGCAGGCATCGAGCAGCTCGGCGTCGGTGGCGTCGGCACGCGCGACGAGCAGGTTCTCGCGCATGGTGCCGCAGAACAGGTGCGTGTCCTGGGTCATATAGGCCTCGTGGCTGCGCAGACTCGCCGTTTTGATGCGACGGGCATCGACGCCGCTTACCGTGATAGCGCCGACGGTGGGGTCCCAAAAGCGCATGAGCAGCTTGAGCAGCGTCGATTTGCCCGAACCCGAGCGCCCCATGATGCAGGTCATGGTACCGGGCGCAAAGGTACAGGTCACATCATCGAGAATGAGGCTCGCGGCCGTCTCGTCCGCCGCCTGTCCCGCGTCGTCGGCGCCCGCGCCACCCACATAGCTAAAGCTCACATGTTCGGCACCGGCACCGGCGAACTTCACGTTCTGGCCGTCCGTGACCTCGGCACATTGGGGCTGCTCATCGAGCAGGTCGAGCACGCGCGCGCCCGAGGCGAGTGTTTCCTGCAGCGAGGCACCCAGACGACTCACGGCCATTACCGAGCCAAAGGACGACACAAAGGTGAAGACGGCGACAAACGCCACGACGAAATCAATCGTCCCCGCAGCCACCAGCTGCAGTGCGCGTCCGAGCATCATCAGGTTGGCAACGAGGATGAGCGCGTCGGCCGCAGCCTCGCTGGCTGCCTGGCGGCGCTTGAGGCGTGCGTCCACGGCGCCGACTTGCTCGGTCAGCTCACCCAGGGCGCGGCTGCGGTCGGTGCCCCCGGCAAACTGGATGGTCTCGGACGCGCCGCGCAGGCTGTCAAGCACAAAGGCACCCAGCTTGCCTGCTCCCTCGCGGCTCTGGCGACCGGTGGTGCCGCATGCCTTGGCCGAAACCAGAGGCAGCAGCACACCCAGGACTGCATAGGCCACAAGCGCGATGCCGGCGAGCTCGGGGCTCGCGGCCAGCAAGAAGCCCTCAAAGACGGCGGTGCAGACCAGGGCGATGGCGATGGGCGAGATGGTGTGTGCATAGAAGACCTCGAGCAGCTCGATATCCGAGGTGACGAGGCTCACGAGCTCACCCTTGCCGCGGCCCTCGAGCTTGGCAGGCGCCAGCTGGCGCAGGGCTCCAAACACCAGGTCGCGGATGTGCGCGAGCAGGCGGAAGGCGATGTAGTGGTTGCAGAGCTGCTCGCCATAGTGGAGCGGTCCGCGTGCGATGCCGCAGACGGCGCAGGCCGCGCATGCGCCAACAAGGCCCAGTCCCAGGGCGTTATGGCCCAGGGCAGCCATAAGTCCAAAGGCGCCAAACGCCGGGACAAATGCGGCGGTAAGCATGCCGATGCTGCCCAGGGCGACGGCCAGCACGAGCCATCCGGCCAGCGGACGCACGAGTCCCATCATGCGCCACATAATGGACGGCGCCGAGCGGCGGGCGTTGCCGGAGCCGGGCGCCGCGGCTGCACTAACCACGTCGGCACCGCCGCGGCCGTCAGCGCAAATGCCATCGCCCTCGGCAGCCTCCGCCACGGCAACATCCTCAGCGCCGTCCTCGGCATACGCATACGCCGAGAGCTGCTCCTGACTATTCCACATGCGCGCATAGACGCCCGCGTCCGCCAGAAGCTCGTCGTGAGTCCCGCGCTCGGCAATGCGACCGCGCTCCAGCACCAGGATCTGGTCGGCGCCGACAATCGTCGACAGGCGATGCGCCACCACGACCACGGTGCGATCGCCGGCGAGCGACGCGATGACCTCGCCAATCGCCGCCTCGCTTGCGGCGTCGACGTTGCTGATGGCCTCATCAAACACATAGATGGGCGAGTCGTGCAGCAGGGCGCGCGCCATGCACACGCGCTGACGCTGACCGCCCGAAAGATTGGTGCCGCCTTCGTTAATCACCATGTCGAGCCCGCCGTTTGCCCGTACAAAGGCCGCCACGCGTGTGCGGTCGAGCGCGTGCAAAAGCTCGGCATCGGTGGCATCGGGCTTGGCGAGCAGCAGGTTTTCGCGCAGGGTGCCGGCGAACAGATGGCCGTTGGTGGGCACCAGGGTCACGGCGCGCATAAGCGAGGCGGCCGTGGCATCACGTAGCTCGACGTCGCCGATGCGAACGCTGCCCCGGTAGGCATCCTTACGGCCCGAAATAATCCCTGCGAGCGTGGACTTGCCGCCGCCGCTTTCGCCCACGAGCGCCACGAGTGAGCCGCGCGCGATGGACGCGTCGGCGCCGTCCAGCACGGTGCGGTCGCCGTAGGCATAGCTCACGCCGGAAAGCTCGATATCGCCGCGGCCGTCAAGCTCAACATTGCCGCGCTCGGGCTCGGGCGTATCCAAAATGCTGAACATGCGGCGAGAGGCGGCCATGCCGTTCATGGCCGTGTGGAACAGCGACCCCAGACGGCGCATGGGCAAAAAGAACTCCTGCGACAGAAAGACGATGAGGAAGGCGGCCTCAAAGCTAATCTTGCCGCTGGCGAGTTGCAGCGCGGCGACGATAATGCCGAGTGCGGCGCCCATGTAGACGACCAGGTCCATAACACAAATGGAGCGCAGCTGCATTACCAGCAGGCGCATGGTCGCCCCGCGAAAACGCTCGGACTCGGCGTTGATGCGCTCGTGCCAGTCGCGGTCGGCCTGGTAGACCTTAAGGGTGGTGAGGCCCTGGACGGCCTCCAGGAACATGCCGCCCAGATCGACATAGCTGCCCCAGTACTCGGCGCCGATCTTTTTGGCGTTGCGCATGACCATCATGATGGAGACGGGGATGACCGGAACGCAGGCGAGCAACAGTGCGGCGGGAAGGCCCGCCTGGCCTGCGAGCAGCACAAACAGCGTGATGGGCGCCAGGCCGGCAAAGAAAAGCTGCGGCAGGTAACCGCCAAAGTACACCTGGAGCTGCGTGGCGCCCTCGACGCTGGTCTGCACGGCCTCGGCGGTGGGGACGGTCTCGGTGTAGGAGGGACCGAGCGCGGTGAGCTTGTCGTAGACGAGCGAGCGCACGCGGCGGACGGCCTCGAAGGCGGCTTTGTCACCGGCGCGCTGGGCCAGATAGATGGAGGCGGCGCGCACGATGATGGCGGCGGCGAGCGGCAGGGTGGCTTTTGTGAGCGCGTCGACGGCGAGCGCGGCGGGCAGTCCACCGGTGACGATGCCGTCCAGGATGCGCGCGAGCACCCACATCACGGTAATGTTTGCCATGAGCGCAATCCACTTAAACAGGACGCTTGCCACAATGTAGGGCGTTGCCTGCGGAACAAGGGAGAAGAGCCGCTTCTCGAACATGAAACCTCCTATGCCGTAACGGTGCCGGGCGGGGTCCTCGGCAGCCGCTTAGTTAGCCAAATGCAACTAGAGTAACATCGTGCAGCGGGTAAGTATGCCGAGGGTTATTTTTTGGCCGATGAACTGCGTAGAAAGTTCAAAATTGTTGAGTGCGGCGAACTTTGTGGTGGACGGAGTGCAGGCGCAATTCTGATCGCGTACGGCCCCGCTCCAAAACATGTGCGTCAGCCTCCAAAACCGACAAAAAATGACATGTTTGGAGGCTGATGTACATGTTTAGATAGGGGCGAGGGCGGCGATGGACGAAAGTCATGCCTGTGCCACGTCCGATGTGCTAGCGTTTGGGTGAACAAAACGAGCCCGCGCTGAAAGGATCCGGACCGTATGCCATGCGATAGCAAATCTCCGCTGTCCCGCGAGACCGATGCGCCCGAAACCATCGTCAAGCTGGAGTGCGACATCGACGATGCGTCGCCCGAGGTACTCGCCTATGCCGCCGACCGCTTGCGCGAGGCGGGTGCCCGCGAAGTGCACTGGCTGCCCCTCTACTGCAAAAAAGGTCGTCCCGGCTGGCAGCTGCAGGTAATCTGCGCCCGCGAGGACATTGACCGTCTGCAGATGATCATCTTTTTGGAAACCACGACCAACGGCATCCGCCGCCAGGTTATGGAGCGCGTCTGTCTGCCGCGTCGTTTTGAGCAGGTGGCGACGCCTTGGGGCGAGGTGGCCGTCAAAGTAGCCACCTTGCCCGACGGCAGCGAGCGCGCGGCTCCCGAGTACGAGGATTGCGCCCGTCTTGCCCGTGAGCACAACGTGCCGCTCCAACGCGTGATGCAGGCGGCCCAGAGCGCGGCACTGCGATTTGAATAGCGCGGCCGGCGACAACCCGCGCCCAGTCATATCCACCCCACCCGAAAGGACCACCATGAAATACCTCATCGCTTCCGACATCCACGGCTCGGCATATTGGACCGAGCGCCTGGTCGCCGCCATCGAGTCCGAGCAGCCCGACCGCATTGTGCTGCTGGGCGACCTGCTCTACCACGGCCCGCGTAACGACCTGCCGCGCGACTACGCCCCCAAGCGTGTGATTCCGCTGCTCAACGCCCTGGCCGACCGCATCATCGCGGTGCGTGGCAACTGTGACGCCGAGGTCGACCAGATGGTGCTCGACTTTCCTGTCATGGCCGACTACGCCACGCTGTTTGACGAGAGCGGCCGCGAGCTGTTCCTGACGCACGGCCACGTCTTTGGCGCCGGCATGCACAACAGCGTCGACCACGCGCCCGCACTGCCCGAGGGCTCCGCGCTCGTCTACGGCCACACGCACATCAAGGTTAACGAGGCAAGCGAGACTCACCCGGGCCTGTGGCTCTTCAATCCCGGCAGCGTGAGTATTCCCAAGGACGGTACGCACAGCTACGGCATCTACGAGGGCGGCGCGTTCCGTCACGTGATCCTGGAGGAGGAATAACCATGGCGCAGCACATGGCTCAGCAAAATGCCGAGGGCTCGCGCGATTTGTCCACGCTGGTCGACGCGTCGGCCGAGCTGCAGCATCTGGTGCAGACCATCTGGCGTCTGCGTCAGCCCGATGGTTGCCCGTGGGACCGCGAACAGACGCATCAGAGCATCGGCAAGAACATGATCGAGGAGGCCTATGAGGCGCTCGACTGCATCGAGGCCGACGACGCGGCACACCTTCGCGAGGAGCTAGGCGACGTACTCATGCAGGTGGTGCTGCATGCGCAGATTGCGGCGGACGCCGGCGAGTTTACGCTGGCCGACGTGGCGCGCGATATCGACGCCAAGCTCATTCGCCGCCACCCGCACGTGTTTGGCGATGCGGATGCCGACAACCCCGACGAGGTGCTCAAGATTTGGGACGAGGTCAAGCTTGCCGAGAAGGCTGCCAAGGACAAGGCTGTGGCGGCGGGCGAGGCTGCGCCCGAAGGCCTGCTCGACGGCGTGCCCACGCACCTGCCGGCGCTGATGCAAGCTCAGAAGGTGTCGCGCAAGGCGGCGGCCGTGGGCTTTGAGTGGGAGACGGTCCAGGATGTGTGGGACGAGGTCGCCGAGGAGCGTGCCGAGTTTGAGGCCGAGGCGCCCGGCTCGCCCGAGCGCGAGATGGAATTTGGCGACCTGCTCTTTGCCCTAGTCAACGTTGCGCGCAAAGAGGGGATTGACGCCGAGAGCGCCCTGCGCGCGAGCACGGCCAAGTTCCGCCGTCGCTGGGCCGCGATGGAGCAGATGGCGGCCGGTGCTCACGTGGATCTTGCCGAGCTTTCGACCCACGGCCTCAATGACCTGTGGGATGCCGCAAAGGCGGAGGAGTAAGGCTGCGGGAACGACGGGCTGACACGCCTCATCGTTCCCGCTAAATTTTTCGAAAATCAAGTGTATCCCTCGGCTAACTTAGGGCATAATGCAAAAAGTGCGACATGGCTAACTTACGGAGGCGCACCGACGGTGCACGGTCAGCCGGTCGCCAAGCATTCAGCCCGTTTCCAAGTGAGAGGGAGACAACATGAGCGATATTTTGGACGTCTACGGTCGCGAGGTGCTCGACAGCCGCGGCAATCCCACCGTCGAGGTCGAGGTCGTGCTCGAGGACGGCAGCTTTGGCCGCGCAATGGTGCCTTCGGGTGCTTCGACCGGCGCCTTTGAGGCCTGCGAGCTGCGCGATGGCGACAAGAGCCGCTACCTGGGCAAGGGCGTCTCTCAGGCCGTCGAGCACGTCAATAACGAGTGCGCTAACGCCGTCGTGGGCCTCGACGCCTTCGACCAGCGCGCCGTCGATGCCGCGCTGATTGCCGCGGACGGTACCCCCAACAAGACCAAGCTCGGTGCCAACGCCATCCTGGGCGTGTCGCTGGCCGTCGCCCGCGCCGCTGCCGAGTCGGCGGGTCTTTCGCTGTACCAGTACCTGGGCGGCGTCAACGCCCATCTGCTGCCCACGCCCATGATGAACATCCTCAACGGCGGCGTGCATGCCGACAATAACGTCGACTTCCAGGAGTTCATGATCATGCCCGTGGGTGCTCCGAGCTTTGCCGAGGGCCTGCGCTGGTGCGCCGAGGTCTACCACACCCTCAAGGGCGTGCTGCACGAGGCCGGCCTGGGCGGCGGCGTGGGCGACGAGGGCGGCTTTGCCCCCAACCTTAAGACCAATGCCGAGCCGTTCGAGTACATCACCAAGGCCGTGGAGAAGGCCGGCTTTAAGCCCGGCGTCGACTTCATGTACGCCATGGACCCCGCCTCGACCGAGTTCTACAACGCTGAGACCGGTATGTATGAGCTCAAGGGCGAGGGCGTGGAGTACACGAGTGCCCAGATGGTTGATTACTGGGAGAAGCTCGTCGACACCTATCCCATCATCTCCATCGAGGACGGTATGGCCGAGGAGGACTGGGACGGCTGGGTCGAGCTTACCCGCCGCATTGGCAATAAGGTGCAGCTCGTAGGCGACGACCTGTTCGTCACCAACACCGAGCGCCTCAAGAAGGGCATCGAGCTGGGTGCCGCCAACGCGATCCTGGTCAAGGTCAACCAGATCGGCACGCTCACCGAGTCGCTCGAGGCCATCGAGACCGCCAAGGAGGCCGGTTACGCCTGCATCGTGAGCCACCGCTCCGGCGAGACCGAGGACTCCACGATCGCCGACCTGGTCGTGGGCGTCAACGCCGGCCAGATCAAGTCGGGCGCCCCGTGCCGCAGCGACCGCATCGCCAAGTACAACCAGCTCATCCGCATCGAGGACGAGCTCGAGGGCAGCGCGCGCTACGCCGGCAAGGCCGCGTTCTACAACATTCGCTAAACGGGCGAATTTGGCGAGGGGGAGGCTGACTCGGTTCCGCCTCGCCTTGGCTGGATGCCGCAAAGCGCTATGGGCGCTGGGCCATACGGCTCAGCGCCTTTTTTATGTCGAGCAAAGGCTGGCGAAGGCGGTGCGCGCGCTCGTGCTATAACTAGAATACTTAGCGCAAACAAACCTCAACCGCACAAGGCGCACATGGATCAGATTTACGACAACAGGTACTATTCCGCCGGTTCGCGCGAGCCGTCGCCTCGCCGTGCGCGCACGGTGCAGCTCGGTGGGTCCGCCTACGCCGGCGTCGATCGCTCCACGCAGCGCCCGACAGGTACCTCGCGCCCCAATGCTCAAGTGAATACTTCGACAGATGGACCGGTGCGCCCGGCACGTTCGTCGCATGCGTCGCGTCCCTCGACTCAGGTACACGACAAATCGAGCAAGCCCTCGAACCGTTTTTCGGGCTCGGACTTTATGCGCTACGCCAACGACAACGCGGTGGTCAAGGCGATCTATGACTTTACGCATGGCTCTCTGCGTCCGCTGTTTATCGGTATCGTGGTGGCACTGGTGCTCGTGAGCCTGTATTTTCCCGTGCGCGATCTGTACGTGGCAAAGCGTTCGAGCGATATCTTGGCCAAGCAGGTCGAGATTCGCCAGCAATACAATGATGGGCTGCAAAAAAGCGTCGACAAGCTGCTCTCGGAGGAAGGTATCAAGGACGCGGCGTCCGAGGACCTGGGCCTGGTGATGCCCGGCGAGAAGAAGATTGACGTGCTAGGCTTGGACGACGATTCGGACTCGTCGTCGAGTAAAAAGTCCTCAAACGCCAAGAAGGCCAGCGAAGTGGCCAAGGAAATCGAAGAAGTCGGCAAGGACGCGCCGTGGTACATCCAGGCGCTCGACATACTGTTTGGGTTTAACGGCGTCGAGGGCCAGACGGTCGTGTCCAACGGCAAATAGCGCCCGGAGGGGAGCCCGCAATGACAAATTGCAAACGCTATAAGGTAGCCGCGATCGACCTGGGAACGGTGTCGTCGCGACTGGTGCTGGCGCAGGTCGAGGCCGGGGCGATCGTGGAATCGTCCAAGCATACCGAGATTACCGACCTGGGCGAGGGCGTGGACGCGACGGGCCGCTTTTGCGAGGCGGCCGTTGAGCGTGTGCTCGCTGCATGTCACATGTTTGTGGACGAGGCCCGTGCCTTTGGGGCCGTGTGCATCTGCACCACGTGCACGAGTGCCGCACGCGATGCGTCCAATGCCGCGCTGCTGCTGGACGGCCTGCGCGATCTGGGGCTTGAGCCACAGGTGATTCCGGGCGAGGTCGAGGCGCGCCTGACGTTTTTTGGCGTGGCGCACGACTTTGCTGGCGAGCGCATCATTGTTGCCGATTCGGGCGGCGGATCCACGGAGCTCGCGACGGGCGTCTATGCGCCGGAGCGTGGGGTCTTTGCGCTGGAGGGCACGCGTTCGCTGGACATCGGTTGTCGCCGCGTGACGGAGCGGTTCTTCTCGGCGCTGCCGCCTGCGGACGGCGAGCTTGCTGCCGCTGCCGCGTGGGCAGGTGAGCAGTTCGCCGCCTATTTTGAAGGCCTGCCCAGCGACTTTGAGCGCGCCGAACGCTTGGTCGCAGTGGGCGGCACGGTGACTACGCTGGTGGCTCTGATCCACGAGCTGGAGCCGTACGATTCGAGCTTTGTGCACCTGCGCGAGCTTTCGCTGGATCAGGTTTCGGCCGCTATTGAGCGCATGTCTGCGCTGGATGTCGCAGGCATTGCCGCGTTGCCAGGCGTGCAGCCCAAACGCGCGGGCGTGATCTTGGCTGGCGCCGTGGTGATCCGCGAGCTCATGCGCGCTGGCGGCTACAAGACGCTCACTGTAAGCGAGAACAGCCTACTTGCCGGCATGGCCGCCACCATCAACGAAGTCCTCGACGGCGAAGCCCCCACCATCGCTTGGACCCCAAACCTCAGCACCCTCAAATAACTTGCGGTGAAATAGTTCCTAAATGGCTGGTAAACGGCCAAAACAGGAACTATTCCACTGCAACTTCCGAGGGGATCAGGGTAGTCTTTTAGAGACACGTCCCAAATGAGCTGCTTTGTGGCGACGCGGGGCGGTGGGACGTCTGCGTATTTGCTGCGCAAATACGCACCGGTTTCGGTCGCCTGCCGGCGCCCTCGCCGGCTCGCTACGGACGCTGCACGTCCGCTTAACGCTCGCCCCCTCGCGGGTTCGAGTCCCACCGGCATCCAAAGGAAACGAGCCCGCATCCCTAAGGGATACGGGCCCGTAAACAATACATGGTAGGGGCGGTGGGACTCGAACCCACAATCCTTGCGGCGAGGGATTTTAAGTCCCCTGCGTATGCCAATTCCGCCACGCCCCCGTAAGACTAGAAGTCTAGCACAAGCCGTCCGTTACGCGTTGACGGCCATCGAGTGTTGGCCCGACTTCTCCAGGAACTCTTGGAACTTTGCCTCGTCGCCCTTGTTTTGATACTGCAGGGCCAGCAGGTACTCCAGTCGGCAGCGCTTGACCGGGTCGTCGCCGACATCCTCGAGCATGCGCTCCAGCTCGGGAATGTCGTTGTGGCGCTTGAGGATCATCGTGTCGTACATCAGCTGGCATTCGTGTGCGACTGCCTCGGCCTGACCGCCCTCAAAGCCCTTGATCTCGTGCAGCAACTCCTTGGCCTTTTTGCGGTCCTCCTGGCCAACGTAGTAGTTAAAAGCTTTGATTACCAGGTCGACGCGCTGCATTTTGGGCAGGTTGAGCCCCAGCAGCAAATCGAACATCTCGTCGGCGCGCTTGTGGTCCTCGCGCAGCAGATAGGAGTTCAGGCGCAGGTAGTCGCGGTTGTAGCGCGGGTACAGCATGCTGGTGAGCTTGCTGTCGAGCAGGCGATCGAACTCGTCCCACTGCTTGGCAGCCATAAGCTGTTGCAGGCGCTTAAACGTGGTGCGTTTTTTGACGCTAAAGAATACCGACACGGCGATACAGATGATAACGACGGTGGTCCAGAGTGTGCGGGAATCGGGCATTTCAGAGTCCTTAGTCGCTCGTAAGGCGAGCGGTATGACAACACGTACTAGATGTATTATACGCAGCGCACAAGCAAACTGGCATAAAAGCGTATCGAGGCCGAGCGCCATCGCTCGCTGCGGTACACTTACCTAAAGTAAACCATGAAGGGAGACATTACCTATGAAGAAGATCGTTTTGGCTTGCGGTGCTGGCGCTGCTACTTCCACGCTCGTTGCCCAGAAGGTCGCCACCATGCTCGACGCCAACGGTTATGCCGGCAAGTATGAGATCGTGCAGTGCGCCATCTCCGAGGCCAAGGACGTTTGCGACGAGGGCGCCGACCTGCTGATCGCCACCACCGTTGCCCCCGAGGGCCTTACCTGCCCGTACGTGAGCGGCGTGCCCTTCATGACCGGCATGAACCGCGTCGCTGCCGAGAAGGCCGTCCTCGACGTCATGGCTCAGTAGGCGCTGACTGCATGAGTGAGCAGAACGCCAACCCGGTAGAGCTCTTTGGTATGCGCGTTGCCCATGTGGGCATTAACGCCACCGACCCGGCAGACGCCCTGGAGATCGCGGAGCTGTTCTCGACGATGATGGGCCTGCCCGTCATCGAGACCCCGGTTTCGTACTTCAACGATTCGCTGGTCGAGATCATGAAGCAGAATGGTCGTGGCGCCAAGGGCCACATTGGCTTTGCCGTCAACGACATCGATGCGGCCGAGAAGTGGTTTGCCAAGCGTGGGCTCGAGGTCAACGAGGAGTCGCGCGCGCTGCTGCCCGACGGTAGCACCAAGCTCGTGTACTTTAAGCGCGAGTTCGCCGGCTTCGCCGTGCATCTGTGCCGCGAGTAGCGCACAAGCTGCTATGGCTAGCAAAAAATGGGGTAAGGCGCGTGGCCTTGCCCCATTTTTAATACCGAGAGGGTGACTGACGGGCTGCCGTAAATCGAAGGTGAATGGCTTTCCGCGAAGTGAACGAGTGAAATCGAACCCCTGGAGCATCGACGCTTTGGAGACGCCGTTTCCTGCGGTTTTGTCAGGTTTTTCTTGCGGTTTTGGCGCCAAAAAGTGCGGATGCTCCAGGGGTCCAAAATAGGTCGTTCACTTCGCGGAAAAGCATTCACCTTCGATTCGTGAGAGACGCCCCTACCGCAGCAGGCGAATCGTAAAGCGGCTGCCGACGCCCTCGACTGAGGTCACACCGATGACGCCGCCGTGGCTGTCGACAATCCACTTGGCAATGGCAAGCCCCAGGCCCGAACCCTGTGCGCCGGCATCGCGCGCGTTGTCGGCGCGGTAGAACCGCTCGAACGCGTGAGCCGCGGATTCCTGGTTCATGCCGATACCTTCGTCCTCAACGCTTATGTCGACCGTGCCCGTGCCCGCATCCGGCGCTACGCCAAACGAGATGGGCGTGCCCGCGTCCGAATACTTGGCGGCATTCTGCACGATTGCGCGCAGAGCCTGCTTTACAAGCGCCACGTCGACAGATGCGTTGCAGCGCGGGTCGCTGGTAAGTGTGGCATCGTACACCAGCCGATATGTGTGCGCGCCATCGATCATCTGCGATTCCTCGCATACCTCGCCGACCAGTGCGGCCAGGTTGGTATTCGCGCGCCGCAGGACCGTGCGGCCGGCATCGCCGCGCGCCAAAAACAGCAGCTGCTCCACGAGCTCTTGCATGTGCTCGCTTTCGGCCTTGAGGGATGCGATGGACTCCGCCAGCACGTCCGGGTCGTCTTTGCCCCAGCGGTCGAGCATGTTTACGTAGCCCTGAATCACCGCGATGGGCGTGCGCAGCTCGTGGCTCGCGTCGTTGACAAAGCGCATTTGCTGCAGCTTTGCCTCTTGCATCTGGCGCAGCAGGCGGTTGAGTGCGACCTCGATACTCGCCAGATCGGCGTCGCCGGTGGTGACGCTCGGCGAGTCGACGCTTGCGCGCTCGATAGCCTGCTCCAGCGTTTCCATCTTGCCGCCGGCGAGCTGCATACGTCCGAGCTCGTCCACGCGCAGGGCCAAGTCGTTGAGCGGTGCCATGGTGCGGCGCACGCGGCGGGCGCCGCCGAGCATGTTGAGCACGCTGATGACCTGCCAGCCTACAACAACGATATAGAGGGGCCACAGCGCGGCGAGGTCCTGCGCGAGGGGAAAGGTCTTGGTGGTACGCGCAAGCTCGACGGTATAGGTGAGCGTTGTCAGGTCCCAGCCACGCGCAGGCGTCAGCGACATGCCGTGAACGGCGGCGCTGGGGATCCACCCCGCGGTAAACGCGCCGTCGGGCAGTGTCCGGTTGTATCCATAGACGAGGATCGTCGCCGCAATCACCACTAGTAACAGATCGAGCCAGACGTAGCTCGCCAAGCGGCGCCACATGTAGCTCCAGTTGATGGCACGGGCGATGGAGGTGACGCGCTTGGTCTCGGCGTTACGCGCGGCAGACATAGCCCACCCCGCGCACGGTCTGGATGATGCGGGCGCTGCCGCCGTCCTCGATCTTGGCGCGCAGGTGCGCGATATGTACGTCGACGTTGTTGGTGTCGCCCACGTAGTCGTAGCCCAGCGCTTCGTGCGCAATGCGCTCGCGCGTGAGCACGGTGTCGGCATGTGCCATAAGCAGGGCGAGGACGTCGAACTCGCGGGCGGTCAGCACGATGGGCGAGCCGCCGACCGTGACTTCGC
The DNA here is from genome assembly GCA_900541025.1 of uncultured Collinsella sp. Lineage (GTDB taxonomy): Bacteria > Actinomycetota > Coriobacteriia > Coriobacteriales > Coriobacteriaceae > Collinsella. The sequence goes on along the minus strand of UQIL01000013.1, from coordinate 45,420 downwards.
GGCGGTCGGGATCGAGCGCAACCGAACCCACGGTGAGCGCGGCGGGGGAGGGCGCGGCAGAGGTTTTGGCCGAGTCGCCAGCTGGGGGTATCGCGGCGTCGTTCCCGGTCGCGCCGCCCGCTATGCCCTCCCCGGCACCGACGCCGCTAACGCCCGAAGCCGTCCGCACGGCCTCCGAGCGTTTCAGCGCCACGCGGATTCGTGCGAACAGCTCCTCAATCGCAAACGGCTTAGTCAGGTAATCGTCAGCACCGGCGTCAAGCCCAGCCACCTTGTCCATCACGGCATCGCGAGCGGTGACCATGATTACCGGCACGTCCTTGTGCTTGCGGACGCGCCGCAGGACCTCCATGCCGTTGAGCTGTGGCAACAGCACATCGAGCAGAATCAGATCGTAGTTGCGCTCCAGCGCCAGGTCCACGGCGGTGCGGCCGTCGGCGGCGTGCTCCACCTGATAGCCCTCGTGCTCCAGCTCGAGCGTCACAAAGCGGGCGATTTTCTCCTCGTCCTCTACGATCAGGATCCGTGCCATGTGTGCCCCCGTCTGCGATTATTTGTCGTCGTTCAGATTTTGCTTGATGTCGTCCGCGGCATTGGCAGCGCTGTCCATCAGGTTGTTGATGCTGCCGGGTACGTCGCCGTCGCTATCGATGCGGTAGCGCATGCCAAGGAACAGGCCAAGCAGCATCAGCCAAATCGTGGCGCCCCAGGCAAACAGCGCGACGATGGGAATCAGGATGGGAATGTTGAGGATGATGGCGTCGCGGCGCGTGGCGATAAACTTGGTCTCCAGGCTCAGGCGGAAGAGCTTTTTGAGGTACTCCCACACGCTGTCCATCTTCTTGGAGAAGTCGGTCTTTTCGCTCGACTTTTCGTAGGCAGCCTGCGCGGCGACCATCTCGGCCGAAGGCTCGTCGACCGGCGCAGACTCGGTGGCGGCGTGCGCCGACGTGGTCTGGGTCTTGCCCTGCGACTCGAGCCAAATGATGGCGTCCAGAACGTTGCCGTTGGCGGCGTCGAGCGCGGCTTTGGCGTCGGTGTAGCTCACGTTGCACTTGGTGCGGATGGTTTCAACTTTTTCGAGGTCGTCCATGACCTGTCCTTTCGTTCGATGGGCGCGACGCCGGGCGATCTGCCCGGGCGCGAGCGTTGCGTTCGGCGGCCTGCGTTGCGCGGCGCCGCCCCGCCCTCGGTCGAACTCTATAGTGCAGGTTATAGATTAAGCGATTCTTGAGCCAAGATTAATGTTGGATGAGTTTTTGGGTGGCGGTGGGGAAGGGGGAGGTGCCCTTCTGGGTAGCTAGCAGCGAGGTCTAATACTTTCCCGAGAAGTGAACGAGCTAAATCGGACCCCCGAAGCATCGACACTTTAGAGGTGCCGTTTCCTGCGGTTTCGATGCTGAAATCCTGCGATTTTGCCGACGAAAAATGTGGATGCTTCAGGGGTCCAAAAACAGACGTTCACTTCGCGGAAAAGTATTAGACCTTGGCAGCGGAGAGCGGTGACCTAACGGCAAGCCGGCGGCAGAAATGGGATAGGCGAAGCGCACCGATCGTATAGAATCAAAAATGCGTTTCAAAAGTATGAAAATATCATACAATTGCAACATGAAGTACTTTAGCAACATAACGGCGATAAGCGAGCTTTCCGAGAGTGAGGGCGTGTTCACCACAGCCCAGGCGGCTCGTATGGACATCTCTCGAGATGCGCTGGCACACTCATGCCGCGTGGGGCGTCTTGAACGGATATGCCACGGCGCCTACCGGATGTCGGGCACGCAGCGCCGAGACACTGACGAGCTCAACGCTTTTTGGAAACTCACCAATCCCTCCCTTTGCGCGTGGGAGAGAAAACGCCAGTGGGATGGCATCGCCGTGAGCGGTACGACTGCGGCGAACCTGCAGCAAATGGGCGATTTCTATCTGTCCCCCTACAGGATGACCGCGCCCATGCGCATCAATACGAGAAACGAATCCCTTTCTTTTGCAAAGCGCGAGATCGCTGAGCAGGACATCGTCTGGCTCGACGGCCTGCCGGTAACTAAACCCGAGCGCACGCTTGTTGATCTTTGCCTCGATTGCGAGGACCCCTCATTAATTATCGATGCCTATAACGACGCGCTTGGTCGAGGGCTCGATATACAGCGGCTGAGAGGTCTTGTAGAGGAGAACTCTAAAACTGCCAAACGACGCGAGTTGATGATGCCCTTGTTGACGACGCTGAACGGGTAATGAGAAACGGAGGGCATGGTGAAGTACAAAACACCTGCCGCACTGGAGATGGCTGTTAGGGATGCCGCAAGAGAATCGCCGATGGATACTAATCGGGCGATCGTCGGTTTCTACTTTCATCGCTTCCTATGTCGCGTTTTTTCAGAAGATGACGGCAGCTTTGTGCTCAAGGGTGGCCAAAGCGTCCTAGCGCGAACACTCGATGCGCGTGTCACAAGGGATATTGACTTGGTTGCTCAAGAGGAAAGTCTCGAAGAGGCTATTGCCGATCTGGTGCAGGCTGCTTCGATTGATCTGGAGGATTTCGTTTCGTTCGTCTTTGATCGTGCAGAGCAGATCAAAGAAGAAGATGAGTATCGGTGCGGTGCGAAGGTGTGGTTCACCCCCTTTATGGGAACCAAGAAGCTACAGCCAATTTCAATTGACTTGGTAATTGATGAAGTGCGGGGACTTGAGCCTGAGGTTCTTGCGCCGATCGATCGTTTGAATATCGAGGGGCTCCCAGTCTGCGACTATCGAGTGTGCCGAGTGGAGAGTGCCCTTGCAGATAAATTGCTCGCAATGATAGAGATGCATGAGGGCCGTGCCTCTTCGCGAATCAAGGATATAGTCGACATCTTGGTGTACGCAAAAACTTGCTTCGTCGATGGGGCTACGCTTGTCGAGAGAGTCGAGAAAGAAGCGTCTGCCCGCAAGGTGGCAATGCCGGAAGAGTTCGTGGCGCCTCTCTGGTGGAAACAAAATGGTTCTGCGCAGTACATAAAGATGGCGAGGCAGGCGGGGGTACTTGATCTCGCGGGGAACATTGCTGGGGCAGAAGGGGTCGTCAATCGGTTGTATACACCGTGCTTTAATCATTCGGCGAATGTGCGCAAATGGAATCCTCAGACCACGGGATGGGAATAGGCTAGATAGTTAAGCCGGCGGCAGGATTAGTTCCTGCCGCCGGCTTAAGACGTTTCTACTGCCTATGTATGCGCTACTCACAGGCCTGGTCGACCACCTGAGTAACGGCCTTCTTTGCGGCTTCGAGGTTGCGCTGGGCTTGGGCGACAGCGGCCTCGGCTTGTTTCTTGGCCCTTACGACCTCGGCAAAGCGATTGATGGATTCGCTATACTCGCGCGTACGCGGGTCGAGTGCTGGTGGGACTTCGATCTCGAACAGATCGGTAGGGCGGATGGCGTGGCTGTACTGATTGTCGGACAATACCTGCAAAACTATGGACCCATGGCCGTCGGTGAGGTACGCCGCGACCATCTCTGCATACACCATGCGCTCCTCGTCGGTCATCGTTGGAATCGCCGGGCGAATGGCGGTGGTGTTGTGCGAGGCAACTAGATGCTGCTTTGCATCATCGATGCCGACCACAAGTAGGTTTGACGCGCCGTAACGACCGAGTATGCGCGGCATGACGATATCGCCGCAACGAAGCTCGTAACGAGCCAACACGTCTGGACTTACCTTTACAGGTTCGGAATCCAGCTCCGACGCGCCTTCCGCAACATCCTTGGGCAGCAAATAGCCGTTGCGGAAATCCTGAGATGAAATGCGGCGCACCTCGACAGCGTCGATGTCATCCGAGGTGGTGCTGTCTCGGGGCATAAACGGCACCACGCGCATAAAGCTGTCGCCGAGCGTTGCGCTGTAGTTTTGAGCTACGGAGATCAGGCCAACCCTGCCTTTGGAGAGCGCGGCGTGGTGTTGGAGTAGCTTGCGCGTTTCGAGCTCGACGGTTTCAATGGAAACCGTTTTGCGTGAGTCGCACTCGATGCCGCTCCAGTCAGGGGAGAAAGCCAAGGGAAGATTGGGGTAGCGAGCCCCGTCGGCAAACCGAAGGCGTGGCATGGGCGTGGCGGCATTGCGGAATGAAACGCTGCGATTTCCCGTCGACAATACAATAAGTGCGTACATGCCGTGCATCGGAGATTCGGCGAGCGGGTGATATAGGACGCTTTCGACGAGCCCCTCGCGCAACAGAATCGCGCGTGCCTGCTCGGCGTTGTCCAAAGACTCGAACGGCAGCAGTACGGCGGCTCGAGTACGACCGGAGAGGGCTAGTGCATACAGGCACCAGAGATAGGCCTCCCAATCGCAGAAGCCCAGGTAGCCAGGCTCCAGATCATTAATGAGCGCCTCACATGCGCTGTTGATTTCGCGAAAACGTTTGCGAACGCAAGCTGTGGCATCGATAAACACCGGCGCCGCGTTGTCATTGCCCGTGTTCTGCTTGCCGGGCTCAAGTTCGCAAATATTAGGTACGCCGTTGCCGTTCAGCCTGAAGCATTCACGAAGCGCCTCGCAGCCGATGGCGCCAGGTAGGCGAACGGTGAGTAGGCGGCTGCCTTGTTCTAGGTTAAGCGCGCGCGAGAGGGCGGCGGCGGTGAGACGTGGCAATGATGTTGTTTCACGCATGTATAGAGCCCTTTCTTCTTAGTGGGCTATATAATAGCAGAAAAATTTTAAAATTTCTAATGACGAGAACAGCCTACTGTGCTATCCTCGAAGCAATCCAAAACCAACTCAATACCAACTGCTTGATGCAATCGCTACACAGCCTTTAGGCAAACCGCGCTATCAAGCAGGGTGATTTCACTAACGAAGCTGCAGGTTAGGTCGATTGTCATCATCCATACCTCAGAGCATTCTAAAACTTAGAACAGACTTACACCAAACACCCGAAACCGGATAGAAAGAAACATTCATGAAGAAACGGGACAACATCTACGAGGCATTCCTCAGTGCGATCGACGAGGATCTCCGCGACATGTGCGAAATGAACGGAAAGGTAGAACGGTCTCTTCCGTGTCCGTACTGCGGCGAGAAGAACGTCGAGCGCCTGGCCAAATCGCTCGTTGGCGTGCTGGAAGAGCGCTCGCCCGATATTCCCGGGCTGGTGCCCGAGCAGTATCGAGCCGATGTACACGAGGCCCGCGAACTTTTGACTGCCGCGACACTCGCTTTGCTGCCACTGTATTTTCCCCCGCGCGATAGCCGCATAGGCAGTGTAGCGACTGTGGTGAGTATGTTTAGGCACGGGCGTACTGCGGGCTTTAAATCGGCTGGTGTTCTCTTGTTCGAGGAAGTTGCGACAGGGATGAAGTACAGCACCAAGCAGGGTGCCTATATCCCGTCCTCCTTCGTGCGCCATACCGATGGCAGAAAGCCATGCGACCGGCTGCACCGCGATGGATCGCGTGGCTTTACGGCGGATGAAGATGATGCCGTCATGTTTTATAAGCGCTACCTCAAGGTGCAGCGACGCGTGTTCGATACGAGTCCGCGTTTCAACTTTGAGTTATGCGTCAAACGCCCGTTTGAGGCACTTTTGGACGAACGACACACTTTTTATTACATGGAGGAAAAGATGGAAATCGATTTGACCAACAAAGTACACGGACTCGAAAATCGCTATCTCCTCAATATCAAGCATCATAAAGATTACGACCTGCTTGACAAGCTGATGATCCATGCACTGCTTGCGTACCTGGGCGACACAACGGTCTCAACTGCTGCTCGCGAGAGTTATCTGGCGCAGGCCGAGCGCCTGATCGGTCACGCGACCAAGTCGCCGCACTTGGCACAGCTCAATGAGGACGACGGCGACGATCGCATTGCTTAACAACCACTAACGCCACGGACAAGAAAGGGGTCACGCCATGCCAGTCATCAAGATGTACGGCTACGAGGCCGCGCAGCAAACGGAGTATCAGACCAAGAAGTGGGCGACTAAGGAGGAGATGCGGGCGCTGTCGTCCGGCGATGAGCAGCGCGACGTGATCCTGGCGCAGGGTGCCACGGTGGCGTTCTACGAGGACGACAAGCATTGGGAGACGAGTGTGTCCAACAATGTTTTTGCCTTTGGAGGTACCGGCAGCGGCAAAACGGCGAGTTTCATTTTGCCCAACCTGCTCAATCACCACGAATGCTGTTATGTGGTCACAGGCACCAAGGGTGAGCTGCTGCGCCGTACGGGGAAAGGCTTTGAAGAGGACGGCTACGAGGTAACGGTTCTCGATACTGTTAATCCCGAGCAGTCGGCCGGATACGACCCTCTGCGTTACGTGATGGATGTCGAGGATATCCCCACCACAGTGGCGGCAATCATGGAGGGGGTCGATCCTGACGGCCGTAGCCTTAGGTATGATCCGTTCTGGAATAACGCGAGCGACCTGCTGCTTCGAGCGATTGTTGGAATCCTGTTCCTCCTGGAGACCCTTGCCGGCACCCTTACGCCGGGTGAGGACCCCAATGCCCCGCGCCGCTACCTTAAGATGAACAACGTCTTTAAACTGGCTGCGCTCATCAAGGTTACGGGAGATGGTGAGGGGCGATTCCCGTTGGACTACCTTGTAGAAGAGGTGGAGTCCAGGGAGTTTCTCGATAAGTTTGGTGCGGAGAACGCTGATCTGTATGGCGTTGAGCAGTATCGCGATTTTCGAGGTGCGGCAGATAGGACGCTTAAGAGTATTCTGATCACGCTCAATGCAACTATCTCGCGGCTTAAGACGCCTCAGCTCATGCGCGTTTTTGAGAATGACGAGATGCGTCTTGATCGTATTGACGAGGGCAAGCGCATGATCGATCTTAAGGTGAGCGACAACGATTCGGCTAATGCATGGCTTGCGAACGTTGCCCTTAAGCAGCTGTTTAACCTTGCCCAGCGCCGTGCCGATGCCAGCCCCAGCGGCCATTTGCAGCGTCGCGTGCAGTTTGTGCTCGATGAGTTTCCCAATGTGGGCCGCATCCCCGATTTTGAGCGCAGCATTGCGACTGTGCGCAGTCGCGGCATTAGCTTTTTGATGTGTGCGCAATCGCTGAGCCAGCTCGATGTCGTGTACGGCAAATCCACGGCGCTTACCATCCTCGATAACTGCGATAGTTTGGTCTATATGGGCGGCGGCAGCAACATCGCGACGCAGAACTACATAAGCGAACTGTGTGGCGAGTCGGTTTTGGGCACCAAGTACGTGGGCGCCGAGCGCACTGCCGTAGATGTGCGCGGTTGCGTGATGACCCCAGGCGAGGTTGGGCTTATGCCCCGCACCGATTGCCTGGTCAAGGTGACCGGCATGCGTCCCTTCCGCGCCAAGAAGTACTTTTGCGCCGATCATCCCAATGCTGCCAAGTGGCTGAGGGATTAGCCCTTGCAGCTTTGTGTACCCCATCTTGCATGTTTTGTCGCACGGCTTCCGTTAGTCGTAAGCCGTGCGGTCCAGTTTTTGCCTCCTTACCGATTCCGTTTAGAAGGGAATTGCCATGCCCGTTATGTATCGTGAGCCCAGCATCATAAAGAAGTCCAAGGACGGCCGTGTTGCCGCTGTCGATATGGCAAGCGAACTGCTCAACAGCCGTGTGCTGCTGCTGGAGGGCGAGGTCAACGATGCGACCTGCAACGGCCTTATTAAGTCCATGCTGGTGCTGGAGCATCAAAGTGCGACCGAGCCCATCACCCTCATCATCAACAGCCCGGGCGGCAGCGTCACGGCGGGGCTGGCGCTCATCGACACCATGCAGTCGCTCGATTGCCCCGTGATCACGGTGGGCGAGGGCGTCGTGGCCTCGATGGCCGCGGTGATCTTGGCCTGCGGCGACCACCGTCAGGTGTACCGCCACACGCAGGTGCTCATCCACCAACTGATGGGCGGCACGGGCATGGCGCAGCAGACCGATATCGAGATCGTGGCCCAGCATACAGCGGCCATGCGCGCCGAGCTGGACGAGCTGCTGGCCGAGCATGGCAACCTGAGCGCCCAGGAGTTCCACGAGCTCACCGAGCGCGACTGCTGGTGCAACGCCAGGCGCGCTCTGGAGCTGGGCCTGGTGGACGAGGTGATTGCGCCCAGCAAGAAGGCGCTCTAGCGGGGCGCATGCCTTACAAGTACGTTGTGCAGGGCGAACAAGTGCGTAAATTCACAGCCAGAAAGAGGTTGAACATGAACAGGATTTGGGACGTCGATGGCATTGAGTGGGAAGACCTGCCCACCGTGAGCGACCTGCTGTGCGCTGCGGACACAAAGATCCTGGCGCGTGAGGTTGCCCTTCGATACGGCGGCAAGCCGGACGGCCGCGGCCGTGGCGATGGCGAACGCAGCCTAAAGCGCGCCCGCCGCAAGGTCAAAAAGCTGCGGAAGATAGATCCCGAGCCCAGCGACAAGATCATCCTGTTGCCCAAGCATGTCATCAATCGTCGCGATGCGGGCCACGGTTTTGGCTATTACGACGTGGAGCCGTGCATCTTTATGCGCGACGGCGTGCAAAGGCTGGGGGAGGACGCACTCGCCAATGTGCTTCCGTGGGAATTGATCCTGATGGATGATGAGTCCGCGAGCGAAATGCTGGGCTTTCGCGTATGGCTCGAAGGCGAGTGGGATCTATGCGAACGTTATCGCTTTTTGGCCGTGGTGTGTGTTCGCATGCTGAACAACATCCGGGCGCAAAAGGAGCTGCGCAAGTTCCTCGAGCAGGGCGATGCGGCCTGCGATATGGACGAGGACGATGTAGTTGAGGACATTCGCCGCGACGTGCTGTATCCCGAGGAAGTAATTAACGCCAAACTCGGCGGCTATTGGGACGCGAGTTTGGGACTCAACCTGCCCTGGAAGGACGAGCATCGGCAGACTTGCACGCGGATTGACAGGGCTATCGATGACCTGTTTGCCGAGGAAACGAAGCGCTGCGCTGCGGAGCTTGGGAAGAAGCTCGAGCGCGGGTATGAGGAGCGCGGGGAGTTACTGAACGGGATGTCCTTGTGAACGGTTGCCGACGGTCCGATAAAATTCTGTCCGGACGAAATGATAGAACGATAGCGTAAATTGCATCTGCACTTTAAGGAGTTAACAATGGGAATCGCCTATAAGGAACTGTTTCGTGTAAACCGTCCTATCTGTGGGCCTGGACCAGGAGGTTTCTTCATTAAAAGATTCAAGGAAGGCGGCTACAGTGAGGCTGAATTGCTCGATTTAATTTCGGGAGTGGACTTTTCTCTTGGTGAAGTGGATGAGGACATTAGCCTGAAAAAGAAATGCGAAATAGTCGAACAGGCGGTGAGTGGGGTGCATTATACGAGTTGGGCCCCCAGCGTGATCAGCATGATCATCTCACTTACGGTCGGAGGGTGTCTGTCTGCATGGGCGGGCAACAATTCAATCGCTGCCGGGGTTTTCGTGACGCCATGCCTGATTGCCTTGGGAATATATGCATGGTTTCGTTTATGCTTTGAGCGAAATCAAACGGTACTGTTGGGTGCGCTGAACCACATAAAGACACTTCAGCCGTAGTTGCATGAAATCGCCGATCGCCTGCCGTGGGCCCTCGGGACCGCCCTCGCGGCGCCCTTCCCGCTCTTTCCGGACATGGCGTCCTCCGATCTCCCGGGGCCGGCCGACCCGGCCCTCAGGGTATCGGATTCCCAAATTCATCCGTACATGTACGGATGAATTTGGGAGGTGTTCGGATGAAGTTGATATTCAAGGGGTGCGGCAGTTGGCAGGAATCTCAAGCGCCCAACCGCCAATCTCCACATTTCTTTGCTAAACTAGCTTTGCGCGGGAAACCGTGCATAGTTCGGGAGCATGTCCCCCAACTGGATCTAGGTTCGGATGCCATTGCCCGGACTATTGGTGAAGGTTGGGGGACTTCCTACTTTCCATAGCGCAAGAAGTCGTAGATGCGGACGCACTTCCGATAATGCGAATCTTTCAACAGAGCCCTCTTCTTGGCAGGGTCGTTTCCCACGTCAGCCAGTGCCCGCTTCAGCAACGCTTCCAAGTCGTCGACGTCCATCTCTTCCTCTGAAAGGCACGGGATGAACGCGAACGGGCTCTTTGGCGCGCATGCATTCGCAAGGCCCTTTATGCTCAGCGACCCTTCGAATCTGCGACGAGTCGCAGGCATCGATTTGCGGAACGTTTCGCTTCGATAGCTATCAATCGAGGTGAGCGTTGGGAGATAAGTCGCTATGTCCTTACCGACCTCTCCACCGAGTCCGCGCGTGTACTTGAAGACAGGCATGTTGTTGGGCCGTTGGCGCACGTACATGTTGAGGTAGTTCTCGACGATGAACTTTGGGTCATAGCGAAGGTTATCGAGCACGATGTCCTCGAAGATATCTTCAGGTGAAATCGGCTTTCCGATGCTACTTGGTGACACCGACAGGCCGATGACGATCTTCTGGTCCGGGTCAAGGTCGTTGAGGACATTGTCTATCCCTGAGACGATGATGTCGGAACTCGGGTCGATATGCTCCGCAAGCCTGAACACGCTGCCCCTCAACTCGCGGATAAATCGCGTGCTATACATTTTCCGGAAGCTGCGCATCGCATCGTAGATCGACTCGAAGTCATCCGTGGTGATCTTCGTCATCGAAAGCGTACGGCCACCGAAACTCATAGCAATCTCGCCAACAGAGGTGTCGGTTGCGTGCTGAACGAAGATGAGCCGCTTGCCCAGCCGTTTGAGCTTGTCATCTGGTAGGCATTCGCAGATGTCACCCAGTATCGACCTGATGTTCTCGTCTTGAATCGAATAACCGAGGAAGATGACGGGATACTCGACGAAGAGGGTGAGCAGCTTCGCCGAGAGATACTTCCTCTTCTGCGCGAACTCCGCATAGTCAGCGCTGGTCAGGACGATGCTTCCCGCCCTCGAGACTGAGCCATGGATCTTGTATATCTCCTGAGAGAAAGCCTGGTCAGAGAACAGGAGGTCGCTTTCTCCGACGTAGGTCGTGAAACCAGGGAATAGGGTCTCACACATACAGTCATAATTCGTGGTGATGATGCCGGCAACTTTTTCCCTGCCCGCCTTCGCCAGCTTCTCAGTTTCGGCGCTCTCGACGAGACGAGCTCTCGCGATCTTATCTGCGACGTAGATCTTCATGGGCGAAGCGTCCCCGGTAAGCTCGTCACTGTGATCTTCGCGGAAGGCAGCGAATTCATCCGATGCAAAGAGCTCGTGGTTTACTTCGCTTTCCATGAGCGTGGCAACGTACGGCAGTTCGGACTCGACCTCGCCGTTCTGGACAGCAATCTTCGCCTGGCTCTTGAAGCGCGCGAAGGCATATGGGTCGTCAAGCACCTCGGCGCAGATATCCGAAAGCAGCCCCTCCCATCCCGGCGTGCCGCAGTAACGACGGGAGAGGCCAGAGCCGATGAAGAGAAACGGATAACGCCCGGCATCATCAACAGCTTTGTGGATTATCGATTTGATTCTCTCGTCCATAATCTTTCCTCCTGTACCAATCGACATGCTCGTGAAATGTTATCCCACCAACTTCGGCGAGTGCGGGCTGAAAGCATCGTTGCCGTTCTGCCCGTCGACCAATCCGCACGCGAGACTCAGCGGCACAACTGCAGCGTTCTCGACCTCCACGCTAAGCACGTAGTGGAAGTCCGCCCCCTGGCTCCCACGATTCCGCTCGTAACCAATGGCGGCCAGCCGGTCGGCTAGTTCGTCTCTCGAAACCAGCTCGTTAGCCTTCACCTTGCAAAGCATGGGTTCAAGTTCGTAAGTGTTTGTCTCGCTGATTGCGTTCCTGTAGAAGCGGAAATGGGTCGTACGAAAGAGATCTTTATGATGGGAGTACACGTGCCCGTCCTTAATGGCGTAGAAGTAGAAAAGGAACTCACCGCCCTCGTTTAGCCTGCCGCTACTTTCAAGGAAGCGGTAAATTTGTGGCGCTACAACGGAGAGCCGATTACGCTTCCGAAGCGATTTGCCCTACGAGCTGAGTTTATTGAATACCACAACGATATGATATTTAAAGGGTAATTGGACTATCTCCCGACCAAACGAGGATTCGGATTGGCTTGCTGAAATGTGGCAGTGCCCTGTTCTAAGCAACGTATTTGCGATAGAGTCGCGCGGGAACGGTGCTCGGGGCCGTTGCACCAGTAGCAAATTACTTATATCGAGCGATGTGATGCTGCGATTTCGGAAATGCTTGCCTGGTTGCGGCGCCGACTTCGAAAAGCTGGTTTTTATTTCCATTACAGCTGAAACAGGCCGTCAAAATTCATGAAAGATCTTTTCGATAGTAATGGATGAACTGAGGAGGTTTGTCTGGAGGGTGGATCGAGGTTCAAGATTGTTGCGCTCTGAAACGTTTCAGCTGAGGTCGGAGAGCGATCGCATGAGTCGATTTATATTTCGGCAGCGTTGCATCCATAGAAGAGAGAGGGATGCGTATTCGTTTGGCAGCGAGGGCGTGAGTGGGCGGGAACTTCGTGGCGTACAGCAATAAGGCTATACCTAAAAGCCTTTGTGTTGAACGGGTTTTCGCGGGAGCGGAGGGTGCGTGCCGCGAGGGACGGTCCGCGGCACGACCGACCCGGCGCGGCATCCGGAGCGGACGCGGATGCGGCGCGGACGGCCTCTGACGGGCGAGCATGCGACAGTGGTTGCCCTGCTGGGCGGCAATAAGCTCGAATCGAGCACGAGCGATTCTTGTCCGGGCGAAGCGTTACAACTGGATTTGTTCTGTTGCCGACTGATCTTGAAGCATGTTGGAAGAAACGGAATTATAATTATTTATTTGTCTGTATCTATCGAAATGGAGACCGAGCGCGTGGAAAACGAGAGGAACATAACGGCAGTTGACCTTTTCGCCGGCTGCGGCGGAATGTCCCTCGGCTTCGAAAAGGCTGGCGTCAATGTTGTGGCTGCCTACGACAATTGGGACGCTGCCATTGATGTCTATCGCGCTAACTTCCAGCATCCTGTTTTCAAAAGGGATCTCTCCGACGTTTCCGTATCCGAGGAAGTTGCCGGCTTCGCTCCGGATATCATCATCGGCGGGCCTCCTTGTCAGGATTTCTCGCAGGCCGGCAAGAGATCCGAGGATGGTGGGCGCGCAATCCTCTCTGTTAGATATGCCGAGATCATCGCGAGGTGCAAGCCTCGCTTCATCGTTATGGAGAACGTCCCACGCGTTCGAACGAGCAAATCCATGGAAGCGATTCGGGCCACCCTCAAAGCGCAGGGTTATGGCTTGAGTGGGCGAGTGATGGATGCAAGCCTGTGCGGGGTCCCCCAAGCTCGCAAGAGATACTTCTTGATCGGATGCCTTGGGGCGCCCGACGGGTTCCTCGACCCATATCTTGAGAAGGGCCTTTCTGACCATCAGATGACAATTCGTGAGTATCTCGGTAACGAGCTTGGAATTGATTACTACTTCAGAATTCCGCGAAGCTACACGAGGCGGGCCATCTTCAGCATCGACGAGCCCTCGGTCACTATTCGTGGTGTGGACAGGCCGATACCGCCGAACTACAAGCTTCACCCCAACGACGCGGCGGACCTCAGTCAAGCCCGGTGCTTGACTCCAAAGGAACGCAGTAGGATCCAGACTTTCCCGGAGTCTTTCAAGTTCTTTGGGAGTAAGACGGATATCAACCAGATGGTGGGCAACGCCGTACCGGTAAACCTTGCCACCTACGTTGCACGAGCGCTACTAGAGTACAGGAGGGATGTGAGCGATGGACTGCGTTGATCTTTTCTCGGGATGCGGCGGTATGTCGCTCGGATTCCAGAATGCGGGCTTCAACATAAAGGCGGCGTTTGATAACTGGCAGGCGGCTGTCGACATCTATTCGGCAAACTTCGACCACCCGGCATTCAAATACGATCTTTACGATGCGGAAGCGGTCCCGAAAATTGAAGAGTATTCGCCGTCGATGATAATCGGTGGCCCCCCTTGCCAGGACTTCTCCATTGCGGGCGCCAGACAGCGCGGCAAAAGGGCCAATCTCACCATCCGATATGCTGAGATAGTTCGGGACGTCAGACCCGAGTGGTTCGTCATGGAGAATGTTTACAATATCGAGCGGATGGACGTCCTGCCCGAGGCGCTGGAAATATTCCGCAATGCTGGATACGGTCTCACGAGGCGCGTCCTCAACGCCAGTCTATGTGGTGTGCCTCAGATTCGCAGGCGCTTTATCCTTGTCGGTCATCTTGGTGATAAAGATGACTTTCTCGGCGAACTCTTGGATTCAAGGCTGAGCGACAAGCAGATGACCGTCAGGGATTACCTTGGCGATTCGCTCGGCACGCAATACTTCTACATGCATCCACGCAACTTCCAGCGTAGGGGCGTCTTCACGATTGACGAGCCAGCGGTAACGGTACGAGGCACCAACCGTCCGATACCGCCAGCATATAAGAGGCATCATGCCGACAAGGCTGATATTTCTGAAGGTGTGAGAGCCTTAACATACAAGGAGCGCAGCTATCTGCAAACCTTCCCCGAAGAGTTTGAGTTTGTCGGGTCCAAGACAGACATTGAGCAGGCGATTGGCAATGCCGTGCCAGTTAAGCTTGCTGAGTACGTTGCTAGATGCATAGCTGACTATACAGCAGATTAATTGTGGTGGTTGCCATGTCCTTTGTCGATGAATGGAATTTGAGCTATCCCATTCCGAATTCTATATATAGCGAGAATACGCTATCCGTTCGCGGGAGAACAGTTGGACAAGGTGGTGCTGGACAGTACGAACTCAAAGGTTCAGGCTCTCTTGCAAACGGGGATACGCTGACTGCAGTTGACATTATCGGACACGCAATCATCTTGGAAGTAGTCGTACCCTCTACTGGGCAAGTTGTCTCCCTTGGCACGCGTTATCCCGTTGCAAAAAAAGGCGGAAAAGTACGTGTGCAAATACAAGGAGACGGGGCAAAGCGTCCAAATGTCGGCAACTTGTTTGCCGCACTGCTGTTGTTGCCAGTGACGGGCAAAGTAAACGATTCATCGCCGTTGCAAGAGGACGGTTTTGCGGAAAGGACATTCTGGATGGATGCAGCCGAAGTAAAGCCTGTGGGCGTCTCCGAAGATGCATATATCTTGGAGCTAACGAAACTCTTCTTCGCCACTGGAAGCAGATACAAAGACGGGCAGTTTTCGGGTGCGATAGATTACGACTACAAGTCGAGAATTGACGATCTTATTGCCCTTTGCAATCGCGGATGCAAGATGAGGGCTGGTAGCCTGACCACGGCATTCAAGTATTTCGCTGACGTTTACGCAGGGAAACTTGAGTTTGATTACAGCGTGGCTGAGTTCATGCGAAACCTCATAGCGAGCCAATTGATTGCCGAAGAGGGCATCGACTACGAACAAGGCGATGACGTGCTGCCCGCAATGCATCAACTAATCGACCTTGCTGCAAAGAATTCATCGAAAGCATCAAGCAGAGAGAAGAGGACTTTTCAGCTAAACAACCTTCCAGCTGAATTTAAAACCGACTTCTCCAGGCGCTACATCACGTCACTACTGGCAAAGCCCTTTGTCATCCTTGCTGGCAACAGCGGAACAGGCAAGACGCGGATTTCCAAGCGTTTTGCAAAGTACCTTGAGGTCTTGGATGAAGACGGGGAGCCAAACTGGTTGCTCGTCCCGGTCGGTGCCGACTGGACCGACAACACCAAGGTGCTGGGCTTCTTCAACCCGATTGCAGACGGCGGCAAAGGCGCGTACGAAGAGACCGGCATACTGAGACTCATCGAACGGGCCAACGCTAACCCCGAGGTTCCGTATTTCCTCATCCTCGACGAGATGAACCTGAGCCATGTCGAGCGGTATTTCTCAGACTTCCTCAGCCACATGGAGACCATCGGCGAGGATAACCTCATCGTGCTTGATGGGTACGGCGATGGCGGTGCTGGCAGGCTGCCCTATCCGCAGAACCTGTTCGTTGTCGGCACCGTGAACATCGATGAGACCACTTACATGTTTAGCCCCAAGGTGCTCGACAGGGCAAACGTCATAGAGTTCAAGCCGTCGAAGGCCGAAGTCCTCGCAGGGTTCAAAGCCATCGAGGATGCGCCGGACGTTGCCGTCGCAGCTTCCGGCGTCCCCCAGGCTTTTCTGCGTCTCGCCAAGGACATATGGGAGGGAGCCAATTACATCAGCGAAGATGATGCTAACGCCATCTTCGAGAAGTTCGGCAAGCTGTATGAAGAGCTGGAGAAATGCGGCTATGAGTTTGCCTTCCGCACCGTGCGCGAAGTGCGAATGTACGTTAATGCCGCGCACGAGCTTGACGGCGAGAACTACGAACTCGAGCGTTCTGTCGATGAGCAGATTGTCCAGAAGGTGCTGCCGAAGCTCCATGGTAACAAGCGTGAGATCGGCAATCTGCTTAAAAGCCTGAAAGACATATGCGATGGCGAGCTGAGCTCCGTTAAGATAAGCCAGATGGCAGCGAAACTCGATAACGTGCAGTATGCGAGCTTCATCTAGCCTATGGACGGCAGCATCGGCGCAATCCGCTTTGCAGCGGATGGAAGAACAATAGCCAGGCTCTACCAGAGCGGTGCGCATGACCGAGTCGATTGGGACGAGGAACAGCAGACCGGGCTAACCGGGCTGACGTGTTTCGGTCTCAAGCCGGAAGCATCCCAGAATGGCGCTGGTTCAACACCAGCCTTCGCCGTCAAGGACGGTCTTGACGGGAGTCCCACGCTTCGAATCAACGAAACCACATGTTATGTGCTCGAATACGAGCGGACCCCTGATGGTGGCCTGCATCCTCGCGCCTCGTTCCAAAACGAAGGCAAGAATATCAGGTGCGACAGAAACGGCAATAGTGTCACCTTCCAGTTCGTGAACTATCTCGGGCGTTCGAGGATTCGATTCGGCGAGGAAGCTGATGCGCCGATGCTACAGTTCGAAGTCGTCCCGCTCAAGATTGGCTATGAAGACGATTACATCGAGCTCACCGAGGAGCTTGCCGCAAGGTGCGCTGCGCTGCTCCTTGACTACTCGGGCTCCACGTCGAACGTTTACAAGCAAGCCGACGAGAATCGCGAGACGCTGCTTGAGCAGTTCGTCTTCCTGCGGCAGTTCTGCTACGAACCGAACCTCCAAGCCCTCTTCGAGGCGATAAAGAGGAACCCTGATAGGACGCTGGATCACGAGGACGAGCTGCGGTCGGTTGGGGCTGGCATGCCGTCCCGGAGGTTTTATACGAACCCCTTCTCGAACAGCCGGATGTGGACGCGCTTGAACTGCGGCGGCGATGCGGGAGGCGTCTACCTCCCCCAGATGGTCAGCGTCACGCGCAAGTACGACCTGCTCGACACGCCCGCCAATCGGTTTGTGAAATTTGCCCTGCATGAGATTGACCGGATCTGCACCTCTCTGATGACTGTCCTGGATGCCGAGAAGGGCGATACTCGGCAGACGGAGTGTTATCGCGAAGCCGCCGCGCTGCACGCCATGCTGGATACGATACTCAGCGACGCCTTCTTCGACGATGTCGGCACCCTGCAGATGATGCCTCAGAACAACCAGGTGTTGCAGAAGCGCGAGGGATACTCGCAGATCTTCTTCGCATATTCCATGCTCGATATGGCGCTGCAGCTCGACTGGAAGGGCAAGGATGACATCTACGAGGGCGAATCGAAGAATGTGGCCCTCCTCTACGAGTACTGGATCTTCTTTGAGCTGTACGACATCGTAAGGGGGATCGAGGGGTGCGAGCCGATAAGCACCGATGACCACCCATTTATCGGGACGAATCCCGACGGTGGGCTGTCAATATCCCTCAAGCAGGGCGTACGCTCCTGCCAGTCATTCCAGATTGCGCAGTGCGGCGCGAAGGTAAACCTCTACTACAACCGCACCTTCTCGCCCCGTGACTTTCATGCCACTCGTTACGAGGGTTCGTACTCGAGACCGTTCAGACCCGACTACACGCTCGCGATATTCCCGGATGCTTATACAAACGAGCGAGCCGCAGTGCAAGATGGAGCTGTTGCATTCGTCCACTTCGACGCCAAGTACCGCATCACCGACTTGACGGGGCTTGTCGGCAAGGATGTGGGCACCGAGGAGGCAGAGCGCGAGGAACTTAACGAGGAGAAGGCGGCCTCCACCACGAACACCTACAAGCGCGGTGACCTGCTGAAGATGCACACGTACAACGACGCGATACGGCGCACGGTTGGCAGCTACGTGCTTTATCCGGGGTCGGGCGAAACGGGCGAGAAGGGCCAATTCCGGCTCTTCGAGGAGATTTTGCCGGGTGTCGGCGCTTTCGCCATGAAGCCGAGCATCAGCAGGACGGCAGAGAATGCGTTGCGCGATTTCATAGAGAAGGTCATCGGCGAGAACACGGCAAGCAATACGCGGCTGAACCGGCTGAGCTACTTCACCGAAATGGTTGTGGCTGAGCCTCCAAGCGCGGGCAAGACGGATAGCGACTCCTACGGGCATGGTGGCGAATCGTTCGTGATTGGCTACATTCGAGGGGACTCTCCCGATGACTACTATCACTTTCTCGAAAGCAGCGGCAGGCTCCGCAAGGGCGGGCGCTTTCTCTTCTACTTCTATGCCATTAAGGACGGGCATGTCTACTCGCACCATAAGGATCTCTTCCGCACGTCGTGGTTCCGCTTCTATCGGAACGCCATAAGCCAGACGAACACCTACGAGATCGAGCCTGTGGCGTGTCGCATAACCTCGAATGAGCTGGTTTCGAGGGACGAGCTGGCCGACCGCCTGGCCGACCTTGGCTACGTGCGGGATCGTGGGAATCAGGGTGCCGACTTCTACTATGTCCTGTCCGTGCGGGTGGAAGATGACGCGGCAGAACCCTTAAGCCTGGGGCGCAGGGCGGTGGATGAACAGAACGGCAACGATGCGTTCAGCCCCCACTCGCCAAAG
Organism: uncultured Collinsella sp.; assembly: GCA_900541025.1. GTDB lineage: Bacteria > Actinomycetota > Coriobacteriia > Coriobacteriales > Coriobacteriaceae > Collinsella. Next base: position 26,524 of record UQIL01000013.1, on the reverse strand, counting down.
ATTGTTGGGTGATCATCTGGTCATTTTCAGAGTAGCGGTAACACCTACGGGCGCGCGAGGGGCAACGCATGAGGCCAATCGTCTACAACGGGGTTGACCTGTCGGGCGTGTGCTCTGCCGAGGTCATCGAGAAAGTTGCCCTGCCCGTGGAGGCGGAGACCCTGGCGGTGCCGAGGCGTGCCGGCGCACTGCTGGTGGCGGGGCGGCTGTCCCCCAGGCTAGTGCGGGCGCGGCTGTTCATGGACACCCGCCCGCGCCTTCAGGACGATGTTCGGCGACAGGGACGACGCAGCGGCGCTGCCACGTCGCGCAGGTAGCGGAGGAGGGTTGCTCCCAATGGCCCGCGGCGTCCGCGCCCCGGTGCCACCCCGTGACCGGCGGCTTCGCTCGAAGCCGCTACATCAGGCTCGTTCCCGCTTTTCCGGGTCATATCCCTTCGTATACACGGTAAAGCTAAGGCTATCTATCGTGCCGGTGCTGTAGACGCATGCGTCGGGCGCGCTCCGTGTGCCTTGGGCGGTCGGGTCGGTCGAGACACAATCGTCCCTATCTATTCCAAGCAATGGAATGGGCTTTGCCACCTGGTCGGCGCTATTAATTTGCGCAATGATCTCCAACAACTCGTATAACTTGATAAGCCATGAGCTGTATGGGTGCTCGCCGGGTCCCTTGTGCTTCAGCGTGCACTTTGATTGCGGGCTTTCGGCGAGCTGGCTCAAGCGTTCAAAAAGCGCCGGGTACTCGGCTTCGGGAAACTCGACTTGTACATACTGTATGCCATTGAGGATGAATCCGTACCACAGTACGGGGTATGGAAAACCGTTCCTATCTGGTCGCCTGATTTTTGTCCTGCAATTGGGCTGGTTGACGATAGACAGCCATGCCGCATAGAGCTCGTCGGAAATTAGGTCGCTCGCTTGGTATGTTGGGCCAAGACCATCGAGAACAAAATTGCCAAGGCTGTCAAAATAGTGGGCACAATCCGTTAAACCCTTTTCGTATGCCGTGTCGGCTTTTCTCCGTATATTGAGTGCGACGTCGCGGGGTGATTTGCGACCAAGATGTTTTTTGGCGTTGTGCCGCGGGTTGCAATAGAGCTTGGTCGCCGCGTTATATCGATCGCAGTACTTGCTGTTAGGGCCGGTCGGAAAAAAGAGCGAACCACAGGTTTGGCATGTTATCGGCATAATGCCGCACAGCAGCAGCTCGTGGAGGATGCGGGCATAAAGGCTTGCAAAGGAACATTCCTCTTCGGTGAAGTAAAGCTCTCCTGCCTTTGCAATAACAGCTTGAAGCCTTACGAGCCTATTGAGGTTTTCCTGGTCGTTAAGCTCTGCATACGTATGGAAGTCTCCATTTGCGTAGATTTGGTTCTCGCGCATAGCCTCGAGATAGTTCTTGCGAAACGCCTGCATAAAGGGGGCGCTATTCATGCGTTTTATATCGCTCAAATGTTCTTCGAGCTTTTGAGCCGTTTCGTTTCCGGGCAAGTGCTTTTTGGCTGCGTATGCAAAAGCGTCGCCAAAGCGGATGATTGCCGGCAGCTGATTATCGAATAATCGAAATTGTCGCGGGTCGCTTGTTTTGATGGCGGCTGGGAAAAACTCTTCGTTTTGCGCGAGCAGGCTAGGTGCCTCGGTGTTTTTAAGCAGCGGGGCAAGCTCCAGACATTCCTGATAAAAAACAATGAGAAGCGCTCGAAAGAGATCGGTATTGGTGCAAACGCAAGCTGTTTCTATCTGCGAGTTGACCTTTGGATAGTTGTCTCTTGGATTGTCGCGTTTATACGGCACCGGTTCTGTTAGCCCGGTCTTGCCGTTGGTAGTTGTAATGTCCATGTCGTTCGACACGAGCTTGAGATAGGAGCTGAAGAGGGACGCCATTTCTTGCTTATTGAGTTGGGCCGATGTCGTGATCACCGCGCGGTACAGGCGGTTGATTTCGTTGCACTCAATAGCGTTGTTGTTCATCCAGCAGCTGTAATAGCGATAGTCGGGAATCGCTGTGATGTTCATGACACACTGCCTGCAGACATTTTCAAGGAGATACCTGGCCATGCCAGATATCTCTCCGTGTGCATGGCGCGTAATGGCTTTATCGAATATCGGAGCAAAGAAATCGAGGTCGCGTTCCTTTTGTTTTTGAAGGTTGACTTCGATTTCGGCTTCGTTCAATTCTGCTTGCGCGGACTCTTGGTCGGAATCGTCTGGATCGAGCCGGTCGTCATGGTCTGGTTCGGCTGCGTAGTCCATCGAAGCGTGTTGCGCATCGTGGGGAGCAGGGGGCTGACGAATGGCGTTCTGCAAATCGATGTAAAAGCGCAATTTTGCTCGCTCACGAAAGTGGCCCCCAATCTCGTTGAAAAGCGAGCTTAAGTCGACGCGTAATAGGTCGTTGGCTACGGAGACGAGATTCCATGCGCTTGCATTGCCGGTTGCGTTTCCGTCATCGGCGCAATCAATCTCTGGCGTTCTGTTAAGAAGAAGCATGCGGGGATTGACGGGAGAGCGAAGAAAGCCAGCCTCGAAACCCCAGCTAAACGGCTCTTTTTCGGAATCAAGCATTAATGCTCCAAACAGCCAAAATTTAAAACCCGATAAAAGTCATATTACGCGGCTGTTTGCGGCTGTTCAATGGAATCAAGCGAAAAGGCTTAAAACCAGGGAGGCCGTTATGTCCGATTGCATCAAGCTCAACAAAGGAAACATCGATGTATGCGAGCGCGAGGTTATCGTTCTTCGCGAGATCATCGCTGCCGCCATGGGTCGTTTGCACCAGATGCGCAAGCAGTGCGAGCGCGGCTATGTGTCTTCGGAGGATTTCGAGAATGCGTTGGATGCGTACGGAGTAATCAGTGAGCGAGTCGATGAGCTTGACCAGCTTGGTTTCGAGTTCAGATGGTCGTCAGTCCCCGATGCCGGAATCGATGAGAACGACGGGCTCGAATGGATCGAGGACGACAACCCTCCGCGTGAGCGCGGTTTTGATATTGCTTGTTAATGTGACCGAACGGTTGATTGGAGACAAAATGTATCCGTACTACGAATGTGACAACTATCCCATGAGCATTACAGATGATGACGGCCCGTTTCTGATCATGGAGGCGAGGCTGTCTGGCGACGACGAGCTCAATGATGATTTTAGGAAAGGCGCCAGTTATAGATGCTCGTGTGCGACTGTTTCTGCGGCGATTGATCTTTGCAGGTCGATGACGGACGGCGATGCCGATCCTTGGTATGAAAGTTGGGAGAAGGCGGTTGAGCGTTATCCGCTCGAGAAATGCGAGGATGCGACAACGCTGTATTGGATCGAGCCGACCGATCCGCACAAGGCGCTGTGCGCCCTCCAACCCCATTGCGATCTTGAGCCATACGTGGCTGAGGCAATTGGCGCAGTTGACACGTATCTACTGGAGTGCGCGGACTATCCCTTTACGGTCGATCATTTAGATCTAAAGGACGTTGACGTCCTGCTCAGCGCTGCTTGGGGATTGGCTCGAGTCCTCGAAGAAACTTGGGGCACTTGCGACCCTGATGATGTTTTGGAAAAGATCGAGGATGCTACGTACAGTGCGTATATAACGGTTAAGGACCTGATCGCGGGCGAAGAGGCGGCCAAAGCCAGCGCAAAGTCCGATGACAATCTTTAGCCACCGCACTGAACGGCGCGACCGATCGGAAGGCTGCCGGGAAAAGCTTTAGCAAGCGCCCCGACCAGGTTCAGGAGTCTGCCGCCGATGCATCCCTGATGCGTGTCGCCCTTGCAGTGATCGATGCCAAAGAGCGCGAGGCGTTGGAGTGCGATCTTAAGAAACTGCTCGCTTCGTGCGAGTAGTCGCTGACTGCTCCTCTTTCCTTTCTTTCTTCTCTCAAGCGGCATGGACGCCGCCGCCTTGACCGCCCAGCGCGAGTTTTGTCCGCACGGGATGGTATCAAACACGTGTAACAACTAAATCGGAGGTTTGACCATGGCTATGTGGGATCTCAACTGCCAATCGAATCCGTCGTCTGCGGACGACAAGGAGCTCGCTCCCTATCTTGCACGTCAAAAGGCGATGCGCGAGTTTTTTGAGCGTGCGCTGTTTGCCCCCAAGGATCAGGGCAACAATGGCCTGTACTTTTTGGGCGCCACGACGGGCTCGGGTAAAAACTATACGGCCGAGCAGGTCACAGCCGACCTCATCGCCGGTGGCTGGGACGATTCGGGCTGTTTTAACAAGTGCCCGGGCCGTCGTTACCTGGTGTTTGTGGTGCCGGGTAAGGACAACCGCGACAACTACGTTGCGAGCGTGCGCAAATTGCTGGTTGAACAGGGCATGGATGGCGATGCCGCGCAGCGCATGGTGTTCGATCTTCCGCGTGCGGGCGATAACATCCTGCATTGGATTGAGACTACGCGCGGTAAGGGCGCCGTGGGCGTGCGCGACATTCCGTGTCCCATCGAGGCGGACGACGAGAGCTCTCATCGCATCATTAAGCGAGCGTGGGGCAACGCGATGGAGATCGCCGATGACCTTTTGGGCATCCTTGACACTCGAAATCGTCTGGGAGGTGTTGCAGACCGTTTGACCCCCGCCCTTCGCGACAAGCTATCGTCGGCGGATGCGAGCTTGCGTTGGGCTGTGAGCCACGAGCTCAAAAACATCACGCGCGGCATGGAGGTGATCCCCCAGATTTGGCCGTCTGCCCTGCTCAATGACGAGAGCATACCGCATGTGATTGCCCTGACGCCGCAAAAGCTCATCAATAGGATCGATACAGTGACCGGTGCAGGCGTTGTGCTCTTTAACGCAATGGCTGCCGAGAAGGGCCTGTTTATCTTTGATGAAATCGACCACATGAAGGCCGACATACTGTCGACGCTGACAGACGATCCCGTGACGTTTCAACCGGACGAAGTATTGCGTATCCTCGATCGTCATTTTAACGGCGGTGTGGTGGACCCCTTGCTACTGGGGAATCGAGATCAATGGATGGCGGTCTATACGCACGCTTCCACGTCGGGCGATCACAAAGGGTCAAACGCCGAGAGGAACAGGGTTTCGCGGGCGAGCGTAGAGGAAGATGCCGAAGAAATCGCCAAGGATGCCAAGAAAATTCAAAAGGCACTCGCCTCTTGTATTAAGGACATGAAACTGCGTCCGCCTTTTGCGCTGTCTGACGAGGCGAAAGAAGAGCAGCTCTCCGGTCGACATCTGTTTGGCAGCGACGATATTTCGGTGGGCGACAACTCGGCGAATCCGTTGCGCTTCAAACTCAATGAGGGCGGTACTCGCAATATGATTATCACTCGCGGAGGGAGTGGGCAGCAAACCGTCAGCAAGGCGGTGCGTCGTGCACGCGGTCTGGTCAGGATGGTGGTGGGTCATCTCGCCCGTTGCGCCACGCTTATGGACAAGCTGTACTACGGCAGCATTTCGTACAAGGACGACCTTTCGCGCAAGAACATCATCGATGCCCTGGGCATTAGGAACAACCAGACCAGCGAGAAGTATTTTTGGGATTCGTTGATGCTGGCGCTGTTCTTTAAAGATCGCAAGAATGACGAGATCGATGCCGCCGACGACTCGATGTATGCGCGTGGTGTCGATTATCTAGTGATGGAAACCACCATCGAGCACATGTTTACCACGTACCTAACCAGCCACGGCATTGAGCGCATGCCCGAGGCCTACCTTGCCTCCATTGCCGCCAAAGCGCCTTGCGTGTGCATGAGCGCAACATGGAGTGCGCCGACCGTCAAAAACTTCAACCTCGATTACCTTGACGAGGTTCATGGCGTGGTTCGCAAGGACGCTTGGATTGGCGAGCTCAACCAGGAAATCGTGCGACAGACTAAGCTGTTTAACAAACAGGCTGCGAAGGAGTACGACGTCGATATTGCCTGGGTGGATGAGTCCAAGGAAATTGCCGGCATGGTCGCGCTGGCAGGCGGCGCCTTTGGCGGCATCATTGTGTCGCCCGACGAGGTGTACGAGCGCGCGATGCGGTTCTTTGACGGGATTGGCGTGAGTGAGGGACTTGCGGTGCGCTTGCGCTTAAAGATTGCTGACAGGGTGGGCGTGAGCGACGCCAAGAGCATCGAGTTTGAGCTGAAGCGCCTGAGCAAGACGCTTGTTGCCGTGAGTACTTGGGCCCGTGGTGTGGCGCGTAACGAGCAACGGGCGGGAGCCGTTTTTACCACGCGCCACATGGGAAACCATGGCGAATTCAATAGTCTGGCGCTGGATCTTGCGCGCGAGATTGTCGCGGAGCTGGTGATTAGAAACATCAAGTGCCCCGAGATGTCGTACGAGAAATCGCTTGAGGCCGCCAAGGACATGGTGCCGTGCTTTAACGCTGCGGAATGGGATGCAGGTTGGCGTGGCGCTCAAAAACGTCTCGAGCTGGGCCAGCCGACCCTGATGTTTATCAATCTTTCGGCCGGTGGCTTTTCCAAGAATCTCAAATACAAGGTGCCGGAGAATCTGTGCGACATGGTTCATCAGGTCGATTGCGGCTTTGAAAATGCCGACCGTCGCCCCAAGATGGATCTTGATTTCTTATATATCGAGTCGCCCACAAGTCGTTTGACCTGGGGAGTGGAGATCAACTCAAATAAGTTTGTCCAGCAGGCGCTACTTGGCGTGGTGGAGCAGGAGGAACTGGTAGCGCGCGGCGAGGTTCCGTTTACTCAAAAGCGCCGGAACGTACGGATGCTTCTATCTGGCGTTAATAAGAGCCTGCCGGTGCGCGACACCCTCTCTTATCAGGTCGAAGGCGCTCGCATTGTGGCACAGGCTGTGGGTCGCCTGATGCGCACGAGTGTAAAGATGCCTTGCGTGCAGGTGCTGCTCGACCGCGAGATTGCGAACGATTGCAACTTTTCGTTCTTGCATGATTTGCCGATGGGCTACGAGCTTGAGCAGGTGGTTGGTGCCTGCGCCGCTGCCAACAACCATATGACGGACAGCAAGGAACACGCTGCCGTTAAGCAGCAGAACCTTGCCGCCTTTAGGAACAACCTTGCCAAGCAAAAGCACGAAAAGCTGGCGTGGAAAGTTACCTCGCTAAACGCCGGGGACGAAGATCTCACTGCTTTTGATGGCGAGCGCGACTTTTACCTGCATCATTTTTGCCTGCCGTGGGAAGATCTCGCGCAATACCCAGAGCGCCGGAGTACCGCGCTGCGCATGTCGCATGCTGCAAATGGCTATGCCTATGCAGAAGGCGGGGCATGCAAGGTGCCGCACTTTGAATTCCCTAGCTACGATGGTGAGCCCGTCGAGCAGATTGCTGCTCGTCTGGAGGATCGTTGCCACTGCAAGGAGGGCTTAAAGGGCGCGACGGTTCGCCAGGTGAGCCAGGCGGCGGCGCGCGTACCCGAGCTGCTGTCAATTCGCGAAGTGCGTGAGCGTTGGTCGAGCGACGGGGTGCCCACAACGCTGCAGCCGGCGGCGACGGCGCACATGACGCCCTATATGTTCCAGGCGGTCTACCTGGGTGAGCTGGGAGAATCTGCCGGAAGGGCAATCTTTGAGGCATATTACGACGGCCGCTATTCGCTTACGCGTGGCGATGCGGCACACGCCGAGACAGGTGGCGACTTTGAGGTGCTCGATGCTGCTGGCAACACGACCGGGGTATGGATCGATTTTAAGCACTATCGCATCGGTGCCTATATCGCTTATGTTCGCGACGGTCGCGAGGCGTCGGATGCCGAGCGCTTTAGGGCGAAGGCTCAAAAGGTTGGGGCGAAACGCCTGCTAATCGTCAACGTTTTGGCTGATGAGGCAGCGCTTGAGTGCGTGCCCAAGGCACTCGATGCTGAGGGGACTGTGTTCTCCGTTCCTTATATGGCCGCCGACGGTGCAATCAATTTGGAGATGATGGAGGCGATCGGCCGTGCAATCGAAGCATAACCAGCCGTGCGGTTTGGGAGACATCGCTGTATCAGAGCTCGTGTTGCAGCTCGATGCCGCTGCTGCCGAGGAGCGCTACTCGGTCTTTTGGTGCAACGTCGGCGATGCGGGCAAGCATGCCGTGGCGAACTTTATGGCCGATGTGTGCCAGACGGGCAAGGTCGTCGCGCTCACGCAGCTTGCAGACAGCCGCGTCTTTCTGATGGTCAAAGCGGGCGTGCAGACGGGCGACCTTAATGCCTCGCTTTATCAGGAGCAGATAGTTCCGATTAAAACTAATTGGAACGAGTTGGACGATTACGTTGCGCTCCGCTTGCTGTTCAACTCCTGCTCTCAGTTTGAGGGGATTGAGGACGAAGTTCCCAATGACACCGGGCACCTGTATGTCATTAGCGCCAAGGGTGCCCGCCGCGATGCTGTCGAAAGCGACGGAAGGGGACCTGCCAAGATCGAAACGGTTGAAATCGTTATCGATGAGGATTGCACCTTTGATCTTAAGATTCGGACGTTTACCAAGCGCCGTGTGCTTATTGGCAGGGCACAAGGTGACGAGAAAGAGCTCGAAAAGATTAAGAGCCAAGTGGGCTACAGGCTATCGCCCGTGGCGACGATGGTGCTTGCCCACGAACAAAAAGACGAGTACATCCTGCGCCGAGCCAAGGGCGACAAGCCGTCCAAGCGCCATGATCTGACGTTCTCGGCCCAGGCGGACAAGGTCGCCTATACCAAGAAGGGCATTTTGTATCGAGAGCTGCAGATTCTCGAACGCCGTTACAGCGACTTCGCCCGGGTGACGCTCATGGAATACCCGCGTAAGAGTTTCTACGAGGTGCTCAAGGGTGATGAGTACGCGCGCGTGGTTGCGGAGCGCATGGCGGGGCAGCGAATCGTGGTGTCGTTTGCGCGCAATGGGCTTGCCGAAGTGGCGCGCCAGCTGGCCGATCGACTTAACGATTCCTCGTGGGGCGTTCGCGCAACGTATGGCGGAAGGGCCGTGGATTCGCGGGCGCTGAACCTTGTCGTTGTGCCCAATGAGGTTGCTGAGGACGACGGCTATGCCTTACATGCTGGCGTGGTGGAACAGCACGTGACACCGGATGTGTGCGAGCCACTGTTTAAGGTGGCGCCAAAGCAAAAGGATCGCAATGCGCAAGAGGCGATCCTGGGCGCCATGCTCAAAGAACTGCTGGTAAAGCAGGATGTTGTCGACGAGCGGGTGACGGCGTTTGATCTTGATGCTTTGGATATTGAGTCGGTGACGGTGTGTGGCTTGGTCGATGTGCCGCATAAAACAAAGGACAAGATTGAGCTGGATTCGCGTATCGCTACGTTGGCGATTGGCGCGGATGGGGGCATGCGCTATGCCTCACATTCGGCAGAGGATGGTCCCGAGGACGAGATGGAGCTCGATCTGCTGACCGCGGACGGCAAACTCGATAAGGGCGCCTATGTCTTTGACGTGCATGCGAACGGGCAGTCTATGCTTGCGCGCGTGCGGGATACGGGACTGACGACGTTTTCCAATAACTTTATGGCCCTGGTGGGTGAGCATCAGCTCACAGGCAAAGCAGGGCGTAAGAAAGAGATTTTCGAGAGCTACAACTCGCCTTATTACGGCATTGGAACGTTCGAGCGTGCGGGCAAGACTTGCTATTTTGTGGGCGTCAACAACGGCACCCAGGAGGATATGGCGACTGCGATTCACGTGCGTTCGATTGAGGTACTCGACGGCGATGATTTGTCTGAGTTGTTGGTTCAGCTGGCCAACATAGGCCTTTCGCGCTATAAGGCTCCGTCCGTGTGGCCGATTCCGGTCAAGTATCTCAACGAGTGCGCTGCGCGTGAGGGCGCGGTAGAGGATGGCGGTGGCGACAAGTGATGGTGTTGCGCAATTATCGCCCCTAGAACTTTTTGAAATTACGCTTGCATTGTAAAAGGGGAGAACATATACTGCAGCCATAGCACATCAGATGGGGTCTCAAAAAGAGACCAAGCAAACGAGTTTTCAGTTTATGTTGAGAGGTACTTGAGCATGACCAGCAGAATTTTCCCCCTTTACAACGACAATACCGACCATATCGATCTCAATACCATCTACGGTTGCAGTATTGGTTCTAAGGACGAGAACTACATGTTCGCTCAAGATGATCTAGAGCTTAGCTCCGAAGATTATGAGTACCTGAATGATATTGAGCGCGAGCGGGAGTATGAGCTCGGCATCCGCTGATGGATGTGGGCTTGTCTCCAACTCCTCCGATTTAATTACCCCGTTATCACCTCTTTTTAGCGGGGCATATTGGATCGATTATGTGTCAAACATCAGCTCATCGTGGGAAGGAATCGGCAATGAGCAAGAACGTGAACAAGAACATCAATGGCGGCGCTGCGGGTAAGGCGAAGGCCGCCGGGCGTATGGCGACAGTTGCTGCGGCAACGATCGCCATGACGGGCGGGTCGCTGCTGTCTCCGCTGACTGCGGTGGCGCAGGGTGCGAACGGTGCCGACGCTACTGCGAAGCCGGCTGCGGTGCTGTCTCCGTTGACGAGCGCGGCTGCTGCTAGCGCTGGCGCGGGCACGGTGTCAGCGGTGCAGAAGGTCGCCAACCTGCAGGCTGCGGTCGATGCGGCTCGCGCTAAGGCCGCTGCTGCCAAGGCCGATTTGGATGCGGCCGCCGCTCCTTACGACGCCGCCGCTGCCAACCAGCAGCAGGCTCAGAGCGCCTACGATGCGGCCCGTGGCACAAGCGACGCTGCCGCTTCTGCAGCTTCGGCCGAGCTGGAGCAGCAGATGGGTGCCGCGCAGGACAAGGCCGATGCGGACGTGAAGGCGCTCGAGGACGCTCAAGCTGCACTCGATGCCGCAAAGAGGGATCTGACGGACAAGGGTGAAGCCCTGACCGCTGCCCAGAAGACCGCCGACGATGCCCAGGCTGCGCTCAAGTCCGCGCAGGCCGCTGCTGCCGATGCCACGCCCGAGGCTGTTGCCGCGGCTCAGGCCGCTGCCGAGCAGGCCGCGAGCGAGCTGGAGCAGGCAAAGCAGCAGGCCGCCGACGCGCAGGTCAGGCTTTCGAATGCCCAGGCTGGCGTTGATGCCGCCGCGGCCAAACAGCAGGACGCGCAAGGCAAGCTTTCGGCAGCTCAGCAGGCAAAGGATGCGGCCGATAAGGATGTGAATGCCGCTCAGGCGAGCTATGACGCCGCCAAGGCCGATCTCGACCGTGCCGAGCAGGGTGCCGCGGGCCCGGAGTACGAGGCTGCCAAGGCCAAGGTGGACGCCGCCGCTGCCGCGCTGGACGCCGCCAAGTCGGTCCAGGCGCAGCGCGAGGGCGAACTCGCTGCTGCCTCGCAGGAAGTGACCACTGCCGAGGGTGAGGTGCAGGCTGCTCAGCAGGCGCTCGCCGTCCAGCAGCAGGCTGCGGCTGACGCGCAGTCCAAGTTGGACGCTGCCACGGCTGCTGCGACCGCGGCAGACGCCGCCGTCGATCAGGCTAAGGCCGAGCATGCCAATGCGCTTGCGGCGCTGGCCGACGCTCAGGCCAAGCTCTCGGCCGCTAAGGACGAGAAGAACGCTGCCGACAAGGCGCTCGACCAGGCAAAGGCTCAAAAGCAGCAGGCCGATCAGGCTGTAGCTCAAGCGCAGGCCAAGCTCGACGCCGCTCAGGCTACGGCGAACGCCTCGGCGGAAAACTACCGCCAGGGCGCCATTGCGTTCTTTAAGAGCGTGGGTGCCGACGATGCGGCGGACCTGATTCTCAACTGCAAATATGCCAGCCTCACCAAGGTGGGCGAGGAGGTTGACGCGACGAGTCTGACCAACATGAAGCAAGCGATTGTGTGGCTCAAGGCGTGCAACAAGTATCGTGCGAGCGTTGGCCTGGGTGAGCTCAAGGTGACGTATGCCATGATGGCGACCGCGATTGCCGATGCGAATTTCTCCGATACCAAGACTGCGCACGCCATGCAGTTCAACGTGGGCGAAAACGTGGCGTGGAATTACGGAAGCGACCCGTTCATCCAGTGGGTCGATCAGGAGAAGGCCGTCTTTGACCGCGCTGCGGCTACGCTGGGAGCGACGGGCCTTACGGGAAAGGCTGCTTTTGATTTCTACGAGCAGCATGGCGACGAAATCGATCGCTACGTGGCTGCGCATGGCGGGAGCGTGCATACAGTCGGTCACTACATGAATGTGATCGATCCCGATTACACCGTAACGGGTATGGGGGTTTGCACGCGCGGGACGATGAACCGTTGGCTTACGCAGGCGCAGACGTTCTCTATGTCTGGAGGATGGTACACGAATGCCGCCAATCCGATGACGGTTGCCGAATACGAGGCTGCGCTTAATGCGTGGTGTGACTCGTTGGCAAATCCTGGGCAGGGCGTGGACGCGGCTCGTCAGGAGCTTTCTGCCGCTCAGGGCGCGGCTGCGCAGGCTGGCGGCAAGGTGAGCGCCGCGTCGCAGGCCGCCGCTGCAAGGCAGGCTCAAGTCGATGCTGCTGCCGCCGATGTTGACGCTGCTGCCGCTGGGGCCTCGGATGCCCAGGCTGCCGTGGGGGAGAAGCAGGCCGCGGCTGAGGCCGCTGCGCGTGCCGTGGCTGATGCCCGCGCCGACGTGGACGCTGCCAGCGCTGCGGTTACCGCGGCGCAGAGTGTCGTGACTGCCAAGTCTGATGAACTCGATGTCGCCAAGGGCAAGGCTGCCGCTGCCCGGCGTGCGCTGGATGCCGCTCGCGCCGGCGTTGGCGACAAGGAGAGCGCGCTTGCTGCCGCCCAGGACGAGCTGGCTGCGTACTCTGCCGACGTTGCCGCTGCTCAGCGTGCATTTGATGCGGCCTCGGCGGTGCTCGAGGGGGCGCGTGCCGTTCAGGCTGACGCGCAGGCTGCAGTGAATGCCGCGCAGGGTGCGGCAGGCCAGGCAGATGCCGACGTCGCTGCTGCCCAGGCCGAGCTTGTTGCCGCCCAGGCTGCTGCGAGCGGTGCCGGCACGGCTGTGACCGCGGCTCAGGCCGCATCCGTCGCGGCTGCTGCTCGTGCGGCTCAGCTACATGATGCCGCCGCGGCGCTTGCTCAGGCGACGGAGGACAAGGCCGCTGCCGATGCTGCTGTTGAGGCAGCGGCTTCGGCGAAGACCGATGCCGAGTCTGGCGTGACTGCGGCGGACGACGCCGTAACGGATGCGACCGCTGATCGCGATGCTTCTGCCGCCGCGGTTGCCCGCCTGCGCAGGATCAACCTTGCCGACGCCATCGCTAGCGGCCGTGCCAACGATGCGGATGAGGCGCTCAACGCTAAGATCGCTGCAGCCCACGATGCCGCCGAGCGCGCCGCAGCTGCCAAGATTGAGCTCGACGCTGCCGTTGCTGCGACGGATGCTGTGGCACCTGCCTACTTGGAGGCGCTTGCCAACTATACCGCCGCCAAGGCCGAGCTCGACCAGGCTATTGTCGAGCTCAACGCCGAGATCGCTCGCCAAGAGGCCGCCGAGCGCGGGAATGGCGAGCAGACTCAGCCTGCGACGCAGGTGGCGTACCAGGCCAAGCACATGACCTCGGCGTCCGAGGCCACCACGCAGCAGACGACGATGCCCGCCACGGGCGACGTGTCCAACCTGCTGGGCGAGACGTTCGTAATTGGAGGCACGGTCCTGGTTGCCGCCGGCGTCTTCCTGTCCGACAAGCGCCGCCAGCTGATCCGTTGGGGACGGAGGAAAGCGGATCATTTTCGGCGCGCGCCGCAAGGGCATGGGTCCTGCGGCGCGCGCCGCTTTTATCTTCAAGATTAATTAAGGAGGGACATATGCAAATTAGAGGAGAGGCCGCGATTGCCTGTGGGTTCATGGCGGGCTTGGCAACGGGGCTGCTGTTCGATGGATGTTTCGACAGCTACATCAATCGATTCTGCGATTCTGATTTTCCGAGAGGCTGGCCTCGGAAAACGGCACCGGCTCGTCAAAAGGCGGATGCGCCCATCAAGTCCCGCAGCGTGGCTGCTTCAAAAACCAAGGTGATCGTCATCAAGAACGGCAAGATTTATCACCGTTCTGGGGGATGCAAAAACCTTCCTCAAAATGCCATTAGAACAAGCGTGCCACTGGCGACCGCGCTCAAACGAGGAAAGACCCCCTGTTCAGTATGTTGCCCGCCAGCGGCTTAGACGATTCTTCGGGGGTGTTCTGCAAGGACATGGGTCCCTGCGGATACATGGGTTTAAAAACGTGTCCGCACGGCATGGGACACTTACCCTGCCGCCCTGCTCTGCCGCGGCGGCATGTACCCAAACAACGATCCTCTAAGGAGTTCGATACCAATGAGCGATAACACCAAGCATCTCGCAAAGAAGTGCGTCAAGGACGCGGGGCCGTGCCTCGCGTTGTGCCTTGCCGGCGCAGCGGTCGCGCTGCTGGCTGTTCTGGGGCCATTCGACGTGCTCCGATGTGCCAGTTCTCTGCACGTTTGCATGGCCCTTGCCGGCGCCATGATGACCGGCGGCGTACTCGATCTGATTTTTTGGGTGCTCGACCCGTTTGGATGGAAGAACGAGGGGTAAGCCCTAAGGGATGGATACCCCGCAGCAACAGGAGGTCCCCGTGATCTGGTTTACCGGCGATACTCACTTTGGACACGAGAACATGCTACGGCTTAGCGATAGGCCTTGGTCGACTGTTGCGCAGATGAACGATGCCATGGTCGCCAACATTAACAGCAAGGTTGCTGCGGATGACGAGCTCTACATCTTGGGTGACTTTAGCTTTAAGATGACGGTCCAAGACGCCTACGAGCTGCGCAAAAGCATTGCCTGCAAGCGCGTCCATCTGCTGCCCGGCAACCACGACAAAGACTGGACGCAGCCTGCGGTAGCGGATGCTTTTATCGTCGAGCCGCCCATTTGCGCGCTCAAGATCAACTGCCAAAAAATCGTGCTGAGCCACTATCCCATGGTCGACTGGCAGGGCATGTCGCACGGCAGCTGGCATTTGCACGGGCATATCCACAGTTGCGGCGGCGCATACAACGAGTTCAACCGCAGGCAGGGACTGCTGCGCTATGACGTGGGCGTGGACGCCAACAGCTACGCCCCGGTGAGCTTGGAGGAGCTCAAAGCTTGGTTTGCGCAGGTAGACGAGCCGATGTGTTGCGTTAAATGGCCGTGGTGGGTCAATGCCACGGGCGACGAGCAGGTCGAGCACGATCTCGAAAGTTATAAGAGGGAAGTGGTGATCCGATGACGGTCTATGTGACGGGCGATATTCACGGCGGCCTCGACATGCAAAAGCTGCGCGATTGGGACCTTGGGGATAGCCTGACGAGCGACGACTATCTCATCGTCGCGGGCGACTTTGGCTTTCCGTGGGATTTCTCTGCCGAGGAGTGCGCCGACATCGCCTGGCTGGAATCGCGTCCCTATACCGCGCTGTTCGTCGACGGCAACCACGAGCGTTTCGATCATTGGGCGGAGCGCCCCATGGAGTTGTGGCACGGTGGGCTGACGCAGCGCCTATCGGATACCTCTCCCATCCGACGCCTGACGCGCGGCGAGGTTTTTGAGCTCGATGACTCAACGATCTTTACTATGGGCGGTGCCACGAGCGTGGACAAGGAATACCGCATACCGTATTCCAGCTGGTGGCCACAGGAGCTGCCGGACGAGCGCAACTTTGAGGAGGCGCGGGCAAAGCTCGACAGCGTGGGCTGGAAGGTCGACTACGTGATCACCCACACCTGCTCTACGCGCATGCTTTCGCCCACGCTTTATCCGGCACCCGGCTGGAATTACCCCGCCGTTGATCGGCTTACGGCATTTTTCGATGAGCTGGAAGACCACTTGGATTACAAACGCTGGTACTACGGGCATTTCCATCGGGATGCCAACCCGGCCGAGCGCCACACCGTGCTCTACGACTGCATCGTTCGCTTGGGCGACGAACTCCAGCCCTGGGATGTTGCGTAGGGGTGGGCATAGCGAGCGCTTCATACGATGTCTTGGGTAGTTACCCTACATTTCAGTAGTAATCTTTATTTGTAGGGTAACTTAAGGCGTGCAGGGAACTGGAGGAGATGCCGCCCGACGATCTAGAGTTTCAGCGCCATTCGGTTGGTGCCCGGTAGGGTGGCGAAGCCAAAATGTTCATAGAATGCTGCCGCCTCATCATCTACTGGATCGACAACCAATGCTCGCGCTCCTGCTAGGGCAGAAATTTTCAAGGCGTTCTCGATGGCATCTTTGAGCAGCGAAGCTCCAAGACCAAGCCCCTTGAACTTCTCATCGACCCCCATCATTCCAAGCAGCACTGTGGGGACTTGGGAGGGGGAGTTTCGCACGAACCATCCTCCATCAACATTTTCGCGAGCCACGGAGTGCGTACACAACGTATAAAACCCAGCGACTGCGCCGTCGCAATACGATGCGTATATAACTGCTGATCCTCTTCTTCGCGCCGAGGCTGATCTATTTTTAGCCCATCCGTCTACAAGAGTGTTTCCGCAGTGGAAAGCCTCGATGCCTTGGCCAACGGGGAGTTGAACGGGCTTGGTAAATGTGCTCATTCCCAAACCGCTTCACGGTCAAGCAGCGCTTTTGCGGCTTGGGGCATGGGGGAATCGAGCATTTCGCAAAATGCATCGAAACCATCAGGAGAAAGATAGGTTGTTGACGCCTCGGCGATATCACGTGCGGAGCTCTCGTCAAGGTGAGCTGTGGCCCATTGGGTGAGAGTTTGGCCACGTAAGGCCGCGGCGCGCTCGTAAGTAAGGCGTTGACGTTCGGTCAACCTTAGATCCATACGGCGTTGTTTCTCAATCGTTGGCATGGCAAAAACCTCCTTTGCATAATTGTACGGAATTATTCCGTACATAACAAGACACAGAATTATGTCCTCGTTGAAGGGGGACGAGGGGGCGGGGCGTATTTGGTTACTGGACCGTTACAGTGATGTTCTCCCGATGTGCGCGGATGACATCCCAGCTAAAGTGCTCGACCAGCTGCTCGGCAGAGCGCGGTGTGGTGTCCGGCGCGATGCCCGTTTGCCCGGCGAGCCAGCCCAGCAGTGCCTCGGGTGTGCCAAAGCGGGTGCGGAGCTCGCCCAGGTCCAGATCGCGGTCGCGCTTGGAAAGGCGGCGGCCGTCCGGCGACATGAGCAGCGGAATGTGCGCGTAGTGCGGTGTAGGCAGTCCCAGCAAATGCTGCAGATAGATTTGGCGTGGCGTGGAGCCAAGCAGGTCACATCCGCGTACGATCTCGGTAATACCCATGTCGGCGTCATCAACCACCACGGCCAGCTGATAGGCAAACACGCCGTCGCTGCGGCGCACTAAAAAGTCGCCGCATTCGGTGGCGAGCGCCTCGCATTGGGCACCATACGTGCGGTCCACAAATTCGACCACATCGTCTGCGAGGTCGTCGACGGTGGGCACGCGAAGGCGTGTGGCCGGGGCGCGCAGGGCACTGCGGCGGGCGACATCTTCGGTCGAAAGCCCTCGGCAGGCGCCACGGTAGATGGGCGTGCCGTCGCTGGCGTGCGGCGCGCTTGCGGCGTGGAGTTCGGCGCGCGTGCAAAAACAGGGGTAGGTGAGGCCGGCACCCTGCAGCTGGTGCAGGGCGTTCTCGTACAGATCAAGGCGATCGTGCTGGTAGTAGGGGCCTTCGTCCCACTCAAGCCCTAGCCAGGCTAGGTCGTCGATGAGCTGGGCGGCAAGTTCCGGGCGCTTACAGCGATCGTCCAGGTCCTCGATGCGCAACACGATGCTGCCGCCCTGGCTGCGGGCCGAAAGCCACGCGCACAGGCAACTGAACACGTTGCCCAGGTGCATACGGCCCGAGGGCGACGGGGCAAAGCGGCCCACAACAGGCGCAGGAGCGGAGGCGGGCAGCGTCGTTGGCGCGTCCGCGGCGGGCGTTGCTATGTTGCGTGCTTTGATATCCATGTGGACGAGTATAGCGCGGGGCGCGATGGGGAGGCGTCACTGTGGTCCGCAAGTTGTCGAGGCCGCGTGTTGTGCGCGGCGGGCACCGGCTCAACATCTCGATTACCGCTCGCAAGCTAGCCCCTTCAACCCCTCAAACGACAGAAACCCCGGCAGCTCTTCGCAACTGCCGGGGTTTCCGCGGAAAAGGGGGACATGATCCTCGAGCGAACGGCAAAGGGGCAAACCGTTTTCGCTCAATTGCTTTATGCCCCTTGCTCGCGGACTCAATCAGTGCGCGCCGCAGCAACACAAAGCCGCTACACCTGTGTCGGAGCTGTGAAGTGGTATCTATTGTTGGTGCGGGCCATGCCAAGGAGTGTCCCAGACTGCCGGCAGATAAGGAACGTCCCCAGGTGCCGGCCGTGGGCGTGACTTTCATCCCGTTTGATGCTCCGCTGGCCTAGATGCTCGTCATGTGCGCCCATAAACGTGGGACAATGACGCTGTTGGTATCAAAGACAAAGGATGTGCCTATGAACGCCCCCGTTGCCAAGACCTGTCGGCAGCGTCGCCTGTTCGCGCGATTCGCTTCCGTCTGCGCGCTCGTCGCGCTTGCGTTGTTGCTGCTGCCCGCCGCCGCGCACGCCGACGGCTACTCCATGAGCCAAACCTACATCGGCGCCACGGTCGAGGCCGATGGCTCGCTGACCGTTGTCGAGGGGCGTCAGTTCGATTTCGACGACGACATCAACGGCGTGTTCTGGGACATCAATACGGGTTCCAACCAGCAAGGCGGTTCGGTGGGGGTCGATGTGCTGAGCGTCGAGGAAGATGACACCGCGTTTAACAAGGTCGACAGCGCAAACAAGGGCGACGACGGCGTCTACACCGTGGAACAGTCCGACGGCAGCGTAAGGATCAAGGTGTTCAGCCCCCATGAGAGCGGCGACAGTGCGATCTTTTACGTGAGCTACACCATGACCGGTGCGGTCATGAACTGGTCCGATACCGCCGAGCTCTACTGGAAGTTTGTGGGCGACGGCTGGTCGGCGGATTCCGATGACGTCGAGATGGAGGTCTACTTCGCAAACGCCGCCGCGGGGACCCCGGCGACCAAGGGCGATAACTTCCGCGCATGGGGTCACGGCCCGCTGACCGGCGACGTGTCGCTCGACGCGGACGAGCCGATGGTCACCTATACCATTCCGTGCGTGCATCAGGGCGAGTTCGCCGAGGCGCGCGTGGTCTTTCCCAGCGACTGGGTGCCGTGGCTTAGTGCCTCGAGCGAGGAACGCCTGCCGACGATCCTAAGCGAGGAGAAAGCCTGGGCCGAGGAGGCCAATGCCCGTCGAGCCCATGCCCGCATGATTGCCAACGTGCTTGCCGTGGTGAGTGTTATCGCGGCGTTGGCCTTTACTGGCACAATCGTTGTGCTTAAGCTGCGCAAGCGCAAACCAAAGCCGCTTTTCCAGGACGAATACTTCCGCGACGTGCCCTCGGCCGACCACCCCGCCGTGCTTTCGGCTCTTATGAGCTGGAACGAGGTGCCCGACCAGGCATATATCGCCACGCTTATGAAACTCACCGACGACCGCGTGATCAGGCTCGAGCAGGCGACCGTGATCAAGTCCAAGAAGGGCCTGTTGGGGCGCGAAAAAGAAGAGCAGACGTACCGCGTGACGGTGAGTGATGCGGGCTGGAAATCGGCCAAGGGCATTGACCACATGGTGCTCAAGGTGTTCTTTGCCGGCGTAAAACCCGATGAGAGCGGCGACCGCTCGCGCGCGTTCGACGAGCTGCAGCACTACGTCAAGCAGCACGCTACGCCCGTGGGCGACAAACTCGAGGACTATCAGAACACCGTTAAGGGCAAGCTGGCCGACAGCGAGTACGTTGCCTCGGACGGCATTGTCGCGATGGTGTTTTGCCTGGTCCTTGGCATCTTGGTCGCCTTTATCCCCGTGGGATCCATCTTCTTTACCGATGGCGCGCAGGCGAACATTATCGCCGCGGTGATCTCGGTGCCTATCGTGCTGGTGGGCATTGGCGTGGGCCTTACGTTCCGCCGCTTTACACCGGAGGGTGCCGAGGTGGCGGCCCGTTGCAAGGCGCTTAAGCATTGGCTCGAGGACTTCACGCGCCTAAGGGAAGCCGTCCCGGGCGACTTGGTGCTGTGGAACAAACTGCTGGTGATGGGCGCGGCGCTGGGCGTTTCGAAGGAAGTGCTGCGCCAGCTTGCCGAGGCCGTGCCGCCCGAGGTGCGCGAGGCTGACGGCTTCTACGACAATTACCCCTGCTACTGGTGGTACTACCATCATTACGGCAACCAGTCCCCGCTCGATTCGTTCGATAGCGTGTATCACGAGAGTATCCGCGAGCTGGCTTCGAGTTCCGATAGCTCGAGCGGCGGTGGAGGCGGCGGCTTTTCTGGTGGCGGCGGTGGTGGCGCCGGCGGAGGCGGCGGCGGAACGTTCTAACGGTCGTAAGCTATGGGATGGGCTTTTCTCGACAGCCGTCGGGGAAAGCCCATCCCCTTTTTATGCGCTACCTACGAAGACTGTCCCCAGCGACTAGTCATTTAAGAACGTCCCCAACGACTAGGTATGGCTGCTGGGCCTAGACGGTTAGGTCGAGTTCGTAGAGGAAGCTTTCGCGCGGCATGGCGTGGCGGCGTTCCTCGCGGTTGGCGCGGTGCGTGGCCGTACGCTTAAAGCCGTGCAGCTCGTAGAACTTCCACGAGCAGTTGGAATCGGTGTACAGGTGTGCGCTGGTCGCCCCGCACGAGGACAGATGCGAGATAGCGGCGTCGAGCAGAACCGTGCCAACGCCCAGGCCGTGGACATCGCGATCCACGGCAAGCAGCGTGACCTCGTTGTCGTGCGGCAACGGGCTGCTCTCGAGCAGGCGGTTGTTGGTTCGGATGGTTGCGCGCACAAACGAGAGATACTCGGCGCACGCATCGGGCTCCAGCTCGCGCATTTGCGACAGCAGCGCGCGCTCGGTATCCATCCAATGTTCCTTGACGGTGACGCCGGAGCTCTGTCCTGCGCGTGCAAGCGCAATGCCGCGCGCCTGACCGTCGATTACGGCAACCTGCGAAAACGTCGAGGAAGAAAGGCAGTAGGCAAGATCGCACGCGGCCTCAAGGCGGTTGTACTCATCGTTATCCGAGTTGTTGTGCCAAAGCTGCTGCAAGATCAGCGCGATGGCGTCGAAATCTTCGGTATCAAACGGTCGGTAGAGAACCCGCGAGACCATGGTGCCTCTTTCTATTGCGGATGCATATCGAGCACAGTTCTACCACGCCGTTGGCATCTAATTATGGTGCCGCTGTGTTCCATGAACTCACCGCGCCCGGTGCCACGCCCATACCCCCGCTCGAAGCTTTTTCTGCACAGCCGTGCGTTGCGGGGTGCATCGTCGCGCTCGATGCGCTACATTGAATCAGTATTTTCAATGCCGCTGCGCGAGCGCTGCAGATCGACGTATCACCGACTCACAGAGCACGGCGGCGTACCAGACAGGAGGACTGCATGGGATCTGATGTGAAGATCGCACGCGCGTTGATCTCGGTTACCGATAAGACGGGCGTCGTCGATTTCGCACGGACGCTGGTTGACGACTTTGGCGTCGAGATCATCTCTACGGGCGGCACGGCTCGTGCCATCGAGGACGCGGGCGTTCCCGTAACCCCCATCGAGGAGTTCACGGGCTATCCCGAGATGATGGACGGCCGCGTCAAGACGCTGCATCCCAAGGTTCACGGCGCACTGCTTGCCCGCCGCGATTCCGAGCAGCACATGCAGGAGGCCGCTCAGCACGGCATTAAGCTGATCGACCTGGTCGTCGTCAACCTGTACGAGTTCGAGAAGACCGTCGCCAACCCCGAGGTCACCTTCGCGGATGCCATCGAGCACATCGATATCGGTGGCCCCTCCATGCTGCGCTCTGCTGCCAAGAACGCCGCGAGCGTTACCGTCATTTCCGACCCGGCTGACTATGACGCCGTCCTGGCCGAGATGCGCGAGACCGGTGGCTGCACCACGCTTTCCACCCGTCGCCGCCTGCAGGTGAAGGTTTACCAGACCACCGCCGCCTACGACACTGCCATCTCCCGTTGGCTTGCCGCCCAGGCAAGCGACGTGGCGGACACCTCTGCCAAGCTCGAGGTCTCGCTGGAGAAGGTCGACGACCTGCGCTATGGCGAGAACCCGCAGCAGAAGGCCACGGTCTATCGCTTTGCCGAGGGCTGCGAGAACACCGCGAGCTCGCAGTTCCCGCTCGTGGGCTCCGAGCAGATCCAGGGCAAGCCGCTCAGCTACAACAACTATCTGGACGCCGACGCCGCCTGGAACCTGGTCCGCGAGTTCGACGAGCCGGCCTGCGTGATCCTCAAGCACCAGAATCCCTGCGGTTCCGCCGTTGCCGAGGACATCACGGCCGCCTACGACCGCGCCTTCGCCTGCGATCCCAAGAGCGCCTTCGGCGGCATCATCGCCTGCAACCGCGAGGTTCCCTATGAGCTGGTTGAGCACTTTGCCGATCAGAACAAGCAGTTCGTCGAGGTCATCATCGCCCCGAGCTACACTGCCGAGGCGCTCGAGCGCATGGCCAAGCGCCCCAACCTGCGCGTGTTGGCGACCGGCGGCGTGGACCACGGCGCCCAGGTGGAGCTGCGCTCCATCGACGGCGGCATGCTGGTGCAGGAAGCCGACCACGTGACCGAGGATCCCGCGACCTTTACGTTCCCCACCGACCGCAAGCCCACCGATGCCGAGATGGCCGAGCTTGAGTTTGCCTGGAAGGTCTGCAAGGGCGTTAAGTCCAACGCCATCCTGGTCTCCAAGGGCAAGGCCGGCATTGGCATGGGCCCCGGTCAGCCCAACCGCGTGGATTCTGCGCTGCTGGCCTGCGAGCGTGCCGAGGACTTCTGCGAGCGCGAGGGCGTGGAGAAGGGCGGCTTTGCCTGCGCAAGCGACGCATTCTTCCCGTTCCGCGACAACGTCGACGTGCTTGCTGCACATGGCGTGACCTGCATCATCCAGCCCGGCGGCTCCAAGCGCGACGACGAGAGCATCCAGGCCTGCAATGAGCACAATATTGCTATGGTGTTTACGGGCGCCCGCCACTTCCGCCACTAAGCAAGGTGCGGTGGCTGGGCAAGCCTCGCCGACCTGTTAGGTTGACTGGGGAGGATGGGATGCGATCTCGTCCCTTGGACTGGCCTCGCTTCTAAAATAATCTCCGCAAAAGACGGCTGCTCCGTTTGGAGGGCCGTCTTTTTGGTATAAGAGGACGGAATGACTAACACGAAAGGTACAACCATGCCCCAGATTGATGATGCCGAGCTGTTTGGTAACGCCGAGGATCAGCGTGCGTACGAGGATTTTTGCGCCAATCAGGAGGCGATCGAGAAGTTCACGCTCGACAAGCCCGCGCTCATCTGCCGTTGGCGCATGTCCAACAAAAAGGTGCCCATGCTCAATCGCCACATCCGCGCGCTATCCGAGCGCCTGGTGCAGGGCGAGCCACTTACCCATAACATGCTCAGTTGGGCCAAGCAACACGTTGAGTGGTCGCTTGCCGAGGGCGACTACACCGCCCGCGACGGTGTGCTCATGCTGGTGATCGACGTTAACGGCAACGCCGCCATGACGGTGGGGGAGTACGAGCCGCTGGCCGATACGTCGGCCAAGGCGCTGCGTGCCCGTTCTGCCGAGGCTCGCTCCGAAGCCGACGAGACCGGCGTGGCGCCCGAGCTGCTCGCTGCCGTCAACAACGGTGAGCTTGCCTTTGTGGCGCCGGGGGACGAGTGCCTGTGCGGCACGGCGACGCTCATCGAACAGCTGGCCCAGACCAAGGGCATCCCAGTCACGCGCGTAGACATTCCCGCGCAGCTCAAGGGTGCCTTGTTCCTGGTGAGCGACGAGCACGGCGTGGTCCCCGCAACCGAGACGGACGCCGCGGAGGCCGACGCCGCCACGGTCGCCTTCTTTGCCGACGGCTACGAAAAGCTTCGCGCCCGCCGCTAAATGATGTTTCTGGGACGGGATTAAAAACTCATTTAATTCCCGTGCCCGTTGCGAGCGAGGGGCAAGCCCCTGCCGCTCGCGAACAGTTCTGTCACCTTGGTGACGCGCGAGGCGCATACCTGCGGCTCCGCAGCCATAATGGTGGCAAGACAACCAAGAGGGGAGTGGAATCCATGGCGCTGATCTATGTCGTTGAGGACGACGAGCCCATTCGTCGTGAGCTTGTCGACATCCTTGCCCGCGCCGGTTTTGAGGTTGAGACATGCGAATCGTTTGAGCATGTCTCGCGCGATATTCTCGCCGCCGCGCCCGACCTGGTGCTGCTCGACCTCACGCTTCCCGTCAAGGACGGCCAGCATATCTGCCACGAGGTTCGCCGCGAATCCGAGGTTCCCATCATCGTCCTCACGTCGCGCACGACCGAGATCGACGAGGTCATGGCCATGACGCTCGGCGCGGACGACTTTGTTCCCAAGCCCTACAGCGCCCGTGTGCTCGTGGCGCGCATCAATGCCTTGCTGCGTCGCACCGCGGCGGCAGGCGAGCGCAGCACGCTCGTCCACAAGGGGTTGGAGCTCGACCTCGCCCGCTCCATGGTCACCAATACGGCAACCGGCACTAGCACCGAGCTCACCAAAAACGAGCTGCGTATCCTCTCTCTGCTTCTGAGCCGTGCAGGCAAGATTGTTTCGCGCTCGGCCATCATGCAGGACCTGTGGGACTCCGACGCCTTCGTGGACGACAACACGCTTACCGTTAACATCAACCGCCTGCGCACCACGCTCGAAAAAATCGGCATCAAGGGGTATTTGACGACGCACCGCGGCCAAGGCTATTCGGTCTAGGGGCCGGCTATGTCGTTTGCCAAGTTCTTTAAAGACGCGCTGCTTCCCGTCGCCGTGTGGACGTGCGGCGTGCTGCTGAGCTGCTTTGTGCTGACGGTCGCCGGCGCACCCGTTTCTATCGTGGTCGTGGCGGTCGGCGTGTCCTTTGTCTTTGGCATGCTCGGCATTGTGATCGAGTACGCGCGCCGTCGTCGTTTTCTGCGTCAGCTTGAGCGTGCGGCAGAGGAGCTCGAGAGTCTCGCATGGGTGCAGGAGATGGTGCAATGCCCGACCTATGCCGAGGGCGAGCTCGAGTACGAGGTCTTGCGCCGGGTGGGCAAAGCTGCTTGCGACGAGGTTGCCGAAGGCCGGCGTCAGACCGATGACTATCGCGACTATATCGAGAGCTGGGTACACGAGGCCAAACTGCCCTTGGCGGCTGCCCATCTGATCTTGGAAAACCTGGACGGCAGCGAAGACGATCCGACGCGCGTGGACGACCTGGCACGCGAGCTTGCCCGCGTGGAGCGCTATATCGACCAGGCGCTGTACTATGCGCGCTCGGAGGTTGTGGAGCGCGACTACCTGATTCGCCGCTGGGATCTTAAGACCTTGGTGACGGGTGCCATTAAAGCCAACGCGCGCGAGCTCATTGCGGCGCACGTGGCGCCGGTGTGCGAGAACCTCGACTTCGAGGTGTTCACCGACGAGAAATGGCTCGAGTTTATTCTGGGCCAGCTCATTCAGAACAGCATTAAATATGCGCGCGAGGATGGCGCAAAGATCGTGTTTTCGGGCGCGTTGTTGGACGAGGGCCTGGCAAGCGAGCGCATCGAACTCACCGTCGCGGACAACGGCTGCGGCGTGAGCGCGGCCGACCTGCCGCGCGTGTTTGAGAAGGGTTTTACCGGCGACAACGGCCGCACCACCAAGCGCGCAACGGGCATCGGCCTCTACTTGGTGGCGCGTCTGTGCTCCAAGATGGGCATCGACGTCACCGCATCGTCCGAGCCGGGCGAAGGCTTCGTCGTCACGTTCGCTTTTTCAACGAACAAGTTCCAATACTTTGAGTAGTCAGCCCGTATGGCGTAGCCGTTCAGGATCTGCCCATCTAAGAAAATATCAGGCTTCTCGGTAGCTATATTCCTGAACGGGAACATTGCTAATGTAGCAAACACTATATTCCCGTACATGAACATAGTTCCACGGTTTTATACTATGTTCACGAATAGGAATATAGCTGGAGGCATGATGAGAACGGTGACAACGATTAAAAAGCTGGATGGGCGCATCAAGCTCAAACCGTCGGAAGTCGCTTTCTCGGAGCGCGTGGTTTTCGATCCCGCCGAGATGGGGAAAGCCCTTAGGCTCAGAAGGCGTGAGCTTGGCTTGACTCAACGCGATGTCGCGACTATGACGGGCCGCAGCCTTCGTGTGATTGGTGATATCGAGCGGGGGCGGACAACGGTCGAAATTGGTGTCATTTTCGATTACGCCTCCATCGTGGATATTGATTTTATTCTGAAGGTGAGGGGGAAATAATGGATGGCACGCTGTTCGTTCACCGTGAGTTTAATGGGTCTTACCAGCTGGTTGGCATATTGGAGGAAAACGCGGGGCTTCCGATATTCACCTATAGCCCCAAATATCTCCAGAGCGGTGATGCGGCCCCGATTTCGACCTCGCTGCCGTTGTCGGCCGAGACATTTAGTCCGGACGCAACGGGCTCCTTTTTCTCCGGCATCATTCCGGAGGGGCAGCTCAACAGGGATCTTGAGAAAAGGGCGCGAGCGGAACGCGGAGATTACTTTAGGCTCTGTTAGACCAGGATTGACATACATGTGTCCCCACGGTGCCATATCGTTGA
>UQIL01000012.1 GCA_900541025.1 uncultured Collinsella sp. | reverse complement strand
TTGAAGTGTCCATCCTCGCAGTATCCGGTTCTCAAGGTGCACGCTTTGCGGCTCATCCGGTTCCACCGGGCCGCGCGGCAAGGAGATATATTGCCAGACCGGAGGGGCGCCGTGGGCGGGAATCTGGGCGTACACATTTCCTACACATCTTGGAATCCGACTAACGTTTGCCAGCCGTTACCTACCGCTCGCCGAGCATCTCTTTATATAAGGCAGTCTCATGGTTAGAGCGGATACGTCCCCCTAGCTAAAGCACAGCCAGCATCGAGCAACTCATCACGTTCTTCCACCGAGAACCCCTCGGCGTAGACGCGCACCACTGGTTCGGTCCCGCTAGGACGGACCAGCAGCCACGTGTCATCCTCGAATGCCAAACGCAAGCCATCCATATGACTAACGTTTTGCGGCACCTTGCCACAAATCGACTTGGGGTTTACGCCCGGCAGCAGGGTTCGCAACGTTTCGGCATCTTCGGCCTCAAGGCGTAAATCGCGTCGACCGTAACTCGTCTTACCAAAACTGTCCTCGAGTTGGTCGACCAGAACGCCCAAAGGCGCGTCCGTCTTTGCCATAAGCTCACACAGAATCAGACAGGCGAGGATTCCATCGCGCTCGGGCATATGCGCGGCGATGCCGATACCACCGGCTTCTTCGCCGCCTATGAGGACGCCGCCCTTCTTCATCTCCGCCGCTATATATTTGAAACCGACTGGTTTGACGGTCACGCGGCAGCCAAGCGCCTCGGCAATGCGACGCACGAGCGTCGAGCACGAAAGATTGACGACGACGCGCCCCTCCAAATTACGAAATTGAACCAAGTCGCCCAAAACGAGCGCCATGATCTGATGCGGATGTATATATCTGCCGCGCTCGTCAACCGCGCCGATGCGGTCGGCGTCGCCGTCGGTCACCAGGCCAGCGCAAGCTCCGTCCTCGATAACCGTGCGCTCGCAAGCGTCCACCCAAGGCTCAACGGGGTCGGGGCAGATATCTTCTTGGTCAGACGCCTGCCCGGCGTGAATCTCGTGCACCTCAACGCCAAGCTCGCGCAGCAAGTCGGCTAGATAGCCCTGGGCTGCGCCGCCCATGGGATCGACAACCACGCGCAAGTGCGCGGCGCGGATGGCTTCGGCATCGACAAACGATGCCACCGCCTGCATATAGTCAGGAATGATATCCGCGGTGCGATATTGCTCCTCGATCCCCATTGGCTCGGGAGCCATGGTCTCTTCGAGCTCTTCGATGACATCCTGGTTGGCGGTTGAGCCGTCACCCATGCGAATCTTGAGGCACAGATAACCCTGCGGATGATGGGACCCCGTCACCATGAGCGCGCCGCACGCCTCACCGTCATAAGCCGCCGCCCACGTAAGGGCAGGGGTCGGGACAGGTCGCGAAGCGAGCACGGCGTCTAGCCCGTGCGCTGCTAGCACACCCGCCGCAAGCTCAGCGAACTCGCGCGCCAGGGGCCGGGTGTCGAACCCTATATATACCGTTTTGCCCGGATTGGTCTTTTGCCACAACTCGCCGACGGCATCGGCGATACGGGCAACGTTATCGGCAGTGAAGTCCTCATCGACGCGAGCGCGCCAACCGTCAGTTCCAAAATGAATTATCGCGCACACGCGCAGACACCTCACAGTGTTTGGATCATGGTACGCGTGAGGTATACCCGCAACACGCACTCGGCAACCTGCTGACACCAGCATTCACCATTTGGGCAAATGCCGCCGAGGACATGCAAGCAATAAAAAAACCGCCCCGTATGGAGCGGTTTTGCCCTTCATATATCGAGCGCCTCGGCCATCGCTGCCGTAGTGATTGCCGTGGTTCCACAGCAACTGCCCACCATTGCGGCACCGGCATGTCTCCATTCGATGCATGCGCGCGCGAAAGCTTCGGGGTTCTCGTGCCATACGGGGCCATCCTGAGTCTGGACCGGATCGCCTACGTTGGGACGCACCGTGACGGGAGTAGTCGCCGATGCAACCATCCTGGGCACCGCCGCGTTCGCGGCCGCAAGCGAACAGCAATTAACACCAACCGAGTTTGCGCCGTGTTTTTCGGCGTACAAAACGGCTGCCTCGATGTTGAGGCCATCGCCCAACAGGTCGCCTTTATCGTCAACGACAAAACTCACCAGAACAGGCATGCCGTCGGCGGCATCTCGAGCGCCGGCAAGCATGGGCTGCAGATTACGGATAGACGTCACCGTCTCGATCAGCAGACCGTCAACACCAGCATTGAGCAAGGCGTGCGCCTGTTCGCGCGCAACGCCTCGGATTTCACGATACTCGGCAGAGTCCTCAGCAAACCACTCAATACCGATCGGGCCCATCGAGCCCAGCAGCAGCTGAGGATGCGCCTGGCGGGCATCGTCGACGGCCCCGCGATTGACCTCCGCCACGGACGGCGCAATCTGGTCGTGCTTGAGGGCATAGCTCGATGCCTGAAAGGTGTTGGTAATGAGCACCTGCGCGCCGGCGGCGACATACAAGCGATGGATACGAGAAACGGTCTGCGGCTCTGCCAGATTCCAAAACGCCGGTGGAATGTCGGCGGCATCGTACTCACTCAACAAAACACTGCCCATGGGGCCCTGCGCCAACAAGGTCTCGCTCGACAAGCGGCGCGCAAGCTCCTCGGCACCAAAGCGGTTGTAATAACTCGTATCCATATATATCCCGCTATTCCTCGACGCTGATTCCCTGCTTTTCGAGATAGGCGAGCCAGCGGCTCATCGTGTCCTCGGATAGCGCATGCTCCATCATGCAGGCCTCGGAATCGGCTCGCTCAAATTCGACACCGAGCTCCTGAACCAAAAACGTACGGATGAGGCGATGACGGTACCAGATAGCCGTGCCAACCTCGCGGCCGCGATCGGTCAGGATTACCTTGCCGTAGTGCGATTGCTCGACAAGCTCGGATGCCTTGAGCGCCGAAACCGCTTTATTGACCGATGCCTTGGAGACGCCAAGGCGCTGCGCGATGTCGACCGATCGCACGCCGTTGGTTTCCCCCTCTTCGCTTTCAATGCGAACCATGCACTCCAAGTAGTCTTCGTTCGCCACCGTCAGATGTAGTTCGCGCGAGCTAATTGTCGTATCCATGATCTTCCGTCCCTTCTGCATTCAATGGCTGATTCTACCCCATCCAAGCGTCGTGGTATGCCGTGGCATACCGTGCTAGAGTTCTTGTTGCACACGACGACCAAGATTGGAGCGGTCTTTATGGAAAACACCACCACGAGCCCCGATGTCCTCGAACGCTTTTTGCGCTACGTCCAGATCAACACGCAGTCCGAGGATGCAAACTGCGACCAGGTACCCTCGAGCGCCGTTCAGTTTGACCTTGCCAACGTGCTGGCTGAAGAGCTGCGCGAGCTTGGTGCGGAAGATGCCCACGTGACCGAGCACGCCTATGTCTGCGCGCATATCCCCGCAAGTGCGGGCGCTGAGGACAAGCCCGCCCTGGGCCTGATCGCCCATCTCGACACCACCGAAGTTGCACCGGGCGCCGGCGTGAAGCCGCACATCGTACACTACGAAGGCGGCGACCTGGTCTGCGGCACGGTTGACGGTAAGCCCGTTGCCATGAGTACCGCCAAGCTTCCCGCCCTGAATGACCTCGCGGGTGAGGACCTGGTCTGCAGCGATGGCACCACGCTGCTGGGCGCGGACGACAAGGCAGGCGTCGCCGAGATCATGTCGCTTGTCGCGCGTATCGCTCAGGACCCTTCTCTGCCCCATCCCGCACTCGGCATTTGCTTCTGCCCTGACGAGGAGATCGGCCACGGAGCCGAGCTGTTGGATATCGATACCTTTGGCTGCAAGTACGCCTACACGGTCGACGGCGGCCCCATCGGCGAGCTGGAGTGGGAGTGCTTTAACGCCGCCGAGGCGACCGTCCGCTTTGAGGGCCAGTCCATCCACCCGGGCGACGCTAAGGGCCGTATGGTCAACGCAGGCAATCTGTTCTGTGACTTCAACGCGTTGCTCCCCTACGTGCAGCGCCCGGAGTATACGGAAGGCTACGAGGGCTTTTATCACCTTGAGGGTGTATCTGCGACCGTCGATCACGCCACAGCGCGCTATATCGTCCGTGACCATGACGCCGCCAAGTTCCAGCAGAAACTCGATCTTATTGATGCCGCCGCCTCGATGCTCAACCAGCGTCTGGGTGAGAAGCGCGTGACGGTCGAGATTAAGCAGCAGTATCGAAATATGGCCGAGATCGTTCGTGACTATCCCGAGCTTATTGATGTTGCCAAGGAAGCCTACCTTGCCTGCGGCGTTGAGCCCCAAGTGCTGCCGATTCGCGGCGGCACCGACGGCGCGCAGCTGTCGTTCCGCGGTCTGCCCTGCCCCAACCTTTCCACCGGCGGCTATTGCTACCACGGCGTCAACGAGTTCGTCCCGGTCAGTTCGCTCGTCAAGATGACCGACGTGCTCCAGGAGCTCGTCGCCCGCTTTGCATAAGGAACTCGAACAATCTAGGTAAGCAAAACCGCCCCGTCCTCAAAAACCGAGAACGGGGCGGTTTTTGGTGCAAGGGGAGTAGTCAGCACCGCAGGTTGAGCCAACGTCAGCGAGCGACGTCCAAGGCGAACAAGTTGGCATGAAAAAGGCAGGGCATTGACCTTCTGGTCATGCCCTGCCTTTTGAATGACAAATTGTCGCCTTGGGCGGCGCGCAGCGTCGAGCCGTTACGGCGTTTGGTAAAACGCCGTAACTTAGTAGTTGGCTTCGTAGCCGTTGCCGTCGCCGGTGGGCTCTTCGTAGTAGTCCGAATCGCTCGAATCGCTTGAGTCATCGGAATCGTCAGAGCTGACCGATGAAGTTGCGGTACCGTTTGCGTAGTCGTCAGACGTGTTGTTGTTCAGATCGCCGATCGTAGAGCTGGAACCGTCGGAAAGACCCATGGTGTTGGGACCCTTGGGATCCTTGCCGGCATCGACGCGCTCCATCATTTCCTTGAGCTCGTCCTCGTAGACAAAGACGTAGCTCACACCGTCGATCATGGTGCTGTCGTCGGCGTACGAGGGCAGGTTGGCCGAGTAGATACCGTCGACATCCATACCGCGCATGGCGTTGACCGTAGCCACGATATCCTGAACGCTCATATCGGTTACAAGCATATCGGACAGCGAATTAACCAGGCCAAAGATCTTCGTGGCATCGAAGTTATTGAGAATCTGGTTGGCAAGGGCGCCAAGCACCTGACGCTGGTGGCGCATGCGCGTGTAATCGCCGTCGGCATAGGTGTAGCGGCAGCGGGCATAGGTAAGGGCGGTGGCACCGTCCATATGCTGCTGGCCAGCGGTAATCTTAATATCCAGGTGCTCGGGGTCGTCAACATCATCGGTTGCGTTAATGTCGATACCGCCAACCGAATCAATCAGCGCCTGCATACCGTCGAAGCTGACCTCGGCATAGTGGGAAATCTGAACACCGCACAGCTCGTTGACCGCCTCGACCATGGCCTCGGCGCCGCCCACGGTATGGCAGGCGTTGATCTTCATGGTCTCGCCCTTGTACTCGACCTTGGTGTCGCGCGGAACGGAAATGAGCGTCGCCTGCTTTTGCGTGGGGTCGATGCGTGCCAGGATAATCGAGTCGGCGCGATACGTATCCTCGCCCGGACGGCCGTCGGTGCCAAGAAGCAGCACGTAGAACGGATCCTTTGCCTCATCGGTGTCAACCAGAACCCGACGCAGATTGTCGGTAATGACATTAGAATCGCCGAGCTTGCCCATAATGGTGGCAAACCACAGGCCGGCAGCGGTAGTAGCACTCAGCAGCACGCCAAGCACGACAATGAGCGCGACGTGACGAATCGTGTGGCTACGACGACGTTGGCGAGCGCGCTCGGAATAGCGAGCCACGTTA
This sequence comes from uncultured Collinsella sp., assembly GCA_900541025.1. Taxonomy (GTDB): domain Bacteria; phylum Actinomycetota; class Coriobacteriia; order Coriobacteriales; family Coriobacteriaceae; genus Collinsella. The sequence continues at coordinate 57,468 of UQIL01000012.1, read as the reverse complement.
TCGCGACTGTAGATCTTGGCCTGTGCACCAGTTGAGGGTCTTCGGGCGGTGGTATCCGCGAGGGGCTTTTTATTAAACATAGGCAACCTGTATTAGTAGATGACGGGATCGGGGACGGTAGCATGCTCGACATGCGCGCCGAGCGCCTGCAGCTTTTCGACAAACTGCTCGTAGCCGCGCTTGATGTGATGGATGGCCGAAACCTCGGTCGTCCCGTCGGCGATCAAGCCCGCTACGACGAGGGCCGCTCCGCCACGCAGATCGGGCGAGGTAACCTGTGCACCCGAGAAGCCCTTGACGCCATGAATCATGGCATGATGACTCTCGATACGAATGTCGGCACCCATGCGCACCAGCTCAGAGGCAAACATAAAGCGATTCTCGAAGATGTTCTCGGTGATAACGGAGCTACCGTCGGCAAGGGCGGAGAGTACCATAATCTGCGCCTGCATGTCCGTCGGGAAGCCGGGGAACGGAAGCGTCTGGATGTCGACCGGCTTGATACGCTCGGCACGGTTCACATGGACGCCATCCTCGACGCGCTCGCAGTCGATACCCATGAGCTCCATCTTCTTGAGCACCATGCCCAAGTGAATGGGGCAAAAGCCCGTGACATCGACACCGCGATCGTCGGCCATCAACGCACCGGCAACGATAAAGGTACCGGCCTCGATGCGGTCGCCCACTACGCGATGGGTAACAGGATGGAGCTCTTCCACGCCTTCGATAGTCACGACGGGCGTGCCGGCGCCAACAATCTTGGCGCCCATCTCGTTGAGCATGTTGGCGAGATCGACAATCTCGGGCTCGCGGGCGGCATTGTCGATAACCGTGGTGCCCTGTGCGCGCACAGAGGCCATGATGAGGTTCTCGGTCGCACCGACGCTGGCGAACTCGAGCGTGACGGTGGTACCGCGCAGACCTTGGGGCGCATTAGCGTTGATGTAACCGTGGGCGGTATCGAACTCAACGCCCAGGGCCTCGAGACCCAGAATGTGCATATCGATCTTGCGAGCACCCAGGTTGCAGCCGCCCGGCATGGCAATCTTGGCGCGATGGAAGCGGCCCAGCAGGGGTCCCATGACGGCGGTGGAAGCACGCATCTTGGCAACGAGCTCGTAGGGGGCCTCCCAAGAATCGACCTGAGAGGTATCAATCTCGAGCGTGTGCTCGTCGAGAACATCGATCGTAGCGCCCATGCCCTTGAGCACCTTGCCCATCACGTGAACATCGGAAATATCGGGCACGTTCTGCAGCGTCGTCTTGCCCGGCGCCAGAAGCGTTGCCGCCATGAGTTTGAGCGCGGAGTTCTTGGCACCCGAGACGGGCACGGAGCCTCCGATGGCGTGGCCACCCTCAACGCGGATAATATCCAAGGTCTACCCTTTCAAAAAGCATGCCCGGGGTGGCTGGGCCATCCCGGGCATGATGTGTTCGCAAATGGTCGAACGCTAAATCGTTTGACTATTGGGCAAGCTTGAGCTTACACCATGCGATTTCATTATAGAGGTAGGCGCGGCGTGCATCATCCTCCGACAAATTACCCAGCTTCTCTTCAAAACCTTGAATATCAGCTTTAAGCTTGTCGGCATCGACGGTCGCCAAATCGCAAGCGCGCTCGGCGAGAACGGTCACGACATCGTCCGCAACCTGGGCATAGCCGCCGGCCACGGCAAACGTGTGGTCGACAGTGCCCATGGCCTTATCGGAAACGCGAACGTAACCGCGGTCGATCGTGCAGATCTCGCTGGAGTGAGCAGGCAGAACGCCAAACTCGCCATCCGTGGACGGAATCGACACAAACGCAGCGTCGCCCTCATAGGCGCAGCTCACGGGGCACACGATGCGGATACGCATAACCTACTTCTCCCCCATCTTGCGGGCGCGCTCGCGCACGTCCTCAATCGTGGAAGCATAGCGGAAAGCCTGCTCGGGCAGGTCATCGGCCTTGCCGTCGACAATCTCGGCGAAAGAGCGGACGGTATCCTCGACGCGGACGTAGACACCGGGGTTGCCGGTGAACTTCTCGGCGACGTGGAAGGACTGCGAGAGGAACTGCTGAATCTTACGGGCACGGTTGACCGTAAGGCGCTGCTCCTCGGACAGCTCGTCCATACCCAGAATGGCGATGATGTCCTGAAGGTCGGAGTACTCCTGCAGGAGCTCCTGGACCTTGACGGCGACACGGTAGTGCTCCTCGCCGACGATCGAGGGATCGAGAGCGTCGGAGGAAGACGCGAGCGGGTCGATAGCCGGGAACAGGCCGAGCGACGAAATGCTACGCGAAAGAACCGTGGTGGCGTCGAGGTGCGTAAACGTCGTGGCAGGCGCCGGGTCGGTCAGGTCGTCTGCGGGGACGTAGACAGCCTGGACGGAGGTAATGGAGCCCGTCTTGGTCGAGGTAATGCGCTCCTGGAGGTCGCCCATCTCGGTTGCCAGCGTGGGCTGGTAACCAACGGCGGACGGCATACGGCCCAGCAGTGCGGAAACCTCGGAACCTGCCTGGGAGAAGCGGAAGATGTTGTCGATGAACAGCAGAACGTCCTGGCCACGATCACGGAAATACTCAGCGGTGGTAAGGCCGGCCAGACCGATGCGCAGACGCGCTCCGGGCGGCTCGTTCATCTGACCATAGACCAAGCAGGTCTTGTCGATAACGCCAGACTCGCTCATCTCGAGGAACAGGTCGGTGCCCTCGCGGGTACGCTCGCCGACGCCGGTGAACACCGAAGTGCCGCCGTGCTCCTGGGCGAGGTTGTTGATGAGCTCCTGAATCAAAACGGTCTTGCCGACGCCGGCGCCGCCGAACAGGCCTGTCTTGCCGCCACGGATGTAGGGCTCGAGCAGGTCGACGGCCTTGATGCCGGTCTCGAAGATCTCGGTCTTGGTGGTGAGCTCGTCGAAACGGGGCGCTGCATGGTGGATGGGGTAGAACTCCTCCACCTCGGGCATGGGCTTGCCGTCGACGGGCTTGCCCATGACGTTCCAAATGCGGCCGAGCGTCTCGGGGCCGACCGGCATCTTCATGGGCCCACCGGTATCGGTGGCGATGAGGCCGCGCTGCAGGCCGTCGGTCGAGGACATGGCGACCGTGCGGACGACGCCGCCCGGAAGCTGGCTCTCGACCTCGAGGATCGTGCTCAGATGACCGATCGGGGTCTCGGCCTCGACCGTGAGCGCGTTGTAGATCGGGGGCACCGCGCCGTCAAACTTGACGTCGACGACAGGGCCGATGATTCGCACGATGCGACCATCACCGGCAGTCGTCTTCTTGGTGGCTTCCTCGACCGCAAGCTTTACGGTGTTATTAGCCATTACTGTTCCTCCAATGCTGAGGCTCCGCCGACGATCTCGTTAATCTCGGTCGTGATCGAAGCCTGGCGCACGCGACTATACGTGCGGGTAAGGGTCGAGATGATCGCGGTGGCGTTTTCCGTCGCGGAGTGCATGGCCTTGCGGCGTGCACCCTGCTCGGCAGCCGCCGAATCGATCAGGGCCTGGTAGATGACCGTCAGGATATAAGACGGCACAAGCTTGCCGAGAACATGCTCGGGAGAGGGCACGAACTCGAACGTGGACGAGATGCGCTTAGGGGCGTCGGTCTCGTTCTTACGCGGACCGTGGGCCATAGCGATCATCTCGGGGTCGAGCGGCAACAGATGCTCGACGCGAAGCTCCTGATCCACGCGATTCTTGGCGTGGTGGTAGACAAGCTCGACACGGTCAAGCTCACCGGCACGATACGCATCGCAGATATGAGAGGAGATCATGCGGGCCTGGTTGAAATCGGGCTCAGAGGAGTTGCCCTCAAAGTGCATGACGACGTTTGCGCGGTCACGGAAATACGTGGCCGGCTTACGCCCGCACGCGATGATCTCGCACTCGATGCCGTCGTTCGCCCAAGAAGCGGCGAGCTTTTCGGCCGTGCGCTCCACCGTCGTATTGAAACCGCCGGCAAGGCCGCGGTCCGAGGCAATAACGACAATCAGGCCATGCTTGACGCTCTCATGCTTCTGCAGCATGGGATCGGTGCCCGAACAGGAGGCGTCGCCGGCGACCGTCAACATGACGTCGGTCAGCGCCTCCTTATAGGGCTCGGCCTGCTTGGAGCGATCGAGGGCACGACGGATCTTGGCCGTAGAGACCATCTCCATCGTGCGCGTGATCTGCTTGGTCGTGGTAACCGAGGAGATTCGCTTCTTAATGTCGCGAAGGTTGGCCATGGGGCTTAGTTCTCCTCTGATCCAGAAACATCCGAATGGTGCTTGGCCATGAACTGCTGCTTGAAGTCGCCGATGACGCGCAAGAGCTCAGCCTTGGTGTCATCATCGATCTTCTTGGCGCGAACCTTATCGAGCAGCGAGCCAAAGCCATTGTCCATGTACTCGATGAGCTCGGCACGGAAAGGCAGCACGTCGGCAATCTCCAGGTCATCCAGGAAGCCCTCGTTGCCAGCGAACAGCGTAACGATCTGCTCGCCAACCTCAAACGGCTTGTAGCGCGGCTGCTTCAGGAGCTCGGTCATGCGGGCACCATGGGTCAGCTGCTTCTGAGTAGCCTCGTCGAGGTCGGAGCCGAACTGCGTAAAGCCGGCGAGCTCCTGGTACGAAGCGAGGTCCAGACGGAGGTTACCGGCGACCTGCTTCATGGCCTTGGTCTGCGCGTCGCCACCGACGCGGGACACGGAAATGCCCACGTCGACTGCCGGGCGCTGACCCTGGAAGAAGAGCTCGGACTGCAGATAGATCTGACCATCGGTAATGGAAATGACGTTGGTCGGAATGTAGGCCGAGACGTCGCCGTCCTGGGTCTCGATGATCGGCAGTGCCGTCATGGAGCCGTAGCCGTTCTTCTTGGACATCTTGACGGCACGCTCGAGCAGACGAGAGTGCAGGTAGAAGATGTCGCCAGGATAGGCCTCGCGTCCGGGCGGACGATGCAGCGTCAGCGACATCTGACGGTAGGCCACGGCCTGCTTGGACAGGTCATCGTAGATGACGAGCACGTGGCCACCGGGGTTGGTCTCGCTGGCGGGCTTGCCGTCCTCGCCGTTGTACATGAAGAACTCGCCGATAGCGGCACCGGCCATAGGCGCGATGTACTGCATAGGGGCGGAATCGGCAGCAGTGGCCGAAACAATGATGGTGTAGTCGAGCGCACCGTGCTGAGCGAGGGTCTCGCGGATGTTGGCAACCGTGGAGGCCTTCTGGCCGATGGCGACATAGATGCAGACCATGCCCTTGCCGCGCTGGTTGAGGATAGCGTCGATGGCGATGGCGGTCTTACCGGTCTTACGGTCGCCGATGATGAGCTCACGCTGACCGCGGCCAATAGGCACCATGGAGTCGATAGCAAGCAGACCGGTCTGAACCGGCTCGCACACCGGGGTACGATCGATGACGCCGGGGGCCTTGAACTCGATGGGACGACGGTGCGTGGCGACGATGTCGCCCAGGCCGTCGATGGGCTGGCCGAGCGGATTGACGACGCGACCGAGCATGGCACGGCTCACGGGGATATCCATAATGCGGCCAGTGGTGCGGCACTCGTCGCCTTCCTTGATGGAGTCGACGGCACCAAACAGAACGGCGCCGACCTCGTCACGGTCAAGGTTCTGGGCAAGGCCGAAGACGGTCTCACCGGTATCGGAGCTCTTGAACTCCAGAAGCTCGCCTGCCATGGCGCTCTTGAGGCCGGAGACGCGCGCGATGCCGTCGCCTACCTCGTCGACCGTTGAAACCTCATGCGTATCGACCGTCGCGGAGAGGCTCGTGAGCTGCTCCTGCAGTTTCTTGGCGATATCCTGGGCATTGAGGGTTTCGGACATTAGGCTTCACCTCCGTACGAATTAGCAGAGTTTGCGAGGGTCTCCTGCGCGATGCGCAACTGCGTCTTGACGGAAATGTCACGACGCTCGCCGCGGGCCTCGAGCACCAGGCCGCCCACGATAGACGGGTCGACCTGCTCGATAAGGAATACCTTGCGGCCGAAGTCCTGCTCGCATTTCTTAGTGATGGTTTGACGCAGCTCGTCGTCGAGCGGGATCGCCGTGGTGACGGTCACGCCCACTACATCCTCGTCTTCCTCGGCAACATACTTAAAGGCAGCTGCCACCTTGGGAAGAAGGTCGAGCTGGTCGCGCTTGGACATGGTGTCGAGCACGGCGATGATCTCGGGGCTGGCAGAAGCCAGGCGCTCGATCATCTCGAGGTCCTCGAACACATGGTTCTCGGCCTTAGCGGCTTCCAGAAGGGAGCGCGCGTAGGTCTCGAGCACCTTGTCCTGATAGCGGCTAGTCGGCATTCAGGCTACCTGCTTCCTGGATGTAGCGCTCGATGAGCTTCTTCTGCTCGGCCTCGTCCTCGAGTGCCTCGCCCACGATCTTGGTGGCGACGGCAACGGACAGGTCGGCGATGGAGCTCGCGGCACCGGCGTAGATGGACTTGCGCTCGTCCTCGACGGTCGTATGGGCCTTGGCGATGATCTCCTCGGCCTCCTTGTGAGCAGCCTCGATGATACGGGCGCGCTCGGACTCGGCGTCCTTACGGGCCTCGAGAACGATGTCGGCAGCCTGACGACGGGCGTCGGTGACGATCGAGTCGGACTCAGCGCGCTTGGCGATAGCCTCCTGCTTGGTCTTCTCGGCCTCGTCGAGGCTCTCCTCGATCTTCTTGCCGCGCTCCTCCATGGTTTTCATGATGCCCGGCAGGGCGACCTTGGCCAGCACGATCCAGATGATCAGGAAGGCGATAAGCGCCGGGATGAACTCCGCCATCTTAGGGATGAGGATGTCCGCACCGGCAGCGCCGTCCTCAGCGAACGCGGAAACCGGCATGAGCAGCGCGGCCGCGGACGCGGAGAGTGCGATCGCGCTCTTCTGGGATGAAAGATTCATACTTGACGCTCCGTGCTATTTAACGATCAGCGCGACAACGAAGCCGATCAGAGCCAGAGCCTCGCCGAAAGCGGAGCCCATGATGAAGACGGTGAACACGCGGCCCTGGACCTCAGGCTGACGGGCCATAGCACCCGTAGCACCCAGAGCAGACAGGCCGATAGCAAGACCAGCGCCGATAACACCGAGACCGTAACCGATAACTCCCACGATTCCTCCTTTGTCGTGCGTGTCTTATTTCACGCAGGATAACCTTTTTATAACTGCCGGGCTCCATGGGTACGGGCACCGGCGGTTTAACGAATTGCCTTACCTTTAAGGCACGAACGGAAGACTACTCCTCCTCCGCGACCTCCTCTGCCTCGGAGACATACACGGCGGTAAGGACCGTGAAGACGTAAGCCTGGATGGCGCCGACCACAAGCTCGATCGCATAGATCAGGATGAGGATGGCAAGCCAGGCCAGCGAAGGCAGGGCGCCGACGGCGTGGGCCGCGGAAACCTGCTGAAGCAGCGGCTGCATGAACATGCTCGCCATGATGGCGAACGAGCCCATGACCACGTGTCCTGCGAACATGTTGCAGAACAGACGGACGGCAAGCGTGATGAGGCGCAGGAAGGTCGAGAAAAGCTCGACGACCCACACGAGCACGTTCATCGGGAAGCTCACGCCCTGCGGGGCGAGGCTCTTGATGTAGCCGATCACGCCGTGAGCCTTGCATCCGTAGTAGATGAAGTACACGAAGGCGAAGATGGCGAGCGCGGCGGTGGAGCCGATTGCGCCGGTGCCGGGCTTCATTCCCGGGATCAGGCCGATCATGTTATTGATCAGGATGAACAGGAAAAGCGAGCACAGGAACGGGAAGTGCTTCTTCCAGTTCTCACCCACGACACCCTTGCCGATATCGTTCTCGACGTACTCGATGATGTACTCGAAACCGTTGACGAAGAAGCCCTTGGGAACCAGGGTCTGCTTCTTCTTGAACACGGCCAGGACGATCAGGAGCACGATCGTGGAGACGATCAGCCAAAACGAGTACTGCGTGATGCCGCAGCTCAGATCGCCCACGACAGGGGTGGAGCTGAACTCGCTGACCAGATGATTAATCTCATCAGGCAGCTTTTCAAAAATTTCCACGACTTACCTTTCGACCTCATGAGGATCTCGCAGCGCCTTGGCGACGCGAACCGCGCAGGCGGCCATAAAGGCCACGAAGCCGATCGCCTCGCCCAGGAGGAACATGCGAAATGCCTCTCCGAACAACACAAACACAACCAAGGTAAAGACAAGCAACGCGATTGCCGAGACCACGAGACTCACCATACCCTTGAGCATGTCCGCATTCTGCTTATCGTCAAGAACCGGCTTGAGCGTAAAGACAAAGGGAAGGAAGGCAATCGCGCCCGCGATGGCACCTGCAACGATAGCGAGCAGATCGGCTATCTGAAACACTGGCTTCCTCGCTTTCCTTTTTAACGCCTCACAGCACAGTCCCAGCCAAACATTGGTGACTATTGTACGAGCCAATCGCTAAAGTACAACCGTAAAACAAACGGTTAATACGCACCTGTACGTTTTCTTAAGGCCTTCTTTATGCCGCAGGTACGGTAATACGTTTTTTCGAACCCCTCAGCGCAAAACGTCCGTTAACAGAAGTGCGCGTGGACGACTTTTGCTCGCCCGCGCGCACCATTTCTTCGTATTTGTGACCGTAGCCGACAAGGCCCAACGACTAGAGCGTACCGTAGATGCGGTCGCCGGCGTCGCCGAGGCCGGGAACGATGTAGGCGGCCTCGTTGAGATGGTCGTCGATGGCGCACGTATAAATATGTACGTCGGGGTCCTTTTCGGTCAGTGACTTGAGGCCCTCGGGCGCGGCGACGATGCACAGCATGCGGATATCCTTGACACCGCGCTCGCGCAGGTAGCTGATGGCCATCTCGGCCGAACCGCCCGTGGCGAGCATGGGGTCGACGACCAGGCAGATGCGCTGGTCGATATCCTTGGGCATCTTGCAGTAATACTCGTGCGGCTCGTGGGTGACCTCGTCGCGCTCCATGCCGATGTGGCCCACGCGAGCGGAGGGCACCAGGTCGAGGATACCGTCGACCATGCCAAGGCCCGCACGCAGGATGGGCACGATGGCGAGTTTCTTGCCGGCAAGCTGTTTGAACGTGGCGGTAGTGATGGGGGTCTCGACCTCGACGTCTTCCATAGGCAGGTCGCGCATGGCCTCGTAGCCGTCAAAAAGCGCGAGCTCGCGCACAAGCTGGCGGAACTGGTTGGTGCCGGTGTTTTTGTCGCGCAGGATCGACAGCTTGTGCTGGACGAGCGGATGATCGACAAGCGTCACACGGGACGCATCGTAGGTGACGGTCATGGGTTGATTGCCCCTTTCGTTGCAGCCGCAAAACGGCCTTGCTGACAAGGCGCGCAGCAATGTTGCCGCCGCACGCCATGCATAAGTTTAGCGGTTTGTTGTATCGAGCAGCCCATCGCAGCCCTACTGTGCGGTACTGAGCGAGCGCTTGACTGCATCACGCCAGCCCGCAAGGTTTTGCTCGCGACGCTCGGCGGACATATGGGGAAGGAAGGTCCTAACGATCTGGGCATTTTGCTCCAGCTCTTCAAGGTCTTCCCAATAGCCGACGGCAAGACCCGCCAAGTACGCGGCACCGATTGCCGTGGTCTCCACCGTCTCGCATTGCAGCACGGGGATATCCAGCAGGTCGGCCTGGAATTGCATGATGAACTCGTTGCGTGAGGCGCCGCCATCGACGGACAGGCGCTCAATCGAAAGTCCCACGTCCTGCTCCATGGCGCGCAGCACGTCATAACTCTGGTAGGCCATGGACTCGCAGGCCGCACGCACAATGGTCGCGCGACTCGAGGCACCGGTCAGGCCGCACACGATACCGCGGGCACGCGGGTCCCACCAGGGAGCGCCCAGGCCAGCGAAGGCGGGGACGAAGTAGCAGCCCTCGTTGTCGTTGATCGAAGCGGCGAGTTGTGCCGACTCGCTCACGCTCGAGATGATGCCCATGTTGTTGCGAAGCCAGTTCATCGTTGAACCGGCGGCAAAAATAGAGCCCTCGAGCGCATAGCTGACTTTGCCGTCCGCAGCGATACCGATGGTGGAGACCAGGCCATTCTTGGATTCGACGATCTCGTCACCGGTGTTCATGAGCATAAAGCAGCCCGTGCCATAGGTGTTTTTGGTCTGGCCGGGATAGAAGCAGCAGTGGCCGAACAGCGATGCCTGCTGGTCGCCCGCCACGCCCATGATGGGCGGCATGTTGGTCATGATGTCGCTCGCGACGCGGCCGTAGTCGCCCGAGCTCCAGCGAACCTCGGGCATCATGGAACGTGGAACGTCAAAGAGCGCCAGCAGGTCGTCGTCCCAATCGAGCGTATGGATATTAAAGAGTGCCGTGCGGCTGGCATTGGTGTAGTCGGTGGCAAAGACCTGGCCGCCGGTGAGGTTGTAGATGAGCCAGGTGTCGATGGTGCCAAACATGAGGTCGCCCGCCGCCGCGCTCTCACGCGCACCATCGACGTTGTCGAGGATCCACTGCACCTTGGAGGCCGAGAAATACGGGTCGAGCGTAAGCCCCGTGCGGGAGCGCACCAGCTCTTCTGCGCCCTGCTCGACCAGCTCGTCGATCAGAGGTGCGGTGCGACGGCATTGCCACACGATGGCGTTATAGATGGGTTGGCCGCTTATGCGGTCCCACACCACCGTGGTCTCGCGCTGGTTGGAGATACCGATGGCGGCGATGCGGTCAGAATGGATGCCGCTCTTAAACTGGACCTCCATCATCACGCCGATCTGACTGGCAAGCACCTCCGTGGGATCCTGCTCCACCCAGCCGGGGCGCGGGAAGCTGGTTTTGACGCTACGACGCGCCTGGGCGACGATGCAGCCGTACTCGTCGACGATAGTCGCGAGTACCGAGGTAGTGCCGCAGTCGAGCGCCATGATGTAGGAACCGCCAAAGCTAAACGAGGCGTCTTCCATACCCAGGCTACCTAGATTCAACGACATCGCTTACACCTTTCTATTGCATCGGGTCGGACAGGACCCGCTCGATCTCTGATGCGGGAAGCGCGCCTTGGCGCAGGATCTGGAGCTCGCCGTGCTGAAACGACACGATGGTTGAGGCGTCGCGACACGGGGTCTCACCGGCGTCGACGGCCACATCGACCCCCTCCAGGATGCGCTCCTCCACCGTGACAAAACTTGCCGGCGCGGGCGCGCCATGCGTGTTGGCGCTGGTGCAGGCAAGAGGGCTGCCGCAGGCGCGGATGAGCGCCTGCACCACGGGCGAGGCCGAAGCGCGAAGTGCCACCGTGTCGTCGGCGGCGCGCATAAAGGTCGGCACGCAGGGGGCCGCCTTAACCACGATAGTCAGGGCGCCCGGCCAGCATCGTCGGGCGAGCACGCGGGCCTCGTTAGGGATATCCACGCCATAGCGGTCGAGTGCCTCGGCATCATCGACCAGCCAGGCAACCGTTTGGGTGAGCTCGCGCTGCTTGAGGGTAAAGATACGACGATAGCCGGTGCCGAGTGCGGGGACCGCGGCGCCGTTGACGGTGGCCTGCGGATCGCGCGGCCACGGCAGAGGTTCACTTGTATCTTGTGGAACGGCATCCGAGAAGGCGTTGACCGCCACGGCGACACCGTAGACCGTCTCGGTTGGAATAAGCGCCAGGCCGCCGCGACCGAGTAGCTCGGCCGTGCGCTCGACTGCAAGCCGATGCGGCTCGCGCGCTCCCTCGTATACCCGATAGACCGTCTGCATGTGTATGCCAGCCCCTTACGCTCTGGTGCAAGTTTGTTTACTGTGGGGCATTCTCGCACGAAACGTTCAACCTATTTGCCCAGAGCGCATGTTGGTTTGGTGAGCGGCTCTAGTAGTCGGTGAAAGTGAGGGGGTTAATTGAAGATTTTTAGCGCGCAAGCGTAACGGTACGATCGGGAAACTCGATGCTTGCAACCAGTTTTCCGCCGAGGCTCTCTGCGTACCTGCTCAGCGTGTCAAGCCTCATCGAACCCAATTCCCCACGCTCGAGCTCGGATACGCGTTTTTGAGAAACGCCCATCGATTGGGCGACCGACGCCTGTGTTAGATCTTTTAGCCTGCGAATCTGAGCAAGCTTATAGGCTTCGATACGATCGCGAGTCCTCTCCTGCTCGGCGGTAATGGAGTCGCGTGTTATCCCGCGAGATTCCATATACTCATGCAGTTCCATCTCGATCGAGCCTCCTTACGTGGCGACGGTATATTTGCTCGGCCTTTGGAATGTTGATCGCATACCAGCCGTTCCATTTTGCCCTTGACGATCCCGCTCGCGACTTATCACCCGCCAATAGCAATACCGCCTGGCGCTTGGGGTCAAAGGCGAAGAGGATGCGGATCACCTGCCCACCACATGAAGTCACTCTCAGCTCCTTTAAATGATGAAGCTTCGAGCCCTTGACACGGTCAACCAGTGGACGACCAAGGCTGGGACCTTCCTTTTCGAGCACCAAAAGGTCTGCATAAATCTGCTTCAGCGTAGCTTCATCCTGCTCATCAAGCCAAGGTTCAATGTAATCAAGCACGATACGGTACCGATGCAGCTGATTTGACATACCTTTCTCCTTCTATAGTAGAAGTTTTACGGTATATTGCAAGAGCGGAAATAGGCTCGAAGGGTCTTTTTTGCAGAAGTGAAGCCCGAGATCAGTAGGCAACGAGGGGTTATTGGACTGCGACGAACTTCTTTGGCCTGCCGGCATGGCGTTCCTGAGCGGCGTAACGCTCGATGCTGTCGATCGTAATCATCCGACGGCCGTCGACAAGCTCAACATCGAGTTTGCCGGCTTTGACCAGCGCAGTGATTCGCGGTGCGGAAACCCTGAGGTCCGCCGCCGCGTCCTTAAACGTTCGACACGCCGCTTCCCGAGCGTCCTCGTGGTCGATTTCGACTGAAAGGGCCACGACCTCGGCCGAACGCTCGTACCCAGCCGGAGCCCGACCATTGTTAAGATCGTCGGCCAAAAACGCCATCAGCGCCTCGATGGCATGAGCTATTGCTTCTTCGCGCGTATCGCCATCGGCAAAGGCCCCGGGGACCTGCGGGAAGCTGGCACAGTAACCGTCGTCTTCTTTTATGAGAACGCAGTCATAGGTAAATCGTTGTTTCATTATGACCCCTTCGGCTACCAACCAGCTTGCCGGCGAATGCTTGCCCATGTCCCCTTCTTCGGCCGATTGCCACCAGAGCCATTTACGGTCACAACGCGATCACCAGAAACATACTTAGCATGGCTGCCGACCTGCGCGACTTTCAAGAATCCATCGTGTTTGAGCAGGGCAATGATTTCCCGAAAGGTAGGAGGTTGCATGGGCCGACCTCTTTCAGCCGTCCTAATTATAAACTACTTTATAGTTTTTGATAAATCAGTTAATAAATATTACTGACGCTGTTTGGGCTCCGTGACGACGGCTCGGACGATGCGGGGACGATCGGTGAGGTCGCGGACGATGTGCACATCCGACAGGCCCGCTTGGCGGCAGAGCTCGGCGGCGGCGTCGAGAGCGCCCTCGTAGAGCTCGCAGGCAAAGAGGCCGCCGGCGCGCAACATATAGGGGGCCGCGTTGAGCAGGCGGCGGAAGATATCCAGGCCGTCGGCACCGCCCTCGAGCGCCAGGTCGGGCTCAAAGTCCTTGACCTCGTGCGGCAGCGAGCGCATGACATCGGTGGGGATGTAGGGCGGATTGGAGACGAGCACGTCAAAGGTGCCCCACTCTTCGCGGGGAACGGAACTCACCAAGTTGGTGAGGCTAAAGGCGACCTCGTCTGCCGTGAGGCCAAGCGCATCGCGGTTTTTGGTTGCCAGGTCGATGGCGCGCGGCTCGATATCGGTGGCGGTGCAGGTAACGTGACCGCGGCGCTCCCAGGCAAGCGAGAGCGAGATGCAACCCGTGCCGCAGCCGACCTCGAGGACGCGTGCGATGCGGGGCTCGGTCGGAGCGGGCTCGGTGGCGTTCTGCGCGGAGGTCGTCTCCTGGTCGTCACCTTCGATGGCAATGCCGTATTCGTCGAGCTCGGGCTCCGGGGCTTCCATAGCGTCGGCTTCCGCTGCATGCGCGGCGGCCTCCTCGGCCTCGCGATCGGCCAGCTCCTCGGCATAGGCACGGCTACCGAGCACGTCGCTGCCCAGCGCCGCCTCGTCGGCAGCCGTGAGGTTGGCGGCACGGCGCTCGGCGGTCGCGCGTTCATCGGCCAGCGCGGCCTCGGCCTTGCGGGCCTGCTCGACCTCATCGTTCCAGGGCAACTCCACGCGCTGACGGGCAGCGGCCTCGGGGCTCAGCACCTCGGCGTCCAGATAGTTCAGCACTTCCTCGACGAGCATCTCGGTCTCGGGACGCGGGATGAGTACGCCGGGGGCGCAGGCAACGTCGATCATGCGGAACTGTGTGCTACCCGTGATGTACTGCAGCGGTTCGCCCTTGGCACGGCGGACGACGGCCGCGTGCATGGTTTCGAGCTGGGCCGCGTCGAGCGTTTCATCCATGCGCATATACAAGTCGATGCGCGCCAGACCCGTGGCCGCGCACAGCAGCCACTCGGCAGAAAGACGGGGATGCTCCTCGCCGCGCTCGGCCAGGTACTCCTTGGTCCACTCGAGACAACGCTTGATGGTCCAGATCTCGTTTGCCATGGGGTCCTCCCCTCTTGAGCGCCGGGCGGCGCGTGAATGTCGGAGCAGATTGTACGCGAGGGCACCGCATGACAAGGGACAATTGAGGGCGATTATCGAGAATCAGCCCAGAAATTTGTTTCGGGTGCGTCCAAAGTGCTCATTCGTCGACGTCTAGATTTGCATTCGTCCAGCTTTTGGCAAGGTTGCCCCAAAACTGACCAATATCTAACCGGATACTTGCCAAATCGCTTGACGCACGACGCGGCAAAAAATGGCTTGCGACTTCTTGAACGATTATTAGAGCATTATTTTTAGCTGTAGACCAACGCTTTAAGCAGGTTTTAGCAGGAAACAGTTCATTTGCTGCCATATCAAACCAAATAAACCCAAACAGCAATTTACCCACAGCAGTCATTTAAGAACGTCCCCAATGACTACCCAAGGAGTGTCCCAAACTGTCGGCAGAAAAGGAACGTCCCTAACTGCCGCATGGAGCAAGACAACGCCGCAGGTTGAGCATAAGTCAGCGAAAACGCCCCTAAGCGAGCAAGGTGACGTGAAAGAGGAGGGAAGCGTACTTTGGTACGCGACCGACGATTGAACGTCAGATTGCCGCTTAGGGGCGTTTGCAGCGTCGAGCAGTTACGGCGTTTGGTAAAACGCCGTAACTTAAACAGCCTGTGCCAGCTTCTCGGCTCGCTCGGCGGCGGCAAGTGCCTCGATGACAGTGCCGAGCTGGTCGCCCAGAAGGACGCCGTTGTAGGTGGAGTTGAAGCCGATACGGTGATCGGTCACGCGATCCTGGGGCTGGTTATAGGTACGGATCTTCTCGGAACGGTTGCCGTGACCGATCTGGCTCTGGCGCTCGGCGCCGAGCTCGGCCTGCTGCTTCTCGAGTTCCATCTCGTACAGACGGGCACGCAGCATCTGCATGCAGACCTCGCGGTTCTGGATTTGGGAACGCTGCTCCTGCGACTGCACCACGGTATTGGTGGGCAGGTGGGTGATGCGCACGGCGGAGTAGGTGGTGTTAACGCACTGACCGCCAGGGCCGGAGGCACAGTAGGTATCGATGCGCAGATCGGATTGGTTGATCTGGACGTCGATCTCCTCGGCCTCGGGAAGCACGGCGACGGTTGCCGTGGAGGTCTGGATACGGCCCTGGGACTCGGTCTTGGGAACGCGCTGGACACGGTGCACGCCGGACTCGAACTTCATGACGGAGTAGACGCGGTCGCCCTCGACCTTGAACTCGATGGACTTAAAGCCGCCGGCCTCGCTGGGGCTGGAGTCGAGCACGGTGGTCTTCCAGCCGCGCGACTCGCAGAAGCGCTGGTACATCTTGTACAGATCGCCGGCAAAGATGGCTGCCTCGTCGCCACCGGCGGCGGAGCGGATCTCGACGATGGTGTTCTTGTCGTCATTGGGGTCGCTCGGAATGAGCATGTACTTGATGTCTTCCTCGAGCTGGGGAAGCTTTGCCTCGTTCTCGGAGATGTCCATCTGGAGCATCTCCTTCTCATCGGCATCGGTGGTATCGTGCAGCATTTCCTTGGCAGCCTCGATGTCATCGAGCGCGCCGATGTACTCGCGCGAGGCGGCAATGAGGTCGGACTGGTGCGCGTACTCCTTGTTGAGACGCGTAAACTCCTTGATATCGGAGGCGACGGCCGGGTCGGAAAGCTTCTTCTCGAGCTCCTCGTAGGCCTTGATAATCTTTTCGAGCTTGTCGCGCATGGCGGGACTCCTTTATATGCGTGAAGGTGAAAATCGGCAGAATTGATGGGGCGCACGGCGCCACTGCGGGGGTAAGCCCAGCTAGAACATGTCGATCTTCAGATACATGCGCATCCCTTCGCGTATGGGGTACATAGTTGCGGTCTAACCCATACATGATAGCGTGCGCAGGCATACCTGCATATAACCCGCACGGAATGTGACAAAGGGTCAGTCCGCCAACGCAAGGCTCTACTTCAAGAACATGGCCATATATAGCGGAAGCGTCACCTTTTTGCCGTCTCGGCCGACGTTACCGTCTATCAGCTTGTACCCAAGGTTCACGTCCTGCCGCTCGAGCATGTCGTTGAGCGATACCGTAGATCCGCGCGAGGCCTTCACCTCAATGGGCACAACGCTCGCGTCGGGCGAGTCGACGAGAAACTCTATTTCCCTATCGCCCTTCTGCGACCGCCAATAACGCAGAGCCACACCCCGCGCCGCAAGCATGCAGGCGACCAGGTTCTCGTAGAGGCCGCCCTTCATGGGACCCGCGAGCTTGTTGTTCACCACCGCCTCCAGCATTTCGAAGCCGTACATGGCCATGAGCACGCCCGTATCGGCAGCATAGAGGCGAAACTTCGTCCCGTCTTCATAGGCGGCAAGAGGGAATTGGGCGGCGCTCACCGACTGGCACCGTCGCACCATACCTGCTCCCACGAGCCAATCCACGGACGAGCCAAATTTGCGCGCCGTTCCCCTGTTCTCGACCACGGAATACTGGAACTTCGTATTCTCCTTTGCGAGCTGGCGCGGCAACGATTCAAAGCACGCCCGCGCACGCACGCGCTCGGGGGCTTGCGCGTATCGAGCCACGTCGTCGAGATACGAGGCGAGCAGCCTGCTTTGCTCGTCGAAAGCAACGGCGAAGTTGTCCGTCCGCGCAAAGGCGTCCACCACCGCAGGCATACCGCCGACCGCGAGGTACTCGCGCAGCATCTGCATCATCTTCTGATTCACCGCAACGGGCACGGGCATCAACGACTCATAGTATTCCCGCAAATTGGCGATATCGTCCTCCCCATACCCGCGTGCCCAAAGGTACTCCTCAAAATCGAGGGGGCCCATTTCGACCTCTCGCTCGTACCCAACGGGAATGGAGGCGAGCGCAGCCTCCTCCTTGAACCGAATGCCCAAGAGCGAGCCCGACGCAACGACATCGCACCTGCCGTCGAGAGCGAGATACTTAAGCGCAGCGCGAGCACGCGGGCACTCCTGAATCTCGTCGAGGAAAAGAAGCGTTCGTCCTGGAACAAAGCGCACGCCGGGCACGACGAGCGATATCTGCCGGTAGATCGAGTCGGCATCGATTGGGCCATCGAACACCCGCTTAAGGTCCGGGGACCCAATGAAGTCTATGGAGATGAAGCTTTCGTAGTCCTGCCGCCCGAACTCGGCGACTATGTACGACTTGCCAACCTGTCGCGCGCCCTTGATGAGAAGGCATTCGGCGCCCTTTTCCGCCCGCCACGAACGGAGGGTGTCGAGCATCTTTCGCTTCAGCACACTACGCACCATCCTTCACCTGCTGTTTGCAGCTTTTCAGGATGGATTTTACCAACTTTTGCAGCTTTTCCGGGTGTATTTGGCCTAGATTTGCAGCTTTTCCTGGTCAAGATAGCCGCTTCGTGCAGCTTTTCCGGACTTCTAGAGGGCGCGGCGCGCTTAGGAGCTGCAGAATCATAATCGCGTGCAAACGGCGGGCTAACATAGCCTTTCACCGAAAAGGGCGGGCGGCCGCGCCCTGCGACCACCCGCCCTCAATCAAAGCCCTTCTCGGCCGCCGCAGCTACCGGTTCCGGCGCCGCAGGATCACACCTGTGGCGATCAGCACCACTGCGCCGCCCGCGATGCCACCCAGGGCCATCGGCGACAAGCTGGTATCGCCCATGTTCGGCAGACCCGGCTTCTCCTCCTTCGACACCGGTGGGTTGGTGGGCGGCTCCGTCGGCGGGTTGACCGGCGGGGTGGTCGGCGGCGTGTACGTGTTCTTGAACACCGGCGCCACGTCACCGTCATAGGTTACCGTCGCCACCAGATGGCCCGCGCCGTCGTCCGTCACCATCACCGTTACCTGGTGCTCGGCCGCGTCGTACGTCACGTTCTTCTGACCGTCGTCCACCTCGGAGATGCTGTAGGTGTATGTCCCGGGCTTGTCGTACGAGATCGCCTCGAAGCCCACCGTGCCGCCTGCCGCGTTCTTGGCGGTCTGCAGCACTTTGCCATCGGCATCCTTCAGCTGGAAGGAGAACTGCCCTTCCTTTAGGTCCTTGCCGCTCAGCACCTTGGAGGCCCCCAGCTTCACCTCAGTCGCGGCCGGCGCGTAGCTGTTGCTGAATGCCACCGCATCCGCAGCCTTGCCGCCCTTGCTGTAGGCAACCTGCGTCTCCAGCGCGTGCGTCTCCGCATTCTCCGTCACCGTCACCGTCGCGGTAAAGACCGTCGTGTCGTAGGTGACGCCGTTCGCCGTCGCCCCTGCCCGCTCGGACACGGTGTAGACGTACGTCCCCACCTTGTCCAGCTGCAGCGGTGCGAAGCCGAACGTGCCGTCGGCGCCGTTCTGCACCGTCTGCACCACGTTACCGTCGGCGTCCTTCAGGTCGAAGGAGAACTCACCCTCGGCCAGGTCGCGGCCGGTCAGGGCCTTCGTTCCGGTAATCGTCGCCGTCGTTGCCGTCGGCGTGTAGGTGTTGGTGAAGGTCAGATCCGCGGCCGTCTTGTTCGCCGTCGCGGTCAGCTGGCCGCTGCCGTCGTCGGTCGCACTCACCGTCACATCCAACACCGCATCGCTGTAAGTGATGGTGCCATCTTGGCCCGCAACCTCCTTCACCTGGTACGCATACGAACCAGTCGCGGTGTACGAGATGGCCTTGAAGGTAAACGCGTTACCCACGTTCGTGGTCCGGTCGATCTCCTGCCCGGTGGCCACGTCAATCAGCGCGAACGTGAACTCGCCATCGGCGGGCGTCCGCATGGTGGCCGAATCGGTATTCTCAAGCACCTTGGTGCCGGAGATCTGGTAGGAGGTCGCGCCCGGCTGGTAGCTGTTCGCAAACGTCATGGTGTTGGGGGTGACGCCGTTCTCGGTGCCCTCGCTCGGCTTCACCGTGGAGTTCTCTACCACCAGCTTGCCGTCGTTGTTGTCCTTCACCACGTAGGTCAGGGTGTACGTCTTGCCGGTGTAGGTCACGCCCGGCACGCCCGGCGCGTCCCCCGTCGGCTGCACCTCGCGGACCGTGTAGGTAAAGGTGCCCGCATGGTCGAAGGTCAGCTTGTCGAAGGCAACCTTGCCGTGCGCATCGTTCTTCTGGGTCTGGATCACCGAGCCGTCAGACCCCACCAGCTCGAAGGCGAAGTCTCCCGCCTTTAGCTGATAGCCGCCGTCGTGCACGTCAACGCTCTTGGTGAGGGCGATCGCGCCGGAGTCCGTCGCCTGTGCCTCATAGGTGTTGGTGAAGCTGGGCTTCGTGACATTCGCGCCGTCGTAGGCGACGCTCGCCTGCAGCGTGCCGGCATTGTCCGCAACCGTCACCACGGCATGGTGCACCGCGGCGTCGTAGGTCACGTAGGCCAGATCACCCTTCCGCTCCACGATGGTGTACTCGTGCGTGCCCGGCTTCGCGTAGGAGAAGGCGTCGAAGTTAACACTTCCGTCCGCGCCGTTGGTCGCGGTCCGGACGGGCTTGGCCCCGGCAAGCTGCTCAGCCGTCAGGTTGCCCTCGTACACATCGAAGGTGAACTCGCCGCACTTGGGGACGATCGGCGTGTTGTCGTCCTTCTTCACATAGCTCTTCTGCGCACCGAAGGCCAGGCCGGTCGCGGCCGGCTGGTAGGTGTTGGTGAAGGTATCCGAGCCGGATGCGCTCGTCACGATCGCCTTCGCATTCAGTGCTCCGTTCCCGCCGTCCGTGACCGTCACCGTATAGGTGAGGGGATGGCTGTCATAGACCATGCCCGGCTCCGCGCCCGGCTGCTCCACGATGGTGTAGGTGAAGTCCTTGCTCGCGGCGCCGTCCAAGTCGGAGAGCTGGAACTCGCGCGTGAAGCTGACCTTGCCGTTTGCATCGTTCTTCGCGGTGTCGAGCACGTTGCCGGCAGCGTCCTTCAGGTCGAAGGTGAACTCGCCGTCCGCGGGCTTCGTCGTGTGGTCGAAGCCGTCCGCAACCTTGATGGTCTTGGTCGCCGTCAGGGTTACGGAACCCTTTGCGTCGTAGGTGTTGTTGAAGGTGGGAGCCGTAGCGGCACCGTCATAGGTGACGGTCACCTTCGTCTTGTTGTTGTCGCCCTGGTTCTGCTCTACCTTGACGTGGACCTTGACTTCCTTGGCGTCGTAGGCCACGCCGTCGACGGTCTGGCCGGCTTTCTCCTCCTTGAGCGTGTAGTCGTACTCGCCCAGGTTCAGGTTCTTGACGGCCAGCTCGACCTTGCCGCCCCGGTCGTTGGTGCCCTTGGCGACCTCGTTGCCGGCCTGGTCGTACAGGCCGAAGGTAAACGCGTCGGCCGTCAGGTCCTTGCCCGTGAGGATCTTCGTCGCCTCGACGGTAACATCCGTCGTCGGCTTCGAGTTGGTGAAGGTCGGCACGGCCTTCTCGCCGTCGTAGGTGGCGGCCGCGCTCAGCGTGCCGTTCTTGTTATCGGTGACGCTAACGTGCACTTTCACCGTCTTGCCATCGTAAACGATAGTCGGGTCGGTGCCTTCGACCTCCTTGATGGCGTAGTCGTGCTCACCAGCCTCGGTGTAATCAATGGCCGGGAAGGTGATGTCGCCATTGGCATCGTTCTTTTCTTCGGCGACAACCTTATCGCCCTCCTTCACCTGGAATGAGAACTGCTGGTTCTCAAGGGTGCCGCCCGTAAATTGCTTCTTCGCCGCCAGGGTCACGGAACCCTTCGCAGCATAGCTGTTGTTGAAGGTGGCGAGGTTCACCTTGCCGTTCTTGACCTCAAGCGTCTCGCGCTTGTCATCGCCGCTCTTCTCCACCGTCACGCCTGTGACAGTCAGCTTGGCGTTCTTATCCTCGACCCTCACCGTGACGGTATAGGTCGAGGCGTCCATCGTCCAGCCGGAGTTCTGCACGCCGTCCGCCGCCGCGTCGTCGTCGGCGTCGTGCGCCTCGGTGAGCGTGAACGTGTACGTACCGGCCTTGTTGAACTTCATGCCGGAGAAGTCGACCGTCTGGCCCTTGTCCTTGATGATCTTGCCACTCGTGGCCTTGGACTCGGCATGCTCATTGTCCGCCAGAGCATCCGAGACTTTGAGGTCATCATCATCGATCTGCTTCTGCGTCTCTTCCGTGGCGGTCAGCGTGAACGAGAACGCCTTCTCCGTGCTCTCAACACCGGAGACCTTCTTCGTTACCTGCGGGGTCAGTTCGTCGCTAGCTTCCGCCTTGTAGGTGTTTGTGAACACCAGCTTGTTGGCTTCGGCCAACGTGCCGTCGGGTTTTTGCTTCTCGATCTCACCGGTGATACTATCGCCTGCGCCGGTCAGATTCGTGGTACCCTGCTTGCGGCCGGTCAGCTTATAGCCCGCGGGCATCTTGTCTGCGCCGGTCAGCTCCTGCACCGCGTACTCGTCGCCCTCGCCAAGACCGTACACGCGAATCGTCTCGTCGGCCTTGATAGCATGGGTGTCGCCGTTCTTCAAATCGAACACGTCGCCGGCTTGCTTTCCGGCCCCAGCGTTCTTGAACACTGCAGCCTTGTAGGTCTTCCCCTCGGGCACGGTGAACTTGAAGGTGAACTCCGCGTCCTTATTGCCCGTCAGGCCATCGGGCAGGGCAACCTTCTTCGTCACCTCGAGGCTCGCCTCGCGTTCGTTCGCCACGCGCACGCAGGTGGCACCTGTGAACAGGGCGTTCAAATTCATGTCGTCCAGATTGGCACGGGCGCCCTTCGCATTAGTGTCACCAGGCACGTCCTGCGTGATGCCCATACGTATCCAGCCCGTCTCGGTCTCCAAGCGATAAGGTTTGCCTTCCTCGGTGGGCCCATACTGGTAGACACGTCCGTTGGCGCCGTACTTGAGGTGCACCTCATCCTCGCCGCCCTTGGCGTCATTGTTCCAGGAAAGGTTGTCGTTGCCGTCGAGCGTCCCGTCGGACGTCTGGCGCTGGCCCTTGATCCACGTGAGCGTGTTGTCGATGTCGCCCTCTGCGCCAAACTGGCCCAGGCTCTTCATGAGCGCGCCCGGGCCCACGAACGTCGAAACACCGTCATCGGCCGTACCAGCATCGGCATGGACGCCGTAATCGTCCACAATCACCTTGGTGAGCGTGTCGTTAAGCAGGAAGCCCTTGGGCGCCGAGACCTCCTTTAGGAAGTAGGTCCCCTTCACGAGCGGCCTGTTACCGTCGCTCGTATTCGGGAATATGCCCGCACCTTCGAGCGGAACCGGGTTGCCGACCAACCCCGTCGTCAGGGTGTCAAAGGGGGTCTGCTCGCCATTGAGCATGACCTTGCCGTTCGCGTCCATTTTCACCTGATCGGCCTTGTACAGGCCGAACTTCGCCCCGTCAACGGGCTTGCCCTCGGTATCGGTCTTCTGCACGAACAGGCGATTCTGGATGTTCGTGACGAGCAAGCGCGTGGCAAACTGGCGCTGGAAATTCTTCTCGCCGCTGGGGAGGTCATCGCTGAACACGTGAACCGTGTTGTCCGTATTCGCGTTGGCGATAGAGCTTGCCGTCGTGTGGTAGATGGCCACCGCGTACTCGGCATCCTTGCGGGCATCACCGCTCAGCATGTAGTAGTAGCTGGAGATGTCACCGGGCAGATACGGAATCTCTACCTGGTACTGGCCGCTCGTGTTGAGCGTGAAGGCGTGCAGGTCCTTCTTCGCCGCCTCGATAGCGCCGGCTTTGCTCGGCTCCTTGGCGAGGGTGTATCCCGCTCCCGTCGATGGGTCGCCCGACACGGCGTACCAATTGTTCTGATCTTTGATATCTGTGCTTGCGCTTTTATCGCGCTTGAGCACCACGGCGAACAGTATGCCGGAGTCCAGGCCGACGGTCTTGTCGGACATCGTCTGGTCATCGTCCGCCTTGTACACGGTCGACGGCGCGGTGATGGTCTCCTTCGCGCCGGCGAACGCACCCGTCTGCCACACGGCGCTGTCCGCGTCCATACCGCCGCGGTTGATGATGACGCCGCCCGCGCCGTTCTCAGCGCTCGCGGGCACGTACTCGAGCTGCATGCTACCACCCGTCGCCGCGAGACTCGAGCGGTATCCCTTGGGTACGCGCGTCTCCTTCAGGAGGTAGTACTTGTTGTCGTGACCCTTGTTGTAGAGATCGTCGAAGTTGATGACGCCGTTGTCAACTTTGTTCGTGAGCGTTAGGTGGCCGGCCTCGTCCGTGGTGCCGGATCCGAGAAGCGCGTTCTCGTTATTGGTCGTATCTGTAAAGTTCCCGTCTGTTTTGTACAGCGCGAACTCGGCACCCTGTACGAACTTGCCGTCCTGGTCGAACTTGATGATGTCGGACTCGGGCACCGTCACGAGGTTGAACTTGAGCTCCATGTTGGAGTCGGTGGCGCCGCGCTCCAGGTAGAAGAACTTGAGGGTGTGGTTGGTGTCGTCGGCGAAGGTCTTGCCTTTCCAGCTCGTGTCGCCGGCCTTGCCCGCCTCCTGGTACTTGCTCTTCAGCGTGCCGTTGTAATTGTCGTTTACCTTAATGTCGCCCGTATGAAAGTTGATGCTCAGACTCGCGCGGTTGTGAATACCGCCGATATCACCCACGAGGACATCATCGATGAACACCCAGACGTCATCATCGCCGGCGAACTCGAAGGTCATGTCATTATTATTGTTCGTCAGGCCGCCCTTGGGCTGCACGAATCGCGTGGACATTGAGAGACCGAAGTGGTGGTTGACGGGTTTGCCGCCGTTGTAGCGCGAATCACCGGTGTTGTCTGCCTTGATGCCGGTTTGGACGAGCTGGCCGTTTTCCTCTTTGAACACCTTGTCTGCCGCGTCGAACGGGAAGAACTGACCCTGGCGGGACGAATCGCCCACTTTGTCAATGCCCCAGGTGCCATAGATGTCGAAGGCATTCTTGTCAGCGTTGTAGGCTGCGTAGTTTTCGGAGCTGTCATAGACGTAGTAGCCGCCCTGAACCTTGAGGAGGCCCGTCACGCCAAAATGGGACGTCTTGCCGGTCTGGGCAGAGGAATCGAACAGGTAGCGGAGGGACTCGTCGCCCAAGGCTTCGGAAAGCTTCGGGTAGCCGTCTGAAAGCGTGTTGTTGACGATGCCGGGCCGCGGGCTCGTGCCGCCCGTCCATTGGTTGAGCGGCCCATCACCCTTGCCGTCGTTAAACTGGAACTTGTGGCCTGCGTTGACGCCGCCGCTGCCGGAAACCGACAGATGGTCATCGGGATTCACCCAGTAATCAAACAGGTTGATCGTCGTCCCCGAGGGCGAGGTCGTCGGAACCGTGTGGTCGGAGATCGCCGCCTCGGCACGAAGCGGCAGGAAGAAGCTCGCCGTCAGCGCGACGGCGAGGGCCAGAACAATCGCATATGGCGAAACCGGGCGCAGCCCACGACGGCGGCCATAAGACATGACGGACCACCGCTCGCGCGGCCGGTGTTCACCAGGAAGTTCCCTGCTTAGACACCCCCCCGGTAGCAATATTCACGAGTCGAGACGTCGTCTCTCTGAGCTCCTGCATAATTTCCTCCCCAGTCACACGGCGACCTGCCCGGGTGCTCCCCGGGGGCCGAGGCAGTCTGGCACATGCCCGCAGTCGTTCAAGGAATACCAACCCCAGCATATGTCTCTTAAGATATCTTAGTCTTTTTCTATAACAATTTTTGTCTCATTACCGATGAAATCGGCTCAGTCCCCTTGTCGCATTCTAGAGCGTGTGGAGCAGGGCGATGAGGAAGCGGATGCCTTGGAGGTAGGCGCGACGGGTGATGCGCTCGTTGGTGCCGTGGACGCCGCGGTCGCATTCGTCATCGTCGACCACAAAGGCGGAGAAGCGGATGCACTCGTGGCAAATGCGCTGGTAGTTGGCGGCATCGGTTGCACCAATCACGGTCGAGGGCACAATGCTCATCGGCTCTTGGCCCACCGCAGACGATCCGTTTTCCTCCATCCCCCTGGGATCACGGAAATAGCGGGCGGCGATGGCGCGGACGGTCTCGAGCCCCGGACCGCCCACGCGCGGGGACGGCGAGGGCTCGGAGCTGCCGGGGCCCAGCTCGACCTCGACTCGGCCAGCGAGCCCAGCGGTGACAACGGCTTCGCGGCAGCAGGCCACGACATCGGCCACGCCCGTACCCTCGAGCATGCGGAAGTTGATATTGGCCCACATATCCTGCGGCATTACGTTGGCACCGGTGCTGCCGCCCTCGATTTGCGTGGGCGCGCAGGTGGTGGTCACAAGCGGGTACAGCTTTTTGCTGGCGAGGCAGTCGCGCACGATGGCATCCTTGCTGGCAGCAATCTCGTCTGCGGTATAAAGCCCCAGCTCGACGAGCTGCGCGGCAAGCAGATCGGTCACACGCGCCGGCCACTCGATATCGCAAATCGCGGTAATAGCGCGGCTGAGCACTTCGAGCGACGTGCCACCGTAAGGGTTGGAAGAATGCCCGCCTTCGCTCTTCGTCTTGAGCACGATATCGGCATAGCCCTTCTCGGCAAGATCGGCATGCATAAGCCAACCCGCACCTGCGCTGTACTCGGCAGCCGCAACGATACGATAGTCGCCCTCGTCGATCAGGTACTCAAGCTCTACGCCACGCTCCTCGAGCGCACGACCAATGGCACCCGCGCCGCACTGCGTGGTCTCCTCATCCTGGCCAAAGGCCAGCAGCAGGGTTCGCTCGTGTTGCCAGCCGTGCGTCAGCACATACTCAACGGCCTCCAGGATGCCCGCAACCTGGTCTTTCATATCGATGGCGCCGCGACCCCAAATATAGGCGTCGTCCACGTGCCCGCTAAAGGGATCGTGCGTCCAGTCCGTCTCGGTGCCCGGCACCACGGGAACCACGTCCATGTGGCCCATGAGCATAACCGGCTTGAGGGCGGGGTCGGTGCCGGCAAGCGTCACGAGCAGCGAATGGTCGATAAGCTCGACCTCGCCCGCCGCAAATACGTACGGCCAGGCCTGCTGCATATAGGCGCGCAGGTCGTCGAAAGGTTGCCAGTCCACCGCCTCGGCATCCATGCTCGAGACGGTCGGAAACGACAGAACGCGGCCCAAGCGCTCGCACGCGCCTGCCTCGTCTATATCGGCAAAATCGTCCTCATGCGCAAAGAAGCGCCAAACCTCGGCCATGACATCCTTTCGATTGTGATGACGAGGGCCGCCCCACGGGAGCGGCCCTGCCACATAAGCGTTTGCGGTCGGTTATTTGTCCTCCAGATAACGAGAGAGGAACTCGCGCGTGCGCTGGTGTTTGGGGTTGCCGAAGAGCTCGGCCGGCGCGGCGTCCTCGAGCACCACGCCCTTGTCCATAAAGACCACGCGGTCGGACACGGTTCGGGCAAAGGCCATCTCGTGCGTGACGACGACCATGGTCATGCCGTCGGCCGCGAGCTTGCGCATGACCTCGAGCACCTCTCCCACGATCTCGGGGTCGAGCGCGGAGGTCGGCTCGTCGAACAGCATGATCTGCGGATTCATGCACAGGGCACGAGCGATGGCCACGCGCTGTTTTTGACCACCGGACAGACGGCCCACGGCGGCGTGCGCGAACTTTTCGAGTCCCACGCTGGTCAGATGCTCCATCGCGACCTTCTCGGCCTCGGCCTTGCTCATCTTTTTGAGCGTGACGGGCGCGAGCGTGCAGTTGTCGAGCACGTCCATGTTGTTGAACAGGTTAAAGCCCTGGAACACCATGCCGATGTCCTCGCGGAGTTTATTGATATTGCAGCGCTCGGCCGTAAGGTCCTGGCCGTGGAACCAGATGTGGCCCGCGTCCGGGGTCTCGAGCAGGTTGAGACAGCGCAGGAAGGTCGACTTGCCCGAGCCCGAGGCGCCGATAATGGTGACGACCTCGCCGGGGTTAACGGACAGGTCGATGCCCTTGAGCACCTCGAGCGAGCCGAAGCTCTTGCGCAGGCCCTCGACGCGGATGAGCGGCTCTTTAGTTTGTGCGGCGGCCGCAACGCCGGTAGTGGCGGTATCTGCCATGATGATTCTCCTCGTCTTGAGCCTAGTTGGAGCTGGGCAGCGTTGCCGGGGCCTCGGCGCCGAGTTTTTTGCCAAAGGCTTCGAGCAGGCGGCTCGCCACGAGCGTCAGGATCAGGTAGACCACGAGCGCCACGCAGTAGACCTCCATCTGGCGGTAGTACACGCCGGCGACGGTGGTGGTGGCGTACATGAGGTCGAACACGCCGATGACCGAAAGCACCGACGAATCCTTGATGTTGATGATGAGCTCGTTGGTGAGCGCCGGAATCGCGTTTTTAATGCCCTGGGGGAACACGACCTTGCGCATGGCCTGCCACTGCGACAGACCCAGCGAGCGCGCCGCCTCGGCCTGGCCGGGATCGATGGACTCGATACCGCCGCGCAGGACCTCCATCATGTAGGCGGTGGAGTTGAGCGAGATAGTGACGAGGCCGGCGGTGAAGGTACTCCAAATCTGGTTGGCCTGAGCGGTCTCGAATCCCATGCCGCGCAAAACGGTGAAGCCCGCGTAATAGATGAGCAGGCCCTGGACCATCATGGGCGTGCCGCGCACGATGGTGGAGTAAATGGTCGCAAAGCCGCGGCCGATGCTCTTAAAGAAGCGCACCAGATCGTTATCCACGCGGTCGAACGTCTGAATACGCAGGAACACAAAGAGCAGCGCCAGGAAGAATGCGATGACAGTGCCGAAGGTGGCAAGCGCGATGGTGATCTCGATACCGCGGATAAAGAAGTCGCCGCTCTTGTAGGTCATGTAGACCAGGCTCGACAAAAAGTCGCTGGGGTTGGAGTCCGAGACAATGCTCACCTGTACCAGGTCGATAAACGACATGACGCAGCGGTCGACAAAGAAGATCGCCGCAATAGCAACGACGACATAGCTGCCTAAGCGTGCGCCACGACAGAAACGCTCGGATGCGAACGGCGACTTTTCGCGATAGTCGCTCCAGTGCATAATCTTGGTGACGAGCGCCGCCGCCGACGCGACGAGCCAGGCCCAAAGGATTGCCCAGAGGCAATCCTGGAAGATACCGGTGGGCGCCAAGAAGCTCAGCGGCGTGGGGTTGCGCTGGCTAAACGCCAGGCCAAGCGCCGCGATGACACTCGTGCCCAGGTACACATAACGGTGGTCGGCCTTGATAAAGGAGGCCAGACGATTGATGGTTTTCATGCTGCCTCCCTATGCCGGCTGGCGGTCGAGGCACGCGTCCCACATTTGGTCGCGTTCCTCTTGGCTAATGCCCTTGAGTGTCTTGTCGATGAGTTTAAGCAGTTTGTCCGAGCCCTTGCGACAGCCGACGTTTGCCGCGACCTCCTGCTTAAAGCCCTCGCCCTCGGCAAAATGAATAGGGACGATACCCGGGTTTTGGGCCATATAGCCCTTCTCGTTCTCGGTGTTGTAAGTCACGGCGTCGCACGTGCCCTGCAGCAGATTCGAGAACACCGTGGGGACGGAGTCGACCGGGTTCTTGTGGACGACGCCCGGGATCTCGTCGATGACGGTATCGAGCATGGTGTCCTTTTGACCGAGCACCGTGGCGCCGCTGAAGTCGCTGAGCTTGGTCGCGTTTTGGTAGGGTGAGCCCTCTTTTACGAACAGACCAAAGTACCCGATAAAGTACGGGTCGGAAAAGCCGACGGACTCCTCGCGCTCGGGCGTGGCGCTCATGCCGGCAATGATGAGGTCGATCTGGCCGTTGTTGAGCGAATCGATAAGGCCCGAGAAGCTCTGCTTGACGGCAACGGGCTCGCCGCCGAGGGCCTTGCAGACGATCTTGGCGATCTGCACGTCGTAGCCGTCGGCATAGGCGCCCTGCACGTTATCGATGGGGATGGTGAACTCGCTGGCCTCGGAGACCTGCCAGTTGTACGGGGCGTAGGCCGCCTCCATGCCAATGCGGATCTTGTCCTTGCCGATGACGGAATCGGACAGGTCGTCGCGACCGCCGCCCGTCGTAGGCTGGACCACTTCCAGCGTAGAGGGGCGCTGGCAGCCGGCGAGCGCGCCGGCGACGACGGTAGCGCTCGCGGCGAGGGCGCTACCCAAAAAGATGCGGCGGCTGCACACCGGTTGGCGCTGCGCATCGCGCTGTTGGGGAGAATGCATAATCTGCCTTCCCTGTTGAATCGTATGCTGACGACTCAACAGGATACCGCACGCCGCTATCCACTTGTATGCATACATACAAGTTTACGAACTGGAAAATAACAGATTGATGCAGGGGTAGCTAATTTGGGACGGGGCTATTCTGACTACTTTCACATGCAAAGTAGTCAGAATAGCCCCGTCCCAAATTAGCTACCCTAACCCATGCATCGAAATGAGGGTGGAAAATCTCCCACTTTTGGCTCGCACATGAGCTCAAAACGGGAGATTATCCACGCTCAAGTTATGACCGCCCAGAACGGCGGAACCCCTAGAGCAGCGTAACGCTAAAGCTGCGCTCGTCCGTCTCGCCCGGCGCCAAGGTGATGGTGTTGACCTTGTGCTCGAAGACGTCGTCCTCGGTGTCCATGGTGGTGTGGCCGGTCCAGGGCTCGAGCGCCACAAACGGCGCGTCGTTGGCGGCAGACCACACGCCGATGTACTTAAAGCCCTCAAAGTCGATCTTGACGCCATGGCCCGACTTGCGACCGCGCAGCGTGAGCGTAGAGCCGGGAACGTCGGTGAACATAATGGCGTCGTTATCGAAGCTGCGATGCGTGATGGGCAGCACGTCCGAATTATCGGGCGCCTTATAGCTGCCCTCGAACGTCATGAGGCCATCGGGCGTAATGATGGGAGCCTCGTTGGTCCACGCCTCGGTAAATGCCAGCTCGTAATCCTCGAACGCCTCGCCATCGGCACCGGGGGCAGGCACGTTAAACGCGGGGTGGCCACCCACCGAGAACGGCAGGTCCACGTCTCCGGTGTTGGCGACGGCAAAGGTCTGCGTGAGCGTAGCGTCGCCGGTGAGCGCATAGGTCATATTGAGCTTAAAGTGGAAGGGGAAGGCCTTGAGCGACTCGGGCGTGTCGGTGATCTCGTAGGTTACCGAGGAGCCATCCTCGGAGACCTCGACCAGCTTGTGCTCGACAATGCGCGCGATGCCGTGGCGTGCCATCTCGCAGGTGCCGGCCGCAGACGTTGCCGTGTTGTTGCGCAGCGAGCCCACGATGGGGAACAGAATGGGCGCGTGCTTGCCCCAAAAGGCCGAGTCGCCCTGCCACAGATACTCGTTGCCGTTGAGGGCAAGGCTCGTGAGCTGGGCGCCCATGGAATCGATGGCCGCGGTGAGGCCGCCGCGCTTGATGGTGGTGACGGTGGACATGCTACTTCCTCCAAAAGTAAACAACAGTGTCGAGGGCTATTGTCCCACTCTTGGCCGCGGGACGGGGCGGCACGTAATTATTGAGTGTCCACGTACAGGTCAAACCCGCCCTGCGGCGTGCTGTCGACCGTATCGGGTGCTTGCGAGTTAAAGCTCACGGGAACCATGCGCTTTGAGGCACGGAAACGCGTACCGTCGGTGGCGACAGGCGGCTCGTCGACCGTGAGTTCGTAGTCGCCGGGCTTGAGCTCAATGCCGTCACCATCGGAATTGACGTATTGGTACTCGTCGACTGCCTGGCCCTTGAGCGTGCGGCCCACGATATGGATGAGCATTTGGCTGTCGCCGCGCGCGGTGTCCCACGTCGCACCGTCTTTAACCTCGACCGACACATGCACCGAGCGCGTGCGGCTGAGCGATTGCTCGACAGACATCTCGACCTTGGCGGCATCTTCGCGCTGTTGTTCCACATGGCTCCAGACGCTGCCGATCGCCGAGCAGGCAATGACGCCGGCCATAAAGGCGATGAGGATGGGGCCAAGTGGCGAGCGGTGGCCCGCGTCTTCCTCACGAGCTAGGTTGGGGCGATGCGTGGGGGCGGGCGCCTGGGCACCCTGCGAGGGCACGTCGAGGATACTGAAGGATGCCGTGCTGTCGGGGTCGATGGTATGACGTGGCTGCGGCGTCTTTGCCGGCGAGATTGACATGTCGGCTGGCTCACCCAGCGTTGCCGTGGCATCGGCCTTAGCCTCATCGGCCTCGGCCTGGGCCCAGGCCTGTTCGAAGGTCTGAGGCTCGGCGGCGACGTCGTTGCCGGTTTCAGCATCGGCGCTCGACACGTCACGCGGCGCGGGCTCGTCCCACTCCTCGTCCGGAGCCTCGCCCTCGCTATACCACCATTCAAAGTTATCGATATCCATACGGGGCGCCCCCTTGGCCTCGCAAATAAACACTTGCCAGTCTTATACCCGCAGATCGCACGAGAGCTCGCTGGCACAGATAGGAAAACCGTCCCAACATTCGGCGCTTTTCCTCGATTTCGAGATTTTCATCGAATGTTGAGACGGTTTGGGGTGGCGATCACATCGCAAGGACCGCGCGGATGGTTGGGTCGCTGAGGGCCTCGCGGAGCCAGGGGGCTAGCTGCTCGGGATGACCTTGCAGGTAGCCATCGAGCTCGGAGGGCGCCACGCGGCGTACTTCCGAGATTTCCTCTTGGTTGATATGTAGCTCGCCCGGCTCGACGCGAGCCAGATAGACCTCGCACCATTCGCACTCGCAGCGGCCGTCGCCGTGATCCTCGCGGTACACCACGTGCCCCAGGTGCTTGAGCTCGCCGGGCTCGCGCGTGATGCCAAGCTCTTCGTTGATGCGACGCGCCGTCGCAGCGGCGACGTCCTCCCCCGGGAGCGGATGGCCGGCGCAGCTATCGGCCAGCACCCCACCCCACAGGCGCTTGAGCGGACTACGGCGGCAGAGCAGCAGACGAGTGTCTTCGCCCTGGCCCTCGACCAGAAGCGTCAGGAATGCTTGGTGCAGAATGCCCTCGCCGGTATGGGCTTTGATGCGATCGACAGGAGTGAGCACCTCGCCGGTCGCGGCATCGACCGCCACGACCTCGGCACCCGCACCGCCCTCGTCCCAGCCGGCACGCAATATGCGGGCCGCGGTTTCTTCGAGCGCGGCGATGAGCTCCTTGGTGGTGTTGAGCACGCGCTGCAGATCGTCCTTGCTCGCCTGCTCAACATGAAAGCCCGTGCTTGCGGTCACCGGCACGCCAAAACGCGTGGCCAGTGCCGCTGCAATGTCGTGCGCCGGGATCTCGTCGCGATGGCACGGAACGGCCAAGATGCTCACGGTCGCCGTGCGTCCGGGCTCGGGACGCGGAATGGCCTGCGCCGTGGCGCCCAGATGTGCGAACTCCGGCGAGCAGGCGTACACCACCATGCCTCGCGGCGTCACCGTCAACTGGGCCTCGAGCGTAAACTTGCCCTCGCCCACTGCAACCTTTGTCGTGTGCATACCCATGGGATCTCCTGTCGCCCGCGATGTACCTGAGACCATCTTCGCCTGTATTGCGACTATACAGGCAAGCGCAGACTGTGACAAAGGCGCTGCTTCTTTGCCACATTCTGCTAGAGTTGCAGGGATTGAATCCCGCTTATTCATGCGACATTGGAGTGACAACCTTGACCGCCACAACCTCGTCTGCAACAGCATCGACCGCCGCCGCGCTTTCACCCGCGCGCACCAACCTTTGCCTGGCGCTGCTCGTGTTGTTGGGCTTTTCGCTCGGCTGCTCGGAGTTCGTGGTTATCGGCATCGAGAGCGACCTGGCGACGGAACTCGGCATCTCACTTGCCACCGCAGGCCAGCTCATCAGCGTGTTCGCGCTCGTCTACGCCATCGCGACGCCGGTGCTTGCGCTCAGCACGGGACGCTTCCGCCGCTACCAGCTGCTCGTGTGCTACAGCATTGTCTTTGTGCTCGGCAATCTTGTCATGGCGTTGGCGCCCAACTTCCAAGTGCTGTTTGCCTCGCGCATCATCTTGGGCTCCGTCTCGGGCGCACTGCTCGCCGTAGGCGTGACGTATATCCCCGAGCTGCTGTCTCCGCAGCAGACCTCGCTCGCCATCTCGGTGGTGTACGGCGCTTTCTCCGTGGCGATGGTCTTTGTGACCTCGATCGGCAAGTTTGTGGCCGATACGCTCGACTGGCACGTTGCCATGTACGGTACGCTCGCCTTCGCCGTTCTGATCTGTACTGCGCTCGTGGCGTTTATGCCGCGTGCCGGACAGACCGATGAGCCTGCCACATTCCGCGAGCAGGCGGGGCTTCTGCGCGAGCCGAGCATTATCACCGGCATGCTCATCTTTTTGTTTGGCGTGGGGTCGGTCTACGTGTTTTACGGCTACGTGACGCCCTATCTGGAGCAGGTGTTGGGCATGGGCACCGTCCAGGCAAGCACTACACTCATGGCCTACGGCGTGTTTTGCCTGATCTCGAACATCTTGGGCGGATGGATCGACGCGCGTTTTGGCATGAAGGCGCTGCTCGTGACGTTTACGCTGCAGGCAGCGGCACTGTTTGGACTGTTTGCCGTGGGCGCCGCCATGCCCCTCGCACTCGTTTTTGTCTTTAGTCTGGCGATGCTCATGTATCTGTTCTCGGTCTCGTGCATCACGCACTTTATGGACGTGGCCCGCAGCCGTCACCCCAAATCGATGGTGCTCGCGAGCTCGGTGGAGCCCATGGCGTTTAACGTCGGCATCTCGTTTGGCACCGCGGTGGGCGGCGCCGTGGTAAGCGGAATTGGCATTGCCTACGTGGGCGCCGTTGGCGCCGCGTTCTCGCTCGTGGCCTGGGTACTCACGCTAGTGACGATCAAGCTCGCCCGCTGGGAGCGCAAGCGGGCAGCACAATCTTCGATGCAGGCATAGGGGCAAACATAGCCCAAGGTGGCGAGCGACCGGTGAAACCGTCCCATACAAGTGGTGTTTATCCGCCCGCAAGCTCCAGCAGTGCAATTTCGTGTACTTCAGATACACGCTTTTCCACAATTTCGTGTATTTGAAGTATACGAAATCGTACTAAACTATGTATTTGAAATACACGGAATTGGAAAGGCGGCTCCATGCGCAGATCAATCGAATCCGTCATCGAATCATGGGCGACAGAGGACGCGTCGCGCCCCCTCCTCATCCGTGGTGCGCGACGCGTGGGCAAAACGTACGCTGCCGAGGAAATCGGCAGACGAATCGCCGGCGATGCATTTGTCAAACTCGACTTTCAGACCGATCTTGAGCTGATTGCCCCACTGTTCGACTGCCCCACCGACGACGTAGACACCATCGTGGCACGAATCTCAGACTATAAACGCACCCCCATTCGCAAGGAAACCGCATTCATCCTGTTTGACGAGGTGCAGCTCTGCGAACGGGCGCTCAATTCGCTTCGCTTTTTCTCGGGTTCGGGCTGGCGCATATGCGCGACCGGCAGCCAGCTCGGCGTCGCTACGCGCAAGCGCAAGTTGCCTTTTCCCAGCGGCGTCCGCCAAGAGACCATGCATCCCATGTCGTTCGAAGAGTTTCTCTGGGCGCTCGGTGAGGAGCAAATGGCGGATGCCATTCGTACCCACGCCGGCACGCTCGAGACCTACGTCGCACACCAAGCAGCGCTCAACCTGTTTCATCGATACCAGATCGTGGGCGGCATGCCCGCCGCCGTCAACGCATATTGCAAGACGCTATCCATCGAAGATGCGCGCGTCGAGCAGCGCGAAATCGACGAGACCTACACCGCCGATATGACCGACCCCGAAAACGGGATCAGCGGCGTGGCAGCGCGCAAGGTCTGGCGCTCCATTCCGTCCCAACTGCTGAGATCGTCCACAAAAAAATTCAAGTACTCCGAGGTCGAACGCGGAGGCCGGCGCGCCAAGCTCATCGAGCCACTCGACTGGCTCGAGGGCGCCGGAATCATATCGGTCAACAACCTGACCGAAGGCGTCGAACCTCCCCTCGTCCCCTTCGACGACGAAGACGGGAGCTTCTTTAAGGTCTATCTTCTCGATACGGGCCTCATGTTCTACAAACTCGGTATCAACCCGCGACTCTGGCTCGACCTCAAAGAGGATTCCGCCATTGCGCTGTCTTCCGACTTTCGAGGTGCCTTGGCGGAGAACTCGGTCATGCAGGCATTTTCGGGCAATGGTTTGCAGACGTATTACTGGATGCCACCGTCGTCTTGGAAGACGAACGGCGAGCTCGATTTTCTACTTCAGACCGACCGTATGGAGATCGTTCCCGTCGAGGTAAAATCCGCACGCAACGTGCGCGCGAGAACGCTCGGGTCGTTTATGGAAAAAGCCCGGTCGCCGTATGCCTACATATTGTCCGAGAACAATTTTGCCCGCAGCGAAACCGATGACGGACGCGAGCTGCGCCATCTCCCCTTGTACGCAGCGGGCTTTATCGGAGCAAACTGCCTCAAGGGCAGTCTGTAACCCCCGCGCGACCGCCCAGAAAGGAACCATCATATGCAGCACGTACTGTTTATTTGCCACGGCAATATCTGTCGCTCGACGATGGCTGAGTCGGTGTTTGCCGAGCTGGTGCGCCGTGCTGGGCGCGAGGCGGAGTTCGTCATTGATTCTGCCGCGACCTCGACCGAGGAGATTGGCAACCCTCCGCATCATGGCACCGTCGCCAAGCTGCGCGAGGTCGGGATTCCCGTCGTTGCGCACCGCGCGCGCCAGGTTCGTCGCGCGGAGTATGGTGACTGGGACCACATCGTCTATATGGATGCCGAGAACGCGCGCGGCCTGCGTCGCATCTTCGGCGACGATGCCGACGGCAAGATTACGCGCTTGCTCGATTGGACCGATCGCCCCGGCGACGTCGCCGACCCGTGGTACACCGGCAACTTCGATGCCACCTACCGCGACGTGCTCGCCGGCTGCACCGCTATGCTCGAGCAGCTGTAACCACACGGACGCGCGGGCTCACGAGCCATACCATCGGCATAAAACGAGCGTGGATTTTCTCCCGCTTACAAATTGAGCGTGGATAATCTCCCGCTTTGAGCGCGAAACGGCGCTCTAAACGGGAGAAAATCCACGCTCATTATCTTGGCGGGCGAAAATCCACGCTCGATTACTCGTCGACGATCTCGGCGAGCCAGACGTTCAGCGTATCGACCTCGGGACAGCAGAACTTTGCCGTGCCGGGCTCGTTACCGGGCACGGTTCCGCCGTAGCGCAGGATGTCGATATAGGGAAAGCCCACGTGACATGCCATGGAACACATCTTGCCGCGGTCGCGGTCGAAGTCGAAGACGTCACCCGGCTTGTGCCCGTGATGGCAGCGGCATGTGCCCAGCTGGTCCACGCAGCTAATGCGAATACGTGGGCGCTTGCCACGCGGTGCGCCGAGCGGCTTGTTCTCGCCCGCAGGCTTGACGCCGCTCTCGTCGGCGTTACTCATGGTCAATCACATCCAGGCAGGCCTCGATGGGAAGGCCGGCGGACTTATCCTCCTGGTCGGCATTGCGCTCGATGAGCTCCGCTACCACACGCATGGCATCGCTCGTCGCGCGCTGTAGGCTCCAACCGGCCATAACGCGGCCGACAAGCACCGCCGAGAACGTGTCGCCCGTGCCCGGGAAGTAGACCGGTATCAGGTCGAAGGGAATCGTAAAGTACTCCCCCGCCACATGGTCGTAACCGATGACGACATTCGCACCGTCGACCACAGCGCTCGTAATGACCACCGACTTGGCGCCCAGGACACGCACGGCATCCACAAGAGCGCGGCCCTCATCAGGCGTGATTTGCTCGGCAATGGGCCTATCGGCAAGCAGGCACGCCTCGGTATAGTTGGGCACCGCGTAGTCTGCGCACTCGAGCAGGCTGCGCATGAGACCGATCGTGGACTCGGGCACGCCGGCGTAGAGCTTGCCGTTGTCGCCCATGATGGGGTCGACGAACACCTTGGTACCCTTTTGCGCGCGACGGTGGCAGAAGTCCGAAATGATGCGCGTCTCTTCCTCGGTCACGATAAAGCCGGTAGAGATGGCGTCGAACTCAAAGCCGAGCTCCTCCCAGATGGCGAGGCTCTGGCGCACGTACTCGGTGGTGTCGTGGATGTAGAACTTGGGATAGTTGAGCGTATCGGACACAAGTGCCGTCGGCAGGTTGTGGATGCGGTAGCCCATGTGCGACAGCACCGGCAGCATGGCGGAAAGCGCGACCTTGCCGTAGCCGCACATATCGTTGATCAGCAGCAGCTGAGTGTTCTTCATGAGGGTCTCCCTTGGTTCGGGCACGGCGCAGCAGCGCCACAGTGCGACTAAGTGTAGCGCAGGGAGCGTTTGCAGCGTCGAGCGGTTACGGCGTTTGGCAAAACGCCGTAACTTAATAAGTTTGGTACCTTGACATTGGTTTCCCACGCTCCTAAATTAGTTAGGCACAAAACAATTACTCTACCTAACTAAAGAAAGGAGCGAAGCTTAGATATGTGTGTTGAACCACTCGTCCTTCCGCATGAGCCCGGCGGCGACCCGTCGCAACCGGTAGACATATCCGAAGCGGTCAGCGCCGAAGACAAACTCGCCAAGCGCATCCTGAGCGGCCTGGGGTTTTGCGGCCATTACATGCATTTTCACGGCGGCGGCATATCTGGCAAGGCGCCTATTGTCTGCCTACTCGCCAAGCAGCCGACCGGCGAGCTGTCCCAACAGGAGCTCGGCATGCACTTCGACCTCAAGCCAGGGTCCCTTTCCGAGATTCTGTCCAAGCTCGAACTGGGCGGTCTTATCGAGCGCAGTCGCAATCCCAAAGACCGTCGGCAGCTCACCATCCGCCTGACCGAAGCGGGATGGGAAAAGGCCCGTGTTGAGCAGGCAGCCCGCATTCGCTTTAGGGAACAGGCCTTTAGCGCCCTTACGCACGACGAGCGCGAACAGCTCGCCGAGATGCTCGAAAAAATCCGCGTAACCTGGGAGGAACTGGATGATTAAAACCCTCATGGGAAGCATCCGCGATTACAAGACGGTCACGATCGCCACGCCGCTGCTGGTGCTTGGCGAGGTGCTCTGCGAAATGATGATCCCGTTTATCACCGCCGACATGATCGACGCCATCAAAGACGGTGCCACCGTCGCCCAGATGCTTCCCACCGCAGGCTTTTTGGTGCTCATCGCACTGACGTCGCTCGCTTTTGGTGCCGCTGCCGGCGTCACCTGCAGTCATGCGAGCTGCGGCTTCGCCAAGAACCTGCGTCACGACCTGTTCTACAAGATCCAGACGTTCAGCTTTGCCAACATCGATGAGTTCTCGAGCTCCTCGCTCGTCACCCGCCTCACCACCGACATCAACAACGTGCAGCAGGCCTTTATGATGCTCATCCGCATCGCCGTGCGCGCGCCGCTGGTGCTGGTCTTTGCCTTTGCCATGGCCTACGCCATGGGCGGCAGCGTCGCCATGGTCTACCTGGTCATCATTCCGCTGCTGGGCTTTGGCCTGTTCTTTATCATCTATAAGGTGCGCCCGATCTTTGCCCGCGTGTTCCGCAAGTACGACGCGCTCAACGAGTCCGTCGAGGAAAACGTCACCGGCATGCGCGTGGTCAAGAGTTACGTGCGCCAGGACTACGAGAAAGAGAAGTTCGCCACCGCCGCGCGCGACGTCCAGATGGACTTCACCCGCGCCGAAAAGCTGCTCGCCTTCAATAACCCCATGATGAACATCTGCGTCAACGGCGCGTTCGTCGTCATCATCTACCTGGGCTCCGAGCTCATCATCACGAGCCAGGGCACCTTGTTCGACGTGGGCCAGCTCTCCTCCATCTTTACCTATGGCTTCCAGATTCTGATGAGTCTGATGCAGCTGTCGATGATCTTTGTCATGGTGACCATGGCCGACGAGTCGGCACACCGCATTACCGAGGTGCTTGCCGCCGAGCCCACAATCGCCAACCCGACCGAGCCCGTGCTCGAGGTTGCCGACGGCTCCATCGACTTTGACCACGTGAGCTTTAAGTACTCCGAGCACGCGAAGCGCCAGGCGCTCGACGATATCGACCTGCATATTAAGAGCGGCGAGACCATCGGTATTATCGGCGGCACCGGCTCGGCCAAGTCGACGCTCGTGAATCTGATCGCCCGCCTGTACGATGTCACCGAAGGCACCGTGCGCGTCGGCGGCGTGGATGTGCGCGACTACGACTTGGACGCGCTGCGCCACCAGGTAGCCATGGTGCTGCAGAAAAACGTGCTGTTTAGCGGCACCATCGCCGAAAACCTGCGCTGGGGCGACCCGAACGCCACCGACGAGGAAGTCCGCGAGGCAGCACATCTGGC
The DNA here is from genome assembly GCA_900541025.1 of uncultured Collinsella sp. GTDB lineage: Bacteria > Actinomycetota > Coriobacteriia > Coriobacteriales > Coriobacteriaceae > Collinsella. The sequence continues at coordinate 17,789 of UQIL01000012.1, read as the reverse complement.
CTGCGCCGACGAGTTTGTCGACGGCTTCCCCAAGGGCTACGACACCTGGATTGAGCAGGGCGGCTCCAACGTTTCCGGCGGCCAGAAGCAGCGCCTGTGCATTGCGCGTGCCCTGCTGCGTCGCCCCAAGATCTTGATCCTGGATGACTCCACGAGCGCCGTCGACACCAAGACCGACGCCAAGATCCGCGAGGGCCTGGCGAGTTATCTGCCCAACACGACCAAGCTCATCATTGCCCAGCGTATTAGCTCCGTGCAGGATGCCGATCGCATCATCGTCATGGAGGGCGGCCGCATCAAGGACATCGGCAACCACGACGAGCTGCTCAAGACGAGCGAGATCTACCGCGAGACCTTTACCTCGCAGAACAAGATGAGCGCCGAGGGCGAGGACGCGGGCGAGACCGCTGCAGCCGGCACCGAGGCATCTGCATCGCAAGCCCAGACCCAGGAAGGAGGCGAGGCACATGAGTAAGGCCACTACCGCCGAGCGCGTACGCAACCGCAAGGGCGGCGCCATGACGCGCCTCATCAGAATGCTCTTTGGCTTCTACCCGGTGCTTTTGCCCCTCGTCGTCGCCGGCGTGGTGCTCTGCGCCGTCATCAACTCCATCGGCGCGACGTTTCTCCAGAGCGCGCTGCAGGTCATCAGCGAATCATGGCAGTCGGGCGACTGGACGGCCGCGCAGCCCAAAATTCTGAAGCTTGTGACTACCCTCGGCTGCATCTACGCCGTGGGCGTCGCGTCTTCGCTCTTCTGGAACCGCGCCATGGCCGTCATCACGCAGGGCTCGCTCGAGAAGCTGCGCGAGAAGATGTTCAACCGCATGCAGGACCTGCCGATCCGCTACTTCGACACGCATCAGCGCGGCGACATCATGAGCCACTACACCAACGACATCGACACGCTGCGCCAAATGATCAGCCAATCGCTGCCCAACCTGCTCATGACGATCATCGTTATCGTCACGGTGTTCTTCATCATGCTGTACTACAGCGTTTGGATGTGCCTGGTCATCATTGCCGGCGTCGCCTTTATGACCTTTATGACCAAGCTGCTCGGCTCCAACTCCGCGCGCTTCTTTATTGCGCAGCAGACCGAGCTCGGCGTGGTCGAAGGTCATATCGAGGAGGTCATGAACGGTCAGAAGGTCGTCAAGGCGTTTTGCCACGAGTCCGCCGCCGAGACCGATTTCGATGAGCGCAACGAGAAGCTCTTCGAGGTCTCGCAGAAGGCCAACATGTACGCCAACATCCTCATGCCCGTCCTTATGAACCTGGGCAACCTGCTCTACGTGCTGGTCGCGCTGGCCGGCGGCATCTTCCTGGCGCTGGGCGTGCCTAACCTGAGCATCTCGGGCACGGCGCTTTCCATCGCCGTCGTGGTACCGTTCCTCAACATGACCAAGCAGTTCTGCGGCCAGATCGGCCAGATCTCGCAGCAGATCAACGCCGTGGTCATGGGCCTTGCCGGCGCCGAGCGCATCTTTGAGCTGCTCGACGAGGAGCCCGAGGCCGACGAGGGCTACGTGACGCTTGTCAACGCGCAGGTCAACCCCGACACTTGGCAGCTCGAGGAGGCCGACCACCACACCGGCATGTGGGCGTGGAAGCATCCGCACCGCGCGACCGGCGAAATTGAGTACGTGCCGCTGCGTGGCGATCTGGTCATGGACAACGTCGACTTTGGCTACACGCCCGACCACGAGGTGTTGCACGGCGTGTCCGTGTTTGCCAAGCCGGGCCAGAAGGTCGCGTTTGTCGGCGCCACCGGTGCCGGCAAGACGACCATCACCAACCTCATCAACCGCTTCTACGACATCGCCGACGGCAAGATCCGCTACGACGGCATCAACGTCAACAAGATCCGCAAGGCCGACCTGCGCCGCTCGCTGGGCGTCGTGCTACAGGACGTGAACCTGTTCACCGGCACTGTGATGGATAACATCCGCTACGGCAACCTGGACGCTACCGACGAGGAGTGCATCGCGGCGGCCAAGCTCGCCGGCGCGGACGACTTTATCACCCGCCTGCCCGACGGCTACGACACCATGCTCACCGGCAACGGCGCCCAGCTGTCGCAGGGCCAGCGCCAGCTGATTTCGATCGCCCGCGCCGCCGTCGCCGATCCGCCGGCGATGATTCTGGACGAGGCCACGTCGAGCATCGACACCCGCACCGAGGCTATCGTGCAAGCGGGCATGGACAAGCTCATGGAGGGCCGCACGACGTTTGTCATCGCGCACCGTCTCTCCACCGTGCGCAACTCCGACGCAATCATCTGCCTGGACCACGGCCGCATCATCGAGCGCGGCAACCACGACGAGCTGATCGCCAAGCGCGGATATTACTACCAGCTCTATACCGGAGCGTTTGAACTGGAGTAGTTCGGCCCGCCGAGATGGCCGATTTGCCGCTCATTTGTCGGGCATGACCCTAAGGTCAATGCCCTCCTCTTTCGGGGCAAATCGACTCATCTCAACGACCCAAACACAATGCTTCGCAACGAATAAAGCCTCCGCAGCACACACGAGCTGCGGAGGCTTTTCTATACCTTCTGTTACAGGCTTACCGTTCCTCGTGTTGCGGCCCGGCTGCCTCGGCTGTCTTTACGCGGTTCTTGTCGATGTACATGTTTTTGTCGGCCTGGGAAAAGAGTTCACGCATGGTAGGCGGTTCATCAAAATCACTGGAAAGCGCGTAGCCCACCGCATAGCTGATAGGCATGTCGGGGTGAACCTCGGAATACTCGTTCACGTTCGCACGAACCTGAGCGAGACAGGACTCCACGGCAGCTCGATCGGTATCCCGCAGCACCGCGATAAACTCATCGCCGCCGTCGCGGCCCACAAAGCAGGTCTCGGACGCCACGAGCCCCAGCTGCTGGGCAAAAGAACGGATGTATTCGTCGCCTTTCTCGTGGCCGAAGTTGTTATTGACCGTATGCAGATTGTTAAGGTCGAAGACGCACATCGCAACGGGCGCCTCCGCGGAGACAGGCTGCTCCTGCCCCAAGACCTCCTCGCACTTGTTCTTGTTGGGCAGTCCCGTGGCTTCGTCGAGATAGACTTTGCTCTGCAGTTCGCGATTGAGCGCGGCAGTTCGCACCGCGCGAACAAGTTCGACCGCAAAGGTCGCCACCAAGCCCATGATGTCGATGATCACCAAGCCCTCGAGATAGTTGAGCGCCGACGCCTTCTCCTGAGAGTAGTCCTCTGCGAGTCACGTAGCATCGTCGCAAATGCCAAAGAACTCCTCGCTCATAGGGATGATGTCGGTGTTCTCATAGCCGACTTCGCGCACGCGGATGATCTCGGCGCAAAGCTCATCAAAAAAATTTGCAAGCTCGGTCATTTTTGCCTGATACTCATCGTCGTCGAGACGGACGAGGTTGAGGTCGTCACTTCCGTAACGCAAACCGTTGATGTATGAATCCACGGCTTTGAGCAGGTCATCTTGAGGCTGGCCCGCATCCTCGAGCTTAACGATTCGCTGCGTGGTACCGCGCACCAGACCGGCGTAATTGACCACGCGCGCCGTGCCCTGGATATCGGAGACGAGCAGCATAACATTGATGAAGAAGAAGATGAGAACTGCCGTGAGCACCATCATGAGCAGGCGCACCGCCCGGCTGGCTTTCTTGGCGACAGAAGTATTCACAAGTTCACTCCCCAAATGACAAAAGCACAGGTAGTACGCAACGTGCTGGAATTCACGTGAGGTCAACTCTACCAGATGATTTTTCTAGGACGGGAATTAAAGAATCATCGACACGATAGCTATTTGAGAAGTTGTGCCATGGCGTTGACGAATTTTTGGACTTGGAGGGTGGGCTCGAGCGGATAGTGCAAAAAGACCGGCACCTCGCGACCGCATAGGAACGGCACGCCCACAAAGGCCGGGTGTACCCCCGACCATGCGCCGCAGGTGAGCACCGCGTCGCCCTTTTCCTCTGCCTCGTTAAAGAGCGCAAAGTCAAAGCTGTCCACGTCGATCACGTCAACGCCGCCGTCGGCCAGAAGGTCGATGCGCAGGCTGTCCATTGCGTCGTTGCCGTGGCGGAGCACGCGCAGGCGCATGCCCTCCAGGTCGGCAACCGTAATGCGTGTCTTGCGCGCCAGCGGGCTCGTGCGCGGCAGGTCGATATAAAACGGTACGTTGACGATGCGGAGCTTTTGGCAGGCGTCACCCCAGCGCGGGGTCGAAAAACTCGACTGCACCACATCCACCTCGCGACCGAGGCTGCGCATGACGGATTCGCGTTCGTCGTAGAGGTCGCTTACCGGCACGATCTCAAATCGAAGCGACGGTTCCAGATCGTGGATGCTCGACCACATCGACAGCGTTTGGCGCCCCGGGCACATCATCGACACGCCCAGGCGCACGGCACCGCCATCGCCCGCCGCGCGTCGGGCACGGCGCAGCGCGTCCTCGGACTGCCGCATGATCGAGCGCGCGTCGTCCACCAGCAGTGCGCCGGCCGGCGTCACTTTGACGCCCGAGTGCGAGCGTTCGAACAGCGTGATGCCGAACTCGGCCTCGAAGCCCGACACCTGCTTGACGAGCGCCGGAGTCGACACGCGCAATTGTGCCGCCGCACGCGAGAAGCTTCCCAGCTCCGCAGCGGCCGATATGGCCTCAAGTCGTCGATCGTACACGTCAATCTCCCGTTTTCGCGTCCGTGGCCACATGGTGCCACAGGAGGTTGTTTTCGCAGGTCATGCGCTCAATTGAGAATAAACTGCATCGCACAGTGTAAACCTATGGTTAACGCCATTCTAACAAATATGCAATTCACCTGCGCAAATGCAAAGCATACGATAACCAGCGAAAACCACGTGGGTCGGTTAATGGGAGCGACCCACCGGGAGGCATAAGAAGGGAAGTTCCTATGAGCAATTGGCTTAAGCTCGAGGGCGATGTTTGCGCTGTGACTGGAGCGCTCGGCGGCATGGGCGTCGAGATTTGCCGCGAGTTCGCCCGCAATGGCGCTAACGTCGTCCTGCTCGACCTGGACGAGGAGAAGGTCAAGGCCGCTGCCGCCGACCTCGCTGCCGAGTTTGGCATCCACGCCGAGGGCTACAAGATGAACGCCACCGACGAGGCCGAGGTTCAGGCCGCCGTCGACGCCACCATCGCCAACTTCGGCCGCGTCGACGTTCTCGTCAACACCGCCGGCATTCTGCGCTTCGCAGCCATGGAGGACCTGCCGCTCTCCGACTGGAACGAGGTCATCAACGTCAACCTCACCGGCTACTTCATCACCTCGCAGCGCTTTGGTCGCGAGATGATCAAGGCCGGCCAGGGCCGCCTGGTTCACATCTCCACCGTCGCCAGTCACTCCCCCGAAACGTTCTCGGGCGTGTACAGCTCCACCAAGGCGGGCGTCAACATGATGTCCAAGATGCTGGCTGCCGAGTGGGGTCCCTACGGCGTGCGCTCCAACTGCGTCGAGCCCTGCTTCGTCAAGACCCCCATGTCGGCAAGCTTTTACGCCGATCCCGAGGTCGAGAAGAGCCGCAGCCGCCTCATCGCCACGCGTCGCATCGGCGAGGTCAGCGATATCGCCAACGCCGTCATGTTCCTGGCGTCCACGCGCTCAGACTTTACCACCGGCGACGCCATCAAGGTCGACGGCGGCTTCTCCAACATGATGGGCGACCTCACCGCCAAGCCCGGCGGCCGCCGCGCCTTTGCCGACAACTACCTCAAGAACAAGGGCGTCGAGCTCTGGTCCGATGAGTCCGGCGTCGCAAAGCCGACTGACCAGTAAACCAGCCCGGTAGAAAGGGGCGCGGGGCAAGCACCTCAGCGGCGTTTGCCCCTCCCCTCCCCCGTATCGATTAGAAAGAGTCCAATGGCTTCCACCAACTCCAACAAGGGTCGCGCCGTCGTGCTTTCCGCCGCGTGCGTCACCATGTTCTTCATCAGCTCCATCGCGCTGTATTCCGTTGTGAGCAAGAACCTGCTCGCCGTCTATCCCGAGTGGTCCAGCGCTCTTACCTGGGCTTTCCCGGTCTTCCAGACCATCATGGCCGTGACGGGCATCTTCGCCGGCCGCATCTCCGATAAGATCGGCCCGCGCAACGTCGTGATCGCTGCCGCCGTGTGCTACGGCGTGGGCTGGTTCATGTCCGGCACCGTCACCGAGCCGTGGCAGTTCTACCTGTGGTTCTCGCTCGTCGCCGCCATCGGCAACGGCCTGGGCTACAACCCCGCGCTCACCACCGGCCAAAAGTGGTTCATCGACAAAAAGGGCCTCGCCTCCGGCATCACCCTGGCCGCTTCGACCGCCGGCCCCGCCGTGCTGTCCCCGGTGCTCGCCTCGCTGCTCATCCCGAGCCTTGGCATCTTTGGCGCCCTTAAGGCACTCGGCGTCATCTTCTTTGTGACGATCGCCGCCTCCGCCCTGTTCCTGAAGGCCCCCGAGGCCGGTTGGCTGCCCGAGGGCTTCGAGGTCCCCAAGGGCGGCGCGCACGCCGGCACCTTCGGCGACCTCACCCCGGGCGAGATGGTCAAAACCCCGCGCTTCTGGGTCCTCATCGCCACCTTCGCCTTCGCCGCCACCGCGGGCACCCTGCTCGTGGGCAAGGTTGCCTCCATCGCCGCTGTCCAGCTCTTCGCCGACCCCACGAGCGCCGCGGCCGTCGCCCTCGGCGGCGTGGTCGTCTCCGTCAACACCTGCGCCAACCTGGTCGGCCGTCTGTCCTTTGGCCAGATCATCGACAAGCTCGGCGCCTACAAGTCACTGCTCATCAGCCTTGTCGTCACCATCGTCGCGCTCGTCATCATGTCGATGAGCTTTACGCAGAGCATGTTCTTTGTGGCGCTCGCCCTGCTCGGCTTTAGCTTTGGCGCCCTGCTCGTCATCTACCCGCCGCTCACCGGTGGCGCCTTTGGCACCAGCAACATCGGCGTCAACTACGGCATCATGTTTTTAGGCTATGCCGCTTCCACCTGGATCAGCCAGCCCATCACCGCCGTGCTGTATCACGCCGAGGCCGGCAGCGCCGCCTACCAGCAGTCCTTCTACGGCGCCATCGTGATCGCCGCCATCGCCGTCGTGCTCACCGTCTACATGATGGTCTCCGACAGCAAGAAGAAGTCCGCCTAGTTTTACCGATGCGACAAAGGGACAGCCCCTTTGTCGCATTCCACCGGTCACCAGTATTAAGGAGTCGAAATGTCTGAGCTCAACCCCGTCCGCATTGCCGTTATCGGCGCCGGCGCCATGGGCCGCAACCACATCCGCTTTGTCACCGAGGAGCCCGAGGCCGAGCTCGTCGCCATCGCCGACGCCTTTGAGGGCGCCCGCGCCACGGCCGAGGCCGCCGGCGTGCCGTTTTATACCGATCCCGCCCAGATGATGGACGAGGTCAAGCCCGAGGCCGTCATTATCGCCACCCCCAACGACCTGCACCTGGGCGTTGCCCGCGAGGCCATCAAGCGCAACATCGTGCCGCTGGTCGAAAAGCCGATCTCCAACGACCTCGAGGATGCTCAGGCCTTCGCCGCCGAGGCCGAGACCGCCGGCGTGCCCGTGCTCGTGGGTCAGCACCGTCGCCACAACCCCTTCGTCAACAAGGCCAAGGAGATCATCGAGTCCGGCGAGCTGGGCAAGCTTACTGTTTCGAGCTTCCACTACATGATCTATAAGAACGACGAGTATTTCGATGTCGAGTGGCGCCGCAAGAAGGGCGCCGGCCCGATCCTGGTCAACCTGGTTCACGACGTCGATCTACTCCGCTATCTGCTGGGCGAGCCCGTTGCCGTCCAGGGTATGCAGTCCAGCGCCGCCCGCGGTTTTGAGACCGAGGACTCCGCCGTGGTCAACGTCCGTTTTGCCGATGGCGCACTTGCGAGCATGACCATCTCCGACGCCACCGCCAGCCCCTGGAACTGGGAGGCAACCGCTCGCGAGGATCCGCAGTACCGCCCCTTCGACGCCGACGCCTACTTTATCGGCGGCACTAAGGGCGCCCTGTCGCTGCCCCGCCTGCACCAGTTCTCCTACGACGGCGCCTCTAACTGGCACAAGCCGCTGCAGATGGAGATCCCGGCTGTGGACCCGGCGCTGCCGCACAAGATGCAGCTCAAGCACTTTGTGAAGGTCGTCCGCCGCGAGGTCGAGCCCGTCGTGACCCCCGCCGATAACGTCAAGACGCTCACGCTTCTCAACGCCATCAAGGAGGCCGCCGAGACCGGCCAGCTCGTCGAGCTGTAATGCCTTAAGAGCGGGTCGCGGCAAACTCCCCGCCGAGCGCCTTGGCCCGCCGCCAACAAGCCCCTCTTCTTTGCCCCGCGAGCAGCCTCCTGCCCGCGGGGCTTTTTGGTATCCTTGGTAGCTCTGTGCTGCAAACGCACCTTAAACGCAAGGAGTCCCATGGATCTTATCGCCCAGCTCGCCCGCGAGCTCAACCTTAAGGCCGCCAACGTCGAGGCAGCCGTCAAGCTCATCGACGAGGGCAACACCATCCCCTTTATCTCGCGCTACCGCAAGGAGGCCACAGGCGGAATGGACGACGTCGCCCTGCGCGCACTCGACGAGCGCCTGTCCTACCTGCGCAATCTTGAACAGCGCAAAGAGGACGTCCTTCTGCTCATCGACGCCCAGGGCAAACTTACGCCCGAGCTCGAACAGCAAATTCGCGAGGCCGCGCAGCTCCAGCGTGTCGAGGACCTCTACAAGCCCTACCGCAAAAAGCGCATGACCCGCGCACAGAAGGCCCGCGAGGCAGGCCTGGAGCCGCTTGCCAACATGATCATCATGCAGGCCTCGGCCAAGGGCAGCGCGCTCGACACCGCCGCGGCCTACGTCAACGAGGAAGCCGGCTTCGACACGCCCGAGAAGGCGCTCGCCGGCGCGGCGGACATCGTGGCCGAGACGGTGGCCGAAGACCCCGAGAACGTCGCCGACCTGCGCGCCTTTACGCAAAACACCGCCGACATCATCGTCGAGGCCACCGACCCCGCCGAGAAGACCCCCTACGAGCCGTACTACAGCTATGATGAGCCGCTGCGCCGTATTCCCAACCACCGCGTGCTGGCTATCGACCGCGGTGAGCGCGAGGGCAACCTCCGCGTGCGCGTGAACGTCGACGGCGCTGCCGCCACGGCGCGCCTCGGCAGCCGTTGGCCCCGACGCCAGGGCGTCTTCGCGCCCGTCTTTGACGCCGCCATCGCTGACGGCTACAAGCGCCTCATGGCCCCCTCGCTGGAGCGCGAGGCCCGCGCCAAGCTCACCGTTCGCGCCCAGACCGAGGCCATTAATGTCTTTGCCAAGAATCTCGAGGGCCTGCTCTCGGCACGCCCCGTGCGCGGCGCCCGCGTGCTCGCGCTCGATCCGGGCTACCGCACCGGCTGCAAGGTCGCCGTCATGGACGAGACCGGCAAGCTGCTCGACCACGGCGTGGTCTACCCCACCAAGCCGCGCCACGACGTCGCCGGCACCAAGCGCGAGCTCGCCCGCCTCGTCAAAAAGGACGGCGTCAACACCATCGTCATCGGCAACGGCACCGCCAGCCGCGAGACCGAGGAAGTCGTCTCGGAGTTCATTGCCGAGCAGGCGCCCAGCCTTCGCTACACCATCGTTAACGAAGCCGGCGCGTCGGTGTACTCCGCTTCCGAGCTCGCCAGCCAGGAATACCCCGACCTGGACGTCACCGTGCGTGGCGCCATGAGCCTGGGCCGCCGCCTGCAGGACCCGCTGGCAGAGCTCGTCAAGATTCCGCCCCAGTCCATCGGTGTGGGTCAGTACCAGCATGACCTTGACCAGGCCGAGCTCTCGCGCACTCTGGGCCACGTGGTGGAGGACGTCGTTAACCGCGTGGGTGTCGACGTAAACACCGCGAGCGCAAGTCTGCTGGGATACGTATCGGGCATCACGCCGAGCGTGGCCAAAAACATCGTGGCCTACCGCGAGGAAAACGGCGCCTTTACCGATCGCCGCCAGCTCAAGAAGGTCCCCAAGCTGGGGCCCAAGGCATATCTCAACGCCGCGGGTTTCCTGCGCATTAGCGGCGGCAAGAACCCACTCGACGCGACAAGCGTCCACCCCGAGAGCTACGAGGTGGCCACGGCCGTCCTGGAGCGTGCCGGCGTTGCGGCAAGCGAGCTCAGCCGCGGCGGCGTGCCCGACATCGAGCGCCGCCTGGGCAGCATCTCGGCGCTAGCAAGCGACCTGAACTGCGGTACCCTGACGCTCATCGACATTGTCAACGAGCTCAAGAAGCCCGGCCGCGACCCGCGCGACGACGCGCCCGAGGTGGTCTTTAGCCGCTCGGCACTTTCCATCGACGACCTGGAACCCGGCATGGAGCTCAAGGGCACGGTGCGCAACGTCGTCGACTTTGGCGCCTTCGTCGACGTGGGAGTGCACCAGGACGGCCTTGTGCACATCTCCAAGCTGGCCAACCGCTTTGTCAAGCACCCGAGCGACGTGGTGCGCATCGGTGACACGGTCAAGGTGTGGGTCGAAAAGGTCGATCGCGACCGCAAGAAGATCTCGCTCACCATGGTACAGGGCAAGTAAACCGCCAAAGCAAAGGTACCCCCTGTAGCGATGTGCAAAATCGCGAGTATTCTGCAAATTCCACCGTTCCGGATGCCCCTCAGAGACGAAAAAGCATGGAACAGCCCCCGTTTTAGCGTCATCAGAGCCAAAACGGGGGCCGTTCCATGCTTCGGTTAACTGATAAAGACCTTTACCTTGCTGAATACTCTCAATTTTGCACGGCGCAGGCGGGGGTACCTTTGCCCACGGCAGGATATGGAAGCCAAGCGCCAACTTGCTGGCAAGCTCGTGTCGGCAGCCCCGGCCTTTCCTTTGCCTAGCGCGACCCTCGCGGAGCGCGTGAGCGATAGGGAAAGGAAAGCCGGGGCGAGCAGCCCGCGGCGTAGTCAGTGTTCGCGCTACGGCAGGATATGGAAGCCCAAAGCGGCGATATCCTTGGCAAAGCCGCGCACGGTGTCGAGCGAGACCTCGTACGGGTCGCGACCGATGTTCTTGCGCTTGGCCAGGATGCTGTTGGGCACCGTAATGATCTGGCAACCGCAGGCTTCTGCCTGGTAAATGTTGATGAGCTCGCGCGTGGACGCCCACAGGACCTCACAGTTGGGCTTTGCGGCGGCCTTCTTAACCGACTCCGTCATAAACGGAATGGGGTCGACGCCGGTGTCGGCGATGCGGCCGGCAAAGAGCGAGATGATTGACGGCGTCTCGGCGTCAACGGCCTCGACCATCTCGTCGACCTGCGCAGGCGTAAAGATGGTGGTGACGTTGACCTTGATGCCGTCGGCCGAAAGCTTGCGGACCAGCTCGGCGGTGGACTCGCCCTTGGTAGTCACGCACGGAATCTTGACATAGACGTTCTCGGCCCAGGTAGCGATCTCGCGCGCCTCGACCTCCATGGTCTCGACGTCGTCGGCAAAGACCTCAAACGACACGGATACATCGGTGATGTGGGTCAAGACCTCTTTGGCAAACGCGCGGTAATCCGTCACGCCGCCCTTCTTCATAAGGGACGGGTTGGTCGTGAAACCCTGAACGTTGCCGTTCTCGTACATGTCGAGCATGCCCTCGAGATTTGCACCGTCAGCGAACACCTTGATTGCCATCTGCCTGATTCCTTTCGCTTGCACATGGGCGATAAACTGCTAAACACTTTACCTACGTTTATCAAGGCGTGAGCTGCGGGTTTTCATCTTCTCGGCGAACGGTTTGCAGTTTTACCATTTTTATATCGACACCCCAGCGGCAAAACGTTTTTGCTGATCATCGCGGTTGATTCCGTTCGCGGCGCAGAGACAGCGCTTCACCGGTACGTTTTCACAACCACTCCAAAACAAAAGCGGTGACGCCTCATTTGAGACGCCACCGCTTCCGTGTAGGAGCCGGTTATCGGAGCTCCGCCCGATTAGGGCTTAACGTATGCCTGGATTACTCTTCCTCAACGTGGTTAATCACAGCACCCTTGGTGTGGATGAAGTTGGGGACGAAGGCGACGATCAGAAGGACAGTAAGAATCGCGTAGACACCGGTGGTACCGAAGGCCTCGGCAGCGCGGCCAAGCGTAATACCAATGACGGAGAAATCGAAGTCGCCGAACGTAGTGTTCTTGAAGCCAAAGACGTCAAGAACGGGCAGGAGCAGGGCCGGGGCGAAGGTGATGAGCAGGCCGTTGACGAAAGCGCCAAGAGCTGCGCCCTTGCGACCGCCGGTAGCATTGCCGTAGATGCCTGCGGTAGCACCGCAGAAGAAGTGGGGAACCATGCCCGGGATGATGAAGATGCCCAGGGTAGCGCCCACGATGAACATACCGACCACGCCACCGATGAAGGATGCGACAAAGCCGAGGATGACGGCGGTGGGAGCATAGGGGAAGAAGACGGCGCAGTCGACGGCGGGGATGGCACCGGGGATCAGCTTGTTGGAGATGCCCTGGAAAGCCGGGACCAGGTCGGCAAGGATCATACGAACGCCGTTATAGACGATGGTGACACCAACGGCAAAGGACAGGGCACAGGTCAGGGCATAGACAATCACGTTGTCGCCGCCAGCGGTCTTGGTAACGACCGCAGGATCTGCGATGTAAGCGGCGAAAGCGGTAACCAGGTAGAAGAAGGCCATGGTAAGAGCCGTGGAGATGGTAGTGTCGCGCAGGAAGGCGAACTTCTCGGGAACCTCGATCTTCTCGGTGCTGTTCTCCTCGGCGTCCTTAGCAAAAAGCGTACCGACTGCAGCGGAGATGTAATAGGCGAGTGAACCGAAGTGGCCCATGGCGATTTCATCGCCATCGGTAACCTTCTCGGTGAAACGCTGACCAACGGCGGGAAGCATAGCGCTCACGAGGCCCAGGAACATGCCGCCCACGATGACAAGCTGGACATCCTGGAAGCCAGATGCCTGCAGAACGGCAGACAGCAGGCAGGCCATAAACATGCTGTGATGGCCCGTCAGGAAGATGTACTTAAACTTGGTAAAGCGGGCAATGATAATGTTCACGACATAGCCGAGAATCAGGATCATCATGGTCTGAACGCCGAGGACGCTCTGAGCCATCGAAACAACGACCTCGTTGTTGGGCACGACGCCGGTGATGTGGAAACCGGTCTCGATGAAGGTACCCAGCGGAGCAAGGTTCTCCTGAACAACAGCGGCGCCGGCGGACAGCATGATGTAACCAAGAATGGGCTTCAGGGTGCCCGTCATCACCTTGTGGGCAGGACGCTTAAGCGCGACAAGGCCCACAAAGGCAAATAGACCCATAATCCACGCTGGCTTGGTCAGAATCGATTGGATAAACTCAAGTATGGGAAGGATGGCTTGCATCTGCGCTTCCTTTCTCTCTAACGTGGGCGCGTTTCCCTCTTCCACAGGGAACCGCCCTTTTTTGTGCCGCTTTAGGCGTTAGCGGCGGCCGCCTTGATTGCCTCGAGGGCGTCTTCGCGGATCTTCTTCTTGTTCACATAGCTGCGAACGATCACAACGTTGCCGTGGAGCTCGGGGGCGAGTTCCTTAACGGTGATGAACAGATCCGGATTTGCGGAAGAAGCACCGTTCAGGTCCATAGACTCAACGTCGGCCTTGATGCCCTCCTCCTCGCAAAGCTCCTCGACTTTGCCAGCGAGCATCAGGCTGGACCCGATGCCGTTTCCGCATACGGTGATGATATGCATGGCAACCTTCCTCTCCTACACGTGACGGTTTTCCGTCTATCCAAAAACGGCGACGCATCGCCGTGCCATTAAGGCCTAAAAGAATGAACGCATGGTCTCCAAAACCTGCTCGGGCGTATCGCATGCGCTGAGCTTGGCAACGCAGTCCTCGTCCTCGAACATCTGCGAAAGCTCCGCCAAGCAGCCAAGATGAGCCTTGGGGTCGGGTGCGCAAATACCCACGAGCACGTGAACCGGATCGAAATCCTCGTGTCCAAACGCAATGGCAGGGTCAAGCGTGACGATACAGATCCCCGCTTCACTCACATTGCCATCTGCCTGAGCGTGGGGCATGGCGATGCCCTCTTCCAAGACCATATAGGGGCCGAATTTGTGAACCGATGAAATCATGGCGTCAACATAGCTCTGGTCGCATTTGCCAGCGTCTACGAGCAACTTACCGCATGCCTTGATCGCTTCCTCCCAGTCGGAGGCCTCGACGTGGCAGGCAACAAGCTCGGGCTTAAGAAGATCGGTCAGCATGCTCGTCCCCTACTCCTCGGGCAGGATATGAAAACCAAGCGCCTGAATGTCGCGGGCAAAGCCCTTGACCGTATCAAGCGAGTACTCAAGCAAATCTTTCCCGAAATTCTTGCGCTTGGCAAGAAGGGCATTGGGGACCGTAATGATCTGACAGCCAACGGACTCCGCCTGGAAGATATTGAGGACCTCGCGCGTAGACGCCCAGAGAACCTCGGCAGCAGGCTTAACGGCAGCCTTCTTTACGGACTCCGCCATGAGGGGCAGCGGATCGACGCCGGTATCGGCAATGCGACCGGCAAAGATGGACAGAATAGAGGGGGTCTCAGCAGAGACGGCATCGACAAACTCGTCGACCTGCTCGGGCGTGAAGATAGTGGTGACATTCACCTTGATGCCGTCGGCAGAAAGGCGCTTGACCAGCGCGGCAGTGGACTCACCCTTGGTGTTGAGCGCCGGGATCTTAACGTAGACGTTGTCTGCCCAGGTTGCGATCTCGCGAGCCTCGGCTTCCATACCCGCCTCGTCGTCGGCGAATACCTCAAAAGAGACCGACACATCAGTAATGTGCTCAAGAACCGTCTTGGCAAAAGCGCGGTAGTCGGTCACGCCGCCGGCCTTCATAAGGGAAGGATTGGTCGTGAAGCCCTGAACGTTGCCATTGTCATGCATGTCAAGCATACCCTCGAGGTTAGCGCCGTCGGCAAACACCTTGATCGCCATGTTCGGTCCTTTCTCATCTAACACTATTGCTATCGAAAGCCTTCTTCTTTGTTTCAAAAGCTTTTCGGTTTTCTTTTATAAACCATTTCAAAAGCTATCGAAAGCTCAATTGTCAACTTTCTGTGAACGGTCGAATATCGGGCGTGAACGTACTTCTTTTGGGCGGCACCTTCAGAATGAGACTCTTTATAGCCCGTTTACGTGCGAACTATCTGCTACGCATGCATTTGTGACATGCCATTCCGTTCTTTTGATTCATTCGAATTTGCCTTGTTCTTTTCATATCGATACGTTATATTTCGATTACGAAAGGCGCATCTTTTACCTTTTGTTCAAAAGGAGCGGCATATGGCATCTACTTCAGACCTTTCACCGGCCGAGCGTCAGCGATTTATCATGAATTGGCTGGCCGAAAAGCCAAATATCTCGGTATCCGACATCGTTCGCCGTTTTTCGGTTTCGGAAGTCACCGCACGACACGACCTCATCTCGCTGGAATCCGAAGGCAAGCTGCGTCGCGTACGCGGCGGAGCGGTATCGCTTTCTCGCTCCAACGCAATCTCGTATCCCGAGGAGCGCATCAATGTCCAAGTCGAGGCCAAGGAAGCCATCGCCGCAACCGCAGCAACTCTTGTTGATGATGGCGATGTTATGGTAATTGATATCGGCACCACAGGCTTTTACTTCGCTAAGGCCCTCATGGACAAGCGTGAGATCACCATTATCACCGGCGATCTTGCAATCGCGAACTACGCCAGCTTCAATCTCCCCAATGCTTCGGTAGTGCTGCTGGGCGGCTCCGTGCGCAAGGGCCACCTCTATCTCGCGGGCGCACTAACGCTCGACTGCATGAGCAAACTACATGCCGACAAGGCGTTTGTCAGTGCCGACGGATTCCACCCCGACCACGGTTTTACCGTCGAGCACGACTTCTCGGCCATGATCAAGCATATGTACCTTACCAACTCAAACCAGGGCTACATGATGGTTGACCAGGGAAAGTTCAATAAGACCAGTTTTTATCGGTCCGCGCAGATCGATGACCTCGACGGCATCATCGTTGATGGAGACGACGAGGGCATCATGACGGCGGCGATCGAGAGCAGTCGCAGTCATCCCAAGCTCTATATTGCAAAATAGCTCAAATGGCCGGGTCGCCCCCACTGCGGGCGACCCGGCCATTTATTAAATCAACCCAAAATGGCGCATCGCTGTGACGGTACCGTCGCGTGCGACATCGTCGGTCACGTAGTCGGCGACCGCCTTGACCTCGGGCATGGCGTTACCCATGGCCACGGCTGTCTCGACGGCGGCGAGCATGCCCAGGTCGTTGCCGGAATCGCCAAAGCCAAAGGTGCGCGCGTTGCCGGTGCGACCCAGGTATTCCAGCGCTCGCGCCACGCCCACGCCCTTGTCAATGCCCTTGGGGCTCAGCTCGCGATTCTGGCCACCGGTGTTGCACAGCTCAAACTCGCGATCGATAAAGCCGTCATCGTTGGCCACGCGAGCCAAACTGGGCACACTGAGGCATACCTTGCCCACGCGCAGACTGCCGTCGACGCGCATTTCCTCGGTGCTGTGCACCACAGAAGTGCCGATCAGAGACGACTGCTCAACACCCGCGGGTTCCAGGGCAAAAGTAGCCACGTTGGTCTCGAAAAAGGCCTCAATCCCTGCCGCGGCCATACGGCGCGCAAGCTCCTCAATAACGTCCTCGTCAAAGCAGTCCTCATGCACCACGCGGCCCTCGACCTCGAGCGTCGCTCCCGCCATGGCAACGACACCCGCAGGCTCCAAAGCACGCAGACCATCGGCAATCAGCCACAAGGGACGACCCGTGCAGATAAATGCCTGGTGACCCGCATTGCGCAGGCGATGAAACGCCTCGACGACCGCCTGCGAGGGGCAAACCGCCGAAAAGTCCTTGTCGGTCATGTTGTCGGGATCGAACGACGTCAGCGTGCCGTCCACGTCAAAAAAGAGCACGGCGGAATCGGGGCACGCATCAATCATATGGGTTCCTTTCGGGGGCGAGAGTAAACGAAGTATCCATCATATAATGGAGCGACGCAACCAGAGAGGTCACCCATGGAATTTTACGCAAGCTGCCCCGAGGGCTTTGAGTCCGCACTCGCCGATGAGCTTAAACGCCTCGGGCTTTCGCATGTTCGCCGGCTGAAGGGCCGCGCCACGTTTGAGGGCGAGCTCGAAGAAGGCTACCGCGCCTGTCTGTGGTCACGCCTGGCGAGCCGTGTGTTCGTGGTACTCGGGCGCTTTGAGGCGCAGGATGCCGATGAACTGTACGACAGCGTTTACGACATCGCTTGGGAGACCATCATCCGCCCCGGCGCCACCATCGCCATCACCGCCCGCGGCGTGACCGAGCAGCTGCGCAACACGCGCTTCTCTGCCCTGCGCGCCAAAGACGCGCTGTGCGACCGCCTGGCCGAGACCACGGGCCGTCGCGCCGATGTCGATGCCGCCGACCCCGACGTTCACCTGCTGCTTTCGCTGCGCCAGCGCCGCGCGAGCATCAGCCTGGACCTTTCGGGCGACCCGCTGTTCAAACGCCTGCCGCCTGCCGCGACCCGCGCCGGCGAGGGTACGCACGTGCTGCGCCCCGACTACGCCGCCCTGGTGCTGGCGCAGGTCGGCTGGACCGCACTGTGCGAGCGCGAGCTGACGGCCGACGATTACGAGAACGAGGCTCTGCCCACGCTGATCGACGCCTCGTGCGCCGGCGGCGGCCTGCTGCTGGAGGCCGTGAATATCCTGACTGACCGCGCCCCGGGCGCCGCACGCGAGCGCTGGGGCTTTGAGGGCTGGCAGCTGCACGACGCCGCCCTGTGGGAGCAGCTGCTTGCCGAGGC